>CAYZDA010000029.1:0-39542 GCA_964477095.1 uncultured Bacteroidales bacterium | reverse complement strand
AAAAATACCTGAACCAGTTCTTGCTCCGGCTCAGGTATCTATAAGTATCATTTCAGCTTACAGCAGATCATTGGCCAGGTTTGCCAGCTCGGAGCGCTCTCCTTTTTCCAGTAAAACATGAGAATAGATCGGGTGATGTTTGATTTTGTCGATCAGGTAGGACAAGCCATTGGACTGTGAATCCAGGTAAGGCGTATCAATCTGATAGATATCGCCTGTGAAGATGATTTTGGTTCCTTCGCCTGCCCGTGTAATAATGGTTTTCACCTCATGCGGTGTCAGGTTTTGGGCTTCATCCACGATAAAGCAGATATTTGACAGGCTGCGTCCACGGATATATGACAGGGGCGAAATAACCAGCTTTTCCTTTTCCAGTGCTTCACTTATCATCTTATATTCGCGGTCTTTCTCGTTATACTGATTTTTGATAAACTTCAGGTTATCAAAAAGCGGTTCCATATACGGGTTCAGCTTTGATTTGATATCCCCTGGCAGATAACCAATATCCTTATTACTCAGTGGCACAATGGGTCTGGCAAGAAATATCTGTTTATACAGCCTGCGCTTTTCCAGGGCTCCTGCCAGGGCAAGCAAAGTTTTTCCTGTTCCGGCCACTCCCTGCAGTGTCACCAATTTCACTTCCGGATTGGTGATGGCGTGCATGGCAAACACCTGTTCGGCATTGCGTGGTGTGATCCTAAGGCTTGGCCGCTTTTCTATCTTTTCAATAAGCTGTGTGATGGGGTTATAGAACGCCAGCCCTGAGGCTCGTGAATTGCGGAGGATGTAATAGTGATTGGCAATAGGTTGTTTGATGCCCAGCTCATCAGGCTCGCACACCCCTTCCTGGTATAGTTTATCGATCAGTGACTTATCCAGGTTTTCAACCAGTGTTTTCCCGGGATACAAGGATTCCACATCCTTAATTTTCCCGGTTTGGAAATCATCTGCGGGAAGATCAATGGATTTGGCTTTCAGGCGCAGGTTCACATCTTTGGTTACCAGTATAACCTGTTTGCGCGGATGCTGCTTTTTTAGTGTTAGCGCGGCATTCAGAATGCGGTGGTCGGCTTTGTGATCACGAAATACCTTTTCGGCATCCATATTGCCTTCATTCTCATGCATGATCACCTTAAACTTGCCGCTTTTCGGGCGGCCCAAAGGAATCCAGTCGGTGAGAGAATGATTGGCCGAAAGTTTATCAATAATACGTATGAATTCCCGTGCTTCAAAATTTTTGGTGTCATTACCTTTTTTGAAGTTATCCAGTTCCTCCAGAACCGTGATGGGGATGGCCACATCGTTATCCTCAAAACTGTGGATGGCAGCGTGATTATAAATAATTACCGAGGTGTCAAGAACGAATATCTTCTTTGTTCTGCGTTTCCGGGATGTAGTCCCTTTGCTTTTTTCTGTCATACAATGAACTTTCGATTAGTGATCATAAAAATAATCATTCAGCACCCCCCCGGGGGGAATTTTTTCTTAATTATTCAAAACAAAAATCCCTGTCTGTACTTTATTGTTATTCGCCTACAATTACTTATAAGTTTAAAATATGTTGATAATAAATATCGGAATGAATGATTAACTTTGAAAAAATAAACAAAACGGAACATGACACAGAAGAAAAAGCTGTTTTTGCTTGATGCGATGGCATTGATATACAGGGCTTATTATGCCTTGAATAAGAACCCCAGAATTAACTCCAAAGGTCTAAACACCTCCGCAATTCTTGGCTTTGGTAATACGCTACTGGAAGTTTTGAAAAAAGAGAAACCCACGCATATAGCTGTGGCTTTTGACACTTTGGCTCCTACGCAACGTAAGGTGGGATATGCCCAATACAAGGCTAAACGCGAAGCCCTTCCTGAGGATATCGCGCTTTCGTTGCCCTACATCCATGAAATGCTGGAAGGTTTTGGAATTCCCGCATTGTTCATGGAAGGCTATGAAGCTGATGACGTGGTTGGAACCATCGCAAAAAAAGCTGAAAAAGATGACTTTGAAGTATATATGATGACCAGTGATAAGGACTTCGGACAACTGGTTACAGAGAATATTTTTATGTACAAACCCGCCAGAATGGGCAACAAAGCCGAGGTGCTTGGTGTGGAGGACATATGCAAAAAATACGGAATCAGAGAACCTGTGCAGCTGGTGGACATACTTGGCTTATGGGGTGATGCTTCAGATAATATCCCCGGCATCCCCGGCATAGGAGAAAAGACCGCTTCCAAACTTATCGCAAAATATCACAGCCTGGAAAACCTGATCGAACACGCGAACGAACTGAAAGGAAAACAAAAGGAAAATGTGATCGAGTTCGCTGAGCAGGGAAAAATGTCCAAAGAACTGGCAAAGATTATCACGGATGTACCGGTGGATTATAACCCCGGTGAGCTGAAGCTGAGCAAGCCGGATACCGAAAAGCTGGGCAGACTGTTTGATGAGTTGGAGTTCAATCAATATAAAAAAAGAGTAGCTGAATTATTCTCGGAAGAAAAACCGGCAGCAAGCGGCGGACAGGCACCCGACCTGTTTAGCGCTATGGATGATTCAGCTGCGGCCAGGCGTGAAACCATTGATTCTGCTCAATGCGATTACAAGCTGGTGCAAAAGGAAGCTGAAATCACAAAACTGATTCAGCAACTGGAAAAAAACGGCAGTTTCTGCTTCGATACCGAAACCTCCAGCCTGAAAGCCACGCAGGCTGAACTGGCCGGCATATCATTCAGCATAAAAAAACAACAGGCCTGGTACGTACCGTTTCCTTCTGAAAAAGAAAAAGCAAAGGAACTGCTGGAGTATTTCCGGCCACTGTTTGAAAATGATATGGTGGAAAAAACCGGTCAGAACCTGAAATATGATATCACCGTATTGAAGAATTATGGGTTGGATGTAAACGGACGTATGTTTGATACCATGATCGCGCATTACCTGCTCGAACCGGATATGCGGCATAATATGGATTTTCTGGCAGATGCTTATCTGAATTACAAAACCGTATCTATCGAAACGCTGATTGGAAAGAAAGGCAAAAATCAAAAAGATATCCGCTTGGTGGATGTAAAGCGGGTGGCAGATTATGCCTGTGAAGATGCGGACATCACAATGCAGTTGAGAGAGGTATTTGAACCCATGCTAAAGGAAAACGGGCTGCTGGATTTGTTTTATGACATTGAGATTCCGCTGATACCGGTGCTGGCATCCATGGAAAAAGAAGGAGTGAAGCTGGATGTGCATGTGCTGAAAGAAGCTTCAGAAAAACTTGCGGAGGAGCTGCGCGGCATCGAAGAAAAAATATTTGAGATGGCCGGGGAAAAGTTTAATATCTCATCTCCCAAGCAACTGGGGGTTATCCTTTATGAAAAGCTAAAGATCACCGAAAAGCCGAAGCTCACCAGGACAAAACAGTACTCCACCAGTGAGGATGTGTTACAGAAGCTGATGAATAAGCACGAGATTGTGGAGCAAATACTGGAATACCGTTCGGTATCCAAGCTCAAGTCCACTTATGTGGATGCCCTGCCTGAGCTTATCAATCCTTACACCGGCAGGTTACACACCACCTTTAATCAAACGGTGGCTGCCACAGGAAGACTGAGTTCCAACAATCCCAATCTGCAGAATATCCCCATCCGCACCGAACGGGGCAGGGCCATACGTGCAGCTTTTGTTGCCCGTGATGAAAATCATGTACTGGTAGCTGCGGATTACTCCCAGATAGAGCTCAGGCTGATAGCCGAACTCAGCGGCGATGAATCCATGCTGAAGGCATTTCGTGAGGGGCAGGACATCCACACGGCCACGGCTGCCAAAGTGTATCGCGTGAACACTGAAGCAGTGACCCCGGAAATGAGACGAAATGCCAAGATGGTCAATTTTGGGATTATTTATGGCATTTCAGCTTTTGGGCTGGCGGAACGCCTCAACATCAAGCGCGGTGAAGCCAAACAAATAATAGATGCCTATTTTGATGAATATCCGGCTGTGAAAAAATATATGGATGAGCAGATCAATCTGGCACGCGAGCAGGGATACGTGAAAACACTCATGGGCCGCCGGCGTTATCTCAGGGATATCAATTCCCGAAATAATGTCGTGCGCGGCTTTGCCGAACGTAACGCTATTAATGCTCCCATACAGGGCTCTTCGGCTGATATGATCAAGATTGCCATGATCAGAATTCATGATAAGCTGAAGAAAAACAGTATGAAAACAAAGATGACCCTGCAGGTACATGATGAACTGATCTTTGATGTGCCTCGTGATGAATTGCAGGAAGTAAAAAATATTGTGACAGAGGAAATGAAAAATGCCATGCCGCTGAGCATACCCGTGGTGGTTGATATTAACGAGGGGCAAAACTGGCTGGAAGCGCACTAATTAACTTAACAGCTGAACAAAATGACCGATGTAGAGATCATTTTAATAACCCGCTTTGGCTGTTTGGTTTTGTTGAGTGATTATGCGGGCACCAGCCTTTTGTAATGCTCATAGCGGTACAATACCTCATTTACGAATTTATAGCTTTCTTCTCCACGGCAGTAGCCATATTTCACCACCGGGTCGTTATAATATTTTGGCTGGGATTTATTCAGCAGAAACGTGCCCACATCTTCCCAACTGGTAGTTTCTGCTTCATATTTTTCCGCTAGCCGCAATGCATCCTGCACGTGGCCTAAACCTACATTATAGGAAGCCAGAATAAATTTCACACGTTCTTCCTTTTCTATTTTGGTGCTGGCAAACTGCTTATCAAGGAATTTAATGAACCTTACCCCGGCGCGGATGTTCTGTTCAGGATCATCAAGATCCTCTGCACCGAAACGCTCACCGGTTTCAGGCATAAGCTGCATTAGTCCTTTGGCCCCGGCCCATGATTTAATATCATTCTGAAAGCGTGATTCCTGATAAATCAGGGATGCCAGTAGCCTCCAGTCCCAATCGATTTCCTCACTGTATTTTTTTATCAACTCATCATACAGCGAAATCCGCCCTCCGCTCATGGAATGATATTCCTGATTTTGCTTATGAGGTGTCTTGCGGCTGACAAAATATTTGTGATACAAGCTACGGTAGCTTTCTGTCTTCTTGTAATCCGCCAGCCAGCTGTTAATTGACAGGCGCAGGGAATCAGCCCCTTTTCGCACTGCCCAGGCCAGTTGCTGAGGAAAACTAACCGGTGTATTTATATCAATATTGTCGTAATAAGTTTTATTAACCATGGCCATATGTTCATCACAAACGGTGTAATCAATCTCTCCTTTGGCTACCATCTTCACCAGCTGCTCGGCTTCATAATCCGCTTCTTTTATGTTGATATTTGCACCAATTTCATCTGCAAGATTCTGAAGGCGCGACACAAAAGCAGATGCTCGCTGTACATAAACCGTCTTTCCTGAGAGGTCGAGCTGGCTCCTTATCAGTGCTTTCTCTATCTCCAATGTATTCATACGGTGATATCCTTCCGGCTTCCGCTGTACCAACACCTGCCGGCTAAGGCTGTGGGGTATGGTGAAGTCCACATACCTTGAGCGTTCTTTGGTTACCGTAAGGTCTATACCTATAATATCGCATTCACCCCGGTTTAAGCAGTTAAATTTTGATTTCAGACTATTATCAACTCTGAGGTCCAGCTCTACACCCAGATGACCGGCATATTCCTTCAGAAGTTCATACTGATATCCCATGGGCCTGCCGCGATATACAAAATAATTGATGGAGTTAAAATCAGTAATTGCAGTGAGGTTGCCTTCCTGCTGTATCTGTTTCAATACATTGGCATTTACACTGTCCGGCGGAAGGATGTTTTTGTCATCCTTATTCTTACTACTGCTAAAGGAAATAATCAGAATGAAAAACAGGAGCAATACAAGCAAGCCTATTGCAACAGGTTTTTTATTCTTTTTCAGAAAAACTTTCATTGGTCTCCGGTTTGTTGCCGACTAAATTAGTAATATTTTTGCTAATTGCCAGACTATTGTCTATAATCAACTTACCACAGCCTATGAATAAATATTCAAAAGATGTTCCACCAGATCAGGAACAGCTGTTCCTGCTTTCTCCTTCATTATTTTTAAGTTATGAATATTGATGGATTCATTTGCATTGGGGTCCACATAAAATTTGGGTACATCTTTACCGGCAAACTGAAAGAGGCTGGCGGCAGGATATACGTTCAGGGAGGTACCGATTATGAGCAGGATATCCGCTTCACGGGTCAGCTGAACAGCCACATCCATCATGGGAACGGGTTCTCCAAACCAAACCACATGCGGACGAAGCTGTGCTCCGTCAGAGGCTCTGTCGCCCATCTTCAGCTCCCAGCCTTCCAGTGTTTCAACAAGTGATTCATCATTGGAACTGCGCGCTTTGCGGATCTCGCCATGCAGGTGAAGCACATCCTTTGATCCGGCACGTTCATGCAGGTCATCCACATTCTGAGTAATAATCTTTACATCAAACTCCTCCTCAAGCTTCACCAGTGCCTTGTGAGCAGCGTTGGGGTGTGCCTCCACCACATTTTTACGACGCTGATTATAAAATTCAAGCACTGTTTCCGGGTGATCATGCCAGGCGCGGGGTGATGCTACTTCCTCAAAACGGTATTGCTTCCACATCCCGTTATCATCCCGAAATGTTTTAATACCACTTTCGGCACTGATACCGGCACCTGTCAGAACCACTATCCTTTTCTTTTTCATAATTTTCAGCAGTTGGTTTTTCTACAAAACTAACAAGATTTATGTAACATAGTTTGAGGAAACCATAGGAGGCAATTGAGCCCCGGTGATTGGTGCAGCCTGCGTGCTGCACCTGCTGACGGGAGGCTTTGAAATGAAGCGGCTTAACATTCCATCACAGTGTGTGTTTCTGGATTACTGCGGCTGTAAAAAGCATTGGTTATCCGGTATCCCAACCGATATTAATGTTGAAGAGGTGAAAAGGGTGGTAAAACAATAATGAATAACGTGTTTTAGTTTTTCTTACTTTAGCTTTCTGAACTACTCAAACCCGGTTTCATGATCCGTTTATTGCGCCCTGAAAACGTTTTCGAAAAATGGGAGAATATTGCTGCCTTTTTCTTATTCCTGATATTGTGGGCTTATATCATTATAAAATCCCAAACAGTATTTTTTATCCATGATGAAATTGTGACCAAATGGGCCTACATGATACCCTGGAACTTTCTACCTTACAGCGGATATGTGGATGCAAACAATCACTTTCTCAATAGTTTTCTGGGCGGATTTTTCATCCGGGTTTTCCAGTCAGATGCCCGGTGGATCGTTCGCCTGGCTTCCGTGCTCGCATTTCCTGTTTACTACTGGACATTATTTTCCATGCGATCCTTTTTCAGCCGGAGATTAAACTTTTACATGATCCTGGCTCTATTCTGTCTGTCGCCTTTTTTGCTGGACTATTTTTTCCTGGCCCGCGGATATGCCCTGTCGATGGCTTGTATGGTCTTCGCCATTTTACAAATGCTTCTATTTTTCAGAAATAAAAAAACTGCCCATTATTTGCTGTTGGTTATTTCGTGGCTACTGGCAGTTTACGCTAACCTTACATTAATCCCATTTGCACTGGCTGCAATTGTATGGGCTTCCTTATTGATCATTAAAACAAAGCCGTACTGGCTAACTGCCGGCCTGCTTGCACTTGCTCCCCTTGCTTATGCCATAAAATACTCATTTCATCTGAAAGAAACAGGAAAGCTTTATTATGGTGCACAGCAAGGTTTTATTGACATCACCCTTCACTCTATGAGCTGGCATCTGTGGAAGATCAGCAGTTTTTGGTTTGATATATTTCTGATCATCCTGGCAGTATTCATAATAAGTACCCTGATTTTTATACTCATCCGCTCATTTAACATATTTCAGCCCAATATTATTTTTCCTGTCTTTTTCGTACTTAGTCTGATTAATATACCTGGACAACACTACCTCCTTGGAGTAAATTTCCCTGAAGACAGGGCCGCGCTTTTTTTGGTGATATTTTTCTTCGGAAGCCTGGCTTTCTCATTTGATTATCTGAAAATAAACCTTGCAGGAATGATTATTATTCCACTGTGCCTGCTCAGCTTCATCATGCAATTCAACCTTAACCGCACGATGGCTTATCCTCTTGAGCATTTTGACAAACGGCTTATCAGCAAAATCCCTGATAATACGTTGGGCATACCCACCTCCACCGGCGGAAGATTCTGGCGCATGGATGAATCGCTCATCAGGGAAGAGGGTCTTCCGCTTAAGGCCTTTCAGAAATCAAAAACGCCTGCAGATACTCTACCAGATTACATTATTCAGCTCCTGGAGCTCCGCCCGGATATCACAGAATTATATGAGCCGCTTTTCAGGGATGAATATTCAAAACTAATACTGTTCAAACGCAAAGAATTCCTGCCACGAACTAAAGTTGCCCGGTTTTCAAAAGAAATCAAAGGCACGCAGGAATTTTTCACAGTTTATGAAGACTCTCTGCGATCCCCTCTGTTTGTAAGATGCCGTGGACAACTGCAGGACATAAGCTTTTTTAAGGAAGCCGTAATGGTATTTAGTGCCGAAAATCCTAAACAGCAGCAGGTGTTTTTCTACCAGGGTATTCCGCTGGTAAAATCATGCAAGCCGGACGAGAATGGCAGAATCAGTTTTGACTTCACCGTTGCCGTTAACGACTATTCCAACAGTGATATCCTGAAGGTGTATTTGTGGAATAAAAAGAAGCTGGAGTTAAGCGGTCACATAATATCCGAGCTTTATCGCATTGAACAAAAATGATCCTTCACAGGTCATTTTACATAGCGTGATATCATAAAAATGCCTCTGAGTAAATGCAAACCCTTCTGATAATAGCCGGCGCTGCAATTGTTCTGTTAATAAGCATTGATATGCTTACTACCATACTCAGGTGAATGGTGCTCATAGCTCATGACGGCTGGAAATGGGAAGAACTTACGCGTGAAGGTGATGATTAGTGCTATGGTATTTTATCATCCCAGTTTGGCGATCACCTCCTTAATATCCACACGCTTTTTAAAAAAATCCTGCCACAGCTCTCCCTTTTCCTTCACTCTTTTTTTCATGGTGTAGATATTAAAATCCGCGGGATCAAGATCTGCGGTGAGCTCTTCTGCAGTCACCGGAGCCGAAACTTTAGCGCCCGGCTTCGGACGAAGGCTATAAACCGAAGCCATTGTTTTTCCGCGTCCGTTTTGCAGGTAATCCAGGTATATTTTCCCTTTTCGTTTGGCAGGGCTCCGCTCAAAACTGGTAAGCTTTTTATACCGCAGATGGATTACCATCTCGATCAGCCTCACGAATTGCTGGGCCTGCTGGTGTGAATACTGCTTAAGCACAGGCAGGTAGATGTGCATTCCCCTTGACCCACTGGTTTTAGCAAAAAACGGCAGCTCAAGTTCATCAAATAACTCCCGGAAACCTACAGCTACTTCCACCACCCTGCTGAATCCCACTTCCACCGGATCCAGGTCAAACACTACGTAATCCGGTTTATCCAGCTCCGGCACTGCCGAATTCCACGGGTTGATTTCCACACAACCAAGATTCACCATGTATAATAAACTTCTTGTATCCTGGCACAGCATATAGGTCTTACTTTTCTCTGATGACCGGCTTTTTACCTCAGCAGTTTCTATCCAGTCAGGCGCAAGACCCGACACATCCTTCTGAAAAAACCCCTCACCTTTAACTCCGTCAGGGGTTCTGAAGAGCGACTGGGGGCGGCCTCTGAGGTATGGCAGTATGATTTCAGCCATGGCTTCATAATAATCATACACATCCTGCTTTCTTATTTTCAGCTCCGGCCAGAATATCTTCTCAGGATTGCTGAGCTTTCTTTGCTGGTTCAACCTTGCTGATTCCACTTCCGCTGTCTCCTGTTTCACCTGCTCTGGTTCTTTATCCTCACGTAATCCTTTAAATCTAGGATGTCGCATGATCTTTTCCGCGGTCCACTCGCTGAATTCCACCTCAGCAAGCAGCTTAGGTTCTACCCATTGTATCTTCTTTTTTGGCGGATTAACCACCGGCGCCCTGTCCGTTTCTAACGGCTCAAGCTTTTCGCCAATTTCTTTCAGTAAATTTTGATCAAAACCCGTGCCCACGCGCCCGGCATATCTCAGCTCATCATTTTCATTCACTGCCATCACCAGAGATCCAAAGTGCCTCCTCGATCCTTGCGGAGCCGTGTATCCCGCTATCACCACTTCCTGCCTTTTTACGGTTTTCACCTTCAGCCACGAGTCAGTGCGTTTGCCGGGCCGGTAAATACTATCCTTTCGTTTGGCGATCATACCTTCCAGGTCCAGCTTTTCCATCTGTCCGAAGAAAGCTATTCCTTTTTCTTCCAGATGATCCGAATAGCGGATCCGGTTGCTGCCATCAGGCAGAATACTATTCAACAACTTTTTACGCTTCAGTAGCGGCACACTCAGCAATGAATAACCATCCACCCACAACAAATCAAACACATAATAATACAGCCTATTCTCACGCTCTTTATTCAAATGCTGCAACTGCTGAAAATCCGTACGTCCATGCTCATCCAGCACCACCACTTCCCCATCCATCAGGCAATCCACTTTTATCTTTTCCAGTTCACGGTGAATTACAGAAAACTGCTTGTTGTATATATGCCCGTTTCTCGACACCAGGTTAATCTCATCCCCTTGCTTTTCTGCCAGTATGCGGTAACCATCCAGTTTGATCTCGAAAATCCAGCCGGGATTATCAAAAGCATCACTCGCGAGCTTTGCCAACATAGGTTCGCCATCAGGCATAGGAGCCTCTATTGCTGATTCTTCAGCAGAAGGATCCATATCCTTTTTCTGCCCTGTTCCGGATCTGATCTCCTCCATGCTACGGCCACTGATTACCGATCGCTCGTCAAAAGCATGGTCACCGGCGGCATACTCATCCTTGCTTTTGGAAAGCATCCACTGCTCCTTATCAGCCTTGCTCTTAATGCGGTAAAGCGAAAACCAGCCCTGCACCTTGCGACCATCCAGGAAAATCCTGGCCGATCCGCTTTCCAGCTTTGCACGCAGCGCCTCAGGATTATTTTCATCCACATCTTTAAGCCTGTATGTGCCCAGGTCCCACACCATCATGGTCCCGGCCCCATAATTGTTTTCAGGAATATTTCCTTCGAAATTCAAATAGTCCACCGGGTGGTCTTCCGTGCGTACTGCCAGCCGTCGCGTACCCGGATCAAGAGAAGGACCCTTTGGCACTGCCCAGCTCAACAATGCATCTCCAATTTGTATCCGCAGATCGTAATGCAACCGGCGCGCCTCATGCTTTTGAATCACAAAACGGTTTTCATGCGGAATATCACCATCACCGGCTGCCGGTTCAGGAGTTTTATCAAAATTACGTTTCTCGTTATATTTTTTTAGTGACGACACTGCTTAATCATCCCTTCCTTTTTAGTTCGACACTTCCAGGCTCTTTTTCAACTGGCTCATCAGGTCCTTCATTTCCGTGGGCTTTTCCTCTGCCTCAGCAGGCTCAAATTCCTTATTTTTAGCCCTGGCCTTAATAATCTTCTTCAGTTTTTCCTGATATTCATCCTTGTATTTCTCCGGCTTAAATTTCCCTTTCATTTGGTCAATCAGCTTCATTGCCATATCCAACTCCTTTTTATCCGGCTTTTTCTTTTTAGGCAGCTTCAGGTCTTCAGGTTCACGCAGGTCCTGCTTATATCGCATTTGTATCAGAAATATCACCTTCTCGTCCGCCATCAGCAGTGCCAGATGCTCCCGGTTGCGCATCACAAACTTTGCCAGACCGCCCATCTCCGATTTCACGATCGCTTCACGCAGCAGGTTGTAAGTACTTCCCGCTCCCTTCTCAGGTTCAATCAGGTAAGGTTTTTCGAAATACCTCGGGCTAATGTCTTCAATCTTCACAAAGTCCGAAATCTCTATAGCTTCTGATTTCTCCTTCTGTGCCTTTTCAAAATCCTCGTCCTTCAGCACAATATAATAATCATCCTGTTTAAACCCCTTCACGATATTCTCCCAGGGCACCTCTTTACCATCTTTTTTGCAAACCCTCGTGTATTTAATGGGGCAGGCATCCTTCTCACGGAGCATGTCCAGGTTTATCTTATGTGTGCTGGCACCGCTGTATAATTTCACGGGGATATACACCAGGCCGAAGCGGATACCGCCTTTCCAGATTGCTCTCATAAATCAATGGTTTTTTGATGTTCTTTAGATTCAACAGCCTGTATCAATGAAAGGTTTATTTCATCATTTTCATTTGGGCGGCTACGCCTGCCTGCCCACCCGCGAATCCCCGCCACGGCAGGCTACCGTCTGCGGCTATTAGCCGGGGCCTGCACGTGCAAGCTGCCGCAAGCTGTGGACAGGAGCTCGCTTGCGCTCCGCTCTGCCACAGCGCGGCAGCTAAGCCGTGCAGCCCCCGGGCTAACCGCCTCCGCCGGGCCGCGAGGCCTCAAAGCTGTTTGATATGCTCATTAATCTCTACTTCGCCCTGCGATCTTTGGATTTTTGCCTTCGCAATTCCTCCTTCGGGTCAATGCCAAAGGAACTGCTTTTAGATCATTAATCTGCTGCAGGTAAAGTAAAGCTGATAGTAGTGCCTTTGCCGGGTGTGCTGCTGACAGATATTCTTCCTCCGTTAATATCCACAAACTCTTTGCATATAAGCAATCCCAGGCCGGTACCGGGTTCGTTTTCTGTGCCAAAAGCTTTGTTGGCATGAGCAGCTTTAAACAGTGTTTCTTTTGTTTCGCTGTCCATGCCTGTACCATTGTCCTTCACCCTCACAGTAATGGTATCGTTTGTGCGAAGGGCGGTAAACCATACATTCCCTCCTCTGTTGGTAAACTTGATAGCGTTGGAGGTAAGGTTCCGGAGTATGGCTGCCAGCATATTCCTGTCCACATAAGCGTAAACCAGCGCTGCACGGTTTTCCAGCCTTATTTCCTTATTTTCACATTCCGACTTAAATAATCGGATATTATTATCAATAGCGTCATGAATATCGGTCTTGCGCGGGTTTACCGTCATCCTGCCTGTCTGGGTTCTGGCCCAGCTGAGTATATTCTCGGTGAGGCTATATACATTTTCAGCCGATTCCAGCATATAGTCCACAAAATTTCTACGCTCGTCCTCATCCATACTATTATATTCCTGCTGCATATAGCGGCTGAGACTAAGCAAAGTGGACAGCGGGCTTTTCAGATCATGACCAATGATAGAGAATAACCTGTCTTTAGCCTGATTGGCTTCCAGGAGTTGCTCCTCCACTTTTTTTCTTTCAGCAATTTCCCGCATGAGCGAGTGATTGGATTCGCGCAATTCTGTGGTTCTCTCCTCCACCAGCTTTTTCATTCTGTCTCTCTGCCGCCTGACTATCCTGATTCTTATCAGGAAAGCAGCTGTTCCAAGCAAAATAAAGAAAACCAATAATCCGATGCGAAACAGATCGGTTTTCCAAAAAGGAGGAGTAATGGTTATCTGAAGCAGCTTACCCTCTCTGTTCCATATTCCGTCATTGTTTGATCCGATTAGCTGCAACTGATAAGTGCCTGGATCCAGTCCGAAAAAAGAAATGGAATTGCGGTTTTTAAGCTCAATCCAGCCTGTGGTTTTTTTCCCTATACCACTCAGGCGGTACTTATACCGGTTTTTTTGTGGCTGATAAAAGTTCAGGGAAGCAAATTCCACATCAAAAATGGTTTCCCGGTGCCCAAGTTCTATTTTTCTTTTTCCTGTAATGGGAATTTTATGTTCCCCCGGCTGATCTTTCTTGGTGAGGTATGTAAAGGCTATTTCCGGTACTTGTGTGTTATGATTGATTTCTTCAGGGTAAAACATGGTAAATCCACTAATCCCTCCAAAGATCATCAGCCCGTCATCAGACTTGAAATAAGCCCCCAGGTTAAATTCATCATTCTGCAAGCCATCCCTTTTATCATAATTAACGTAAGTATTTTTTTCAGGATTGAATTTAGAAATTCCCTTATTAGTACTAACCCACAGGTTTCCTTCCCTATCTTCCTGGGCGCTGTATATTACATTGTTTGGCAGCCCGTCACTTTTGGTAAAAAAACGAAAACCGTTCATCTCCTCCCGGTAGAGGTTCAGTCCACCATTCGTGCATATCCAGATATTACCCTTGCTGTCTTCAGTGATGGCATTTACGAAATTATTGCTAAGACTTCCGGGATTATCAGGATCACTGTTGAAGCGTTGAAATCCTGTGCTGTCAGGGTAAAAAAATCCAGCACCGCCTACATCACTTCCAACCCATATCCTGCCGCCGCTGTCCTTAAAGATCGTTAAAACCCTGCCATAATTAACTGTTTCAGGGTTA
Source organism: uncultured Bacteroidales bacterium (assembly GCA_964477095.1). Classification (GTDB taxonomy): domain Bacteria; phylum Bacteroidota; class Bacteroidia; order Bacteroidales; family PWNQ01; genus PWNQ01. The sequence continues at coordinate 25,164 of CAYZDA010000029.1, read as the reverse complement.
TCTTCATCATGAATATAATGTTTTACTTCTCCGGTTAATTTATTGTACCTGTTAAGTCCATTTTGGGTTCCTACCCATAAAAACTTACCCTCATTAAGTAATGAATAAATGCTTACACCAAATATATGATCCCTGAGCAAAATATCCTCGTTAGGTATGTCCGTAAACTCAAAGGTGGATTTGTTGAATTTTTTCAAACCACCTCCTTCATCGCCCATCCACAGGTAATCAGGAAACAATGGATCAGGTTTTACCACATAAATGTCATGATCAGGAGCCAGGAGTTTCATCCGGTTGTTTTTCAGATCATAAAGCCTCACTCCTTCATAGGTAGTGATCCAAAGGCTGTCGCCTTGCCTGAGTATTCCGCGGACACTGGGGTGATCTTTACTGCTTTCCGATTCTGAGAACCTGTTATAGGTTATAAAGTTTTTTGTTTTTTTCGCCAGAAAGAAAGCTCCCTCACCGTTTGATCCAACCCACAGGTTGTTATTACTGTCTTCATAGAGGCAGGTGCCTGCTACGGTCAGTTTCTCTACGTCCCTGATCCGTGGTTTTAACCTGCGGAATGTTTTTTGCTCCGGATCAAACACAAGAATACCATAACCCTGTGTGGAACACCAGATCATAGAGTCACGAAAATGAATATCCGTGATATAGGCAATTTTGAAATGATCATCCCTGAACTGTTGTAGCTCGCCGGTTTCAAGATTATAACACTCCAGTGCATGATTTATATTATTTAACCATAGCATATTACCAACCACAGTAATCGCATCATAGGTTTTCTTCTTCTCATTTGGAAAATTTCTGACTGATTTAATTATAAGCTCAAACTTTCCTTTGTCAATATCAAATCTATACACTCCTTCATGGTCGATTGACAAATAGATAATTCCTGTTTCAGGGGAGTACTGTATATCTCTCACCAGGTCAGCAGGAATTGAAGATGGATTGCTTTTGTCGTGATAGTAATTCTTCTGCTGTCCGGTTTTAATATCCACCACAAATAACCCTATCCCCTGTGTCCCTGCCAGCAGATAGCGGTCTTCTACCAAAACCAGGTCAGTGATCACCTTAATATTCTCAAATCCTGATCGCCCGCTTTTTAGTTTAATATCAGAAAATATCTCTGTGGCAGGATCAAAAACATTCAGTCCACCTCCCCGGGTACCCACATACAAATTGCCTGATGAATCTTCTGTTATGCAGGAAATGTAGCTGTTGCTAATACTGCTAGAGTCTTTATGCTCATAGGTGAATGTTACTATACTTTTTCCATCATACCGGTTAAGCCCGTCTTTTGTTCCTAACCATATAAAACCGTTTCTGTCTTGATGGATGCAGGTTACAACGCATTGCGACAGCCCCCTGTCCAGTGAAATTTTCTCAATACCAAAATTTTCATAATAGATATCATTCTGACTGAAAAGGGATTTCGCCACACATAAAAATAAGATAATCCAAAATGAATATTTCATTATACCAATTTCAGAATAGATGTAAGTGAACAATTAATAATGATATCAAAATACAATAATAACTACATTTCAACCGGAAATCAACTGAAACTGATGAAAGTTTCATTAAATAACCCCATTTACCCCGGGGCAAATTTTCCTTATCCTTTGTTGTATAGTATATAAAATTATATTTTTACCTGCTATTTAAACCGGGCTAACTTAGCCTGGAACCCGGAAAAAAAGCAGCCGGGGCTACTATTTATTTCGCTTAGATCAAAAAAACAACAGATGAACCGAGCCATGATCAGCTTTAGGCAGAACACACACGAGCATGATTATAATGAAGTCAGAAAACCTGTGTAGCATGAGTAATACTCATGGCCGTTTGCGGGGACAGATAAAATCAAAATTATAAACAGATGAAAAAGAAAAGGGCAGGATATCTTGAGGGAGTAACCTCAGTTGTGGTTAACATAATCCTGTTTGCCCTGAAGTACTGGGCCGGAGTGGTGTCCGGATCGATTGCCCTGCTTGCAGATGCCTGGCATACTCTCACTGATTCGGTGAGTTCGCTTATTGTTATACTCGGGGTGAAGCTTTCGGATAAGAAAGCAGACCATGAGCATCCTTTCGGGCACGGTAGATGGGAACAGGTGGCGTCTATTTTTATAGCCGTGCTGCTGGCCTATATTGCAGTGGACTTTATCCGTGAATCCATAGAACACTTTCAGAACAGGAAATCTGCCAGTTTTGGTACTATAGCTATTGTTGTAACCATTGTTTCAATCATTTCCAAGGAAGGGCTGGCGCGGTATGCTTTTATGTTGGGTAAAAAATCCGGTAATTCATCCGTAAAGGCCGATGCCTGGCATCATCGTTCTGATGCTCTTTCATCAGTAATGGTACTTGCCGGAGTTTTTCTGAATCCCTATTTCTGGTGGATTGACAGCCTTTTGGGAATTCTAATTTCGCTTATACTTCTTTATGCCGTTTTCAACATTTTAAAGGAAGCTGTGAATACCATGATCGGGAAACGACCATCCCCGGAGCTGATATCCCAAATAAAAAACCTGATTGAAGAAAACGAACAGCAGGAATTATTCCCCCACCACTTCCATTTGCATGAATACGGCGAGCACCGCGAGCTGACATTCCACATCAAGGTAAACAAGCATTCCACTGTACAACAAGCGCACGATCTGGCCACCCGTATAGAACAAACCATTAAATCCGAGCTTAATATCACAGCTACTATTCATCTTGAGCCTCAGGTGAAGAACTCAGATTCCTGAAGGCCAGGTATGACATTATCCCAATGCCCGTTTCCAGGCTTCTTTCATCAATATTAAAAGTGGAAGTGTGCAGGTTTGATATGATCCCTTTCTCTTCATTCCTGATACCAAGCCTATAGAAACAGGCGGGCACCTGCTGCGAATAATAGGCAAAATCTTCAGCTGTCATCCGCAAATTCAGTTTCAATACCTTTTCCAATCCAAGAAATTCGCTGGCATCATCGAAACAGCGGGCTGTTAATTTCTCATCATTTACAAGATACGGATATCCTCTGTCAATAACTACATCACAGGAACCGCCGGCAGCCATAGCAGTGTTCTGCGCTACTTCTGTTATTCGCTGATGTGCATTTTCCCTCCAGGTCTCATCAAATGTCCTTAGTGTTCCATCCATTTTCACCTCATCAGGAATGATGTTGGTGCGGCCATCTGCAATAAACCGCCCGAAGGAAAGTACAGTGGGAATTTCAGGAGGAGCATTCCGGCTTACAATCTGCTGCAAATTGGTAAGGATCTGGGCGCCCATCAAAACAGTGTCAACATTTTTATCGGGAGTGGCTCCATGGCCGCCTTTTCCTTTTACTGTAAGATAAATCTCATCCGTAGAGGCCATGTACTGTCCTCCCCTCATCCCGATTTTTCCTGATTCTATCTCTGGATCCACATGTAATCCAAAAATCTTCTGCACAGGATATTTATTAAAGAGCCCTTCTTCAAGTAACATCTTTGCCCCGCCGGGTAAATTTTCTTCGGAAGGCTGAAAAACAAGAACAATATTTCCGCCGAGATGCTCCCTTAGCTCATACAGGATACGGGCAGTCCCCAAGAGTATAGCTGTGTGTGCATCGTGTCCGCATGCATGCATAACACCCTCATTTTTTGAAACATAATTATGAGTATTCTCCTCATTAATTGGCAGGGCATCCATATCAGCACGCAGCGCCAAAGCAGGGCCTTTCTCAGCACCTTCTATAAATCCGATAACCCCCGTTTTAGCCATCCGTTTATGCTTTATCCCGATTTTATCCAGTTGCTGCTCCACAAATGTGGCCGTTTCATATTCCCTGGCGGATAACTCAGGATTACTGTGAATATGTCTTCTTATAGCAATAGTTTCAGAATGATAAACCCTGGCTTTCTCTTTTATAAGATTTTTGATCTTTTCCATAATCGTTTCTTTTATTTGTTGAGGATAAACTTAATGGCCATTGCCATAAGCAGTACTCCAAATATCTTCTTCAGGGTCTCCTGCGGAAGATTCACTGCCACTTTTGAGCCCAGCCATCCACCAATGATAAAGCTTATGGCCAGCACCAGGGAAAACTTCAAATTTACATATCCTTCTTTGTAATAATTATATGCTGCCAGTATCCCTATCGGAGGGATCATCATGGCCAGATTTGTGCCCTGTGCAGAATACTGCGACATGCCAAGCACCAGTATAAGTGCAGGAATAACTATTATCCCGCCACCAACACCGGCAATACCCCCGGCAAATCCAGCCAGCAAGCCTATAATAATGAGTATAACAAGGGTTTGAATATCCATATGCCTGTTTTGCTAACAAAGATAAGGAACTTCATAAAGATATTCTTGACTGTTGAAAGCAACCGCAAGAGGAAATTGCTAAAAGTCCAGATTGAATGAAAGATATATTCTCGGATCCTGAACATTTCCTTCCGTGTAACCCCAGGCATAATCCACCCTGATGAAGTAACCAAACAGCTTGGCTCTAAGCCCGGCACCGGCGCCCCCGATCATGGGCTCAACCATTCTTTTCACCGTGATTCTGAATGGCTTTTCGTAATATTTTGATTCAATCACGGTATTTTCATAGCTATAAGGATTAAGTCCCGTCCATGCTGATCCGATGTCCATAAATCCTACCAATTGCAGACTACTGAGGAATTCGGACCTGAGTGGTTTTTTGGCAAAATATCTTACCACCGGAAAGCGTAATTCCGTATTGTATAATGCGAAGGTATTCCCATTGCGGATGTTTTGCTGGAACCCGCGCATGGGAGTTGCCAGGGTCTGAAAAGCATAATTCTGATCGTAATCAATGGGTATTTTCCTGTTGAATTTCGGGGCCAGCCAGTTATCCACACCCCCCATATAATAAATCAGTCTGGAAGATCCAAAACTGGTGGAGGCTGCAAAACGGTTGGCCCAAACGAAGGTACGATGGATGGGCAGGTAATGCCTGAGATCAAGACCTACCACAAAAAGATTTACATTATCCGGCCCATGATCAACCAATTGAGAAAATTCTCCAAACACCTTGCCCCGGCTTCCGAATAAGGTGTTGATTCCGCGGTTACGGGTATTGTCAAACACCAGTTGCGATTTAAGTCCGGCCCAGGTGTAATATATATTGGGAACTTCAAGTGTCAAATAATCGGTTGCCAATATGGTTGAACGGTCATACCTGAGTGAAGCTGTACCACGGAAGGAAAATACCTGGCTAAACGGATATTTTATCTTGTAATAAACCGTATGAGAAGAAATCCTTTGAATGAATTCAGAATTCGGATTTTCATATGACTTCCTATGGAACACCCATTGCTGGTCCAAACGGTGCTTCAGGTTTTCATAACTAAGCATGTACTCGTTATTTCTCAGACTTGGCGAAAGCCTTACTCCGCCAGTAAGCCGGAAGTCTTCCATCAGGTCTGTGGCGCCAACCATAAACAGACCGCTGAACCCGGCATTCAGAAAAATGGGCGCTCCCCCACCGGTAAACGGTTGATAGGACTCGCTCATAAATGAAAAATCCATCTGGCTCACCAGCTTGTTTATGCTGTATTCCACATAATAATTTAACTCCACAGGAGCATTGCTTTTACCTTTTTGCTTCTGCTGTTGCAGCTGTCGCCTTCGCTCTTCAGAATCAGCTTCCGATTCAAAAATATAATCTTCAATATTTACTTCACCTGAATCCAATGGCTCTATCTCTTCCCTCAGATCACTTTCCATCAAAGGAACAAACCTTTTCTCCTTCAACTGCTTTTTCTTCTCTTTCTCTACAGGTATCTCGCGTTTGTGCTTTGCAATAACCTGGTTACGAAAAACTGTGTTTTCCAGTATGCTCTCATCGAGTGTATCCTGCAATGTCAGGTTTCTTACAAATATCTTATCATAACCATCATGATACACATGCTCCACCAGCTTACCCGATGGCAGGCTTATATCATGCTCCAGGATACTGCGGCTGTAATTGGTTAAAGGATATGTCTGAGAAAAATACCTGTAGTGAACTGTGGTATCCACATAACTGATTGCACTGTCGAATTTTGCAATGAAGCGGTTCTTTATGCCGTTATGATCACTGAGATAGGCCACGTATCCCTTTTTGTATTCTTCGGGATGAGTTTCATTGATGTATGGTGTATTGGTTATCTGCCATAACTTGCGGCTACCGGTGCTGTAATGGTATACAAAGATGTCGCGGTGTTCAGGTATGTTGATGGTGTCATTTCTGTCGCGCTCGCGGAAAGTGAGCCTCACATTGCGGAGGGTGTCTGAAGTACGGTTTGAACTGAAAACAATATCTTCTGAATTATTGACAAAGCGCGGATGCATATCATCATAAATATCATTGGTAATTTGCTCAAAGGTTTCCGATCCGAGATTGTAAACATAAAGATCGGTTTGCCCGTCTTTTACTGCCGACATCACAATCTTTGATCCTGTATGGTTGTAATCAATGTCCAGCACTTTCTGAACTTCAAACAGCTCCTGTCTTTCAAGGCTTTCCTCCTGCATATCGTAATAATACATGAAATTCTCGCCTTTTCTTTCCACCAGCATAATAAAGAGCCGGCTGGTAGGATGCCAGGCTATGATGGGATAGGAATAGTCCACCTTCTGATCCAGTTTATGTCCCTGCCTGAATATTTTTTCTCTTTTACCTGTTTCCAGATTTTTCAGATAAATTTTCATTTTCCCAAGCCTGTTGGAGCTATATACCACCCATTTCCCGTCAGGGCTGATCCTGGGATTGTAATAACGATAATCTTTCTTCATACGCTTCTGAAGCACATCATCCCCAATTTTTGTCTGTTCCTGCCCGTTGAAGATATACATCTTATAGTAGTAATCTCTCCATTCCGAAACCAGGGTGTTATATGAAGTTCCAAGAATGTAAAGAAAAGCGCTTTCTATATTCCTTGAAGCCTTGGTCATGTAAATGATATTGGGAATTACCCGCTCACCGTATTTATCAGCAATAAACTTCCATATGGAATGCCCGGCGTAGGTAGCATCTTCTCCCATGAGCGAATTAAAATCCTCGTAGCGTTCTGAGAGAATTCCGTCTCTCACATAGTTGTCGGTGGTGGTGCTCCATGGCTCTGCCAGGTATGATATCAACCCGTTTTTATACCACTCCGGCAATGCCAGTAGCGTGGAGTTTTTTACCGCTGCGGCCACATTCGATCCCATCAGCATCTGATTGACCAGCACATTGGCTATCCCGGTGCGGATCTGCCTCTCAAGGTGGGCATGATTACCATTGAAGTAAATGAATACCTTATTGCCCACCAGGTGAGTAACTCCTCCCACATTATACTGCTCATCACTGATCAATCCGACATTGCTTTCCTTCAAATCATTCAGGCTTTGAAAAATCAAAAAGTGAACTTTTTCATTCAGGCTGTAATCCAGCTCATCCTGCATTCTTTCCAGTTCCTGATTGGCGTAGCGGTATGTGTATATTGCAAGGTCCCTGCCCCCGCGATAGTAGTATGTATTAAAATCAGTAAACCGGTAGTAAAACCAGATGCGGTTTTCAAAATACTGAACCCTGTTTTTCCCGAATTCTACCTGCGATCCATTATAAAACTGGCTGTAGCCGGTAGCTGCCGAAATTAACGCGGTAACCAAGAGTATGTATCGTAAAAATCTCCTCACCTGAACAATAATTGATTCATTTGAAACTTCTATAACGGGATAGTGCTGTTTAAATTTTACTCTGCTTTATTTCAATCTTCAAATATCTATAATTTATACATCAAATAAAAATTTCATTTCTTTGCAAATGTAATCAGCCTGGCATTTTTCTCAGCAAATGTGGTATGCAGTTTAACAATTCCGGGCATTTGATGTTTGACTGTCAGATAATAAATTGTTGTATGATAAAACTTAAAGGATTTCCATTCAACCCGCTTCAGGTAAACACCTACCTGCTTTATAATGATGAGCAGAAGTGTATTATCGTGGATCCGGCCTGCATCTATCAGGAAGAAAAAAACACATTGAGCGGATTCATTGAAGAACAAAACCTGGAGCCTGTGATGCTGGTAAATACTCACTGTCATGTGGATCACATGGTTGCAAATGGCTTTATCAATGAAAAATACGGATTGAAACCCATGATTCATGAAGCCGGAAAGGCCATCCTTGACTCCGCTCCTGAGCAGGCTCAACTCATGGGATTTCCTGCATTTTCAAATCCTGACCCGGTAAGATACCTGAATGACAATGAAATAATCAGCCTGGGAGATGACAAAATCGAAATAAGATACACCCCTGGACATGCCGATGGCAGCATTTGCCTGATAATCCATGACCAAAAGATTCTGTTGTCAGGTGATGTTTTATTCGCCAATTCCGTGGGCCGGGCAGATTTGCCCACTGGTGATATGGGACTGCTGAGAAAAAGCATCCGCGAAAAACTCTTTACCCTGGATGATGATTTTATCGTATATCCGGGTCATGGCCCTGCCACCACCATCGGGAATGAAAAAGCCTACAACCCTTTTGTTTAGTCCTCTGCCAAATATAATGAGGCATCCGCTGCTTTCTGGGTTGATCAGCGGATGATAACTTGATATCCGGGATTTACTCCCATTCTTTCTTGTATGATTCAAATAGCTTTTGAGCCGCTACATAGGCTGAAATTTTGTTTTCAACGATCATATCCTCCATTTCCTTCTGTAGTTTTTTAATCCGGTCATTTCTGTAAAAGTCATTTTTCAGCTTTTCATTAATACTTTCATACATGCGGTACTTCTCCTGTTCCTGTCGCCTCTTTAGAAAATAACCATTGCGTTTTGTAAATGCCATATACTCCAAAATCATATCCCACACAGCCTGGATGCCTTCCCCTGTTAGCGCTGAGCAGGTTTGTGTTTTAGGTGCCCATCCTGATTCTTTGACAGGAAACAAATGCAGAGCATTGGCATAGCTGACAGCAGCCTGCTTTGCCTGATCTCTGTTGGTCCCGTCGGCTTTATTGATCACAATAGCATCGCTCATTTCCATTATCCCGCGCTTGATGCCCTGCAATTCATCTCCTGCACCGGCCAGCATCAGCAAAAGAAAGAAATCAACCATGGAATGAACAGCAGTTTCACTTTGTCCTACTCCTACAGTTTCAACGAAGATGCGATCATAGCCGGCAGCCTCGCATAATATTATGATCTCACGCGTTTTACGAGCTACTCCTCCCAGTGAACCTGCTGAAGGTGACGGCCGTATAAAAGCCTGCTCGCTACCCGACAACTGTTCCATCCTCGTTTTGTCTCCCAGTATGCTGCCTTTACTGCGTTCGCTGCTGGGATCTATTGCCAGTACGGCAAGGTTACTGCCACTATTCACCAGTTTAACCCCCAGGGCCTCTATAAAGGAACTCTTTCCCACTCCTGGCACCCCTGTAATGCCAATCCGTATGGATTTGCCTGAATAAGGAAGACATCTTTCAATGATCTTTTGTGCTGTCTCATAATGTTGAGGCAAATTACTCTCTACTAAAGTAATTGCCTTGCTTAAGGTAACACGGTCGCCACGGAGTATTCCCTCAACATATTCATCTATGTTTATATTTTTTTTCTTTTTTTGCTTTCTCAGCTTTTCAAGAAGATTTTCATTGAGCGATGGGGGCTGGTTTACCCCTCCCTTTATATGTAGAGCTGATTTTTTATCTTTCTTATCCATTTTGATTCAGTCAGATTTTTACTCCCGCTTATTCGAAAAATTATATCCATTTCTAAAACAAACCGGCAATATTTCCGTTTATTATCCACAGCAAAATTAAAGGAAAATAAACAGCTGTGATCCACAAGAATTAATCTGCTGGCACACGGTTTATTTTACATTTATACTGTTGTTAAAAAAATATTTTGCACGCTGACTATATGCCGCTGAACCTCTGGTGATTAAAAATACTCTTGCTTATGGATTCACCTGCATATGAACCGGCTCTAATTTAGACTATTCCCGGACACCAAAAAAAATCACAGGATTAGTTTATATTTGCAGATAGAAAGCAGATGTTCAACACATTTGTTTTTACCAACTAACACCAGAATATGAAATTATTTTCCGGACATATTTCCATGACCCTGGTCATGATTTTAACTATTATTCCGTTACTTTTTTCTGCTCAGGATCAAGAAAATATCACGGATCTAAGAATTACTCATGCCAGTGAAAACTCAGCTGTTTTCGAATATTCTTCCTCCACACTTAGTTTTTCCAAAAAGAACCTGAAACAGGGAAGCTTTTTCAAAATTCACATGCGGGGGTATTACCCTTCGCTTAAAGCAGGGTTTCCTGAATTACCTGTTTTGCGCAGACTGATTTCAGTACCTGCGGGAGCAGATATAGAAATCCAGATTAGTGATGCTGAATATCTGACTGTTAATATAGAAGAATCTGAAGCTCCCGGACTGCTGTATCCTCATCAGCCCACACACTTTAAAAACCAACCGCCACCAGACTTTCAAATGAACCAGGCGGTATATCAAAACGATGATTTCTACGCTAATAAAACTGCATCAGTGCATTATCTTGGAATTGCAGGTAATGTTGCGCTGGCCAGGCTTCACATTTCTCCTGTTAGCTATAATCCAGTAAGCAGGCAATTGAAGGTTTTAAAATCCGCTGCTGTTAAGCTGATATTTAAAAACCCTGACAAAAGCCTCGATAATTCTTTGAATAATAAGGGTATATCAGGATTTTTCAACCCTCTTTATCATGGCGTGATGAATGCCGCTAACAAACAGAGGGATACTATCACAACAACTCCGGCCAAATATGTGATTATTGCTGATACTATGTTCCGCCAGTCACTTCAGCCATTTGTTAAATGGAAAACCAGGAAAGGGTTTAAAGTAGTGGAAGCTTATCTTTCGGATCCCGCAGTGGGACCAGACCCGGCATCCATAAAAGCCTTCCTCCAGGCGATGTATGATAATGCCACCCCTTCTGATCCGGCCCCCTCTTTTATTCTGATCGTAGGTGATGTATTACAGGCACCCACATTTACAGGAACAACCGGTTCTCATCCTACTGACCTTTATTATGCTGAATTTACAGGCGACACCTTAGCTGATGCCTATTTCGGTCGTTTTTCTGCCACTGATACAGCACAATTGAACGCCCAGATAAGGAAAACTCTGAATTACGAACAATACCTGATGCCGCAACCATCTTACCTTAATAACGCAGTGCTTATTGCAGGCTATGATAATAATTACGGCCCAACACATGCCAACGGGCAGGTGAACTACATCGAGCGTGAATATATAAATGCACTTTCTGGATTTAACACCCACAAATTTATGTATCCGGCTTCAGCATCACAGGATGTACAGGTTCGCCAAAAACTCAGCGAGGGCTTTTCCATAGCCAACTATACAGCACACGGGCTAAGCCAGGGTTGGAATGACCCAAGACTTTATAACAGTGATCTTGGCAGTGTACAAAATACTGGAAAATACGGTTTGATGATCGGTAACGCCTGCCTCACAAACCAGTTTTCTTCTCCTACCTGCTTCGGTGAAGCTGTATTGCGGCTTGAAAACCGTGGTGCCATTGGTTACATCGGTGGTTCTAATAATACCCTTTGGGATGAGGATTTCTACTGGGCCGTGGGCGTCACTGCCAATATCAACAGTAATCCTACTTATGCCGGCACAGGGGAAGCTGCCTATGATCTGATGTTCCATACTCACGGGCAACCCTATAGCAGTTGGTATGTCACACAGGGGCAGATGATATTTGCAGGAAATCTTGCTGTAGAGGCTTCTGCATCAAAAGAAAGTGATTATTACTGGGAAATTTATCACCTGATGGGTGATCCGTCACTGATGCCATACTGGGGGGAACCTCCTGTTACCCCGGCCACCTATAACTCTGCTATTCCGGTTGGTTTAAGTTACCTGCACGTAAATACTGTGCCCTATGCTACGGTAGCTCTGTCGCAAAATGATTCCCTGATCACCGTTTCCCGCACAGATCAGTCAGGAGCAGCAGTTTTAAATTTTCCCGCATTTCAGCAGACGGGATATGTGGATATAGTTATTACAGCTCAAAATCAACAGCCACATATCGACAGTATTAACATAATGAACCCTAATGGGCCTTATGTTATCCATAAAAACTTTAGCATAAACGATAGCGCCGGAAATAACAACGGAAAGGCTGATTACGGTGAAAAAATATTCCTGGCAGAAGAACTGGAAAACCTGACTTCTTATCCGGCTTCCGGACTCACCGCTACATTATCCACAGCTGATACTAATATCGTTATCCTCGACAGTACCAGTGTCATACCGGCATTGGCAGGAAACTCCGTTGTTACGCTGGATACTGCTTTTGCGCTTCAGGTAAAGAACTATATCCCTGATCAGCATTACGTTTATTTCGATCTTACCATAGAAGATCAACAGGGAGGAAAATGGACCTCGAAGCTTGTTATGCAGCTCCACGCTCCCGTGCTTAAGCTTAAAAGAGGAAGCCTGGCGGAATATCAGGGCAATGGAAACGGCGTGATTGAATCCGGAGAAACTGCCCTGTTTAAAACAGTGCTGGTCAACGGTGGCTCGGCAGATGCAGGGAATGTAATGTCGCAGGTGAGCACCCCGGGCAGCGATATTACCATAACCGGTAGTGGCAGCAAAAATCACGGGACACTTGCAGCCGGCGGCCAACTTCCTGTTGAATATCAGATCGAAGTCGGTTCCGGTGCCTGGACAGGAACTATATTTAATCTTGATCTTGAGGCAGGTTCCGGAGTTTATCTTGATAAGCAAAAATACACTTTTATGGTGGGGCAGGCTATGGAAGATTTCGAAACCGCTGATTTCAACCGTTTCAACTGGATGCATACCAGTAGCAACGACTGGAGCATAAGCTCACAAGACCCCCTGTCAGGCAATTACTCGGCTAAGTCGGCCGGCATGCTCAGCCATAATCAGGAGTCGTCTCTTTCCATTAGCATGGAAGTTGTATCTCCTGATACCCTTTCGTTTCTGTATAAGGTGTCCTCAGAAAAGGATTATGATTTTCTTGAATTCTGGATGGACTCAACCCTCATGGGAAGCTGGTCCGACACTACACAGATGAAATGGGAAAGAGCATCATATTTTATCCCGGCAGGTACTCACACCTTCACCTGGAAATATGTAAAGGATTATGGAATGAGTGTGGGGAATGACTGCGCCTGGATAGACGACATCATCTTCCCTCCCAATGATATTTTTGTTTCTGCAACAGAAAAAAACATACAGGCTGAAAACATCAGAGTTTTCCCTAATCCGGCCAGCACGGAAGTGAATATTTCTTCCACTGTTACTATGCGGGAAATTATTCTAAGAGATATAACAGGGAAAGTGATTTCAAGGAAAATCCCTGATAACACAGGCAAATATACCCTTAATACCAGCAACCTGCCGGGTGGCATATATATCCTTTCAGTTATTTCACAGGAAGGAAGTATAAAAAATGAAAAAATTATAATTAGATAGATTTCATGAAGCGATTATTATTGATATTGTGCGTATTATCTGTTGCCATACCATTAACAGCAACAGAAAACAAAGGATTTGAAATTGTTAGTAAAAGCAGCAACGGATTGGTGGTTAAAGTCAGTGTAGCTGATTTCAGGCTTAACCAGGCAGGAAACAATAGTGGTGTTTTACCATCAATAAAATATGGTGCACGAAACCTTGATAAAGGATATCCAGCACTGCAGTACCTTACCACATCCTTAATTCTGGAAGGAAATGACCTGAATATTGAAATTCTGGACTCGAAGTATAAAGTATTCACAGGAGTAGATGTATTGCCATCAAAAGGAAACGTTTACCGTAATCAGGACCCGTCGCAGATTCCATATGTTAAGGGGGCGGTTTATTCTTCCGATAGTTTTTATCCTTCTGAAATAGCAGAAGCAGAACAACCCTACACATTCAGAGATTTCCGCGGAGTGCCACTGCGAATCAATCCGATGCAGTATAATCCGGTAAGCCGTGAGTTAAAGCTTCATACCGAAATAACCTTCAAAATAACATTCAGCGGCAAGCATAACAACCCATCATCAGTCAGCCGCGAGTTTTTACCGCTTTACAGGAATCAGTTTCTGAATTTCGGAAATACAAAATACACCCCCTCCAATGAAAAAGGTGAAATGGTAGTGCTGACTCACCAGAATTTTGAATCATCTATAAAACCGCTGGTTGAGTTTAAAAACAGCATTGGGGTCCCTACCACGCTTGTTCGTATTGATACTCTTGGAAGCGGAAGCGTAAAGGACATACAAAACTTCATCAGCAGCTATTACCAGCAGCATAATCTGGCTTTTGTGCTACTGGTGGGTGATGCCGGCTATGTACCGGTAAATATGACACCTGCCGGGCATTCTGATAATGCATACGGCTACATCAGCGGCAACGATTCTTACCCTGAAGTGATTGTAGGCCGTTTTTCGGCAGAACAGGCCTCACATGTGGAAACAATGGTAAGCCGCACCATCAGATACGAAACAGGTGTAAACAATAACAACGACTGGCTGAATACTGTGCTTGGCCTGTCTTCCAATCAAGGCCCCGGTGATGATAACGAAATGGATTACGAACACATTCGGAATATGCATACCGATCTTCAGGCATACAGTTATATCAATACGCTGGAAATGTTCGACGGCTCTCAGGGCGGCAATGATGCTCCCTCTAATCCTACGGCTTCCATGGTGTCTCAGGCTGTTAACCACGGCGTTGGCAACATCCTTTACACCGGTCACGGCAGCACTCATTCCTGGTCATCTTCAGGATTTACCAATAATGACATAGATCAGCTCACTAACACCACATCCTGGCCGTTTATTCTATCAGTTGCCTGTGTGAATGGGAATTTTGTCAATAATACCTGCTTTGCAGAAAGCTGGACCCGTGCCAACCGTAATGGAGAACCCACAGGTGCTATTGCCGCACTGATGTCAACCATTAATCAAAGCTGGGATCCGCCGATGCATGCTCAGGATGAAATGGTGGACATCCTCACCGAATCCTATCAGAGTAATATAAAAAGAACCTTTGGCGGAATTTCCATAGATGGTTGCATGGAAATGAATGATGCATACGGCTCCGACGGATCTGAAATGACAGATACCTGGAATATTTTCGGGGATCCTTCCGTTATGCTCCGCACAGATACATCTAAGACTGCCTCAATGAGTTTTTCTCCAGTACTTTTCACCGGAGATACTTCCATTACCATAAACTCACCCCAGGAAGGAGCACGTATAGCTGTATCGGCAGACAGCATTTTACTGGATGTGGATTACATCGTTAATGGAAAGGCTACCCTGACATTTCCGCCCTTTCTTAACCCGGATACTTTAACCATTGCCCTTGTGGCCTATAATCATGATATCCTTTTTGAGGATTTGCCTGTAACTATCTCCAATGGTCCTTATATCAGATTTAAATCCATGGAGGTGAATGATCAGGCTGGAAATTCCGATCAGGGTGCGGATCAGGGTGAGCATATAAGCCTTAATGTGATGCTGGAAAATATCGGGCTTGATGACGGAACCGGTATAAATGCCGTCCTGGCAACCAATGACACGAACGTTATCATAACCAAACAAAGCGCCAGTTGGGGGCATATCCCTTCTAAAGATTCCAGTTCTGCCACAGGAGCATTTGAAATTGATATTAAGCAAGGCGCTAAAAACGGCCACAAAGCTAAGTTTGTATTACACATTACTGATAATGCCGGAGATACATGGCAAAGCGGCTTTGATCTTCCTCTTGAAGCACCTGAACCAAAGGCGGTAAGTATGCTCATCAATGATAGCCAGCACGGTAATGCCGACCAGAGAATGAATGCCGGAGAAACTGCTATGATTGAAATTACAGTTAGAAATGACGGTAAATCCGACTTTTCCTATGCCTGGTGTTCGCTCAACTCTTCAAGCACCTACTTTGATGTCAATAAGCCTTTCAATTCAATTAAAAACCTGAAGGAAGGACAGGACACTGTGCTGGAATTTGAAGTTTATGCTGACAGTACCATCCCCGACGGAACCACCGTAGGACTGGAGTTCGCCGTAACAGGAGGACTGTATGCTGATACATCTCATTTTTACGAAACCATAGGTAATGTACATGAGGATTTTGAAAGCCAGGATTTCAGCCGATTCAACTGGAATCCACAGGGAACTTATGGCTGGAAGATTGACACCAGTGAAGCATATGCCGGAAAAGCATCCGCTGTTAGCGGACTGCCATACGGCCAGCATGAATCAACATCCGCACTGCTCATTGCTGTCACTACTTTATCCGATGATTCCATCTCTTTTTACCGGAAAACTTCCTGTGAAGATGGATATGATTTCCTGAAGTTCTATATCAATAATACAAAAGCAGGTGAATGGACAGGATATCAAACCTGGAAAAGGGTTAGCTTTGCTGTACCGGCAGGCTCCCACGTGTTTAAATGGACATACGAAAAGGATATGTATGTAAGTAATTATGCCGATAAAGTGTGGATTGATGATGTGAGTTTTCCACAGATCGCCACTCCGGCAGGTGAAGATGAGATATATGATTTTTCTGCCATTTCCATTTATCCTAACCCTGCCAGGAATAAGCAGTATATGGAATTCAGCCTGAACAGGAATGCACAGGTAAGGGTAAATCTTCTTGATGCTACCGGGCGAAAAATATCGGAACTTATAAATTCAGACATGCAGGCCGGGAGTCATAAAACCAGTTGGGACCTTAGCGATCTCCCTTCAGGTCTGTACCTTGTGGAAATTAATATTAACGGCAGCCAACAGGTATTTAAGATTATTCATTAATACGGTAATCTTTTAAAAAAGGCTGTCCGGTTCGGACAGCCTTTTTTGAATTAGTGTAATTTAAAATCGATAGGCATGCTCATTTTCACTCTTACGTTTCTTACTCCCTGCTTACCGGGCTCCCAGGCCGGCATGTTACGAATCACCCTAACCGCTTCGTCCTGCAGCAGATCATGCGGGCTCCTTTGAATAATCAAATTACTTATAGTTCCATCCATCTCAACTATGAATTGCAGATGAACAGTTCCTTCAATTCCGGCAACGCGGGCTGCTTTAGGATATACAATATTATCCCTCAGATATTTACGCATGGCGTCTTCTCCTCCGGGGAAAGAAGGCATAACAGGTGGAATTAGCAGTGGCTCAGGCTGCAAATCGGTTTCTTTGGTCAGCTCCACTCCTTTAAAGTAGTTGCCGTAATCAGTGGTGTCATCCATGTCAGCACCAAAAAACAATTCAGGCAAATCTTCATCCAGTTCCTTGCTGTCCACAATCTCAAGTTCAAATGCCTTTTTCTTTTGTTTTTTAGCTTTTTGTTGTTCCGGTGGAATTGGAATGATAAGGTCTTCTTCAATCGTAACTGTTGTCCCGGAGGTGTCAAGGTCGCTAAGATTAACTGACGATTTCCATTCGAAAGCAATAAATACAACAGATAGTGCAACGATCAGGCCGATTTCAAAAAACAATACACGCCTGCGTTCAAGCCAGGAACATTTTTCTCTTTTGGTTTTCATGATATATGATTTTAAGGGGTGTGTGTCTATATGTGAACGATGCTTACATTATCTGCTGTTTTTCAAACAGAAAGCAACTTCCGTACCAAATACCAGGATAACCTCAACAGATCAGTTAAAGGCAAAAAAAAACTCCGGTTGAGCCGGAGTTTCTATATTTTATAAATCTATAGATTAGTGAAGCTTAAAGCGGATAGGCATGTTAAACTGTGTACGAACCGGGCGGCCACGCTGTTTTCCTGCATTCCATTTGGGCATGTTACGAACAACTCTAAGGGCTTCTTCGTCACAACCACCTCCAATACCACGAAGGATTCTAACCTGAGTTACAGTTCCATCTTTCTCTACTACAAAAGTAACATAAACAGTTCCTTCAATTCCACTTTCGCGGGCCATGGTCGGGTATTCAATATTTTCCTGAAGATACTCCATCCTGGCTGCTTCACCGCCAGGGAAAGAAGGCTGATCTTCCACTACTGTGAATATCTCCGACTCCTGCACCTCAGGCTCGTCAACTACAACATCAGGCATATCTTCTATTTCTGTTTCCTGGTCGGCTTCGGCATCAATATTCAGATCTTCCTCCAGGTCCATCTCATCATCTACAATTTCCAGCACTTGTGTTTGGGGTGGCTCCTGTTGTGGCGGCGGTGGCTCCTCACGCTGAGTATTCATCACGATATCTTCTTCGTAATCATACTCTACTGTTGTGTCAAAGTCGCTTTCCTGCCTGTCGTACTGCTTCCATTCGAAGCCAAGAAAAATAAGTGCAAGAGCAACGATCATTCCTATCTCTATGAAGAAAGGCCTTTTGCTCTCAAGGTCCGCTCTTTTTGTCTTACGATGATCCATAATTATAGATTTTTTTTGCCGGTTAAAACGGGCTGCTAAATTAATTTATTTATCATTCAAATTCAACCTTATTCACATCAATTTATCTTTAATCCTTATCACCACCGGCCAGGCTATAATACAGCCTGTTGCATCAGCAATGAAATCATATGCACTCGCGCTTCTGCCGGATTCTGTCAATGCCTGTAAAAGCTCTGTCATACCACCAAATACTATGCCAACAAATACTGCCACTAATATGTAATTTGAACGCAGGAATCGGCACTTATGTTGTATTAAAAAGCCCCTCATCAATAAAAAAGTGAGCACAAAAAATAAAAAAGCGTGAATTATTTTATCGGAAAACAGGAAATTCCATTGAGAACGGGCTTCAGGAAGCATATTGCCCGGGAATAACATCAGGATAATAATAACTAAAGCCCAGGCCAGGGCCGGCCATAGTTTCTCTAACATAATAAAATGCAGGGAGCACATCACTGCGCTCCCTTAAGTTTTTTATTCACCGATGTGTTCGGAATAATCCTGAGAACTCATAAGACCTTCAATTTCTGAAGGGTCGGCAAGCTTTACTTTGATCACCCAGCCGTCGCCGTATGGATCATCATTTATAATTTCAGGATTTTCATCAAGCTCTTCGTTAAATTCCAGAACTTTTCCTCCAACAGGCATAAACATGTCTGCTACAGTTTTCACAGCTTCAATCGTTCCGAAAGAATCGCCTTTTTCCAGCTCTTCGTCAACAGTCTCACATTCTACATATACCACGTCGCCCAGTTCCTGTTGAGCATGATCTGTAATGCCGATGATTACCACATCGCCATCTACCTTTAACCATTCATGGTCTTCGGTGTACTTTAAATTTTCCGGAATGTTCATGGTTTTATTTTTTGAAATAATTTGAACTTCAAAAATACATTAAATTTTGATTTCCCAGGCAAAAAGCATTCTTTTCTTTGAGTTGCCATTTCACCTAAACATAATCACCTGACAAGAAAGTCTCAGATATATGCTGTTAAATTAGTTTTCAAGCAGCTTAAACCCGGTTCCATGCACATTGATCAACTCAATATCCGGGTCCTTTTTCAGATATTTTCTGATCCTGGTAATATAAACATCCATACTGCGGGCATTAAAATAGCTGTCGTCATGCCATATTTCCCTGAGTGCTTTCCGTCTGTCGAGAATGTCGTTTTTATGCTCTGCCAGCATTTTCAGTAACTGGGTTTCCTTTGATGTCAGCTTTTGTTTGTGATCACCCAGTACCAGTTTCTGATGATTGGAGTCGAAGGTAAACTTACCGATGCTGTAAATCCCTGAAGAACTTTTGCTGGTGCCCGATCGCTTCATAACAGCATTTATTCTGGCCAGCAGTTCATCCATGTTGAAGGGTTTGGTAAGATAATCATCACCGCCCACACGAAATCCTTCCATTATATCATCATGCATTGATTTGGCTGTAAGAAAGATTACAGGAATTCTGGAATCCTTTTTTCTTATTTCAGAAACAAGTGTAAATCCGTCCTTTACCGGCATCATCACATCAATGATGCAAAGATCATAGGCTTTGTTTTCAAAGCCCCTGATGGCTTCCTGCCCGTTTTTGAATAAATCTGCCTTGAATCCTTTGGCCTCAAGGTAATTTTTAAGGATGAGGCTCAGATTCTGGTCGTCTTCTGCTAAAAGAATCTGCAATTTATTATCATTCATGATGACTCATTTATTTGAAATGGGATGAATATGCTAAAGGTAGAACCTTTCTTTAATTCGCTCTGAAGATTTATATCTCCACCATGCTTGTCAAGGATTGCTTTTACATAACTTAGCCCCAATCCGAACCCTTTTACATCATGGATATTACCTGTGGGCACCCGGTAGAGCTTCTCAAAGATTTTTTTCTGATTGGCTTTACTTATACCAATACCATTATCACTTACATCAATTTGGAGCCCGTTAGTTTTATTTCTTGTAATTACTTCGATGTGAGGCTCCTGCAGGCTGTATTTATTGGCATTATCCAGTAAATTGTAAATCACATTGATCATGTGAAACTTATCAGCTCTAACAACCGGGTTACTGGCTTCAAACCTGGTTATGATCCTGCCGTTTTTCTGCTCTACCTGCATCCTGATCTTATCCAGGGCATTTTTTATAACCTCGTGCATATCCGTAACTTCCGGTTTCAGCTCCATAGTACCTTTATCAATAATGGCCGTTTGCAGTATTTTTTCCGCCATTACTCCCAGCCGGTTGTTTTCTTCATTTATTACATTAATATAATCCTGATAAAGCTCTTGGTTTTTAGGAACATCATCATCATTTAATGTCTGGCAAGCCAGTGAAATAGTAGATATTGGAGTTTTAAATTCATGGGTCATATTATTAATGAAATCATTTTTCATTTCTGAGAGTTTCTTTTGCCGGATGATAGTATGGATAGTATAATAAAAAGAGTATATGAGCAGCAATATAAGAAAAACAGCAATAGCAAGCATCAATGACATCTGAGATAAAATATAGGAGTGCTTACGCGGGAAGTGAATATTAAGAAAAACCGGCTCCCTGAAAATATCATTGGGAAACAAATCATAGGAAAATTCAGTGTTATTTAACCCCCCGGGATTTTCCTTTTCAGCATTAGTGATCACAAAATCCTGATAAGGTGGTTCCATTACCCCGAAAATGAAATCAGTTTTAATTCCCCTTTTGCGCAATTCTATATCCAGAATACTGTCGATATATGTTTCAGAAATACGCTCTTCTACCGGCCCCGGATGCTCCAGTCCCATCATATCCATAAACAGGTTGCTAATAAGCACCGATTGATCCAGCAAACGCTGCAGCTCTTCCAGGTTCCTGCTCCTGTTGTTGTTAAACTCCTGATCCGGCCGTATGTGTCTTTGGTGAAAGCCGTCCGATTGCATCAGGGTATCATAAACCGTTGTGCTGTTAAGCGAATCCAGCTTATGTATCAACTCCGACATACTGTCCACATGCCTGAAGCGATTTATCAGACGGTAACTAATATCTCTTCTTTCTATTTTTTTAATAACAGCCCCCACAGCATCTTCCACTGTTTCGTCAAATCCGGCATTTCTCACTTCAAGAGTATTCTTCACCCAGTGTATCTGAAGCCCAATTAGCCCCAGAATGGCAAATGCCGCGATAACCACTATTATTATGATGCGGGTTTTCTTCATAGACACAAAAGTAACCTTTGATCCTTTTTATGCAGAACCGCTTAACTTATTTTAACGTTTGTTATACTACTTTAACAGCACTACTTCTGTAACTTCTGCATTTTTGTAACGTCTCATCCCGGTACAACCTTAAATTTATCAACCTAAACCTAAAATATAATGAAACACAAAATTACACTTTTGAGCTTAGCAACCGTTTTGCTAATGGCTTTCCCACTAATGATTTCAGCACAGCCTGAAACAAGGGTGGTGAAAAAAACTGTAGTGATCAGCGGCGACACAGTGATCACCACTCTCAACCAGGACGGCAAAATTGATACTTCTATGGTTTTCCATTTTGATTTTGATGCAGATGATATGGAAGAAGCCATGCAAAAACTGTCTGAAGCTATGGAAAAGATAGAGGAAGAGGTGGTAGTAAATCTGGATGAAAAAGGTCTGAATGATCTCTCCGTGGAAACTTATCATAACGGATCTTCTGCAATCATCAGGCTTTCTTCGCAAGGAGAAACTGAAATAACCGATATTAACATGGATTCTTTAAAGGAAAGCATTGAATTGCGCATCAAGGACCGGAAGCATTCCACACTTGAAAAAATGTCAGGAAACAGCCCGAAACATAAAATTAAAGTTGTGCATGCCGGGATGCCTTTTTTGATTATCAAAGCTGAAAAAACAGCTGAAAAGGAACTCAATATTACTGTTGTAGATCAGAATAACGATATAGTTTTTAGAAAAAGCATATACAGCCAGGAAGCCATACTCGCAGAACAGCTTGAACTGAAAAATCTGAAAAATGGCACATATTTTGTTGTTATAAAAATCGGTAAAGAAACTGTAAGATATAAACTTCATATCAATTAAGTTCTTTATGTTGTTATTCATGTGTTTAAATGAAAGAAGGCAGTATTTTAACTGCCTTTTTTTTATTTACTGATTTTCGAAACTATATTTCCTTTTTGTTTATCCTCCCATCTTAAACAAAGTTTTATACGCGAGTGTTGATTTCCTCAGAGGTAAATAGTAATTTCACGAGCCATTAAAATATCAGAAATCATGAAGACAGATCTGAGCAAAATTAAAGCGTTTATCACTACTGAAGAACTTAAAGCATTTGAAAAACCACTTCAGGACTATCAAAATCAAATAAAAGAAAAAACAGGAGCCGGCAATGACTTTCTTGGCTGGGTTGACCTTCCGGTGAACATCACTGACGAGCTGCTGGAATCCATAAAAAAAGATGTGGCCCGAATAACTCCACTGGCCGATGTCTTTATAGTAACAGGAATTGGTGGCTCTTACCTTGGAGCCAGAGCGGTAATTGAGGCACTTAAGCACTCCTTCGATCAGATGTTGCCCGGGAATAATCCTGTTATCCTGTATGCAGGGAATAATATTTCAGAAGATTACCTGCACGATCTGCTTGATTTACTTAACCATAAGGATTATGCATTAACTGTTATCTCAAAATCGGGTACCACAACAGAACCGGCACTGGCTTTTCGCCTTTTGCGGGAGCATCTGGAAAAGAAATACGGACAGGAAGAGGCCCGAAAACGGATCATCGCTGTCACGGATAAAGAAAAAGGAGCCCTGCGCAAATTAACACAGCAGGAAAATTACAGCGCCTACGTGGTCCCCGATGATGTGGGAGGCCGTTATTCCGTATTAACAGCAGTAGGATTGTTGCCGGTGGCTATGGCAGGAATGAATATAGAAAAACTGCTGCAGGGAGCGGCCGACATGCGCGATGAGCTTCTTACCGGGAACTCGATTGACAACAATGCAGCATTCGCCTATGCCGCAGTGAGAAATACGCTGTATAAGAAAGGAAAAACCACTGAAATTATGGTTTCATATGAACCCTCACTGGAATATTTTGCCGAATGGTGGAAGCAATTATTCGGTGAAAGTGAGGGAAAAGATGGCAAAGGAATATTTCCGGCTTCCGTAGTGTTTACAACTGACCTTCACTCTCTTGGCCAATACATGCAGGACGGAGAAAGGAACATTTTCGAAACTGTGCTGCATGTCGAAAATCCCCGGCACAATCTTAATGTACCTGAAGATAAAGACAACCTGGATAAACTGAATTACATAGCCGGTAAAGCAGTTCACAACATCAACCATCAGGCGGAAACAGGCACAATAATGGCTCACACCGATGGTGGAGTGCCTGTCTTCAGAATCAGCATTCCGGAAATATCCGAGTATTACCTCGGGCAACTTATCTTTTTCTTTGAATACTCATGTGCCCTTAGCGGATATTTACTTGGCGTAAACCCCTTTGACCAGCCAGGAGTGGAAGCGTATAAAAACAACATGTTTGCGCTGCTTGGAAAACCGGGATATGAGGAGCAGACAAAGATAATAAGGGAAAAAATCAATGAACAATAATTTCATCCTTCCCGTTTTATAAAAAACTTACATCCTATGGAACTACCTTTAATACAAAATGCAAACCTGGAAGACAAAATTGTACTCGTGCGGGTTGATCATAATGTCGTAAAAAAAGGAGAGATTTATGATCCCTACCGGATAGATGCCACTATCGGCACCTTATATCATATCAATGCAAAGGGAGGGAAGATAATCCTCATGACCCACGTTGGCAGACCGCGCAATAAGAAAGACGGCACCATCACAATTAACGCCGACACCTCAGTGGAACCAATTGTGGATTACCTGGAAAACAAGCTGCACATTACGCTAAAGATTCCTGAGTTTGAAAATCACCCGGAAAAGGGATATGCCGGAGTGGAAACATCCATAAACCATTTGATTCGCGACCTGAGAAACGATAAGATTGATGGCATTTATATGCCTAATACCCGGTGGTTTTATGGTGAGGAAAGCAAAGGAGATATCGCCGATCGCTTTGCCTATCAACTGGCCGGACTGGCTGATATTTTTGTGAATGATGCCTTCGGATCCTGGCAGCCTCATGCATCCACTGTGGGTGTCACAAAATACCTTCCCTCCTATGCGGGTTTTCTGATGCAAAAAGAGATCAAAAACCTGGACCGCCTTTATGAAGCTAAAAAACCCTTTGTGGCAGTAGTGGCCGGAGCAAAGTTTGACACCAAGATAGAGCCCTTGTATGCCCTGATGGACAAAGCTGATTACCTGGTGCTGGGTGGTGTGATCTATAACGCGTTCCTGTGTGCAAAATATGGAATTAAAATCAAAGGAGTTTCAGATGAAGACCTGAAGCTGGCCAAAAAGTTTGTTGATTTTGCTGAAGGCCAGAACGGCAAGCTTATCGAACTCCCCCACATAGTGGAATCTGACACCCTGGAAGGCAAAGAAAAAGGCAAATACCGTGTGAGGCACATTAAAGACCTGAAAGAAGGTGATGAGCTGAATTATATTCTTGACGTTGCACCTGATTCTTTTGAAGATGAAAAAGTAAGAGAAGTATTCATGAAGGGAAAAACCATATTTGTAAATGCAGTAATGGGCTTAACCCCTCACTTTAATGAAGGAACCATCGCACTGGACGAACTGATTGACAACAACAGTGAAGCCACTAAGCTG
>CAYZDA010000028.1:0-40609 GCA_964477095.1 uncultured Bacteroidales bacterium | reverse complement strand
TTTATGAGACTAAAGGAACAGGGTTACATACAGTAAAACTACGACCTTTTCTTTACATGGCAAAATTATTTTGAATAATCTGCTGGCGAATTGGGAGAAGATCATTCATCAGGTATTTTCTTTTGCAGGATATAGCGCAGGTGAGTGGCTGAGGAAAGAAAATCCCCGGAGGTTTTTGAAACCTCCGGGGATTTTTATCAACAGGTATAATCAGTTTATTCTTCTTTAGGAAGTTTAATACTATCTGGAATCATAATAGTGTAGGTTAGACCTATTGAATCGACTTCTGTTGATGGTTTTTGATAACCTCATCATACTCTTCGAAAGCTTATGCCAGGCCTCAGGCATTCACCGCTGATTTTCTTATCTTTGCAGGCCATAAAGAAGGGCACATGAGAAAAAAGACTGATTTTCTGGTGTTGGGTTCCGGCATAGCAGGCCTTAGCTTTGCACTTAAAGTGGCTGAGCAAGGTAAAGTAATAGTGATTGCAAAATCCAGGCTTGATGAAACTGCCACGCGTTATGCCCAGGGCGGCATTGCTGCTGTGACCTATGAACCCGATAATTTCGAAAAACACATCCACGATACCATTGATGCCGGTGACGAGATGAGTGATGATGAGATCGTAAAAATGACCATTTATGAAGCTCCGGAGCGAATCAGGGAACTCATACAGTGGGGTGTGCGTTTCGATCGCGATGAGAAAGGAGTTTATGAACTGGGCCGCGAGGGCGGACATTCTGAGAATCGTGTGCTTCATCATAAAGACCGCACGGGCTTTGAAATACAGCAGACACTGCTAAACGCGGCACGCATGCATCCCAACATAGAGCTGGTGGAAGGGCACTTTGCCATTGACGTGATCACGCAGCATCATTTGGGCGTGGAAGTCAACCGGCGTACACCAAACATCACCTGCTACGGCGCATATGTACTTAACCCTGAAAAGCAATCTGTTTACACGGTGCTGGCCAAATGCACGCTGGTGGCTACAGGCGGTGCAGGCAATATCTACAACTCAACCACCAATCCTTTAATTAACACCGGCGATGGTATTGCCATGGTGTATCGTGCCAAGGGTATGGTAGAAAAAATGGAATTTATACAGTTTCATCCCACTGCCCTATACAATCCGGGCGAAAGTCCGGCCTTCCTGATTACTGAAGCCCTCCGGGGATTCGGCGGCATACTCAAAACTCAGAAAGGCAATGCTTTCATGGAAAAATATGATAAAAGAGGTTCGCTGGCGCCCAGAGACATTGTGGCGCGAGCCATCGATAACGAAATGAAAGCTGCCGGGGATGAGCATGTTTTTCTGGACTGTACACACCTGAACAAGAATGAATTGATAAACCACTTTCCTGGCATTTATGCCAAGTGTATGAGCATCAACATAGATATTACCAAAGAGATGATCCCTGTAGTACCGGCAGCTCATTATGTGGTTGGTGGTATTAAGGTGGATAAAAACGGACAGTCATCCATCAGAAACCTGTATGCCACAGGTGAAAGTGCTTCCACCGGGCTTCATGGCGCCAACCGGCTGGCATCCAATTCACTGCTGGAATCACTTGTATTTTCCCATCGCGCGAGCCAGGTAGCAGTGGAAAAGCTAAGGCAGATAAAACACAAGGACGAAGTACCGGAATGGAATGCCGAAGGCACTACATTGAATGAAGAAATGGTGCTGATCACACAATCCATTAAGGAATTACAATCTATCATGAGCAATTACGTTGGGATAGTCCGTTCCGATCTTCGCCTGAAAAGGGCATTTGACAGGCTCGCGATCATTTTTAAGGAAACGGAAGAATTGTACGAACGCTCGGTACTAACCGTAGAAATCTGTGAGTTAAGAAATATGATTAATGTGGCTTATCTGGTGATTAAGATGGCCATGGAACGGAAGGAAAGCCGCGGCTTGCATTATTCAATTGATTATCCGAAAGAAGCGCAACAATAAAACAGATATGATATAAAACATATTCTGAAATTCAGATGTTGAATTAGAATTCCTAATTTTGCACATCTTTTAAAGATTAATTATGAAGAGAAATATCAGAATACTACCGTTTATTATGCTGATGCTGCTAAGCTCAGCTGTGTATTCCCAAATACTGGAACCCGTAACATGGTCATTTGACACAAAGAAGATTAGTGATGATGTAGTGGAACTACAGCTGAAAGCTACCATGGACAAAGGCTGGCATCTTTACTCGCAGGATGTGCCCAAGGGCGGCCCCATAGCAACCACATTCAATTTTGATAAAAGCGACAATTACAGACTCATCGGTGATACCAAAGAACCGACACCCATTGAGGAATATGATAAGAATTTTGAAATGGTTCTGAAGTTTTTCGATAATTCAGTTACATTTCGTCAAAGGATAAAAGTAACTTCAGAAGACGATTTTACTATTGAAGGCGAGCTGGAATACATGTGCTGCGATGATAAAAGCTGCCTGCCTCCGGATTATGTTGATTTTTCTTTTGACATAAAAGGGGTGGAAGGAGCACAACCTCAGGGTTCGCAGGCTGAGGAAGGTGACCCGCAAACAGATGAGCAGGCGGATGCCCCAACTGAAGATACCAATGGTGGACTGGATGAAACTGTTGCGGAAGAAAAACTTATTAATTATGGCGACACTTCCGAGAAAGCAGTAACCACAGCCGAAGTACCTGAAACAGAACTGTGGAAGCCTGTGATTGATCAGGTAAAAGCATTCGAAGATGAAGAAAGTGAGCGTTCACAATCGTGGTGGGTTATCTTTTTCCTGGGATTTATTGGTGGTTTAATAGCCTTGCTCACACCCTGCGTATGGCCCATGATACCTATGACGGTTTCCTTCTTCCTGAAACGCTCGGGTGATCATCGGGCCAAAGGAGTGCGTGATGCAGTAATATATGGGTTGGGCATTATTGTTATTTATGTATCAATCGGGCTTGGAATTACGCTTGCCTTTGGTGCTGATGCATTGAACAGCTTATCCACCAATGCATTTTTCAATCTGCTGTTTTTCCTGTTGCTAGTGATATTTGCCATTGCTTTTTTCGGTGGGTTCGAACTCACGCTGCCTGCAAGCTGGACCAATGCCATGGACAGTCGTGCAGACAAAACCAGCGGGTTGTTGAGTATCTTTTTTATGGCCTTCACCCTGGCACTGGTGTCATTTTCCTGCACCGGACCTATCATCGGTACTTTACTGGTGGAAGCAGCCATTTCGGGAGCCCGTTTGGGCCCATTTATGGGTATGCTGGGTTTTTCAGTGGCCCTGGCAGTTCCATTCACCGTCTTTGCCATCTTCCCCTCATGGCTCAATTCCATGCCAAAATCGGGTGGCTGGCTCAACTCCGTGAAGGTAGTACTTGGATTTCTGGAACTGGCTCTCGCATTTAAATTCCTGTCGGTGGCCGATCTCTCCTACCATTGGGGACTGCTCGACCGTGATGTATTCCTGGCAATCTGGATCGTGATATTCACATTACTGGGACTGTATCTGCTGGGTAAGATTCGCTTCCCGCACGATAGTGATATGAAGCGGATTCCTGTATTCAGCCTCTTTTTAGCTATCGCGTCACTTTCATTTGCTGCTTACATGGTGCCGGGCATGTGGGGAGCTCCTGTGAAAGCCGTGGCTGCTTTCGCTCCGCCACCGCTCACCCAGGACTTCAGCCTGTATGAATCGGAAGTACATGCCAAGTTTACCGATTACGAACAGGGAATGGAATACGCCAGGCAGGTTAACAAACCTGTTATTATCGACTTTACAGGCTGGGGATGTGTCAACTGCCGGAAAATGGAGAATTCCGTGTGGACTGATCCGCGGGTGAAGGATATGCTGGAAAATGATTATGTGTTAATATCCCTGTACGTTGATGACAAGCAAAAACTTCCCGAAAGTGAGATCATGATAATTACTGAAAGTGGTAAAGAACGGAAATTGAATACCGTAGGCCGGAAATGGAGCTATCTCCAGCGCGTAAAATTTGGCACCAATTCTCAGCCGTTTTACGTTATCCTGGATAATCAGGGGAACCTGCTCATAAAGCCCCATGCGTACGATAAAAGCGTGAAAAAGTACGTGGAATGGCTGCAAAAAGGCTTGAAGGAATTCAGAGAACAACAGAACAGCAATAACAAACAACCAGTTCAGGAAGAAGAATCCGAATAAGAAATAAAAAGTATCACTGAAAGCCGCTTCCCACGGGGGAGCGGCTTTTTAAAGTCATGAACAGACTCGAGGTATTTGATTTCTTTGCATAAGCCCGAAAATAGTCCTGTTCAATATCAAACCCGCCTATATAATTGCAGTTACTAATCTCCTGATGTCTCCCTCACATATTACTGATACTTCCCGGAACTTTCATACTTTTGAACTTCCGAAAAAATGTACTTTCTGATGAGGTTATCCAATAAAGCAGTTCTTGTTTTTATCATAGCGGCGGCGGCTGTCCTACGTTTTTATGCATATGGACACATTCCGTTCACTCACGACGAATTTAGTGCAGTTTTCAGAACCAATTACGATAGTTTTTCTCAACTCATCCAACAGGGGATTAAAATAGACGGACATCCTGCAGGAATACAGGTTTTTCTCTATTACTGGATCAAAATATTTGGTTCTCAAGAGTGGATAGTAAAGCTTCCTTTTACCCTGGCTGGGATTACAGCTATTTATTTGATATATACAATAGGTAAAAAGTGGTATAATGAAACTACCGGTTTGATCTCAGCTGCATTCGTGGCAAGTATTCAATTTACTATAATGTACAGCCAGATAGCCAGACCATACATAAGTGGTTTGTTCTTTTCACTGCTATTGGTGAATTACTGGACAAATATCATAAAAACACCAGATAAGAAGTTTTACCAGAATGCAGCCGGCTTTATCATAGCTGGTGCTTTGTGTGCCTACAATCATCACTTCAGTTTACTGTTTGCCGCAATAGTAGGACTCAGTGGCCTTTTTCTTATCAGAAAAAATCTTCTTTTTAAATACATAATAATGGGGGTGACTATTTTCCTGCTTTATAGTCCACACCTCCACATTTTCTTTTATCAGTTAAGCATTGGAGGCGTGGAAGGCTGGTTGTCGAAACCTGACAATGACTTTATTGTTAAATTTATAGCCTATATTTTCAATTTCTCCTGGCTCTCTTTTTTCCTTGTTCTTCTAATAATAACTGCAGGTTTATTCAACAGCCGCATAAAGAAGTTCAGTTTCAGAAAATTTTTCCTGTTCTTGCTGTGGTTCCTTCTGCCCCTTCTTATTGGTTATTTCTATTCCATATATGTGAATGCCGTGTTACAGTTTTCGGTATTGATCTTTAGTTTTCCCTTTTTGTTCTTTATTTTGTTCGGACATATCAGCAAACAAAAACCTTTAACGAATCTGATTGTAGTGATCGTTATCTTTGGAATCAACATTTTCACTCTCATCCATAACCGGATGCATTATACTTTATTATATCATTCCCCACATGAAAACATTCTGCTTGATCATGAAGCGGTAAGAGAAAAATATCCTAATTCTTTATCGCTGATTGATTCACATAAAAAAATCACTCGTTACTATGCAGAAAAAACAGGAGTTGACACTAATTTTATTTGGCTTGACCGGTTTTCATCCATCACAGATTTCAGGAACTATCTGGAAAATCATTCCAGGGATCATAATCAACTTTACCTGGGCTGCCTTTCCTCCAACGAACCATTAACCATAGCAGTTATACTGGATTATTTTCCATATATAATACAGCAGCATAATTATTATGGTGGCACAACCCGGCTGTTCTCGAAAAAATCTGGAACAACGCCCGGTATATATCGTTCCACGCTGGATTTTGAATCACCGGGAGAAAAATGGTCAGGTGTTCAAAAGAATAATGTTATTTCAGAAGACAGGTCATACCTGATGAGAAGTGAAAACGAGTGGAGCCCTACTTTTACAGCTCCAATGGATGAATTAATCACTCATGAGAATAACTATATCGACATATCAGCCTCTATCAACATGAAAGAAAGTGCTGAAGGTGTGATACTGGCAGCTTCCATCAATTCCCCGTCCGAAAACATTTACTGGGGTGGAACTCCTGTAACCAAATTCATCTCAGGCAGCGACTCTTCTTCGGTACGAGTACATCACAGCGTGAATTTACCCATTGTAAAGCATCTGGCTCATGGACAAACCCTTAAAGCATACTTTTGGAATAAGGAAAAAGAATCGTTTTTGATTCATGATATGAAAATCCGCGTCAGGAAGGGAAATCCATATATTTACGGTTTATACGAGCCTATTCCCGGCAGAGGTATTTTTTTAATTTCAGAAAATAAAGTTTTATGAGAATTATAGTAACAGTTTTAATACTGATTGTCTTTGTTTCATGCGGGCAGAAAAGATCAGAAATCAAAAGCCCGGTGGTTGGGGAATGGATACGCCACGGACATCAGGGACCGGTTTCATTAAATTTTAAAGCTGATGGTACAGTGGAAGCTGATCTTAATAATGATGATCAGCCTGATATTATTTCAAGGTATTCCGTATCCGGTGATACTGTAACTTTTCGCGATAGCGAAGGAAAGAAATGTGCTTCAGACGGAAAATACCTGATGTACCACACTGCTTACTACGTTTCGTTCGATCTTATTAAGGATACCTGCATGGAGCGTGTTCGTTCAACTATGGGCTACTGGACAAAACCCGTTTATCCGGACATGCTGGAGAAGCTAAGCATAATAATCGACTCTACTACCGATGCCGTCCTGTTTCTGGAGCGCGCGCGGATTTATCTTGCCATGGGAAAGGCTGAGGATGCCCGATCCAACCTTAATGTGTACATCAATCATAATCATGATAACGATCAGGCTTATGTAAACAGGGCTGCAACATTTTTTCCCGGGCAGTTGCAACACGCAGTTGATGACTGCAACAGTGCCATTGCTATCAACCCGTATAATAAAAATGCTTACTTCCTCAGGGGATTAGCATTATATGAGCTGGGAGAAGAAAAAAAGGCCTGCGCCGATTTCGAGGAAGCCATAAAGCTTGGATTTACGGTTTTGAAAAAAGCAGAACAGAACAAATGTGCGGAATACTGGAACGAATGAGCCTTAACGCCGCGTATGCTATTCAAAATAGAGGATTTTCAACAGAGATAAATAACTTGTTTATAAAAGCTCCAAACCTTGTATCTTCGCCGGATAATTGACAACCGGCATCAAATCATGTGGCAATTACTGGCATTAACCTCCGCGCTTTTTTCAGCTCTGGCAGCGGTTTTTGAGAAGAAGGCACTTTTTAAAATCGACCCGCTGGAGTTTTCATTGGTATTATCGGCAGTCACTATGATTCTCACTCTGCCATTTTTGTTTTTTGTTGACCCTACCACCCTGGAAGCCGGCAGCCTTGCCGTGCTGTTCGGAAAATCTGCACTGGGTGCTTTTGCTTTTCTGATGGTAATGAACGGATTAAAGCGCCTTGACATCAGCAATTCCCTTCCGCTTCTGGTACTCACTCCCGGATTAGTGGCCGTGTTTGCCTTTATTTTGCTTAACGAATCACTCTCGCTTTTTGATATAGCCGGAATGGTTTTGCTGCTTGCCGGCACTTATTTACTTCAGCTCAAAAAAGGGCATTCCCTGCTGGAACCTTTCCGTTTTGTGCAACAAAACAAGGCCTACCTGTATATCATTGGAGCCATACTTCTCTTTACCACCACCTCCATACTTGACAAAGCCCTGCTAAGCAAATTCCGCTTGCAGCCTGAAGCATTTCTGCCTTTACAGCAATTGTTTTACACGCTGATCTTTGTAATGTTTTTTCTTTTCAGAAAAAAGAAAACAGATGATATTAAAAGCCAGCTCCAGTGCACATGGAAATGGATATTACTGGTGGCGGTGTTTGCAGTGATTTACCGCTATTCACACATCCTGGCAGTAAAAGGAGGCCCGGTGGCCCTGGTGCTTTCCATCAAGCGTACTTCTGTATTTTTTGCCACTGTTATCGGAGGAACACTGTTTTTGGAAAGCAACCTGCTAAAAAGAAGCATAGCTGTGCTGATTATGATAGCAGGAGCTGTATTAATTATTATATCATAATCCTGCTGTTGAAAAACTAAGCTTGATTTAACATAATTTGTTTGAAGAAATCTCATTTTTATCAACATAAAACCAAACCAAAAAATCCAATGATTATGAAAAAACTATTAGCATTGACAATGCTGCTGACGTTTATGGTATCAGCATCAGCAAAGGACATTATCACCGGTGAGTATTTCTACATTCAATCGGCACAGGCTGAAAAATCCATGAAAGGTTTCTGGGACCTGCCCGGGTTTAATCCCAAATATGAAAAAGGTGCGCAACTGAAGGTTTATACACTCGAAACCCGGGTAAATGACCGTTTGTTTAAGTTTGAAGATGCCGGTGACGGCTGGTATTACAT
The DNA here is from genome assembly GCA_964477095.1 of uncultured Bacteroidales bacterium. Taxonomy (GTDB): domain Bacteria; phylum Bacteroidota; class Bacteroidia; order Bacteroidales; family PWNQ01; genus PWNQ01. Next base: position 32,164 of record CAYZDA010000028.1, on the reverse strand, counting down.
CATCCCTAAAAATGCCGAACGGCGTGGGCGCATTGATGTTTCAGGAAACAAAAAAGGCAATGGTGTGAAAATACAGGTATGGGAAGAAAATGATTCAGATGCCCAGAAATTCAAATTAAAGCATCTGGGACAGGGTGAATTCAAGATCTACACCAAACACGGGGACATACTCGCGCTGGCCGGCAAAAGCCATAAAGACGGTTCAGTAGTACACACCTGGGAGGATCATGAAGGGCCGTTTACCGAATGGATTTTTATCATGGAAAGTGATCTGAAAAAAAACAAGTATTACCCTGAATATGATTTTGCAACAGAGCCAAAATTCTTTAAGGTGAGAGAAAACACCAATTTTTATGTGAAGTCACAAAATGCACATACTTCCGGCAGTAAAGGAACAGCCAGGGTAGCCAGCATCGATGACAATAAAGTTACACTGGAACTTACAACCACGGGAATAAACCCGATGAACGGGAAAGAGGAAACCAGCACCTATAATATCGAGATAAGAGTTGAAAACGGAAAATATGTCAAGGGCAATGATCCTGAATACCAGGAGTCGGGCATGCCTGAAGGCAATACACTGGAGCTAAACGGGCCTATGTCGGCCTTTACGATATTTAGATTCTGACAATAATCACATCTAAACAAAAAAGCCACCTCGTCCAAAAAAGGGAGGTGGCTTTTTTCTAATTAATTATCCGTGTTTTTAACCTGCATAATATTTGTAGAAATAAGGCAGGGTTTCAATTCCTTTGAAGAACTGCTCCAGCGGATAGTTCTCATTGGGTGAGTGGATGGCATCTGATTCCAGACCAAAGCCCATCAGTATAGATTTAATACCCAACACTTGTTCGAAAGTAGCGATAATTGGGATTGAACCTCCGCTACGCACCGGAATTGGCGCTTTACCATAGGATTCTTCCATGGCTTTCTTTGCTGCCTGGTATTCCCTGGTATTAATAGGTGACACATAACCCAGACCACCGTGCAGTGCTTTCACATCTACCTTCACGGTTTTTGGAGCAATTTTCCTGATATGTTTTATGAAAAGATCGCTGATCTTATCATTGTTCTGATTTGGTACCAGGCGCATGGAAACTTTTGCAGTTGCTTTTGATGGCAGCACAGTTTTAGCTCCCTCACCAGTATAACCACCCCAGATACCGTTAATATCAAGAGAGGGACGAATACCGGTACGCTCCATGGTAGAAAAGCCTTTTTCACCGTCAACTTCTTCAATATCCAGTGCCTTTTTATATTTTTCAAGATCAAAAGGTGCTTTAGCCATTTCCTTGCGCTCCTCTTCACTCACTTCAATCACATCATCATAAAATCCGGGGATGGTGACTCTATTGTCTTCATCCTTAAGCGAAGCCAGCATTTCAGCCAGAACATTGGCAGGATTAGCCACGGCCCCACCAAAGATACCTGAGTGCAGGTCTTTATTTGGCCCTGTTACTTCAATTTCCATAAAGGCCAGGCCACGCAGGCCGGTAGTTATGGAAGGTTTATCAGGTCCTAACATGCTGGTATCGGAAACCAGGATCACATCAGCTTTCAGCAGATCCTTATTCTGCTCACAGAATTTACCCAGGCTGGGAGAACCAATTTCTTCTTCACCCTCCAGCATGAATTTTACATTGCAGGGAAGCTGATTAGTCTTTACCATAAACTCAAAAGCTTTGATATGCATAAATGACTGGCCTTTGTCATCGTCGGCACCGCGCGCCCATATCTTACCATCTTTCACTACAGGCTCGAAAGGCTCGGTATTCCAGAGATCAACCGGATCAACAGGCATCACATCATAGTGTCCATATACTAAAACAGTGGGCTTATTCTCATCTATAATCTTTTCGCCATACACTACCGGATTTCCGTCTGAAGGCATTACTTCAGCTTTGTCAGCACCGGCGTCCAGCAGTTTTTCTTTCAGCGCTTCAGCACAGCGCTCCATGTCGGGTTTGTGATCTTTTAACGAACTGATGGAGGGAATGCGGATCAGCTCAAAGAGTTCTTCCAAAAAACGATCCTTGTGTTCTTCGATGTATTGCTTTACGTTTTCCATAATAAATAGGTAATTTAAAATTTTGAAGGCATAAATATACAAATAATTGCCGACACGCGAAATACATTCTTTCAGATTTCTCCTGTAAGCTGAGCTACCGCACATAAATCCATTCACGGTACTAAGCTGGCAAACGAACTGAAATTTTCTTATATTTACAAACTAAACCACAGGCAACAAACACAGAAAAAAAACTGTCCTAAAAAAAACATGATCATATGAAAAGACTATATACTCTTCTTCTCTTATTAATAATTATGGGTTTTCAGTATAAACCGCTGAAGGCTCAAATTGTCATTGATACCAGTTACTCTCCCTCCTACCTGGTAAAGAATTTCCTCATAGGACAGGGAGTGATTGCCTCAAATGTAAGTTATACAGGTGTTCAGGAATCAATTGGGTATTTTCATAATGGCGGCACAACCAATCTGGGGCTTGACAGTGGTATTGTACTGGCTTCAGGTGATGTTACGCTGATTCCTGTAACCGGCACCAATGGTGGCAGTACAGGAAAAAACATCAACCTGCCGGGCCATCCACTCCTTCAGTCGCTGATCCCCAACTATACCACCAATGACGCAGTACTGATAGAATTTGATTTCATCCCTGTTTCAGATACGATCAAATTCAGGTACATATTCGGTTCAGATGAATATCCTGAATATGTAAACAGCAATTTTAATGATGTATTTGGTTTCTTCATTACTTCAGGAATTAATCCTAATACCGGAACCATGTACAATAATGAAAATATTGCCTTAATACCAGGATCAAACACCCCGGTTACCATCGACAATGTAAATGCCAACACAAATTCGCAGTATTATGTAAATAATCAGTATGGCACAACCATTGAATACGACGGATTCACTACAGTTCTCACTGCCTGGGCAAGGGTTATACCCTGTACAAATTATCATATTGTAATTGGGGTGGCTGATGCAGGTGATCATAGCTATGATTCGGGAGTATTTCTTGAAGCTTATAGTTTTAGTTCCAACTCAATTTCCATAGAAAAAACATTTTCCAACAGCAAAGTTGATACGATGGCAATAGAAGGCTGCAACGATGTAACTCTTACCTTTAGAATACCGCAGACCAAATCCTCCAATACGGTAATTCCGCTCAACTATAGCGGAACCGCGCAGTCGGGGACTGACTACACCCCCCTTCCCTCCTCAGTAACCATCCCTGCCGGACAGGATTCAGCCTCTATAACAATAACTCCGCTAAGTGATAGCATATCAGAACCCATAGAAGTTATCAATATCATGTTTCCGAGGAATTGCACTAATGACACCATCAAAGTTTATATCAAGGACAATGTCCCGATGCATACCACCAGCAGCAATGATACCACATTATGTGCAGATTCAACTATACTGTTTGCAAATGGTCATGGCGGACAGGATCCTTATTCCTATACATGGAGCAATGGTGACACTACCTCCACCTCGAATATAAACCCCTCGTCTTCCACTATTTACACAGTAACTGTCAGCGATCTGTGCAACACCAGCATAGTGGACTCGATAGATGTTAAGGTCAGCTTTCCTGTTATTCAGCCAGATTTCGACTCTATCTGTCCCGGCGAAACCGCTCTGCTTTCAGCTAAAGCTAACGGAGCTCAGTGTTTTGTCTGGAGTAATGGAGCTACCACTGACAGCATATCAGTCAGCCCTGCAAGTTCATCCTGGTATCATGTTACCGTAACCGACACTCTGGGCTGTTCCGCCATTGACAGTGTTCTGTGTTTTGTTAACCCGGAGCCTGTATTACAGCTAACGCCAGATACCACTATCTGCGAAGGCAATGATGCAACACTTAATGCCAGCGGCGGTGACTTTTACAAATGGAGTACCGGCGATACCGTAAACTCAATTAGTGTTTCTCCTTCTTCGGATATGACATATTCGGTTACTGCCACTAATCATTTTGGCTGCACCGGCAGCGGCTCAACAACGATACTGGTGAATTCCTACCCAAGCCCTTATGTGATAGCTGATAAGGATACGATTTGCCGCGGAGAAGGCACGAACTTAACTGCTTATGGCGCTGACCACTACCAGTGGAGCAACGGGCAAAGCGGAAGTACTATCCCGGTAAGCCCGGCCACATCCAAAATATATACCGTTACTGCCAGCAACATTCTCAATGGAACAAGCTGTTCCGATACTGCTTCAGCAAAGGTTGACGTGGTGCGCTGTAACACATTTTTCATCCCAAATGCATTCTCTCCCAATGGTGATAATGTGAATGATGTATTCAAGGTAACCGGGCAATTCAAAAATGTAGAAGACTTTGAAATGATGATCTTTGACCGCTGGGGCAGGCTCATTTTCCACACCTCCGATTACCAGGAAGGATGGCAGGGAAGAGATAATAATTCACTGGAGCCAGTGCCGGTTGGAACATACATATATAAAATCCGCATAACGGAAGGTTCCTTTGAGCCGATTGAACTTGAAGGTTCAGTTATGCTGTTAAGATAAACAGAAATCCTATGATATTCAAGAAAAAAAACCATGAAAAAAATCTTAATTACTTGCTCCTTGATCATCCTGACTTTAGTATTATTTGGGCAATCGAATATTAATACCGATCGCTGGAAACTGGTTGATACCATTACCTATCCAAATTACGATGATTTAAGCGCAGTAGCTTTTAACGGCACTGATATTTATCTGACTGAATGGAATTCAGACAGGTTTATCAAATCGGATTTATCCGGAAATATTATAGAAGAGTTTAATATTGCCGGGATCAGCGGCATCAGAGATTTATGTTTTGACGGGCAGTATTTCTACGGTGGGCGTACTGATTCGGTTATCTATATACTGGATCTGGATAATAAGGTATTGGTGGGTGAAATTACAGCCCCTGCTGGCATCGAAGTACGCTCCATAGCCTATGATCCAACGCATGATGCTTTCTGGACAGGTAACTGGGCAAAAGATTTTTATCTGATAGACCGAAACGGCAACATCCTAGACACCACAGCCTATCAAAAGCATAATCAGGAAGGCATTTCCGGATTGGCCATGGATAACACCAGTCATAAAGGCCCTTATTTCTGGTTTTTATCCGGCAAGCCAAAGAACCCTGCATATCTGGGTAATCTCATTCATACAGGACACTTTACCGGGCTTGGGAAAGAACTCTCCTCAGGAGTGGGCACAGGCATAGCCAGCCCCAGAGGCAGAGGCCTGGGAATCTTCCCGGTAAGCGGACCTACCTATCAACTTTATCTGATGGGAGTTATTGAAGGCAGCCCGTCCAGGGTCTTTATTTATGACCTGACCACTATGGTAACCCCGGTGGATATAGCCATTACATCGGTGGTTTCACCGCAACATTCCTGCGAGCTGACAAGCAATGAGCGCATAACCATCCGGCTGTCCAATACAGGTAGTGACACGGTAAACAACATTCCGGTGGTGCTAAAGATGATACACCCCACTTATTATATTCACAATGAAACTGTAACTGATGTAATACCTCCTTACAGTTCGATTGATTATGAGTTAAGCAAATCATTTTACATGGCATCTCATACAACTTATTCTTTTGAGATCTACTCCGACAAAAATACCGATCTGTACAGGGAAAATGACACTCTGCACCACGACATTGTAAGTATAGCTCCAGCTACTTCACCCTACGCAAATAAGCTGGATTCATCACAGGAATTGTTGGGCTGGTCAGTTTTTGATGCCAATGATGACGGATACAGCTGGGATCATGAAAATAATTCCGGGTTTAATTCATCGGGATCATATGTTTACAGCTGGAATCCGGATGGCGTGACAAGTGCTAACGACTGGCTTTTCTCACCATGCATTGAGCTGGATTCATCCAGGCAATATGCTCTGAAATTTATGGCTAAAACAGGATTGAGTGATTACGATGAAATGCTTGAGATTTATATAGGTACTAAACCTGACACAGCCTTCATGTGGCAATTACTTAAAAAATCCGGTAAACTAGATCTTGACAGCTTTGTTGTAATTAGTGAAGATTTTGAGGTTTATGCCAGTGATGATTATTATCTTGCATTTCACGTGTGCTCAGATCCTAATGCTCATAAACTTTATATTGATAATATCAGTATTGATGAATCAGTATCTGTTGATGGGCACAGGCAGGTGGCATTGGAGGTATATCCCAATCCTTCTGCAGGCACGGTGCAGGTTGAGTCTGATAAGCCTATAAGGAGGCTTAGGCTTGTGAATTTATCCGGGCAGTGTGTGATGGAAGAACTACCTGATAAACGTAATCTGGATTTTAATATCAGCTCACTTGCTCCTGGAATTTATTTATTACAACTTGACTTTGATAATTTCAGCATAACCCGGAAACTTACACGCAAATAATATAATCTTTCAACATTTAGCTTGTTAGTAGACATGGAATTACCAATTCTTCAAGACCTTGTAATAATTCTTGCTATTTCAGTGTTAGTTACACTCATAGCCAATCGTTTTCGCATACCCGCAATCATGGCATTCCTGTTAACAGGAATACTGGCCGGGCCTCACGGGTTTCACCTGATAGAAAAAACACACGAAGTAGAAGTATTGGCCGAGATAGGAGTGATTTTGCTGTTGTTTACAATTGGTATTGAATTTTCCTTTAAAACACTCCGGGATATCCGGCGCACTGTACTGCTCGGGGGCTTATTTCAGGTAGTTATCACAGTTGGTGTAACCAGCCTGTTAAGTATGGGTTTGGGATTTAAATGGAATCAGTCGGTTTTCCTGGGTTTTCTGGTGTCTCTGAGTAGTACTGCAGTTGTACTGAAACTCATACAGGAACGCGGGGAAATATCAAGTCCGCATGGCAGGAACGCCCTGGGGATTTTGATCTTTCAGGATCTGATCATTGTTCCTATGATCCTGTTTGCACCTATGCTATCGGGTAACAGTAATACTTCAGGACAGGAAGTGTTGGTTATCCTTCTTAAGGCAGTTGTTGTTATTGCGGTGCTTATATGGGCATCACGAACGCTTGTTCCTCGATTACTTACCCTGGTAGCCAAATCACAAAGCAGGGAATTATTCCTGCTCACTATCATTGTGCTGGCTTTAGCTGTTGCATGGCTCACCTCCACCATAGGACTTTCCCTGGCTTTGGGTGCTTTTCTGGCAGGCCTTATCATCTCCGAATCAGAATACAGCCACCAGGCATTTGGAAATATTCTTCCCTTTCTGGATGTTTTCACGAGCTTCTTTTTCGTATCCATCGGAATGTTACTTGATATCGACTTCGTATTCCAAAATCCTTTACTCATACTGGGAGCAACAATATCCGTACTATTGATAAAAGCCATCATTGCAGGTGCTGCTACCTTTATCCTGGGTTACCCTCTGCGGATAATTATTATGGTAGGTCTTATCCTTAGCCAGGTGGGTGAATTTTCCTTCATTCTTTCAAGAGTTGGTATAGAATATAAGCTGCTGGACAATATGGCATATCAAACATTTCTTTCGGTAGCGGTAATCACTATTGCCCTTACCCCTTTTATTTTCAAACTGGCACCCAAACTGGCTGCAGGAAGCATGACACTGCCACTTCCTGAGCGATTAAAGAGCGGTGTAAAAGAACTTGGCTCACTGGAACATCAGGAAGACAGACATCTCATTATTGTTGGCTACGGGATAGTGGGCAGAAATGTGGCCCGCGCAGCCCAGTTTGCCAGTCTCAGGTATACCATCATTGAAATGAACCCGCAAACAGTAAGGGATGAACAACAGAAAGATGTTCCGATATTTTATGGTGATGCCACTCAGCAAGCTGTGCTTGAGCATGCGGGTGCCAAAAAAGCCATGGTTATCGTAGTGGCAATAGCAGATACTGCTGCCACCCGCAGAATCATTTCTTCTGCCCGTATGCTAAATCCTAACCTGCACATTATCGTGCGAACCCGGTTTGTTGCTGACATGCAAGTGTATCATGATCTGGGTGCTAATGAAGTTATCCCGGAGGAGTTTGAAACCTCCGTGGAAATTTTTGCCCGGGTACTGGCCAGGTTCCTGGTGCCACATGACCAGATCGAAGCACTGGTGGAACAGATAAGGGAAGGTGGCTATGAAATGCTCAGAAGCCTGTCGGTAGATGAAAGTTCTTTTTTAAACCTGAAGGTTAATATTCCTAAATATGATATTTCCACCTGGACAGTAGCACCGGAATCTGCAGTGGTGTCAAGGAGGGTCAGCCAAATAGAAAACCGGCATAAGACGTTGGCAATTATTGCTATTTCCAGAAATAATAAGATTATATCAAACCCGAAGGATGAAGTTATCATGCCCGGTGATGTGCTATTCATACTGGGGGCCTCTAAGAACATTTCAACACTAAACAAGCTTTGTAAAAACCCTGATGCAGATAAAGACCAAACCTGCAGGTAAAGATTTTTTGTTAATAGCGTGACATTACTTGCTGTTTTGACTATATTTGATGTCTGTATATTAATCACTATTTATGAGAACAGATATTGAATGCATTCCTTGCATGCTGAAGCAGGCGCTCCGGATTTCCTCAGTTATGGAGATTAACGAGAAAGCGCAGAAAGAAATCATAGCTGAAGCAATGAAGGTTTTTGATTTAGATGAGCTTGATAAAAGCACCCCCTATTATACGAATAAAATCTGGAATATTATTAAGAATCATACTAAGCTGAAAGATCCCTATAAGGATATCCGGCTCTATTACAACGAGAAGATGATGGAACGCGAGGTTTTGATGCAGGAAAGCATCATTGAATCGCCTAATCCTTTCCGTACAGCGGTAAAGCACGCCATCACCGGTAATATTATAGATTTCGGTGGCCGCCATGATATAGATGAAAACATGATCATGCGGGAAATTGACAGGAAACGTTCCAGGGCTTTGTATATCGATCATAGCAAAATACTCAGGGGAAAAATACTTAATGCTGAAAAACTCATGTATCTTGGTGATAATTGTGGTGAGATTATCTTTGATAAGCTGCTTATCGAAGAGATTGTCAAATTAAACCCTGAGATAGAAGTCACTTACGTTGTTCGCGGCGCGCCTGTTATTAACGATATCATTATGGAAGATGCCCTGCAGGTGGGCATGAATAAACTCGCAAGAGTAATTGATAATGGGTATGAAGGTCCCGGGACTGAGCTTGAAAATTGCACACCCGAATTTACCAAAGAATTTATGGACGCTGATGTGATTATATCCAAGGGGCAGGGCAACCTTGAAAGCCTTTTCGACTCGGACCATAAAGGCTTATTCTTTTTGCTGATGGTTAAGTGCGAAGCAGTTGCCCGCCGGGTAAATGCTAAAATGGGAAGCCAGGTCTGCCTTTATAAAAATGCATAATCTGCATCATATATTCAGCATCATTGCACCAGTATGGGTTTCAACACCTTTAGCGCATCATCAATGGATTTTACCGGACTCACTATTATGGTCAGCTTGTCCTTCTTCTCCTTCAGCCGGCACTGTTTAGGATGATTTTGTGCATACTTGATAACGCTCATAAATTGTGCCGACTGATAGTATGGTGAATCCTGATCGCTGATAAAATGTCCCAGCAGCTTCTCACCTTTCAGGACAATTTTTTCAAAGCCTATCCTGCCTGCAAGTTTCCGCAGCTTCTTTGTCCTGATCAGTTCTTCCACCGCATCCGGCATGGAGCCAAAGCGGTCAATCATTTCCTGACGAAAACCCTCCAGCTCATTTTCCAGTTCAATTTCATCAAGGCGCTTGTACAGGCTTAGCCTTTCCGTTGAGCTGCTTACATATGTATCCGGGATCAACAGGTGCAGATCACTCTCTATGCTGCAGTCATTAACATATCCGTCATCTCTGGTACGCTTTTCCTGCTCTTCCTGGAAAACATCTTTAAACTCATCAGCTTTCAGCTCCTGTATGGCTTCATTAATGATTTTCTGATACATTTCGTAGCCCATTTCTGATATGAAGCCGCTTTGCTCAGCACCAAGGATATTGCCAGCCCCGCGGATATCCAGATCGCGCATAGCGATATTGAAGCCACTGCCCAGTGTTGAGAAATCTTCCAGTGCTTTCAGGCGTTTACGTGCATCTGCCGTGAGTGCCGATAGCGGCGGAGCCAGCAAATAGCAAAAGGCCTTTTTGTTTGACCGCCCCACACGTCCTCTGAGCTGATGCAAATCGCTCAAGCCGTAATGATGTGCTTCATTAATAATTATAGTATTGGCATTGGGAATATCCAGGCCTGATTCAATAATAGTGGTGGCCACTAATACATCATATTTCCCCTGGATAAAGCCAAGCATGGTTTTTTCCAGCTTTTTCCCTTCCATTTGCCCGTGGGCAACGGCTAAACGTGCGCCGGGCACCAAATTTTCAATCAGCACAGCCACCTGGTTAATATTCTGAACACGATTATGCAGAAAGAAAATCTGTCCGCCACGGTTAATCTCATATTCTATAGCTTCCTTTATCAGGTCTTCATTAAAAGCATGCAACTCAGTTTGCACCGGATACCGGTTTGGTGGAGGAGTATTGATAATGGATAGATCACGGGCTCCCATCAGGGAAAACTGCAGTGTTCTGGGAATAGGTGTGGCTGTGAGTGTTAGTGTATCCACATTGGCACGCATTTGCCGCAGTTTTTCCTTAACACTCACCCCGAATTTCTGCTCCTCATCAATAACCAGTAATCCAAGATTTTTAAATTTCACATCTTTAGATACGATACGGTGGGTTCCAATCAGGATATCAAGCGTACCATCTTCAAGCGCTTTTAGTGATTCTTTCTGCTGTTTAGTGCTTTTGAAGCGGTTGAGATAATCAATTTTTACCGGAAAATCCGACAGCCGCTCCCTGAATGATTGATAATGCTGCATAGCTAATATGGTAGTAGGCACCAGCACAGCCACCTGTTTACTATCAGCCACGGCTTTAAATGCGGCGCGAATGGCCACTTCTGTTTTCCCAAAGCCCACATCGCCACACACCAGGCGATCCATGGGGAAATCTGCTTCCATATCCTGCTTTACTGCCTGAGTAGCAGTAAGCTGATCCGGTGTATCTTCATAAATAAAAGAAGCTTCCAGCTCATGTTGCAAATAGTTATCCGGCGGATAACTATGCCCTTCAGTGGCCTTCCGCTTAGCATAAAGGCGAATCAGGTCTGCAGCTATATCCTTAACTTTCTTCTTTGTGCGGTTTTTCAGGTTCTTCCAGGCATTCGACCCGAGCTTATCCACCCTGGGTATCTTACCTTCCTTCCCTACATATTTGGCAATCCGGTGGAGGCTGTGAATGCTCACATACAGCAGGTCGCCGTTTTTATATAGCAGCCTCACCGCCTCCTGCTCCTTTCCATTGTTGTTGATCTTCTGCAGGCCGTCAAACTTTCCTACCCCATGGTCAATATGAGTAACATAATCACCTGGCTCCAGGTTATAGAGCTCCTTCAGGGTGATGGATTCTTTGTTTTTATATCCGCTCTTAAGCCGGAACTTATGGTAGCGATCAAATATCTGATGATCAGTGTAACAGGCAATTTTCTTATCATGATCCAGAAAGCCTTCATGCACCGCAATCATCAGCGGCCTGAAATTACCCAGGCCTTCTTCACCACGCTGTGCCTGCACATCTTCCAGTATAGTCTGAATCCGCTCTATCTGCTTCGGATTATCTGTGAGAATGTAATTATCATAACCTTCGGCGGTATTTTTTTCCAGGGCTTCCAGTAACAGGTCGAACGTCTTGTTGAAGGAGGGCTGCGGAACATGGTTGAAATTTATGCGCTCAGCATGCTTTAAGTTTTGCTGTTTCCCAAATTCTACCAGGTGGAATGGCTGAAGTTGATTTTTGAACTCTTCAGCATCCGTAAAGATCTTTTCCGGTGCCAGTGTCTGCTCTGTGGTTTCTTCCAGTTTGTTAAAAGTCTGTTGCGCCTTTTCTCTTTCACTATGGATAAGATCAAGAGTCATACTCATGTTTTCCAACCAGATGACTGTGTTTTCAGGCAGATATTCAAGAAAGGTCTGGCGCTCAATTATATTTCCCCGGTCCTGTACATTCGGTACTATTGTAATATGATTCAAGCGGTCAAGCGACAATTGATCCTCGGGATTGAATGACCGGATGCTTTCCACCTCATCACCAAAAAATTCAATTCGGTAAGGCTTGTCATTGGTAAAGGAAAAAACATCTATTATTCCTCCTCTCACCGAAAACTGTCCCGGTTCCAGCACAAAGTCTGTCTGGGAAAATCCATATTCATGCAGCAGGTCATTAATGAAATCAATGGAAACCTGCTCACCGGCCTGCAGGCGAAAGGTGTTTTTCTTAATAAAGCTTCGTTTTACAACTTTCTCGGTGAGCGCTTCAGGATATGTAACCAGCAGAGTTTTCTTTCCCCGCGAACTGATTCTCTTCAACACTTCAGTGCGGGACAACAAATTATTACTGTCGGTTTTTTCCAGTTCGTAGGGTCGTTTATATGATGTTGGAAAAAACAAAACCTGTTTTTTATGATACGGTTTATCCCTGTCATCCAGGATGTGTTCCAGATCATTGAAAAAATAAGCCGCAGATTCCCGCTCCGGAAGTATAAACAGATGTATCCAGGGGAGTTTATTATAAGTGGCAGCTGCAATAAAAGAAGAAGATGAGCCAGCCAGCCCTTCGAGGCGATAGCGCCCTTGTTTGGTTATTTCAAGATTTTCAGCCAGTGCAGCTATTCGCTCATCGGTATTATACTTATCGGTGATGGTTTCCGTATGCAAGATTAGTGGTTGATTTTATTAAAAAACAAAACGTATTTACCGGAAAAATCTGAGATCCATTATGATCTTTATGTTTTTCAGGTAACGGAATGCAAAGATAAAAAATCGCCTCTAATTAATATCCTGCAGAAACCTGTTATCAATGATTTTGGTAAAGCACCAGCCAGCAATCATTTCAGCTTTTCGTACAATTTCCGTGCAAATACCGGAAGATCGCCGGGATTCCTGGAAGTAATCAGATTGCCATCAACCACCAGGGAAGTGTCCTGAAAACCGGCTCCCGCCTCTGTCAGTTCTTCACGCACGGTTTTATAGGCCGTTGACTTCCGCCCTTCCATTACACCGGCCCTGATTAGTATCTGCGGGCCATGGCAAATAGCTGCAACCGGCTTACCGCTTTCCAGAAATTCTTTAGCAAAGGCAACGATCTTTTCATTTTCACGCAATGAAGAAGGTGCTTTTCCACCGGGGATGAGCAGGGCATCAAATTCATCAACTGAAACCTCATCAACGGTTTTTTCAATCATCACAGTAAAATCATTGTTATATGCTTTTACACTGCCTTTTGCTTCCCCAACAGTCACTGTTTTAACATTCCTGTTTGCGAGATATCCCAGAGGCATATAAACCTCCTGATCCTGAAACCCCTCACCAGTTAGCACGGCTACTTTTAATGATTTTTCCTGTTCGGGTTCCTGCATAGTTTGCTCCTGATTAATTTCTTCATTACATGCTGATGCAAAAATCATCATTGTAAAAAAAGTTATGACAGAAAATCTTGAGATCATAATATACCTGAAGTTTGATTATGAAAAGAAAACAAATGAATTACAAAAAGAGTTTAATTCCGCAGTAAACATCCTGAAAGGAAATCACCGGCTTATTCTTTAGCAGGCATTTTATTAATCATTTCGCCTGACGGCTGTTCATCAGAATTAAGCATTTCCATAAGGTGTTTTACCATGTTTTCCGAACCCACGATTATCGGAGAGCGCTCATGCAGCGATTGGGGTTGCTTTTCAAGTATCCTCACCTTTCCGTCTGTAGCCATTCCACCTGCACATTCAGCCAGGTAGGCAATTGGCTTGCACTCATATAACAAACGCAGCTTACCCTGTGGATTTTTAGCCGTTGAAGGATAAATAAAAATCCCGCCTTTAATCATATTCCTGTGAAAATCTGCCACCATCGATCCGATATACCGGCTGGTGTATGGACGATTGGTTTGAGGATCGCGTTGTTGGCAATATTTAAGGTAATCCTTTATACCCTGTTCGAAGTGAAGATAATTTCCTTCATTTATGGAATAGATATTTCCATCTGCAGGTATTTTGATGTTGGAATGTGAAAGTAAAAAGAGTCCGACGGACGGATCGAGTGTAAATCCGTTTACTCCCTGACCGGTGGTATAAACCAACATGGTGGAAGACCCGTAAATTACATATCCTGAAGCAACAAGATCAACTCCGGGTTGCAACAGGTCTTCCAGTGTGCCGGCACCTACTATTGATTTTCTTTTGTAGATACTGAAAATAGTTCCAATGGAAACATTTACCTCAATATTGGATGATCCATCCAGCGGATCAATGGCTATCACATATTTTCCCTGTTCCGAAATAGGATTATCAAGGGCAATTATCCTGTCATTTTCTTCCGATCCAATAGCACACACCTGCCCACCACTTCGCAAGGCACGGATAAAATGCTCGTTGGCAAAAACATCCAGCTTTTTCTGTCTTTCTCCCTGAACATTGATAGAACCTTCAAGGCCCAGGATGTCTGTCAGCCCTGCCCTGTTCACTTTGCGATGAACAATTTTAGCGGCTGTTCCAATATCATTCAGCAAACGGCTCAGCTCACCAGTAGCATAGGGGGAATCACTCTGACGTTCTATAATGAATTCGGTAAGTGTCTTCATCAGGTCTGGTTTCAGAATTAAAAAAGAATCAGATAACAAAGGTCGGAACTTTAACCCGCATTTTCCAAAGAAAACCAACAATTAGGAAGTCGGTTTGTTTTTTCCGGCATTCTGAAGCCTCCGGTAACATGGTTGCAGGCCACCAAAAAACATTACTTTTGTAAAAAAGCGGAGAAGATGAAGGTATTCAAATTTGGTGGAGCTTCAGTGAGAAATGCAGAAGCTGTAAAGAATCTTGCCGGAATAATAAAGCATGCAAAAGAGCCTAAACTGGTGGTAGTGGTTTCAGCCATGGGTAAAACCACTAATGCACTTGAGGCACTTCTTCACGCAAAATTTAATAATGTGGCCACTGTTGCTGAGAAATACTCAGCAATTGCTGATTATCACCGGGAAATTGCCTCAGCGCTTTTTACAAGGGATCACAAAATCCACAAAGAGCTGGAAGCACTGCTGAAGGAAATGGAAACAACAGCAAATGAAGATATTTGTTTTGACTATGACCGCGAATACGACCGCCTGGTTTCCTTCGGAGAGCTGCTTTGCAGCAGGATCATCCACCATTATCTTAAAGAAGAGGCTGTGGAAAATACATGGCTTGATGCCCGCACACTGATCCGTACTGACAGTAACCATCGCGCTGCGCGGGTTGATCTGCTGCAATCGGAGTTTCTTATCACTTCCGCTATAAAGAACCATCCCAATAATGTTTTTCTCACACAGGGATTTATCGGAGCTGATGAGCGCTCGAATACCACAACGCTGGGACGTGAGGGCTCCGACTTTACAGCTGCCATTTTCGGATATGCATTGAATGCTGAAGAGGTAGTTATCTGGAAAGATGTACCCGGTCTTTTTAATGCTGATCCTAAATTATTTCCTGCAGCCAGGTGCATCAGCCAGATAAGTTTCAGAGAAACCATCGAGCTCTCATATTACGGGGCTAAGATCATTCATCCCAACACCATCAAACCACTTCAGAATAAAAACATTCCACTAAAAGTTAAGTCATTTGTCAATCCCGAAGAAGCGGGTTCAGTTATAAACCAGGATACCAGCCGGGACGGCAGCGTGGAATCCTGGATCATAAAGTCAGAGCAGGTTTTAATATCCATGCTTTCGCGTGAATATGAATTTATTACTGAAAACAGCCTGGCCTTTATGCTGGCAAAGTTTGCATCCTACGGGTTGAATATCAACCTGATGCAGAATTCTGCCATCACTTTTACGGCCTGCATGGATAAAGATGAGGATAAAATTGCCTCTCTTATACTTGAATTGAATGACAAGTATCACATCCGTTATAACGAAAATGTGGAGCTGCTTACAATCCGGCATTTCAACGAGAGCATCATTAATGAACTGATAAATAACAGGGAAATACTTGTGGAACAACGCAACCGTACCACAGTTCAATACGTAATGAAATAATCAACCTTTTTGATAAAAAGTATATGATTGTAAGTTATTTTTCAATATCAGGGATTTTTCATATTTTCGGGCCGTATAACCGGCATAAACGGTAGTTAAAGAAAATCAATCATTATGAAACGATTAATATCATTATTCATTATGCTGGCTGTAAGCACAAGCTTATTCGGACAGCTATCAATGCATCATCTTCAGCAAAATGCCAGCCGTAATTTACTGAATTCAGGCTTGAAATTGGGCGGTGAGGGTCACAGTTCTCCTTTTTCTGTAAGTGATATTGACCGCAAGGTTCAGCGTAATGTTACATTAATGGGTTTCAAATTCGGTGGTAATCTGGCCACTGTAATGTCTGATTCAGCTGTTTTGGATGCAGGTTACAAGTCAGGAATGCGCGGAGGCTTGATGTTCGGGATTTATTTCAGCAACATATTTACACTGGAATCCGGTTTGATGTATGAAGGCAAAGGATTTATCAAAAACGACGCTGAGAAAACCGAGGTAGAAATCGATACCGCACTTCTCACTACCATGCACTCTTATGATCTTTCCGGCAGAATTCATTATCTCCAGATCCCTCTTTACGGGCGTTTTACCTATGGCGAACATGTGCAGGTTTATGCCACTTTCGGGTTCTACCTTGGAATTCCTTTAATGGCCAGCCAGGAAGGGACCAAGCATACCAAGACTACTCTTCGAATGAAAGACGGATCACAGGGAGACCAGTGGGAAGCGGGTCCTGATACATTAACAGGAAGCACACCGCAATACGCTGGTGTAGAACTGGGTACTTCCATAGGTGCGGGCTTTCACTGGCCATTGAAAATGAAAGGTTTTACGGGCCCCGCCCCATCACTGTTTGTGGATGTAAAATTCCACCAAAGCCTTACTTCCATAGGCAAGCAAACTTCTGAGCAGGTGATCAATCCGTTCGATCCGAATGAGATGATCACGCTTAAATATCCTGCACCGGAAATATTTAACAAGAGCTTTGCTGTAACAGCCGGATTTATATTCCCGATCTCGGTGAAATGACGTGAATGAATCAATCGGACGTCGCTTTATTTAAAATCATTATATTTTTCCAGAATTCATGCGCATATAGGCTGCAGGTTTTTCCGGGCATCAGGGATTTTGTTATTTTCGTGACAACAAAATCAGGAAAATCATGCAAGAAAGTATCGCAATTTTATGTGGCGGTGGTCCCGCCCCGGGAATCAATACGGTGATTAGCAGTGTGGCAAAAACATTTTTGCGTGCGGGCTACCGCGTTATAGGTATCCATGAAGGATATAAAGGACTGTTTGCTAACAATCCCCGTACCGAGGAAATTGATTTCCATATAGCAGACCGCATTCACCATGTAGGCGGATCTGCGCTTCAAATGAGCCGCTTCAAGCCCAAAAACAGTGATTTTGAAGTAGATTTTTTCACCACCAACAATGTTAAGCTGCTGGTAACCATCGGTGGTGATGACACTGCCTCCACGGCCAACCGGATTTCCGTTTATCTGAAAGAAAACAATGTAGACATTAAGAATATTCATGTTCCCAAGACTATAGATAATGATCTGCCGCTCCCGGAAGGCATACCAACTTTCGGCTATCAGTCGGCAAAAAATAAAGGGGTGGAAATTGCCGCTACCGTATATGAAGATGCAAGAACATCAGGCAACTGGTTTGTGGTGACCGGCATGGGACGCGAAGCAGGCCACCTGGCTTTCGGCATAGGAGCAGCCTGCCAGTTTCCGATGATTATAGTACCGGAAATGTTTAACCGCACACGAATTACTTTTGATAAGATCATCAATATGATTATCAGCTCCATCATTAAACGTAAGATTATTGGAGTGGATTATGGCGTAGTGATGATCAGCGAAGGTGTGTTTCACTTTGTTACCAACGAGGAAATCGAAGCCACGGGCATCAGCTTTACATATGATGAACATGGTCATCCCGAGCTTGGAAATGTCAGTAAAGCTCACATTTTCAACATACTTCTCCAACGCAAACTAAAAGAACTGGGCATAAAGTTAAAAAGCCGTCCGGTGGAGCTTGGCTACGAAATCCGTTGTACCCGCCCCATTGCGTTTGACCTGATGTATTGCCGTCAGCTGGGCATCGGAGTAAAAAGATTGTTTGATGAGGGACATAGCGGCTGCATGGTAATGACAACGCATACAGGCCAAATCAAGCCGCTTTTCCTGAACGAAGTAACAGGGAAAGATGGTAAAGTGAAACCACGATTACTGAATATTGAATCCGACAAGGTGAAAATGATCCTTAATCATGGTATTCAGTATCTTGAAGAAGCAGATTATGACGACGCTGAACAATACCTGAGTAACCCGGAAGAATTTGACTTCAGGAAAATACTTCAATGGTAGAAAACTGAAGAATTAATCTCAAACCCGTTTTAAAGCCCGGCTCATGCAGCCGGGTTTTTTCTACAGTTTCGTGAATATGTCTTCCAGTTCACTAATTTTATCATTGAGCTTAATCCGGACTATCTTATAATGATCCTGTAGTGTTTCCTGCTCGCCTACCTTTGCAATCTCCAGCTTCTGGTGTTCGCCGGCCTCTTTATAGCGGCTGATGTGGATGTTTTCCTCCTCGCCGAATGCTTTCTTAAAAAGATCCAGGTTCTGATTGTTCCAGATATTAAATTTCTTCTCGTAATACTCCATATCTGAAAGGCGGTCCACCGTTTTTTTCCTTATTTCTTTACCCTCTGATATCCTGTTTTGAAGTTCTTTTTTAAATACTTTAGGGTCCATTTCTGTTTTTAAATTCTCTTTTTCAGCTGACATATGGTTTCTGGTTTAGTTATTCTGAAGAATAACATAAGTGCGTGCCAGTATGTTTTCAGAAGTAATCAGATTCTCAATACAATTCTACTTCCCCGGAATATGATCACCGGAAACACTCACCACATTATACTACCAGTGCTTAGTTCAAAATTATCATTTTACCTGATTTGAGATGCTAAAGCAGCCGGAAGGATCTGGCAGTCATTTCGAATGCTTCACGGTATTTTTCTTTCCTGTTTTGAAGGGTCCAGGTCATGAGCATATACACAATCTCATTACCTTCTACCAGTGTCACCAGATACCAGATCGTCCGGTTTACTCCTTTCACCTTTCCGGTGAATTCCATCTGAACAGCTTCTCTGCCGTTAATTTTGGTTTCTTTGGTACTGATCAGGTTGAATTCTTTCAAATTCGTACTGAACATCTGCTCGCGCAATTCGGTGTAACTATCCAGTGCAGAAGTTGTATCATCTCCTACATTCAGTATATCATACAGTACTTCCACTTCCGATTTATCTTCCCTGATCACAGTCACATAAACCTCTTTCATGAGATTTGCATACTGCAGTGAAGCTTTATGATTCAGCTCTTTCGTTTCTGACATATAATCCGGCACATAAACGGCAAATTCATTGTCCACCTTAACTTCTTTAAAATCTTCTTCCAAAGACAGGTTTTTATCACCAAAGAAATCACAGGAAAATGAAACAACTGCAATAGCCAACAGGCTGAAGAATAAGACTTTTTTTATCATGCTTTTGAGAATTAAGTTAAAAAATAATTTCACATAAAAAACGCTATGGTTTGTAAAGAAAAGAAAACCGGCTGATAATCATTCTTTGTTTACTGCCGGATTACCTTCCCTTTCAAAGTATTGCAATTTGAACGAAACCCCGTCATATACTCCATAAGTAAAACGCTTAAACCACTCGCCCAGGTTGAAGTAAGTTGAGTTTTCACCCACTTTGATTTTCAGGGGCAGATGCCGGTGTCCGAAGATGAAATAATCGTAATGTTTTTTCTGAAGCTTTTCCCTTGCCCATTGTGCAAGGTATTCATTTTCTTCTCCCAGGAACTTTTCATCATCCTCGGCATGCGCCATTCTGCTGCGTCGTGATGACAAGCGGGCCAAATCGATAGCAAAATTAGGATGCAGGCGGGCAAACATCCACTGGCATAGCTTGCAGTGAAATACCTTTTTCAGGAATTTATATCCGTAGTCGCCTTTTCCCAGGCCGTCGCCATGATGAATAAAAAAGGACTTTCCATTTAGCTCAGTAGAAATCCCCCCATGGTGGACTGTCATCCCCAACTCCTTCTGAAAATAATCCCTGACCCAAAGATCATGATTCCCGGTGAAGAAATGCACAGGTGTTCCGGAATCAGTTATTTTCGCGATGGTCCCAAACAGCCTGACAAAGCCCCTGGGAACTACATGCCGGTACTCAAACCAGAAATCGAAAATATCACCAAGTAAAAAAATTGCTTCAGCTGTAGGAGATACTTCTTCCAGCCATTTTACAAGTTTTTTTTCCCTCCCAAGACTCTGCTCCCGGTCAGGAACGCCAAGGTGTGCATCAGAAAGAAAATAATAATGCTTTTGGTGCGCCATACCTGCAAAATTACGATTTTATTCATATGTTGGGTCTAACATATTAACCAGGTTAAACGGATTCAGCATATCAAAGTTCAATGTGAAGCTAAAAAGCGAACTGTCTTTCAATTCTTTTGATTTCAGCAGTGTGAAATAAGCTCGTACATGTTCTTCCCAAATGCTTATGCTTAAGCCGCCTTCATAAAACAAACGGGGATAATTCAAAGCAAGTTTATCAGGGTGCCCAAAACTTCCCAGGCTGCCAAATATTCCTATTGGAATGCTAAAAGGCAGATCAAAATGCAGATTGGCGGAATACAAATACTCCCAGCTTTGACCCACAGCCCCCAGTGACTTAAATCCTCCGTCATTCACTGTCATATGATAATCAAATACCTTTGCGCCACCGGCACTGCCCCGGTAAAGCATGGTATTTTCATACAAATAATCATGCCTTCCGCTCCACGACGACAGACGAAAACGCATATCCAGTGGACCCTTACTACCGGTAGCCAGAAATGCACCTCCGAACAATCTTATATCAAGTGATTTGCCCTTAGCATTGTAAATATAGCTGTAATTGTACTCACTGCTAATTTTCAGGTTTTCATAGGCATATTCAAGACTAAGATCAAATTCCCTGCTGCCGTAAACCATCTTTTCGCTAAAGTTATACCAGGTTTCAAGGACAAAGCTGTTGCGTTTCTGCTTTTTAAGTTCCCAGTCTTTCATTCCGAGGTACTCCTCCTGCAACATGTGCAGTTTAACACCTGTTTTATGAAACCGTTTTTCAAAACCGGAGCTTTTAGCACCCCTGAAATAAAATGCCAGTTCGGGGGTAACCAAATTGAACATCAGCCTATCATCACGAAGTTCATAAAAAGAATAACGCTTCAAATAAGTGCTAAATTTCCATCCGGTGAAATTCCTGGAATCCGAATACTTATGATACGTCATTCGCCCCTCACCCACGGCAGTATTATTGCCGGTTGAATAAAGAGCTGACATTCTGAAATGTACAGGCATGGAAAAAACAGGATCATTATACACCAACAGGCCGGGCATAACATTATCCGAGCAGTTATATCCCAAAACCGGTGTCCAGAACAAGAACTTTCTGCCTGGTTCCGGAACATGATAAATCCACTTCAGTCCTGTTTTGTTAGCTTTGGGAAACACTTTATCCATGTGGTATTCATTATTGTCCCGCTTAAGCTCAGGAAGTTTCTCATCAGGATCAATTTTTATCATGGCTACATCTGATACATTAATGGCAACAGTTTTACGGCCGGAAAAACCATCTACCAAAACATCCACTGTATCCTGATTTTGTTTTTTCACCCGAAGCTTAAAAGGTGCAGCCAGTGATGCTTTGTTCTTAATCATAACTTCAACACTGTCACCTTTATGTTTCACCTTTTTTATAGAATAATCCGCGCGTTTATCCGTGGTGAGCATTTCATTGATAAACCATTGTGCGTGTTCGGGGAAATGCTGTTTCAGATGCCGGTAAAAATCTTCCGGCTGCGGATGTTTGAATTTCCATTTTTGCCAGAAGCTTTTCATAAACATCCCGAATTCCTTCTCTCCTACCAATGACCGGAAATACAGAAAATACTGAGCAGGCATGTAATACGTATGGATAAAATAATTTACTGCGGAATATTCGCCTGAAGGCAAGGTCACCGGTCTGTTCATTTTTCTAAGAGCCAGCATCAGGTAGGAAAGATAATGCTGCTCCTCATAGCTAATGGAGCGTGTTCCTGCCAAATTCTTTAATTCCAGCTCACCAACTTCCATCACATCATATAATGACAATTGGGGATATTTACTGCTCATATACAACACTTCATATAAGGTGTTTAAGCCTTCATCCATCCATGGATTTTCACGTTCGTTAAAGCCCAGCACACCGTAAAACCAGTTATGGCCGATTTCGTGTGTAATTAAAGCTTCCTGACTATAGCCAGAGGTTTTATTCACCAGTGTAAACATGGGATACTCCATTCCTCCGCCGTAGTTGGTTACATTTTGTGCCACAGTTACCTGCGGGTAAGGATAAGGACCTATTTCGCTGCTGTAGAATTCCAGTGCGTCATGAATGGTGCTGAATTGCTTCTTCCAGTGCGATTTGGATTTATCATTCAGATAGTAAATGTAGGCGGTAACCGTTTTTCCTGCCGCATCAATTACCAGCTCCTCCCTGATCCTCAGATAGTCTTTCCCGCTGCACCAGGCAAAGGTATGCACGCTATCGGCTTTAATATGAATGGTTTTATATTTCATGCTTTCCGTAGCCGAATGTTCAAAACCAGGCAGGTGCTCCCTGCGCCATTTTTCCTCCTTAACAACGATACCTGTACTACCAGTAACATAATGATCAGGCACCATGATGCGTACTCTGAAGTTGCCGAACTCACCATAGAATTCCCCTATATTTCTGTTTGGGATCAGATGCCAGCCATGGGAGTCGTAAACCGCAGGCTTGGGAAACCATTGCGTGATCTGAAAGTTTTCCTTATTTCTACCCATGCGCGAAAAACCTGCTTCAGGCACCTGAACCCGGAAGGGAGTTTTTATTCTAATACTGCCTCCCGGCAGGAGCGGCCTGGACAGGCTGATCAAGGTTATATCCTTATCAGTGTCAGCTACTGTTATCTTCTGGGAGGGACTGTAAAAATTAAGACTGTCAATAAATCCCTGTTCTGATTCATCAGCAAAATAAAGCTTATTGCCTCCTGCTGCCGAGGGCAAAAGCTGCCGGGCCAGCTCTGAAGAGCTGCCTGAATAGGCGTTTGGGTACAGATGCATGTAAATTTGATGCAGGGTATCCGGTGAGTGATTAGTGTAGATAAGCTCATAGTTGCCATACAGATAACCAGCAACACCGTCAAGCAAAACATCAATATTGTATTCAACATGCTGCTGAAAATACTTAGATTGCTGTGCAGGAGATATCAAAGGAACTAAGGCGAGTAAAAAAGCGATCTTCCATATATTTTTTTTCATTATCTGATATTAAGATGATGCGTTCTGATTTAAATGCTCCTCCAGGTTTTCCACTGTTATATCAGCAGAGACGATCTTACCTTCAGGGTCCACCAACACCATACGGCTTTTGTCTTTTGAATTATACAAGCCCAAAGCCACGGGTGATGCCAGTAAATGAACACTTTGACGATCATATCTACCGGCTGTTTTTTGCCATACCAGTTTATCATTCCCATGATATACGGTTACCAGTATTAAACCGGTATTATTATTAACCGCTTTGTAAACCGAATCCATTTTCCTGTTGTAGTCTTCAATTTTCTCTGACCAGAAATAAAGGATCATAAAATTGCCCTGAAAATCTGATACACTTACCGATTTGCCTGTGGCATCCGGTGCAGAAAACCCGGGAGCAGGCATTCCCGGCATTAATTTCTTTTCAGCTTCCTGCAGCTGCTTAAGATCATCGCGATAACGCTCCACCCTTTGATGAAGATCCAGCACGTGGGTATTATCAGGATGCTTTTCCATCAACTGTTTATCTATTTCCATAAACAGATCAGGATATTCACTGATGGTTATCAGAGGCAAACGCCCAAAGGGTTGATAAAGCGGCACCAACACTGCCAAAACATCTTTATTGTTTCTTACCAGATCCAACTGGTATTCCTTTTGCCTGTCCTTCACTATAGCGGTTAAAGAATCAACTGTATTGTGATTGTTCTGATAGTTTGAAGAATCCCTCCTGATGTCTAACCCGGTATAAAGCGAATCGATGATATCAAGGTGTTCGAGGGTCTTCTTTTTGAATCTTTCCAGCAGCTTACTCCCCTCCGAGCCTTTGGTTGTATAGGTGTGGGGGATTTGCCGGATATCGGCAGAAAGACTTTGACTTTCGCCGGGGGTGGTTTGCAGGATCACAAGATTATCCCTGTCGGTACCTACTGTAACCAGGCCGGCTTTGGGATCATTCAATTCAAACCTTACACGCCCTTCATCATTGGTGATGGCAGAATCGACCACCGGCCAGGAGTCGGGAAGCAATTTATGAAGATATACCTTATTGGAAGCACTGTAGGTGAAATCAGCGTTGATTACTGCTGCATTCTCATCAGCTTTGTTGCTACAGGCATATAGCACCAGAATTGGCACAGCGGACATTAACAAAAAAAATTTAATAATTCCTTTCATCTGTTTCGAGTTTATTCCTCAGCAGTTCACTGGCCTCCCGGGGATCAATTCTTCCCTGAGAAGCCTGCATGAGCCTCCCCATTAGGAAGCCGAACACTACCTTTTTGCCTTCCCTGTATAATCGCACCTCAGCGGGATATTCTGCCAGTAAATGCTCCACTAAATTAATTAAATCTGCCGAACAGGTAGTGATCAGCTTATTCTTATTCAGGGCCAGCATTTCTGCATCTCCTTTTGTGAACGTTACTGCATCTGACATTATTTCTCTTGCAGAAGTATCATTGATTTTATTATTGAGTACCAGCCCTGCCAACTCCGACAGCCTTTTCCCGGCCACCTCAGGATCACACTCTGACATAGTACGCAAAGGCCCTTTCAGCCAGTTTGTTACCAGGGCAATAGTCTTTTCCGGTTCCTGGATGTTCCTGACAATATCAGCAAATAATCTGCGGTTACTTACCACCTTTGCCGTTTCAATGCTAATGCCGTATTTAGAAACAAGCTCCTTAAAAACCGCGGCAGGATGCTCCGGAAGTTCTTTAGCCAGCTTTGCTGTATATTCTTTTTCCAGCGAAACCGGGGGCAGATCCCATTCGGGCAGGTAGCGGTATTGAATTTCGGACTCCTTGTATCTTTCGTGCACAGTTTGTTTTGCCTTTTCATCCCAGCATCTTGTTTCATCTCTGCCGCTTATTCCTGCTTCAACTGCATATTTCAGCCTGTTTTCCTCATATTCCAGGGCTGATTTCAGAGCTGCAGTGGAATTTATATTTTTGATTTCCACTCGTGCAGATGAAATTCCCTGATTATCTGCAACCGAAATATTAGCATCACAGCGGAAGCTTCCTTCCTCCGGCCGGGCATCACTAATGAGCAGGTAGCGTACCAGATTCTGTACAGCATGAAAAGTATCCACAGCCATGGCTGCATTCCTGATTTCCGCTGCTGTTACCATTTCCAGCAATGGATTGCCTGCTCTGTTCAAATCCAGATATAAGTTATCTTCTGTAATAACAGTTTTAGCTGAATCTTCTTCCAGGTGAAGCTGCAGTAGTGGTAACTCTGTCATGATTCCATCAGCGTTCATCACCAATAGTGCACCACCTGTTGCGAGTGGTTTACGATGCTGGGTGATCTGGTATCCTTTTGGAAGATCGGGATAGAAATAATGCTTGCGGTCAAATTCCAGTGTATCAGCTATATTTGCATTACAGGCTAATGCAAGCATTAGTCCCTTATCCACCATGCTTTTATTGACTACGGGTAATGATCCCGGTTCTCCGGCTGTAACTGCGTCCACTGCAGTATTCGGCGGATCGTCAAAAGCGGCAATAGCCACATCGCTAAAGGCTTTCGTCCGGGTATTAAGCCTGATATGAAATTCCATACCAATGATGGTATTCATAGCTCTGAAAGATATGCTGGTAATTATTCCTTATTTTCCTGGATATTTCCCACAAGCTCAGAAACGATCAGCGAAAGCTTAGGCTCAGCATCTTTAGCGGCAGCAATTACTTCCTCATGAGAAATTTCCACAATTTTTCCTTCCACACCAAGGTCAGTGATCACAGAAATGGCAAAAACCTTAATCCCCACATGAATAGCAGCTATGGTTTCAGGCACGGTTGACATGCCCACTGCATCAGCTCCCAGTATCCTGATGTATTTGTATTCGGCCGGTGTTTCAAAGGTAGGCCCTGAAACAGCAGCATACACTCCTTTATGGTACCGTATGCCGTTTTTCTGTGCTATAGAACACACCTTGTCAATGAGGTTGTGATCATATGGCTCGCTCATATCCGGGAATCTTGGCCCAATGCGTTCATCGTTGGGACCCATCAGCGGATTTACGCCCATCAGGTTAATGTGATCATTAATGATCATCAGGTCGCCCACTTTAAAGTCGGGGTTCATGCCCCCACTGGCATTGGAAAGGATAAGGTTTTCTATCCCAAAAAATTTCATTACCCTGACCGGGAAAATTACCTCATCCATGCTATACCCTTCATAAAAATGGAACCGGCCCTGCATGGCCAGAACTTCTGTGCCCTGCAGACGACCGATGATCAATCGGCCCTGATGACCTTTTACTGTGGAAACCGGAAAGTTGGGGATTTCCCGGTAATCAATTTCAGCTTCTGTTTCAATCTTCTCAACCAAATTACCCAGGCCTGTGCCCAATACTATACCTGTTTTTGGCAATATGGAGGTTTTTGACTTAATAAATTCAACGGTTTGCTTTATTTTCTCGTACATAATCCAATATTTCACTGTTAAATGCTTCTTTATCTTTGCTATGCAAATCTACATGAATTGGCCAATAGAAGATGGGTAAATCACTGAGAATTTCCAGGATGCTTTTTGAGCTCAGGCGCATGGCATCTTTTTCTGTGGTGATAATGATCTTGTTCTGCGATATTATCTCCTCAAAAGTTTTCCTGATTTTTTTTGCATCATCTATACTAAACTTATGATGATCCGGATACTGGAGTTTGTGGAGCTCGGTACACTCCGCTGCCACTTTATTCTCCAGTGGATATGGGTTGGCAATGCCGGTAACCAGCAATATGGCATAGGTTTTTCCCCAGCCGGGATATGATTCCATCCCTGGCAGTGGCCTGGGCTCTCCATAATCGATAAACGAAAAATACAACGACTGATGAGGCCGGGGTTTTATTTTTTCTTCAATTGTTCTTCTGGTTATTGGCGACAGCACTTTACCAGATTTTGACACCACAATAATATCGGCACGTTTCGCCCCGAAGCGAAACTCACGCAGGCGTCCGCTGGGAACAACATAATCCTCGTAGAAAGGGTGAAAGAAATCTGTAAGTAATATATTCAATCCGGATTTTATCCAACGGTGCTGAAAGGCATCATCAAGAATAAGCACATCTATATCGGGCTTACTTTCCAGTAGTTTTTTCGTGCCTCTCACACGATTTTCATCAACCGCTATATAAACTCCATCATTAATATAGCGCTTATAAAACTGCATTGGCTCATCCCCGATGGTTTTGGCATCTGAGTGCTCATCCGCAAGGTAAAATCCTGAGGTTTTCCGGCGATAGCCCCTGCTAAGAATTCCGATTGTATATTGATCCTTTAAAATATCCGTGAGATATTCCACATGTGGTGTTTTGCCAGTGCCACCCATGGATAGGTTTCCGACAGAAATGACCGGCAAGTCAAACTTTTCTGACGGCAATATACCCCAGTCAAAAAACACATTTCTGATAAATGTAACCAGGCCATAAATCAACGAGAAGGGATATAGCAATATACTAACAAATACCTTCATATAATACCTTCAAGAATTTTAGATACAATGTAAAGCAATTCAGCGATTAAATGGTTTGATCGTCATCAAAAAACCGGATTGCAAAAATAATTTACATACTTTCGCAATGTCAATTTTTAAACGTAGCAATATACTAAAATATTTTTATGCTGATAATTGGAATTGCAGGAGGCTCAGGTAGTGGGAAAACCACCGTTGTACGAAAGATTACTGAAATTCTTCCGGAAGGTTCAGTAACGGTAATTTCACAGGATGCCTATTACAAAGATCAGGGGCACCTGCTGGATGAAGAGAAAAAGCTCATCAATTTTGATCATCCTTCTTCCATCGAGTTCGATTTGCTGATCGATCATGTGGATGCTTTACGCAGAAACCAAACTATCCAGCGGCCTGTATATTCTTATGTTACCTGTGCCAGGTCGAAAGAAACAGTTCCTGTAAACCCATCGAAAGTAATTATTATTGAAGGAATTCTGATACTTTCGAATCCTGATCTAAGAAAGCGTATGGCAGTGAAAGTGTTTGTGGATGCCGATGCCGATAACCGGCTGATCAGGATCATCAACCGTGATATCCAGGAACGCGGCAGAAATTTCAAGCAGGTGCTGGAGCACTATGAAAAATTCGTACGCCCCATGCATTTACAGTTTATTGAGCCAACGAAACGTTATGCAGACCTGATCGTTCCACAGGGAGGACGCAACCATGTAGCTATAGAAATCCTTGCAGCCAGGATAAAAGAAAAAATTAGTGAATAAATTCCTTAAATGCATTTATGCCTGTTTACGAATTGGATAAAGATCATCTAATATTTCCACACCCCGGGCTGGCAGATGAAGACGGACTGCTGGCCTTTGGCGGAGATCTTAGTGTGGACAGGTTACTTTTGGCATACAGCAATGGGATTTTCCCCTGGTACAGCGAAGGGCAGCCTGTTATGTGGTGGTCGCCCAATCCAAGAATGCTTTTACTTCCGGGTACCATGAGGGTATCAAAGTCACTACGGCGGACTATCCGCCAGAAAAAGTTTACAGTTAGTGCCAACCAGGCATTTGGTGAAGTAATCCGGGCCTGTGCTAAAGTGCCGCGCCCGGGCCAGGATGGCACCTGGATCACACAGGATATGATCCTGGCCTATGAAAAGCTACACCAGGCTGGTTACGCGCATAGCTTTGAAAGCTGGCATGAAGGCCGGCTCGTGGGTGGATTATACGGAGTGAGCATCGGGAAAGCCTTTTTTGGGGAATCCATGTTCCATACCATGTCCGATGCCTCCAAAGTGGCTTTCTATCATTTTGTAAAGCACCTGGAATCTTCCGGATTCCATTTTATTGATGCTCAAATGCACACCAGCCACCTGGAAAAGCTGGGAGCAAAAAAAATTCCTTTGAAAGAGTATCTTCGGATGACTACCAAAGCCATAACAGCTATGCCTCCATCAAAGGAATTCTGGCTACATAAGGAACTGTAAAAGCCTAATCAGTAGTTAATCTACTATCAGGCAAATTCCTCTCCAAAATCACGCTTCACCTGCTTTACATAATCACGGATTTTTTGCTCATCCTGTTTTTTGCAAATCAATAAAGCTTTATCATCATCCACCACGATATAGTCTCTCAATCCCTGTATCACGGCTGCTTTATCTTTCGGAATCCGGATCACGCAGTTTTCGGAGTCATCCATAATGATATTATCAGCCTGTACAGCATTTTTATTCTCATCCAGTTCGGCATGTTCATAAAGCGAACCCCAGGTGCCTATATCCGACCAGCCGATGTCGGTACACAGTACCTCCACGTTATCGGCTTTTTCCATGATACCATAATCAATGGAAATATTTTCGACCTGGGCGTAAATATCTTCAATGGCCTTTGACTCCACAGCAGTATTGATCTTATCAAGCTGCTGTTCAAACAGCAGGTTCATATTGCCCAGGTAAGCGTCAAAAGCCTTAATAATGCTTTCAACCGACCAGATGAACATACCGGAATTCCAGTAGTAATTACCTTCACTTAAAAACTTTTTAGCTGTCTCTATATCTGGCTTTTCTGTAAACTGCAATACCGGATGAAGGCTGAAATACTTATCTTTTTTTATAACATTACTTTCATCGGCTTTTATGTAGCCATAACCGGTTTCCGGGCGGTGCGGCTTAATACCCATGGTAAGCAGTACATTATTTCTGGCCGCGTATTCAAACCCTTGCTGCACTACATGAGAAAATACATCTTCCTTCATCACGATATGATCAGAAGGAGCAACAATAATTCGTGCATTGGGATTATACTTCTGAATACGATATGCACCGTACAGGATACATGGTGCCGTATTGCGCATCATGGGTTCTGTAAGGATATTATCAAGGGGAATTTCAGGCAAAAGCAAACCTATATGCTCCCTGTAATTTTCATTGGTCACCACCAGGATATTTTCAGGCGGGCAAAATCCCTTCAATCGGTCAAAGGTTTGTTCTATCAAAGTTTTGCCTGTATCCAAAATATCAATGAATTGTTTGGGGCGGCTACTGCGACTCCACGGCCAAAAACGGCTACCTATGCCACCAGACATTATCAGTGCGTAATTATCTTTGTTGTGCATATACTTTTTTTTTGATGGGCTAAGGTACTTAAATGTCTGACTTGAGGCAACAGTTTATCTGCTCCACAATTAAAAGAATGTTTTATTTATGAAGGCTTGATAAAATTATCTTTTTGTTAAGCAGATGACCATGAGCTAAATTCTTCCTATATTTAGCGTTCTTTTTTTATTACATAAAAACTAAGAAAAATGATGTGGAAGCGAGCACTTTTATATTGGTGGCCGATACCTGTTTTCAATCTGGCCAACCTGATAGTCAGGGAGTTTTTCATGGAGAAGATACTGGGTGAAACTGCTTCCAATCAGCTTTATGTTGCCGCTCTGCTTTTTTTCCTGCTGATCTACACCTGGCTTGTGATCATCAAAATGCGACCAGCCGGCCCGGCAGCAGCTTTAAATTACGGGCTGTGGTGGATGCTATTCACCTTTTTTTCTGACATGGCTTCCGATTTTGTATTGAAAGGCTGGACACTCACCTATTTCCTTAACAGCTTTAATTTCAACGGCACACCACTATGGCTGATTATCTATGGCAGCATGCTGCTTATGCCGCTGCTGATGTATTTTGCCAGAAGGAAAGCTATTCATATTTAAACATAATATAAACGCTTGCTATTTCCTTAATTATTTATATATTTGTGCAATTATTTACATATTGCACTTTATGAAGTATATTAAATATCAAAAGCGATTATATTATCTTTTGGAGCTTATTAAGAAATAACTACATAGATTTACCATCAAGATCTATGTTAGCAGCAAATCAGCAAAAGGTGTTTTATAAATACTATAATATGTTATATGAAAAGTTTTCAACTGGAACAAAACCTTCTGACTCTACATTTTACTTCGACTGCGCTAAAAAGTTAGATTTAAATATAGATAAATTTCAGAGAACATTTAATTCAAAAAAACACTTGCGAAGATTGATTAACAATAGTAATCTAATTAAACAAAAAGGAATTTATTCAACTCCAACATTTGTAGTAAATGGGAAAGTTCTTGATGGAGAGAATAATATTTTCTATCTACAGAATTTTATCGAGAAGGAGATAACTAATATCAAAAATTAATGGATATACAACAAGTTTTCTTAAAATTATTATTGATTCTGTTTGTTTCAATTGCTTCCTGTTCAAAAGAGGAAGTAGAGATTAACGTTCCGAAGAGGAAGCAGGAATTAGTACTCTATTCGACTATTGTACCGTTAAATAATTATTATGGCAATAACAAAACGCTTGGGATCGAATTAACTACAACAAGGTATATATCCGATACATCTAAAAGATTTATAAATGATGCACTAATCATGTATTTTGAGAATGGCAATTTACTCGATACATTATTTTATAATGTTACATGTAATTGTTATCCTATAAAATATTCTTACCAGTACCCGAGGGAAGGAAACAGATATTCATTAGAGGTCTATCATAACGGAGATACAATTACTACAAAAACATATATTCCTTCAATAGTAGAAATTACAGACACCTCATTGGTTAC
>CAYZDA010000027.1:0-41568 GCA_964477095.1 uncultured Bacteroidales bacterium | reverse complement strand
ATCAGGAGCGAGTACATCCATATCCTTGTAAATCTGCCTCTGCTTTTGCAAGACCCTATAACTTTTTAGGTGTTTCGGGAATGCAGGTTATTAGGGGGGCAATTCAACTGTGGACCAAGTCAAAATTTATGGAATAAAATCCTTTGTTCCCGGGCATATTCATCATATTAATGCTGAGCTAATAGAACTAATTAAAATTCCTGTCAACTTATTCGCATAAACGGAGCTATTTTCAGCAGTTATTTTTAGTCTATTTATCACCGTGTTTTATATTTCTGCAAATATGAATTTGATAGGTATTAAAAACAGGGATAATTTTTTTTACCAGATTTAAAGGTAACCATAAACCCTTTAAAATATTATAAGATTTATGAGTAACAATAAAAGATTCAAAACCTGTATTAAGCAAAAAGATTTTCATTTGACTTACAGAATATTCTCTCACATGCCCCATATGTCCGATAGTATGCAGTTTTTTGAATTCAAAATAGGGGTCACCTATTCCCTTCCCTAAAATAAATCTAGTAACATTTCTGATATTATACAAATTCGGAGTGGTGAGGATAAGCTTTCCCTGTGGTGTAAGCACCCTATTGATTTCCAATAATGTATCAATAGGATTTAAGCGCAAATGTTCAAATATTTCATTAAAAAGAATAAAATCAAATGAATTATCAGGAAAAGGCAGAGGTTCTGTTTCAATATTACACTTATATACGTTAAGATCATGCTCTTTAATAAACTCATCAAATCTTTTCGGATTTATATCTATGCCAGTTACCGGATAATTTCTTTTTTTTAGCATATACGTTAAATGAAAAGGCGCTGAGCCGATCTCCAAAATTCCACCTCCTGTATAGTTCTGTTCAATTAATTTAAGCTCATATTGATATCTTCGTTTATTTTTTTGAAAATACTTTAAACTCCAATTTTGTAACGATAGATCACCAGCGTATTTTAAATTGTTCTCCAGACTTTCAATTTCTTGTTTCATTTTGAATCTTAATATCTATTCATTTTTCATAAACTAAACTCACATTGACACTCAGAAGAATTCATCAGAAATATTACTTCAAATTATAGCCATATTTCCCGGCTAATTTATCACAAATATGTATCATCTTTTGCTTGTCTTGTTCTGTCCATTGATTATAGGGCGGAAATTCCTTTTTTTTCTGAACATTTTTCTTCTTCTGCAAATTTTTTCGAATAGCTATTTCTTTCAACTCCACTCCTGTAAAACGAGCAAGAGCCTTTACGTTTTCTATAGTTAACTCGTTAAAATTAAAGCTAAAAACACGATCTGTGCTAATTTTACTTTTAAAATCCTCAAGAAAAAGATTTGTCTCATTCCACAGCCATGCAGACTTTTCAAGCTGGCTCAGGTTTTCCCATGAATTGTAATAATAACCTTCCACAGGTTTTATTCGGCGCATTTTATTATTGTCATCAACAGTATAATAATTTCTGTTAATAGCTGATCTCACAAACTCGCCCGGATGCCGGTATATGTGAACAAATCTTGCATGGGGAAACAATTTGGCGAGCACCGGTGCAAAAAAGGTCAGATAATTGTTACTCTCTATATACTGTTTATCAGTTTTGTATGAATACCTTAATTGCTGTTCTCTGCCTGCCAGAAAGATTTCGGCAATACTTTGCCGCAAATCATCATCCTTATCTAATCTGCCTGACTTAAAAAGATTATAGGCAAAAACTCCCTGCACGGATAAGTCTGGTTTTGGAACATGAAAAACCATGGTCTTTTTATTCTTACTAAAAAGGTCAGCAAACCATTTTGTTCCGGTTCTGCCGGTTGATAAAAAAAACACAGGAGGATATAAATCATTAAACCCATTCTGCCGCAAATCAAAAATTCTTATTTTCTTTTTTGAAATGCCATATTGTAGTAATGCTAATAATTCTTCTCTCATAAATCATAGTTACAAAATTCAAAATATCAGAGCAAAAGTAATTAAAAAAATGAGTTTTTATCAGGATATTGAAAGGCTGGTTAACAACGTGGGGCATTTGTATAAATGAAGTAAAAAATCAAAAAAGGGCAATCCTGCCAAATGGATAGGCTTTTTTAAATTATTTGAATACCTTTGTTCTAAATACAGAAGAAACCACTTGAGCCGAGCTATGACCCGCCTAAGGCGGAACACACAAACATGATTCTTGAGAGGTTATAACGCGATAATAGCGTATCAATAAAATCAAATTTATTCAGATGAAAATACTAATGACATTAGAAGGAGAGTTTCCTCCTGATACAAGAGTAGAAAAAGAGGCATTATCGTTGATTAGTGAGGGCCATCAAGTTTATATAGCCTGTTATACTATCGATAAATCCAAACCACTGAAAGAGGAGTTCAGGGGAATTACAATTTACAGGAAGAGGTTGAACAGATTTTTATTAAAATTAAGTGCAGCATCATTAATCATTCCCACATATTTCAAATTTTGGAAAAGGTTCATAAAAGAATTATACAGAGAGTTAAGTTTTGATGTAATACACGTCCACGATTTACCACTAACAAAAGTCGCGTTATACTTTAAAAGGAAACATAATATCAAATTGGTTTGTGATCAACATGAGTTTTATAGTGACTGGATAGTACATGCTGCCCATCTTAATGTTGGAACCGGTAAGATTATTAAATTTTTAAGCAACTGGAAAAATTATGAAACTAAATACCTTCCTAAAGCTGACCTTATTATCACTATAGAGCCACCATTAAAAGATATATATGCAAGCCATTATCATATCGACAGGAGCAAAATAATAACTTTACCGAATACTCCTGAAAGAAGTGTTTTCAATAAAGACAATATTGACCATAGCATAAAAGAGAAATATAAAAATGATTTTGTGCTTTTATATATTGGGGGTATCAATATTCTTAGAGGATTTGGAACTATTCTTAAAGCACTACCGGCGATCTCAGAATCAATACCTCATATAAAATTTGTTTTTGCAGGTAAAATGTATAAAAATTGTAATCCTTTAGAAGATGCTAAAAAACTTGGAGTAGATAAATATGTGGAATACGCTGGATTTTTAGATTACAGGCTAATGCCTTCATATATAAGCGCCAGTGATATTTGCGTGCATGTTCCACCAGTTATCCGTCAGGAGAACAATACCACTATTGCATCAAAAGTATACCAGTATGCTGCACTGGAAAAACCCATCATTGCAGGACAGGGCCGATTATTAAAAAGTTTCGTTGAATCAAACAAAATTGGCTTTTCGATAAAAGAACAAGATCATGCTGATCTTGCAAATAAGGTAGTTAAAATATATAAAAATCCTGAGATATTAAAAGAAATCAAGGAAAACTATAAAGAACTTTCAGGAAAATTTTTCTGGGAAAATACAGTAGAAACGTTACTGACTGCTTATAAAAACCTGTGATGATTCGATTTGCCCCTATTTAAGTCACCCAGTTTTCAATATTGTTGCATAAGCAGACTAACGGAGATGACTGGTAATCGATAAGATAATCCATTATGAGATAATCTGCCGTGTACTTATAGCGAATAAAATCAGAGAATCATTAATCGGAAAAGTGATTATAGGCTCACCAGGCAGCTATGGTCGATAATTACAAAAATAACATTCATCATTAATATGTAACTTTGCAGCTTAAAGTTGCTCCCCTATGACAAATCGCCTACTTATCATCACTTATTACTGGCCGCCCAGTGGCGGGCCCGGAGTATTGCGATGGGTTAAGATGACGAAATATCTTATTGAGCTGGGCTATGAACCGGTTATCTACACAGCTGATAATGCCGATTATCCGGTTATTGATGAATCCATTGCGGATGATCTGCCTGATGGCCTGGAGGTAATCCGTCAGCAAATCTGGGAGCCGTACGACCTTTACCGGAGATTTACAGGAAAAGCTAAAGAAGAGAAGTTCAATCAGGGGGGATTTACTTCGGCTACAGCCGGAAATCAGAAAAAGGAAAACCTGGCATTGTGGATTCGCAGCAATTTCTTTATTCCCGACGCTCGCCGATTCTGGGTTAAACCTTCTGTAAGTTACCTGAAACAATACCTGCTGAACAATCCGGTGGATTATATTATTACAACCGGGCCTCCGCACAGCCTGCACCTGATTGGCATGAAGCTCAAAAAAATTCTGAATATCCCCTGGATTGCCGACTTTAGAGATCCATGGACAAAAATCTACTATTACCCAGAACTGCCCCTCACCCAGCCTGCTGATGCATTGCACCATCATCTGGAAAAAAAGGTGCTAAAAAATGCAGACAGTGTGATCACCGTCGGTAAAACAATTGCCACAGAGCTGGAGCAAATCAGCAAAAGATATGTTGAAGTTGTTCATAATGGGTATGATCATGCTGAAATGCCGGAAATAAGCCCCCCCAATAATGAAAAATTCCGTATTATTCATACGGGTAATATTTCCCGGTCAAAAAACCAGCCTTTTTTCTGGAAAGTTCTTAGATACCTTTTAGATAAAACCCCGGGCATGGAAGAAGACCTGGAGATTGTTCTTGCAGGCACACTGGATTATAAAGTGGATGAAGATCTTCAGAATTATGATCTGGAAAAGTTTGTAACGCGAACAGGCTATTTGCCTCATCATGAAACCCTTGAACTTCAGCAAACCGCCAGCCTTCTTTTGTTAATGATCTCGGATACTGCACATTCCAAAGGCGTGCTAACCGGAAAGCTGTTTGAATATCTCGCCTCTGAAAAGCCTGTTATAGCTATTGCTCCTGAAAACAGCGACCTCGCGGACATCATCAATGATTGTAAAGCAGGTGAAATAGTAGGTTTTGGTGATGAAAGAAAACTGACAGATGTGCTTTCCAGTTATTACGAGCAGTTTCAACAGAAAAATCTTAAAAGCACAACTACACGATACGAAAAATTTTCACGAATAGAGCTTACAAAGAAGTTTTCAGAAATTCTAAAAAACACACATAAGGGATAAACCATTATAATATCCACCGGATAACTTCAAAGGCTTCAGCATATTCGGAATGCACCTGCACACCACGGGTTTTGGCAAGGCTGTATATGAAATCGCGCGAAGCATAATTCCTCATCTTTTGTGAGTTGTAAGCATCCAGGGCATAAATTTTCTTCTCCACGTGTTCCTGTTTGAGATTCACAAAACACTGGTTTTCAAACTTAAGATTATTCCATGGGATCTCGTAACCCAGAATTGACGTTTGCTTAAAGGCGCGAAGTCCTTCAATAGCAACCGTGGAATGATCCTGATGTAAATCTTCGGGTGATGGCATTAATACCAGATCAGGATTGATTTCCCGCTTCAATAATACCATTTCTTCCAGTAAATCCTGGCGGACATAATTAAGTTTTCTCACCGTGAATCCATACACAATCAAATTCCCGGGTTTTATACCCAGTCGTTTAGTCGCTTCCTTTACTTCTATCTCAAGTATGTTTTTAGGCAACCCTTCAGGAACTGATTCCCTGGCTGATGAAAAGGCAGCATAATACACATTACTCCCTTCTTCCAACAATCTGGCAATTGTTCCACCTGCCCCAAATTCTCCGTCATCAGTATGCGGAGCAAGAACAAGTACGTTTTTAAAATTCCTGATATTCATGCTTCTATCTCCTTAATTTTTCTCTCTGCAATTTTCCTGATGCCGTTCTTGGCAATCGTTTCACTTCTTTCACTATTTCAGGCACTTTATATGCTTCCAGCGTTTTTCGCAGGTCGTTTCTGAGTTTCATAATATCCAGTTCATCCTTACCTTTCTTCACCACGAAGGCCTTAATCACTCTTCCTCTGATTCCACTGGGATCATCAATACCGACACATGCACTCTCCTCCACCTGTGGCAGGCGGTTTAAGGCTTCTTCCACCTCCTGTGGTGACACCTTTTTCCCTCCGATATTAATAATATCATCTTTTCTTCCTTTCAGAAAAACATAACCTTCACCATCCATATATCCAATATCACCGGTGCGGAGCCAACCCTGCACAAAAACTTCAGCTGTCCTTTCCGTATCATTCCAGTATCCTTTCATCAGCACATCGCCATTTACCAGAATCTCTCCTTCTTCACCAGCCGGCAACGGATTTCCCTTTTCATCACCTATCCGTATGGTAATATTAGGACTGGGTTGCCCCAATGCGTGGAGCTTTTCAAAAGATTCATGAAACTCAATGAAAATATTTGCCGCAGCTTCAGTCAGCCCGTAATGCATGCAAATTCTTGTTTTAGGCAGGAGTTTACTTATCTGTTTCTTATCTTCAAGGTTCATCGGGGAAGACCCAAACTCAATGTAATTCAATTGCTCCTTAAATTCACCCAGCTTATCACCGGTTAGTTTTCTGATCACTCCATAACCTGCGGGCACCATACACATGCCAGTTGCCTTCCACTTTGTAAATCCTTCAAAAATAAGATCAGGACGCACAAATCCATCGATCATTACTACAGAGGCACCAAGCATCATATTGGTACGCAACCGGCGTAATCCAAATGCATGAAACAGCGGAAGGGGGATTATTTCCCTGTCTAAAGCAGTGTTTCCAATAAACTCATTCGTATTCACAGCTCCGGCAGTAATATTCAGGTGCGATAGTTCGACTCCCTTGGGATTACCGGTTGTTCCTGTGGTAAATAAAAGATCAGCTGTATCATTTTCATCTATATCCACCTCAAAATCGGAATAATCATCAGTAATGTACCTTTCAATTAAAGACACATTGAATCGCCGGGGGCTAAATTGTGG
The DNA here is from genome assembly GCA_964477095.1 of uncultured Bacteroidales bacterium. Taxonomy (GTDB): domain Bacteria; phylum Bacteroidota; class Bacteroidia; order Bacteroidales; family PWNQ01; genus PWNQ01. The sequence goes on along the minus strand of CAYZDA010000027.1, from coordinate 34,811 downwards.
AAGTACATCCTGATTGGGGTACCAAAAAATAGCTGGTTGTGACTGTTCATAGATATATTCCAGGTTTTTATGGCTCAGCTTCATGTTTATGGGTTGAGCCACACCACCAGCTGCATGTGCTCCAAAATACATCAGGGCGAAATCCACTGATTTGACTGCACCAAACATAACCCGGTCGCCTTTTTTTATGCCCTGAGCGTTAAGATATCGTGCAGTTGCCACAACCCTCCTCGCCAGCCAATCGTAACTGAATTCCTCGCCTCCGGCTATAATAGCAGTTTTTTCAGGTTTTTTTAATGCATTACGTATTAGTTCACGGACAATGATCATATCAAATGTCTTTTATTCCTTTTGACTTTAACAGCTTTTTTATATCACTTACGGACTGAATATTAAGGATCTCATCCGGTCCTATTTCCACCTGATATTCATCCTCCACAGCCCCGATCACATTCACATGCCCCATAGAATCCCAGTCATCCATAGTTCCGGGTCCATCTTCATCTTTTACTTCAGTCTCTTCAGGTAAAAAAAGTGTTTCTTTTATAATTTCTTCCAGCTTGCTCATTTTCTGTCATTTTTCATCATTTTTTCAGGAATAATTCTGTTTCCCACAGCAATAAATCCCTGTTTGACATCTTTGGTTACCACGGCGCCAATACTGATGGTTACCCTGTCATCAACAGTCAATTTATTAAGAATAGTGGAATTGGGTCCTATCCATACATCATTACCAACAGTAACTGATCCGGAAACCATTGCCCCGCCGGCGATGATACATCGCTCACCGGTTTTTACATTGTGAGAGATATGAGTTTCCTTGGAAATTTTAGTGTTACGCCCTATCACAGTATTTCCAAGTGATCCTCTATCAATTGTGGCATTACAGGATATTTCCACCTTATCTTCAATGATTACTCCACCCAAATGTGGAAAACGCTCCCAATCCCCATCGTGGTTTTTCTGGTAGCCATATCCATCAGCACCTATAATCACTCCGGCTTCTATCACCACATCTTTCCCGATCCTAACATTGTCATAAATATAAACATGACCATGAATTACAGTTCCTGCATCTACCCTGGATTTCCCTACATATGTGAATGGGCCGATCCAGGTTTTTTCATGAATTTCAGCTTCGGGATGAATAACCGCAGAGGGATGAATGCCATATTCAATTTCCTGTTTTTTCAGGCCATTCACTACCTCCATGAACGTTTTACGCGGATCATCTGTCCTAATGAGCGTTTTCTCCGGAGCGATTCCTTCTTCAACAGAATTGGAACAGATGATCACGGAGGCCGCGGATCTCTTTATCAGTTCCTCCTGATTTTCCTTTTTTGGGCTACACCAGCTTAAAGAGCCAGTTACGGCTTCATCCAGGCCTTCTATAGCAGAAAACACCCGATCAGGCTTTCCTTCCAGCTCAAAGCCTCCACGTATATGTCTGACGATCTGATCTACCTGATGCCTATTTTTGCTCTGGTTCATTTCCTTTTTCCCTTGCATTTCTTACAAACATAAACAAGCCTCCCAATAAAATCACGATCAGGATTCCTGAACTTACCGCGGCAATTGTTCTGCCGGTAAAATAGGCGTCCGGTTCAAAACTGAATTCTATCTTATGTTTTCCAGCAGGAATTACCATGCCACGCAGGATGTAATTCACCCGGAAATGCTCCGCTTCTTCACCGTCAATAGTTACTTTCCAGCCTTCGGGATAATAAATTTCAGAAAATACAGCCAGCTGCTCCTTGTTGGTATTTGACTGGTAAACCAGGTAATTAGGCTCGTACGCTTCAAGTTGTATGGAAGAAACAGTATCAGGTGAAAAGCTTTTACCTTCCACATATCTGGCATGGCTCTGCTCAATAATTGCTGTATGGGCCGGATCAAAATCGTTTAGCGCCAATATAGCCGAATCGGGATTCTCAACAACTTCATAATCCTCAACGAACCAGGCATGCCCCAGTGCACCAGGGTTTCGCATAGGCTGCGGCTGCTTATTCTGTCCTCTGCTAATAATGTATTTGGTATTGAGCATATTCAGCACCTCCATATTACCTCTTGACAGGTGATAATCAATCACATCCTGATATCGCTGCAACTTTGCTCCATGGTAACCACCAATCGATTTATGGAAATATGAAGTGCGGCTTTCACGGAAAGGATCCTGCATCTGATTAAACACCCTGAAGTTTGGATCTTTATCTGACATAATCTGCTGGTCAACTCTGGAAGGAACATATGGATTTTTTGCTCTGTGCCTGCTCACAAAATTACCTTCATCCAGGTAGCGTCTGTCAACGGCCCACAGATCTATCAAGGTAAATAATATCAGAGCGCCCAGAGCATATTGTGCCTTCATTTTACCCTTGAGCCACATCCAGACGGCTCCTGCACCAAGCAATACAAACATCAACGACCGGAAGGCATCTATCCGCATTAATCTCATCCTGTCTTCCCTGATGGCATCTAAAAGCCATTGCGGTAGCTGCCCTGATTCCACATACTGTTGATCGGATTGACCAACAAAAGAAAACAAGGAGGGCCCGAAGGCAAGTATAAAAATAAGGAATGCACCCAGACCAATGGCTGAGTTTTTTAAGATTTTAAGCGTTCTTTCTTTATCCACTTCACCCCTCAATATTCGCCGCAGGGCAAGTACCGCCATCAGGGGCATGGTAAATTCAGGTATTACCAGGATCATGGATACTGCTCTGAATTTGTTATAGCCCGGGAAATTGTGGATAAAGATTTGAGTGAACCACTCCATATTTTTACCCCACGAAAGGAAAATTGCCAACAATGTAATCGCCAGTATCCACCAGCGATAGCGGTTTTCCACGATGAAAAAGCCGAAAACAAACAGAAAAAATATGATGGCTCCCACATATACCGGTCCTGAGGTAAAAGGTTGTTTCCCCCAGTAAGTAGGAACATTTTTAATAAAATCTTTGGCTGTCCCTACCGGCACTCCCCTTTCAACCATTGTTTCATAGGTGGCAGAATTTTCGGATAACTCTTTTTGTGAACCTCCTCCCATAAAATCAGGGATGAGCAGGGTCAATGTTTCATCTTTTCCATAACTCCAGGCCATAATATATCCAGGGTCGAGGCCTTCAGACTTATTCTCCTTATCCATGGTAAGCTCGGGTTTCCCCCTGGTACTGAACAATCCGGCCTCATAAGCCATCCAAAAGTTCACCATATTCACACCTATGGCAATTACAAGAGCTGCTACCATAAGACCAACAGCTTTAAATAATTGGGGAACCTCATTGTTTTTTATATGATAAATAAGCTCTGATATACCATAGGCCAGTAATACCATAAAAAGATAGTAGGTGATCTGAAGATGGTTGGCTTTTAGCTGCAGAGCTGTGAACAAAACAGTTAATATAAAGCCTGTAATATATTTTTTCTGAAACAGCAGATAAACTCCTGCAAAAAGTGGAGGCATCAGCCCTATGGCAAACGCTTTAGTGTTATGTCCGGCTTCAATAATAATAATGAAATAGGATGACAGCGCAAAAGCCAGGGCACCGAATACTCCGACCCAAATATTTCTTTGCAGGGCCATCATCAAAATAAAAAAACCAATAAAATACAGGAATATCAGATTTGCCGGATGCGGAAGGTTTAAGGTCAGCACCTTTATCAATGGCGTGGCAATATTGTTTTTTCCTTTTACTGATATCTGATAGGCAGGCATGCCACCAAACATGGAATTGGTCCACAATGGCTCCTTACTCGTCCTTTCGCGGTAATCCACGATTTCCTTTGACATTCCCTGGAAGTTCTGCACATCCTGCTGAAACAGTTTCTTACCCTCAATAACAGGATAAACAAATCCAACGGACAGTACTACAAAAGCAACAATGGCTATCCCGTAAGTTGCATAATTCTTAAAGTTTTGATTCATAGGTTTGCTTTTTTTACTCTTCATCTATTTCTTCAAAATCGACATAATCACCAAGGTTATCATCTTTTCCGGATTTTTTCGCCGTACCGGATCCATATTTTACATTTATCTCTCCTTCCCTCTTCTTTTTCTTGTTTCTGTATTCAGGATCAGCATCCGGATTGCGTTCAAAAAAATCTTTGCCTGCCTTTTTCACATATCGTTTTACCATCCAGGGCAATATGTAGTGCCCCAGCAATCTGAAAAAGACATATAGTAATATTGCGATGATTAGGAATTTCATTATATGCAATCAAATTAAATCCAAGCAAAAGTAACAAATTAAAAAACACGAAAAAATGATGATTTTACCACAGCCCCGGGAAAACAAAAAAGGCTGACGAATGCCAGCCTTTTTCTATTTTTCATGCATAAAGATGCATAAAAAATTATTAACCCCAAAACCATTTATCTTTTATGCCGTGGCTCGTCGGACACGGTAAGTCTCTTCCTGCCTTTAGCCCTTCTTCTGGATAATATTTTTCGCCCATTTGCAGTTTTCATGCGTTCGCGAAATCCGTGCTTGTTCTTTCTCTTTCTTTTAGAAGGTTGAAATGTTCTTTTCATTGTTCCAGCTTTTTCCGTTATCAGTTAGTAGCGCGCTACCAATACTTGTCCTTTTAAAGGTTTGCAAAGATAAATGTTTTCCCTGATTCTGCAAAGCATTTTTCAAAAGTTTTTTTGCATTGCTTTTTAGATAAGCGGGAATCCTTTTCTGATAGAGGATTCCCGTATCTGCAATTTTTTATGCTTTATTTTTTGGGTGCATTTTTCAGTGTATCCACCAGAAAATCCCAGAATTTCTGAGTGCTTTCGATGTTGATTTTCTCATCAGGTGAATGCGGGAAACGAATGGTGGGCCCAAAGGAAATTGCATCCAGGTTCGGGTATGCATCCTTGATAATACCACATTCCAGCCCGGCATGGATCACCTTTACTTCCGGCACTTTGCTAAAGCGCTCGTTATAAACATTTTTCATGGTTGCCAGAATGGGTGACTTCACATCAGGTTTCCAACCCGGATAAGTTCCTTTATGTTCCACTTCAGCACCGGCCAGCTCGAATACACTACGGATCATATTACCGAGATCTTCTTTCCGGCTGTCAACTGAGCTCCGCTGCAGTGTAGTTACCTGCACCTTACCATCTTTGATGGTAGCAATACCCATGCTGGTTGAAGTCTCAACCACATCAGGCATTTCAGCTATGTATGACATAACGCCATTGGGGCAGCCATAAATGCCTTTCAACACTGCATGCTGTTTTGCTTCTTCCATAATTTTTGCAGGAACTTCAGTAGCTTCAACAAAAATCTCAAGATCGGGTTCTACGCTGCTTAGCTCTGCTTTCAGAATATCCTGATATCCCTTAACGAAACCTTCAAATTCTGAAGCATTAAAAGCAGGAACTACCACTGTGGCTTCTCCTTCGCGTGGAATAGCATTGCGTATATTTCCTGCTTCCAGAGAAGCAACCCGAAGGCCAAACGACTTTTGAGCCTGCCACATCAGTCTATTGAGGATCTTAACAGCATTGCCACGGCCCAGATGAATGTCCAGGCCGGAATGACCACCTTTAAGTCCTTTGACATAAATCTTATATGCAGTCATTTCCCCAGGCACATTTTCTTCTTTGTAATCAAAATATGCGATTGTATCCATTCCGCCGGCACACCCAATATAAAGCTCGCCTTCGTCTTCAGAATCCATATTCACGAGAATAGATCCGTCCAGCAAACCCGGTTCCAAACCGAATGCACCGGTCATACCTGTTTCCTCATCCACAGTTATCAGTGCTTCAACCGGACCGTGCTCCAGATCGTCGGCTTCAAGAACAGCCATGGCAGCAGCCACCCCGATTCCATTATCTGCACCAAGGGTAGTGCCTCTGGCTGTTACCCATTCTCCATCAATATAGGCATCAATTGGATCATTTTCGAAATCATGCTCCACATCATTATTCTTTTGTGGAACCATGTCAATATGCCCCTGCAGGATAATTCCCTGACGGTCTTCGTAACCCCTGGTTGCAGGCTTTTTGATAATCACATTGCCGGTGGAATCCATGATGGTCTCCAATCCAAGCTTTTCTCCGAATTCCTTCACGAATTCAGCTGCATTTTTCTCTTTTTTTGACGGGCGAGGTATCTCTGTCAACCGCTCAAAATGTTCCCAAACCTTTGCAGGTTCTATTCCTTTTAAATTGCTCATAATATGTGTTTTTTATGATGTATTTCCAAATCAACAAATTAAATATCAAAATGATTCTGCTGACAGGTCTTTTATCCATATTTTCATTACGAGTGAAAACTGCAGAAAACCTGTTTTTTTAGGATCAGCTAATGTCGGAAAATATGCGATATTATCAAAGCAGGCAGAGTAGAATTAATCTAAAAAAACATACCAATCACCTGCTCATACATTTTTGGGCAGCTACCGGTACAGATGAATTATTTTCTTTGTTTTGAAGAAATCTCCAGATAAGTATTCTGACAAATGATAGACGGATGACCTGAAGGGAGTTTCCCTGATCTCTTCACTCACCTCTCCACCCTTCAGGTAGATAATTCCATTAGGGAAATCATGGCGATGATTATTCGATATGGTTGCACGGTTTATCCAGGAAGCAAACTTACCCAGACGTGTAACCGCGCGACTTACAATAAATTCATAAGTTTCGTGATGATTTTCCAGACGCACATGCTCAGCCGTAACATTCTTCAGCTCCAGCTTTTCGATTATATCACTCACTGCCTTAATCTTTTTCGCAGTGGCATCGATCAGGTGAAACCGGCAATCAGGGAAGTAAATGGCCAGAGGAATACCCGGCAGGCCGCCCCCCGTACCAACATCCAGGATTCCTGTATTTTCCCTGAATGTGAAAACCTTTGCCACACCAATGCAATGCATAATGTGACGATTGAGGACATTATCCACATCCTTGCGGGATATCAGGTTGATCTTATTATTCCAGTCCAGCAGATAATAGGCAAAGGATTTCAACTTCTCCACCTGGCCGGCTGATAAGTCCGGAAAATTATTATCCAGTGTAGTCATGGCACAAATTTAAGCAGAATTGACTAAACCTTCATATAGCACAAACGCAGTACTAATTTTAAAACACGTGCGTTAATAACAATCTCTTGTGGATAAATAGGCAGTTGACAACTTCAAAAAAGCTTTCGCCAACTGTATTTTTGTTACTGACATTTATAATATAAACCTATGATACGTAAAAGTACAATCATCATATTTCTGATCTTTTGCCTTTTGTTCCCCAGGATTATGTCAGGGCAGGCACCTGAAAGCAAGCTGACGCCTGAAGATTATATTGAATTGTATCAAGAGATAGCCGTTAAAAAGCGGATGGAATATAAGATTCCTGCATCCATTACGCTTGCACAGGGAATACTTGAATCAGGTTTTGGAAACAGTGTGCTGGCACAGAATGCCAACAATCACTTTGGGATTAAGTGCCACCTGGGTTGGACAGGCGATACCTATTTGTACGATGATGATGAAAAAGACGAATGCTTCAGGAAATATGATAATCCGGAAGCTTCTTTTGATGATCATTCACTGTTTCTGACCAGCCGAAGCCGCTATGATTTCCTTTTTTATTATAAGGTTACCGATTATAAAAAATGGGCCTATGGACTGAAGAAGGCGGGCTATGCCACCAATCCTAAATATCCGATGCTTCTCATAGACCTGATTGAGCGCTATGAGTTGGCCCAGTACGACACAATGAGCCTTGAGGATATTAAAGCGAAACAAAAGTCTTCAGAATTATTGATCGCAGGCAACGAGCAGGAGAAAAGCAAGCCCGAATCCGGAAGCGATAACAAGCAGCATCAGAAGGAATTTGAACGCATAAAAGAGCCGGGAGAAGCTTATGTGAGCACTCAAGACCTGGTAGTAAAAACCAGAAACCGAATCAAGTATGTAGTTGCTCGCAGGGGTGATACGCCTCACTCAATCGCTGAGGAACTAAATATGTGGCAATGGCAGGTGAAAAAATATAACGAGCTGGACAACGGACGCACACTTGAGGCTGGTGATATCGTATATCTCCAACCAAAAAGAAGAAAGGGCGTAGAAAAATATCACATAGCAAAGCCTGACGAAAGCATGTATTCAATTTCACAGCAGTACGGAATAAAGTTAAAGCACCTTTACCGGCTAAACCGCATGGAAGCGGGCAGCAAAGTTAAAACGGGTCAAAAAATATGGTTGCATCGAAAAAAACCAGCTAATCAGCGGTAAGGATCAAACATTGGCCTGTCTTCCCCTTTTTGCTTTATTACTACATTCAATCCAAAGCGTATGTTCAGGAACCTTGTGCGCTCAGGAATCAGTGCTGCCATCCAGTTATCCGAAGACAAATAAAACTGTAGTGGACCTGCATTTACTGCCGCCCCGATGCCAATGTTTAAATAGCTGTCGTGAGTAGCTGTATAGCTTGCTGCCAGAGACAGTGCCCTGCCAAAACGGTGGTTGTACGACGCAGTTACCGCAGGCCAGAATGTTCCATCGAAGAACTGCCCTCGAAAGAGAAGTCCTAGCTGCTGCTTATCGCTCAGATGATAACGTCCGCCAACATAAAACCTGGTAGTCAGCGGCATGGTGTATGATTCCTCGTCATTGGTTATATTAAATCGGTCTGTTATGGAATCCAGAGTGTTTCTGATATCCTCTTTAATTGATGAGTCCGTCATATTTGTATATCGGTATGCATCAAACCCATCAAAGGAAACTTTGGTTCTTTCGTTGGAATAGTTATAGGTATTGCCCTGAAAATTTATAGTCCCAAGATCGATAATGCTAGCGTTGACGGAAAAGTCATTATTGATTTTGTAATTAAATCCAAAGTCAAATCCTGCTCCCCAGTTGTCAGTGTTCATCAGGTATTCCCGGATGTTGAATTCACCTGTGATGCTGTCAATTTCTTCGAGCACCACTCCTGGTGGCAAGGTTGCATGCCCTAAAAATTCAGCCTCAGCTTCAAGTGCATATCCATCAGGATGAGTATAGAGGCTGGCATAAGCTTCTTCAGCCCAGAAATTGCTTTTGGCAAATAATAATTTAAATCGTGCGCCCGCCGACCAGTGGCCGGGCTCCTGCCAGGAGGCCCCGGCAGCATATTCCCTGTAATGTGTAGCCTTGAAACTAAGTGGCGACAATTCCACTGTTTCTCCTAAATAGGCACCATTCCCCCGATAGGGCAGGGCAATTAATTCTTTGGGGTAAGTAATCCTGGTATTGAAATGCTCGCTTACATCAAAGCTGAAATACATCCTCTCGTCAAAGTTAATTCCAAAGGATAGAATTTCATGAGCATAATGCAAAGCGAGATGATTATTGTTATTTAAGCGTTCATTGACCAGCTCATCAATTAAGAGATAACTGGAATCACCACGGTTTTCAATAACATTTCTGAAGTGAAAACCACTGTTTGCAGCCTCCAGATAGACTGAGGAAAGACCCGGGACGCTGAAATGAAATTTCAGGTCAGGTATCATGGCAGGATTCTCATAATTTGCCTGTGGAATTGCCTCCATAAAATGTGTGGTCATATCAGCCTGGGCTTTCAGCCTGTATGACAGCAGCGCGACAAAAACCAGAATCAGAAAAACTATTTTCTTTATTTGCATCACCCTTTAGAATTCAGTTTCATATTTAGCTCTTACTCCCAATTTTACATCTATTTTGTAGTCTGAGTAAATTTTTACAGTATTCAGTCCATAATCTGATGTATAGGTAATAATCTTAACCAGAGCCCTTCGGGCATCGATAATTTTATCAATTTTTTCACGGTTAAGCTCAATATAAGTTCTTTTTTCAGTAGGATTTTGCACTCTGTAGGAAGGTGCAGGCCCGGGGTCAGCGGCCATCATCATGCTTTGCGGCCCGCCATTAAATAATGAATCCAACACTACGTAATTGCTATCCGCAAAATAAATCTGCACCTGAGCTTCCACCGGGAAGCCGTTTTGCAGATACAGCTGCACTTCCGCAGTTTTCAAATCACCATCTTTATCCAGGTCATTTGAAAGATCATAGGCAATAGTATCCCGTAGAATTAATCCTGCTGAAGTACCATACAGGGGAAATTCCATCTCCGTTTCAAGTGTGAGTTTACTGGTATCCAAAGCGAAATTATATGCATTCCCCAGCGGGTTTGACATTCCCTCAACTGCATAGATTATCCATTGAGGGTCAATATCCAGTCCATCTTTAATTGTTGAATTATCTTTATCGAGTACGGTTTCGGTGATAGCAACTTCACCAACCTGGCTTAGCAGTGGATAGTCAATCGCGATATCATCCAGCGGAGCTCCGGAAAGCTTTGTTATTTCAACTTCTACCGGGGTTTTATACGTTTTCAGGTAATTTATACGGCCTTCAATCGGCATGCCAAATGAATTATAAAATCGCAGTCTCATACGCGGATCATTAAACTTAAACTGCCCGTAATCTTTAATATCATAAATCGTAATTTCCAGTGAGTCCTCATCAAGATCAAACTGATATTGGGCAAAATATCCATATATTTTTGAAAACCTGATGTTCTCAAATCTACTTTCGATTTTATATTCATAAGGAGAGTAAATGGGATTATTATCCCCATAGCCGATCACCTTCACCTGCGAATTAAGGTAATTTTTCTGGCCTGAGTGGCTGAACACGGCACGGTAACCGGAGATATCAATGGTTTCAGAAATAACCTGTGGCAAAGTGCCGGTATAATTATAAACAAGTGTAGTTTTGAAAGGCTTTCCATTTTTTACAAGTCCAGGCACCGTGATTATCATCTTCCCATCATGGTTCACATCGGTTTCAACAGTATAACTAATTGTTCCCTGCTTAAAATAAACAGTATCCACAGTTTCTCCAGAATTAGTATTGATTTGATTGGTGTAGATATAATTTTGACTGGCGCTGTCGCCCACAGGCACACCTATGGGATAGTCCCATGTGATGACCGTATCAATGAACTGATCGGGAAATTTAATCAGATCTTCAGCTGTTTGCGTAAATAATTCTTCAGTATAAATAATTGAAACTAAATTATCATCATCAATTCCGAACGTAGTATTTTCCAATTCCTGTGTAATGTTCACCATAGTAAGTGAAGTGTTCACTACAGGTATGGCCATATCAGGGTCCCAACGGTTGGTACCCATTTCATTCACATCAAATTTATCTTTCAGGCAGGAAGTGCATGTGAGGCTGATGATCAGCCCGGCCAGTAATAAACGTATATAGTTTTTCATCGGTCTAATTTATTTAAGATATCCCGTCATTCATACGGGGGGAACTCGCATGCAGTAACTTATTTAATTCACTCGTGTGCCCCTGGGGCGGGTCATGCTCGTTTCACCTTTGACGCTATAATTGCGCATAAACACGACATCCGGGGTATGCACTTAAGGTATTTACATATCTATGAACCTATGAATAACGAGTTTAAAAGCTTTTTGTCAAATATAAATAAAAATAAACTGAAAAAACATTAATTAAACGGCATACTTTCAATAATTTTGCCGGAGCTTATGATAAGGTTTTTCGTTTTTTCCGAAGGGTTATCATAAACGAGAGGCCTGAAACTACTGTATACCGGCTCTTTATACTGTTCAATCCCTTCAGCACTTAGTTTAAAAACCTCATCGTTAATACGCTTGCGCAAAAGCACCACAGGCGAATCATTACGTGTTTCTATGAAAACCATATCCGGCCATACAGCTTCAGGCAATTCCTGTTTAAGAATTATTTTATACGTCTGATCGTAAGCATAGAGATATCCCTGATCCATAAAAACATAATCATTAGAACCATCTCCGTCAATATCCTGCCAGGCAAAACTGTGGGCAGGACTAAATTCATTCAGCGAAACCTTATCCACCTCTCCTTGTTTATCTATAAAAATTATTCTGCCGCCTTTATCTGTAGTCATCATCAGTTCATCGTTATCCTGTTTAACCTCATAAAAGCTTGTGCGGGTATTGTTGGTAAAAGCAGGTTCGGGAGTAATCCTCTGCTCACCTCTCCTGTTCAGGAAATAAACCGAGCCCGAAGTGTCAGCAACAATGATGAAGTCTTTATTATCAAGCACGATACGTTTTAATTTATTTTTCACCAGATGCGAAGTAGTGGGTTTTTCCCAGCCTCTGACCTCTTTGCCGGATTTCAGGTAATTATAAATCACGTTATCATTCCCGGCCACCAGGAGCCTGTAATCTTTATTTCCCCTGTAATCAAAAGCAGCAACAGGGCTGCTGTTCTCCGATTCCGTTTCAAACGGAAAGCCATCCAGGTGATTCCCGTCCAGTGCCACGCAATAAATATATGAGGGCGAGCTAAACAGATACTGATACTTATCGTTGTCATAATAATCGATCAGCTCCACATCACCCAGGGGTAGTTCTTTCAACTTCAGCCTCCACTGAATTTCACCTTTCAGGTCGATCAGATACATGTTTTTCCTCACGTCAAAAGCCACCACTTTTTTCCTGTGTGTGTAGTGATCCACTACAAATTGCGGAGCAGTAGCCAGGGGTGCTTCCAGCGCTACCTGCCATCCTGAGCTTACTTCTTCCACCTTTAGAGTGTCGGATTTTATGTAAAAATTTGTATAAATTCTGCCATTTTGATATTGGTACTGAAACCCTCCATAAGGGATATCCATGAGATGCTTTAAGTTTTGATCTGCAAACTGCCTGCTGCTTTCACTCAGTGATGATAGTATAAAATCAAGAGCATATTGCAAATTATAATAGAGATAAATATTTGCACTGCCGGCAATTTTATCTGCAAATTCTTTATAAGCCTTGCTTTCATCAAGGGTATTGTTCAGTATATAGGCATTAATGGCGTACTTGATCGCTTCCACTGAAACAGCGAATACGGCATAATCACCAATAACGGTGTAGTACGGATTTTTCAGCCCGCTGAATCGCTCTCCAAACAGCATATTAAACAGGTAAGGATCTTTTATCCTGTCTATCTGAAACTGCCGGTAAGTAAGAGTATCCAAATCTGATTTTGCATTTCCGTTAACTGCCTTTGATAATTTTCCCAGTGATTGTACGGCTTCTTTTCTGTCGCGGGTGGCAATCACAGCATATTCAAAAAACTCGCCGGCCGATGTCCTGACAATATTCCTGGCAAATTCATCATCTATCCAGGAGAGAAAATAGGTAGGCAGATCGCGGTCGTAGTTTTTCAGAAAATTACTGAAGTAGCGATCACGTTGATCTTTATTTGGTAAATATCTCTGATATTTTTTATAGAAATCACTGAAGTTATCAAGGCCGTAGTATGAAAGCAGGGCGGTGCGCGCAGGTAGAACGCCCGCTATCTTCGTCCGGTCAGCCACCTGCCCATCAAATACATTAAGAAAATGAGCCGCCGAATCACTGGTGGTGGTATGTCCGCTAAACCAGAGGCCATCGTTTTCAAGTATAAGGTCTGTTTCAGTCCATCTACCGTATTCCGACCATTTGCTAAAATCCTCCTTTACACCGGAAGCTGCGAAACCAGCCATAAAGCGATGAAATCCATCATGGTTGAAAAAAACATTTGCACTGACATTTTTGCCACGATAATCATAAACTGTCCTGAATTGAGGATCAGTCATTACATGCCTTCCTTCGTTCATAAAGTGCAGCGACTGCTCAAGTAATCCTCGATCGAAAGAAACCAGCAATATCCCGTCAGGTATACTGAAGAAAAAACTGAGAGAATCACTTACAGCCGCTTTGTAAACCTTATATGGATTATCGCTCACTTCACCAACAGCTGCATGTTCTTCCATAAATTCCATTACCGGCTTCTGCTGCCTTGTATTGGAAAGCTGAAGCAGCGCGACTACGGAAAATTTATCAGAGCCTCTGTAATGCAGCGAAAAGAGCAGTTTATTATTCTTTAGCCAGTTCAGGAAGTTTTCATTGCTTGCCAGAATTGAGTCAACCCTTCCGATCATATTAAACCAGGAGTTAATTTCAGGAATATCCCTGAATTGACGGGTAATTTCCTGTCTGTTGAGGGTGTTCCAGAAAGCTGCAGGTTCATTGATCTCGATCACAGCATTGCTGTTAGCAGGAATTGCATGATAAGCAGAGGTAACTTCTTTTTTTAGCTTGAGATAATAATTGTAGCTAAAAAAACCACCCACCCCTAATACTGCAAGCCCGATCAAAATAATAACGGAATATTTTAGTAATTTCTTTTTATCCATAGAACTAAGTGGGCTTTTTATTCAGTCCAAAAATAACCATAAAACAAAGGGATTGATCTACTAAAACTCAAAACAAATTAACATCCTGATGTTGACATATCAGAATTTTATGGTCATTTGCCTGTCCGTACGGAAAGATTTCCTGTGATATGGGGTAAGTCCGTGCATTGAAATGGCATTACGATGCTCCAGGGTTGAATATCCTTTATTCGTTGCCCAGCCATAACGCGGATATTGCTCGTGAAGTTCCATCATCATCATATCCCTCTCAGTCTTAGCCAGAATAGATGCAGCAGCTATGGAAAAATACAAACCATCACCACCAATTATGCATTCATGCCGGATGCCTTCATAAGGTTTAAACCGGTTGCCGTCCACTAACAACAGTGAGGGTTGCTGTTTAAGTTTATGCACAGCCTGATGCATGGCAATAAAGGTTGCATTCAATATATTAACGTCATCAATTATGTTATTGTCAATAATTCCAATGCCCCATGCAATGGCCTTTTCCAGTATCATCTTGCGCAAATCCATCCTGTCCTTATGCATGAGGAGTTTGGAATCATTAAGCAAATTATGTCGAAACCTCACAGGCAGGATTACAGCAGCAGCGACAACCGGCCCGGCCAGGCATCCTCTGCCGGCTTCATCAATACCTGCTTCCCATTTTTTCCCGCTAAAGCTGCTTTTCAGTGCCATAATTATAAAATCTCAAATACAGGAAAGCGGATTCCCGGCAACTTAGCTAAAACATCCTGCAACCTGTAAACACTGACCAAAATTATAAATATCCACAGAGAAATTTCAATAATCCTGGTTTTTTTCAGGTTATCAATCATATTTCCCAAAAATAATGCAGTAACAGGCGCGAGTAATATCAGCTGCTGAAAGAGATCCCTGGCATATCCGCTAAGCAGTACAACAAAGATCATATACCATGCAAGCACCGTGATGTACCGCCTCAGCTGAATTACCTGTTCGTTGATGCGCCTGATCACATAAAAAGTAGAAATCAGCAGGAAAAAGACAACCATCCCTCCAGTGAGCAGCTCCGGCACAGTAGCTTCTAATTCAGGATTCCACCTCAACAGATAATTAAGTAACATACTGAAGTGCTCTATGGCCTGCCCTTTCCAAAAATAAAAGACGAAGGTGGCAACAGCGACCGGCAACAGCCCCAGAAACGAGAAAATGATCTCGCGATATGTGATTTGACGGTAAATGATAAGTGCAGCAGGAATAAACAGCCATAAACCAAGCACCGGCAGATAAAAAAGGCTTCCAATACCGGCAAACAATGCCGCATAAAAAACACTTTGCAGGGTATATTCCTGGTTATAGGCATTTATGAGGCTGTGCAGCACCCCCAAAGCAAAAAAGTTGCCCAGAATAGCCGTACCGGGCATTAGATTTCCTTCCAGCGAAGCTGAAAACAACAGAAACAAAAAGGCTGTGAGGTAAGAAGTTTTCGATGCAAAACCTATCTGATGTACCAGATTATTAAGCCAGAAGGCCTGGATAAGTATTACCAGAAATCCCATGACTGCGGCTATATAGGGCCAGTTAATGATCAGGTTGGCCGTTACTGCTCCCAATGGTTCAGCATGAGGCCGGAAATACCAGGTATCATGCCCCAGAAAAAAGCCAATCCATAGCAGAAAAGCTGTAAAGATTATGCCCAGCAGCTGCCGCACAGGCATATTGGATGTGAAGAACCTGATCAGCATGCTATTTCATAAGATCTTTTCCGATATCTTTCCGGTAATACATTTCATCAAAAGAAATATTTTCCAGTCCGGAATAAGCAAGGCTTGCTGCCTCTTTAAGGTCTTTGCCAAGAGCTGTAACTGCAAGCACCCGCCCCCCGGATGTTGTTATCTGCTTATCATCCTGCCTGGTTCCTGCATGAAAAACCAACGCATTTTTCACCTTATCAATTCCTGAAATCTCTTTTCCTTTCTCATAATTCTCAGGATATCCTCCGGAAGCAGCAATTACCGCCAGTGCATGTTTGTCGCTTATTTCAATTTCGTATTCATTCAGTCTGCCGTCAGCAGCAGCATAGCAGAGCTTCAGAAAATCGCTTTCAATCCTGGGAAGCACCACCTGGGATTCAGGATCTCCAAGCCTTACATTATATTCTATCACATAAGGATCACCTTCCACACTCATCAATCCGAAAAACAAAAAGCCCCTGTATTTCATGTCTTCTTGCTTTAATCCCTTAATAGTAGGACGGATAATTCTTTCTTCTACCCTGTCCATAAATTCCCTGCCGGCGAAAGGAGCAGGTGATACACATCCCATGCCGCCGGTATTAAGACCTTTGTCACCTTCGCCTGCACGCTTATAATCCCTGGCCACCGGTAATACTACATAATCTTCACCATCAGTTAGTGCAAAAACCGAGCATTCCATACCATCAAGATATTCTTCAACAACCACAGTTTCTGAGGCTTTCCCGAACTTTGAACCCACGAGCATTTCTTCTAGCGCCTTTTCCGCTTCCCTGATATCTTCCAGTATCAGCACCCCTTTTCCTGCGGCAAGCCCATCAGCTTTTAAAACGTAAGGAGGTTTAAGGATATACAGGAAATCCTTGCCTGCTTCCAGCTGATTACGGTTAAAAGAGCGGTATTTTGCTGTTGGAATTTTATGCCTTTTCATAAATGCCTTGGCAAAATCCTTACTCCCTTCCAGCAGCGCAGAAGCGGCCACCGGGCCGAGGATTTTTATATTACTCAACTCGAGATCGTTGCCAAAAAAGTCGGTAATGCCATCCACCAGGGGCTGCTCCGGACCTACAATCACCAGTGCGATTTTTTTATCCAGTACAAACTTTTTGACCGCCTCAAAGTCCAGGGGGTTGATTTCTACATTATCACCAACCAGTTTAGTACCGGCATTTCCCGGGGCGACAAATAAGTTTGATAGTTGATTACTCTGGCTGATTTTCCAGGCTATGGCATGTTCCCTGCCACCGCCACCAAGTACTAATACATTCATCTGCTTATGTTTATTTCAGAAATTCCTAATCTTCTTTTTCTCCAAAGGCCAGATCACCTGCATCTCCCAGGCCGGGTACGATATAAGCCTGAGCCGTCAGCTCTTCATCCAAAGCTGCTATCCAAAGGGTGATATTCCTGTTGTTGATTTTCTTTTTCATTTCCTCAATACCCTGAGTGCTTGCCACAATGGATACCACGTGAGTATGAGCCGGTTTCCCTTTTTTAAGCAGTTCCTTATATGCCAGCACCATGGAATGACCGGTGGCGAGCATAGGGTCGCAAATAATCAGGGTTTTATTATCAAGGCTCGGGCTGGAAATATATTCCACCTTTACGTCAAAGCTACCGTCTTTATGATGCCTGCGATAAGCTGATACAAAAGCATTTTGTGCCTGGTCATAGATGTTTACAAAACCCTGGTGCATGGGCAGGCCGGCACGCAAAATTGTTGCCAGAACTAATCTTGAAGTAAGAACGCGGCTTTGCGCCTCGCCAAGAGGTGTTGTTGTGGCAACGTCTTCATAGTTAAGATGTTTTGAAACCTCTATGGCAAACAGCTCTCCTATCCGCTCCAGGTTATTTCTGAAACGTATAGGGTCTTTTTGTATTTCCTCATCCCGTATCTCTTTCAGAAACTGGTTAAGAATAGAGTCTTCCCTTGAAAGATCAATTATGTTCATAGCAGTATAAGTATTGTGAATTGACAAAAATAAGAAAACACCAGTATTATCGCAGTTTTTTCACCATGTAAATGGGTAACTTCTGCCACCATTTCAATCGGTTTATCCTCAAAGCCGGGTACCAGCTTTCGCCGGCGCCAAAACTTTTGTAGAAGCGGGCCAGGTTTTTGTCGTTCGATCCTTCAAAATCGAAAATCATATTTTTACCGGAATAATCCCTGATAACATTATCAATGAGTAGCGGCATGGCAGAAATCTGTTTGCCTTCTTCATTCAAACCTGAAAAAAGAAAAATTATCCTGTCAGGTGTTTTAATAAATACTGCAGCCGCACACATGCTGTTACGTTCTGTAAAAACACCCCTTACTTCTGCTATTCCTTTCCTGCTCATTTTGTAAATCAGCTGGTCCAGTTTGATGTAATCATCATCAGTAAGGTTCCTGATATCGCGCCCACGGTTCATACGAAACAAGCGAATTACCTCTGAAGGATTAATTCCCCTGATTACAGTCAGCTGACTCTTTCCGGCTTTTTTAAGATTTCGCAAAAGATTTTTGGAATAGGCTTTTCTTAAATCCTCATAAGGGCTGATCAGCTCAAGCTCCAGGTTCAGATTGTCTTGCACGTGGAAAGCATTCCGGTCAGGTGAATTCAGTTTGTTGAGGTTTATCTCCACCAGTCTGTATTTTCCGGGTATAGCTTTCAAAAATTTATTTAGCAGCTCATCGGTGATCAGTTCACCTGAAAACAGCCCGAGCTGTTGCGTAAAAGGAGGTTGATAGAGATAGCTTATTCCCCCCTTTTTCCTCCCCGTAAGTGGAAAAACAGCCTTATAATCATCTGCTATAAGAGCATCCCATCCGTGGCAGACTGTGTCCAGATACCAGGACCATGCATAGGGCAGCGAGTTTACTGAATTTGCAATACAGTTATCCCATTTCTGCATATCGATATCCTGATGTGGGGCAAGGCGAATTTCCATAATCTACTTTTTAGCATTAGCTGAGGCTTCTTCCAGCAAAGATTCGTACACCCTTCTCCAACCCAGCCATTCACCCTGCCCGCTTAGGCTGTGATTATGCCACAGGCTTATAAACATTCCGTTGACAGCCTTAGTGCGTGATATTAAAGCACGAATGGTATCCTCAGATTGCTGTGGCGTTAACTTCATGTAGTCCTTGAGTGTACCATCCATAACTGCAAATGGAAAAACCTTCAGATAAGTGGGCATTTCCATTTCCAGGTCGTAAAAATAAAACGGACGCGCGGTGGAAGCCCTGAACCCGATATGTGCAGCATAACCCATAGTATAATCCTGTCTGATACCGGCTTTTTCAAGATACCTGTAGGTGGAAGGCAGGCTCATGCGCAGAAAATGCTGCCTGCTTCGCGTAATTTCCTTGTTGATGGTTTGAGCAAGGCGTTCAGTCTCCTTTCTGATCTTATTAGGTCTTTCAAAGGAATTATATGACGGGTGTATGCCAATTTCAGCATAGTCGCCCAATGACTTAATAAGGTTCTGAAATTTCCGGTTAAGAATGGAAATATTTTTATCATTCACATCATAATCGGCAAACAGAATAAAGAAAATGGCATTTAGCTCAAACTTTTTATGCAGCTTCAGCAGATAATTGAACGTATCAAAGGGGTCCTTTTCAAGCCCTGCAATCACTCTGAAGCGTTGAATAAAACTATCCACATCAAACTTCATTAGAGATTGTACTGCACCACCCATGGTACGCAGCAGTCCTCTCAACCTGTAGGCATATGCCACATCCACATCAATGGTAGGCAGGAACTCATATTTTGGTTCCCGGAATTCCACACCGGGATATTTGGCCTGTATCATATCCCTTATCTCAAAAGCCCACTGATCCACTACAGGGAACTGCAGAAAGCCGTTTTGATAGGCCATGCTCTGGTCAGCCGAAAACCGTCCGTAATCATCCTTTTTAAATGGTAAATATTCTTCAAATCTGCTGATCAGGTAAAATGAAGCAGCAAACGGATCAAAGGGGAAATCAGCTTTTTGCTCATATACCCCAAAGGGGCAGCGGATTCCTTTGAATTCCACAAAATCAATTTCAGGCTCTTTTATTCCGAGATCAAACAGTAATTCATGCGGGAAAACCCATATGCCACGTCTATCCAACGGGGAATCAGTGTAGTTGACCTTTGGCAAATCAGAATTAATAAATGCTTCAGCCTGGGAGGTGAAGCTAACTTCCTGCCCCATGAATTCTTTAAAAATAAGGCTGAAGATATATTTTATCCTGATGGTGATGTCTTTACTGTAAACCAGTATCATGATGTTGAACCTTTTACTCGCTGACGATAACTCATATGCTTACAATGAACTTTAATTGTCAGACAGATTATTATAACAAAGCTTGATCCGCAAAGCTATAATAATTTTCATCACCAAAGATGACATGATCCAGCACGGGAAGGTCCAGGTTTTTACCAGCGTCAACCAATTTACGTGTCAGTAGTTTATCAGCATTACTGGGCACAATATTCCCGGAGGGATGATTATGACACAGCACTATCGCAGAGGCATTGTTTTCCAGGGCAAGAGAGAATATTTTTTTCGGGTCAGCTACTGTACCAGAAAATCCGCCGGCACTGACCTGCATTCTTCTGATTATTTTATTGGCACGGTTCAGTAACAAAATCCAGAATTCCTCATGATTAAGATCAGTAAGATATTCCGACATAATTTCAAACACATCCCTGCTACCGGTGATCTTAGGTTTCGCTTCAACTTCAGCACTACGCCTTCTGCGCCCAAGTTCAAGCGCAGCCGCTATGCTGATGGCTTTGGCCTCTCCTATGCCCTTAAACTTCATCAGCGCGGGCATGCTCAGTTTTGAGAGTTCTATCAGGTTATTATTGACTGATGTCAGAATTTCTTTACAAAGATCAACAGCGCTAGTTTTTCTGGTTCCCGATCCGATAAGGATGGCAAGAAGCTCAGCATTACTCAGCGATGACTTGCCTTTTAACAGCATCTTTTCTCTGGGTCTGTCGCCTTCAGCCCAGCTACGAATGCCTGATGTTTGTTGATAATCTTTCATAGCAGCAAATATTGGTTTAGATATGTGAGATTCCCCGGATCTTCACCCAACCATAAAGTTATAAAAATATTTGCAAAAAAAAAAGCCTCTTCAAATGAAGAGGCTGTTTTTTTTATATCATTTCTGCCTTTTGCCTACATATTATTCACCTGACGCATAAGGCTGCTTTTAAGGTTGGCAGCTTTATTTTTGTGGATAACATTGCGGCTGGCATTTTTATCGATCATCTTAACGAGCACAGGCAGCGTTTTTTCGGCTTCACTCTTATCGCTCAGGCTCCTGAATTTACTAATTGCATTTCGCATGGTTTTAGCGTAATATCTTCTGTGTACACGACGCTTCTCGTCTGATCGTATTCTCTTAAGTGCTGATTTGTGATTTGCCATAATCTGTTATTTTATATCTATGCTCCAATTTGGACGGCAAAATTACAAACTTTTTTCATACCTGCAAATATTTCTCAAAAAATAAAAAAGGGCCGCACATAAAGCGCGACCCTTAAGTTATTAAACAAAGAATTAATGCTTAATAATAAGCTTCATTGTTGCATTGTCATCTACACTTTGCAGGTTTATAAAATACATCCCTGCCGGCAGATTTTCTGTTTCAATCCTGATTGAATTGGTGCGATCAATAAGATCAAAATGCTTGCTGTAAACTACATTACCAGCCACATCTGTCACGCTGATAATAATATCACCGCGGACATTATTATTCAGGTTCAGCGTAGTGTACTCATCAGCCGGATTCGGGTTAATGCTCACATTACCGAAGATGCTGTTTTCTTCCACATTTGTGGCAATTATTGTTTTACAAACTTCATCGTTGGAAGTGTCGTAATCACCAGGCAGATCAGTAGTAGCACACAGGCTGAAACTACCAGCACCGGAAGTAAACGGAGTGCTGAAAGTGTAATCAACACTGTCGCCTGCAGCGAGGTTACCAGTCCAGGTTTCAGAAACCGGCGTGAGTGACCCCTGCTGATACTCTACAGGTATGCTGGTAAGTGTATCTATACCGAAGTTGCGAATTCTTACGGTAACATTCGTACTTACAAACTGTGTAGTGGTGTCATCCGGCTGAATAATGGCGGTAATACCGGCATCCAGTGGTGGCTGACTTACGTTCAGCAGTGCATCAGTTGTATCATTAGCTGCATTGCCGTCATTTGGCAATTCAGTGTATGATTTAAGTACGTAGGAAGAATTTGGTGAAGCATAGCTTGCAGCGAATGCAAAAGTTGCTGTATCATTCGGGTGCAGCGTACCTGTCCAGGTTTCTGTCTCTACATTACCGTTTACTTCGTAGCTCACAGGGATATCATAGAGAGTATCAGAACCGAAGTTCATGATATCTACTTCCACAGTCACCTGATCACCGATAATGGTGGTATCTGATGGCTGATTGATGTCAACCACACCGGCATCCTTCGGATAAGTCGGAAGCGTAATGGCAAAATCATCTATTGCCCAGCCGTCACCGTGGTTCTGTGCATCAGAATAGAATTTGAAACGGAACTGTACCGGTGTGGGATGATTATCAAACTGTGATAATTCAAAGGTTGATTTGGTCCAGCCAAAGCTACCTGTCCACACTGGCATATTACCAATTACATCATGATACCAGTTGGTCTTGTTTCCGGTTGAAGCAGTATCACCAAGTGTGTTCCAGCTAACTCCCCCGTTGAGTGAGAACTCAATAGTGGCTCCGTCAAGGCCTTGCTCGGTATCCAGTGTATGCCAGAATTCCATATTAGCATCATAAATTCCGGAGAAATCAATCATAGGTGTATAGAGGAAGGCATCTGTATTAGATGAATATTCAGCATCCAGATCAGTCATCCATACATTGGCACCACTGTGGGCAGTTGTAATATTTTTACCCATAGGCATACCACGTTCCCAAACATCAGGAGTACCATCGTGAGCAAAGTGTACCGGTCCTTCCACATCGTTGTTCCATTCCGGAGTAACGGTTGGCAGACCCTGGTAGAATATACTCATGGTATCATTACTGAGTTTTCCGTCAGAAGGTACAGATGTATATATCTCAAGCAGATTGTAACCTGACACTGTACTCAAGGAGTTGTTAAACTTAACAGTATCGATCTCTCCGGGAGCAACCGTGTCATTAACCGTTTGCACAACCGGGTTTTGCCCATCATATACATATTCTACATCATAGCTATACATGGTGTCTGCACCAAAGTTTTTCACGGCAACTTCCACATCCATAACAAATCCGATGGGAGCGAAAGAACGTGCAGGTTCCAGAATTTCAACCACACCCATATCCACCGGTATTGGTGTATATTCATCGGCCCCAATATCCGGATTGTTTGCATCACGAACATCACCGTCAAAATCGGTGGTGACTGCAGCAATTGGTGTAGCAGAGGCATTCATTACAGGTGAGTTGGCATGAGCATCCACTTTGCTGACAAACCATGGATCAACACTAATGGAATGTGCTTCCATAAGGGAAATATTCTTCCATTCTGTCATGTCAGCTGCATCCGAATTACCCCAGGTTCCAAGAACTGATCCTGTAGTGTAGGCATTATTAAAGTCAAAGTTGCTGAACATATTACTATTGATGGCATCTTCATCAATATCATAAATGGCACCGCCACTCATACTAACGAAGTTATTGTTTCGCACATCTATGGAATTTGCATCAGCATAGGTAGATGAAATATTAATGCGGAAAGCTTCCATAGCACTTCCACCATAGATAGCCACAGTATTGTAATAAATATCCAGGTATGCAGAAAAGTTAATAAAGATACCATGTCCACCTGATGATTTATCGTCATTCACGATCATGTTATTGGCAACAAGTGCTGGTGTAGTAGAGTTTTTATTCATATAGTACAGGTAAAGCGGATATACAGATGATCCATTTCCACGGATGTAATTACCTGTAATTTCACTGCCACCTTCTACATTGTACAACCTTACAGTATAAACATACGAGCTGTTAGGATCATTCTCCATATGGTTATTACGGATCATGATTGAGTCGTTGTACCGGACATAAGTAGCATATTTATAGAATCCATGTATGATGTTGCTATCTATCATGTTTCCAGCACCGGCTGTGGAAAGTGAACCACCATCAATATAGAATCCGGCAGCTCCGTTATGAACCTCATTGTTTGAGAATTCATTGTAGCCTGCCTGGCCCGGGCCAACATAAATCGCAGCAAATTTCTCATCATCATCATCTATATCAACACCATGAACAATCATATTTTCTACTTTATTGTAGCTCGCAGAATCAGCAAGTTGCAACGCGATACCATAATTAGCACCGGTTGATCTGATGGTCATATCTCTAATAATAACATGAGCTGAGCCATCCAGCCTGAATGTATAATTATCCGTGCTGGAAGAAGGAGCATAAGAAAGTATGACATCAGAAGCCTTACCTGTTTGTGAAGTAAATGTAACGGTATTGGAAGCTGAAGCTCCGGGAACAACTCCCAGGCTGTAGTTTCCAGTATAATTACCAGAAGCTACTTCCATGACCACAGCACCACTCACACCACAATTCTCAAGCGCGATGATAGCCTGTTCGATGGTAGCATAATCAGAAGAAGAACCTCCGATGGTGTAAGTACCACTCAACGGATTCGCGCATCTTACAAGAGTAGCCTGAATTGTATCATTGAGGTTGTTTCCATCGGCAGCATTATTGGCTGAAGCAATCCAGGCTTTCACATCCTTGATACCAGGAACAAAATTGTAGGAACCAATCAACACACTGTCTTCGGAAGTTCCTGTTGCCAGGTTACCGGTCCAGTTATAAGTTGTTTGGGCAACACCATCCACACTCCATGCAATATCAGCTGAAGTAAGATTACTTGAACCATAGTTCTTAATGGTAACATAAATATCATTACTACCAGTGTTGAGAGGATTAACCGGTCCATCAAATACTGTCAGAGCAGCGTCATTATTAGCCGGCATGTATTCGTCTGCACCTATAGTTGGAGCAGCCTGCCGGGTTTCACCATCAATATCCGTAGTTATACCTGCAATAGGTGTTCCAGCCAGGAACAAATCAAGATTAGTAATATGCAAATCATCGGAAGCCACAAACATGGGGTCAGCCACAAATGAATTCATATCCTGACCTGTTTCTGTTTGTATCTCGGATAGATTATCCACGCTGGTTGTCCAGTATCCATAGCTTGTGGCTACAGGTGCCCAGTACACATTGTAGTCTGAGGTCAGGTTACTTGACGAGGATACATAAATGATCTCTGTTTCTCCAACACTGGCATAGATATTATTCTTCAGTGTTATATTATCTGAAGAAAACAGATAGAGAATCTCACCAGAATTGGCAGCAAACTTCATCGTATTGAAAACCACGTCAAGGTTGTTTGAATTATATAACTCAACCAGTGCATTGGAATATGAGGTAGTTGTTACATCACTCTGGATCATATTATTTGCAAACATTCCCTTATCAGAGGAAGTCTGGTCGCAATAAGACAGATCAACCATAATTTCTGCAGATGGTGCATACATATTATTAGCCGTTACCGACAGGCCATTTTCAACATAACTCAGGTTAAGTGCCCTATATGATGATTCCTGCCTGTTAGTTTTAATTGTATTACCATGTACATTCACACTATCAATATTGCTCAAATAAATAGCACCGCTGGACTGATTACTAAACATATTATTCTCAATATGCATACGGTATGCATGGTTAACATATCCACCATAATAATTAATAGCATCAGAGCCGTAAAGGAATTCGTTATTTCTGAATACCCAGGCTGAATCATTTTCATGGCCGATATCTACGAGGTTAAAGCCTAAACTCATGCTTGCAGTATCCACACCCTCAATGATATTGCCATCGAAGGTAATGTTCCTGTTTCCATTATCAGCAGTAACCACTTTTGCGTCATCGGGCCCTTCAGCACGCAGTGTCATATTCAGAAATGAAACATGGTCTGTTCCATCCAGGTTCACTACATAGTTATCTGTGGTTGCTGAGGTATCAGCGAAGCTGAGAACAACATCAACAGCGTTACCACTGGCTGATTGGAAGGTTACAGTATTGTTTGCAGAAGCTCCTGCAATCTGGTCCAGGCTCATTTGCTCATGATACGTGCCTGCAGCCACATCAAAAGTAACAGCGCCATTAATACCACAATTGTTCAATGCTTCAGAGGCATCGGCAAAGCTGGTAAAGTCACCATTAGTAGCGTCAATAGTATAAATACCCTGATCAATACATGGAACAAAATCCAGATATGTGGTTGTATCATTCGTATTAACCAAATCAGCCGTTCCGTTCGGGTTATTAACCCAGGCTTTGATGTCATAATGATCGTAATTAAGGCTGGTGTTGTTTGAAATAACAACGGTATCCACCCCACCAGAAGGAAGAATTGTACCAGTCCAGTTAAAGGTTTGCTGTGCTGAACCGTTAATAGTCCAGTCGATATCAACAGATGTCAGCGTATCCTGCCCAAAGTTCTGCAGCACCGCTTTTACTTCAAAGGGCTGGTTTATAAAGGTACCACCGGAAGGCATAATCAACCCTGCAACACCTGCATCATTAGCAGGAACATTCTGCACAATGGCTTTAGCTTCCACCGGTAAGCTTGGGCATCCGTTTACAAGGCTATAGAAAATTTCACCGTTAAAGCCTTTGCCTGATATAGCATTACCACTATTGAAAACGCCATAACCAGAAATTAGCCTGATGTTTGAATCTTCATGTGTAGAAGAGCTATTATCAACCCTGAGCTCATCACCACTTACATCGCGGATATAAATAGCAACAGTGTCACCTGCAGCAACATCAATATTACCAACAGGAATATATGTTGGGGAGCCCTGTGCATTAGCAGAGTTTAGTGTAACCGTTCCGGCATGTGTAAAGAGTGCACGGTTATCCTTTAGTTGCTCAGAAGTACCATAGCCGTAATAAACGTCTACATCACGACCGATAGGATTCGTGAATGAAACAGCAAAGCTGTCCAGAACTACTGAATTCTTGGCAACAATATCAAACATAACACCATCGTAATCCTGCGAACCGGAGTATGATGCTGTAAGTGTATCCGGTATCAGATCCTGAGCAACAACGTAATAGCTTGCAGTATCGTAAAGGATAGGTGTATCAAAACTACTACCTTCATGTAGTTTCTGAGTCATACCAGCATCAGCATACCAGTAAATATTATATGGTGATGATGCCACTAAGGTTCCTGATTGTCCGTAAGGAACAGTAATATCACTAACCACAGGAGATGACTGGGAAGCACCGCTGAAAACTGCAATTGATGTGGAATCATCAGAAGTTACATTATCATTCTGCAATTCTACCCAAACATCAATAATAAAGTTAGAGTCAACATTGGTTGAAAGATCAACCGGAGTATTGAAGGTATATGTAATGGTGTCGTTTTTAGCTATAGGTGCAGTTACTGCTTCTGAAACAATATTGGAAGATCCCCTGATGCTGTATTTAGCATCCAGGTTTCCGTTAATCGGATCATAACCAAAGTTATAGATTTGAACAGACACAGTTTCATCAGACAGCCCACATCCACCGGCAGGACTGGTTACATCTGCAACGGCCGCATTTTGTAATGGGATGTTGGTAACGTTCACCTTAATTGGTACTCGTCCGCTGTTACATGTAACACCATCTGCCTTCAGGCCTGGATTCTCAATTCCCAGTGTCTGCGGTTGCGAGTCTTCAGCAACGATCCAATCTGATGCTGAATTGTTATCAGCATTTACACGAATCACCCCTGAATGGCCAGAAGATGATGGTATGTTACCAGACCAGTCGGCCGAAGTTACGCCTGTTGATGAATCAAAAGTGTAACCATTCAATGCTACTACATCCAGTATATTTCCGGCATTATCTCTTAGAATATAACCAGCACTAGCACTACTTGTAACAGAAGCTGAGGTATTTAGCCCATACATATTATTTGCTGGTGACTCATCTGAATCAAACGATAACAGTAGTATTTCACCAGGTTTCAATGTAATGGATGGAAGATTTCCCGAATGATCACTTGAAGTGTGAATATCCACACTGTAGCCGGTAAGATCAACAGGCACCTGTCCTACATTTGTTATTTCCATCATATCATCAACAAGGTATGGGAACATGGGATCATTTTCACCGTCTCCTGATAAGTATTGACAGATATCTGTAAAGAGCAACTTGCCTTCTCCATTTACCGCGTCAACATAATAAGTTGTTGAATCGGTTAATACAGGCGTATTTAATGAATCGCCAATATGGATAGCAACCGTATCACTAAGGTTTTCAAACCAGCGGATAGTATATGGTGATGATGCACCAATTTTCGTGGAAGTATTCCACGGAACATCAACACTTGCAGTAACAGGATCAGATGGCGTCATCGTGTTTTTAACTGTTACCATCATCGTATCGTTGGCCGGCAAAGCATCCGCGGGTAAGTTTACCCAAACTTTAATTTCAAAAGCAGAATCCACACTGCTGCTTAAATCAACAGGCGTTGAGAAAACATGGTTTAGCGTATCTCCGGAAACCAAAGGAGTATTGATATTTTCAGTTACCACATTAGTATCGCCAACGATCTTATACCCGACTGTGAAGGAAGATGTAACATCTTTAACTTCAATGTTATGGATAGCAATTTCTACTGTTTCACTTCCAAGGTCACATCCACTTACAGGTGAGAAAACTTCAGCTATAGTAAGATCAAGACCAGAAGCTGCATATTCATCAGCTCCTATATCAGGAGTGGTGGCATCTCTTGTCTCACCATCTATATCAGTGGTAATTGAAGATATGGGAGTACCTGCGTTATCCAGTGCTGATATACCGGTTCTCAGGTCCAGACCTTCCGTATAATAAGGATTAGCTGATACACTATTAGCATCAAAACCTGCCGATTTCCAGTCTGTCAGTGTACTTACATCCGTTCCGTCATTATCAATCAACACAGTTCCAGTGGTAAACAGGTCATTATAATCTGAATTGGCAAGCGGATTATTACTGAAATAGTTCAGGTCGATAGCAGGTGCACCGGAATTATTAATAATAGCGTTATTCATTAATTCCAAATCATCCCCGCTATTTACGAACATTGAAGGACTTTCAACACTTCCGAATTTGGACACTGAATTATAATAGAAATCAATATAATCAGAGGAGTTAATATGAACTACTCTGTCCACATCATTCGCACTGAAGAAGTTATTTGCAATGAGCGCATAATTTGCAGAAACCCCTTCCACATAATTTAACTTCACTGCTGATTCACCATGTCTAGTGTATATTTTATTTTTAGTGATAGAAGATTCATCCACGTGATAGAACTCAGCACCAATATAATCGGCTTCATCAACATAGTTTTCAATGATATTACCACTGAAGTCAGCATTAATGAAATATTCCATATATGCGCCCCCACGTGTATTGTTTATCATATGGTTATTATTAATCACGGCACCCATTTCCAGGCCGCTTATACTTGATTCACCACCGATAAATATCCCGTAAGAACCAAAGCGGATCATGTTATTGCTGATTACTGCATTGGAGTCAATGGCATTTCCATCGTCAGAATACACAAGCGCAGCCAATTCAGAAGTTGATGAAGTACTGTCACCCAGTATAATATTATTATTCAGAGTGAAATTATGCGACCCATCATCAAATACGACTGCGTGCCCGTAAGCTCCATCCAGCGACTGGATAGTCATGTTACTAACTGACACGTTGGGGGTGTTATATACACCGATCACATAATTGTCATTAGCTGTTGCGGCATATTTGATTGTTACATCAGTGCTGTCTCCTGAAGCTGATGTAATTGTGATGGTATTGTTCTGATCAGCACCGGTAACGCTTTGGATCAGCATCCGGTCTTCATATGTACCGCTGTTGATCTCAAAAGTAACTGCGCCACAAACGCCATGATTGGTGAGATAATCAGCCGCGTGATTCAATGAATCGAAGTCGGCATTAGGGCCACCCACGGTATATGTTCCTGCAGGAAGTCCCGGAGCAACATCAACAACCAGCGTATCATTGGAATGATTCTCATCTGCAACGCCATTGGGGTTATCCAGCCATGCCTTTAATTCATATGATGTTCCATAATTAAAAGTGTAGGAACCGAGTGAAATAACGGAATCCATACCTGATGCGAGTGTAGCATTGAAGTTTATGTTATTTTGCGCGGCACCGTTTATCGTCCAGTGGATAGTTCCGCTGGTAAGGTCTGCGGTACCAAGGTTCAACATTCTAACTTTCACATCAGACTGAGCACCTGAACAGGTATATTCCGGAGCTGTAAGTGCAGCCACTGAAACATCGTTGGCAGCAGGCGAAAATTCATCTGCACCTATGTCAGGTGTGCTGCTTCTTGGTTCATCATCAATATCCACACTGATATATGATAATGGCATAGCCGCACCATCCAGTGATGCAGAAAACACATACGGATCATCCGGTGAGGAAAATATTGGATCTACTGATAAAGAATTAGCATCCTGCCCGGTTGAAGACTGAATTTGCGTAATGGTACTCCGGAAAAGACCATCATACTCCATCAGGTTACCTGAAGTAGCATAATAGTTATTATGGTCGATCGTATTAATCATGTTATTGGCTCCGGCACCCTCGGAAATTTCAATGGCAGTACCGCCTCCAACATTCACAAAGTTATTGTTGATAAAATCATTACCAACGGCACTTGGAGAATAGGTTGACTCAAAAATATAAATAGCTGTTGCTGAACTGCTTGTACCCTCTATCTTAACTGTATTATGCACAAGTTTTACATAATCTGTTTCTGTAAGACGAATACCATACACATTATTTCCATCGCTTTCGCTTTGACGAATAAAGTTATTAGCCACCACAAATGAATCGGTAGCAGTCGCTTCAATCTCATCCAGAAATAAACCACAATTAGTTGAGCTACCTGATGAATGCACATGAACACGGTTACCTTCCACCAAACCAAAGTTAGTATTGCCATCAAGGCGGATGCCATAACAAATTCCTGCGGTAGTACCATTCTCTATAATGTTATTCTGAACGATCATTGAATCCTGGTCTTCAGCATACACCCCAGTAAAGTGGAAACCAGTAATGCTATTATTCAGCACCTGGTTTGAACCAGCGGCATCCTCAAAAGCAATACCATAAGTTCCACCAATAAACTCATTATTACTGAAAGTATTATGCCCGTTAGCTCCATCTACATAAACAGGCGCAGCAAAAAAGCTATAGGTACTTGTGCTGCTATATGGTGTTGCATTAACAATACAGTTATCTATAGTATTATAATCGGCACCATTCTCCAGGCTAAAAGCGATGGCATATTTTGTAGAAAGTGCATTCACAGTAATTTTGCTAAATACAAAATAATCTGCTGCATCCAGTTTAAAGATATAATTGTCTGAACTCTTGCTTCCACCATCGAATTCGAAGACAACATCATCAGCGTTACCGGTTTGTGACTGGAAAGTAATGGTATTGGTAGCAGAAGCGCCAGAAATATTTCCAATCTCATACTGTCCGGTGTAAGTACCACTGGCAATATTAAATGTAACCGGGCCGCTAATTCCGCAAATCTCAAGTGCATTTACGGCTTCCTGAATGTCCTGAAAGTCGGCTCCGCTTCCTCCTATATCATATACGCCACTGTAAGTGCCGTCACAAACATAAAAATCACGGGTGAGCGTGTCGTTAGTATTGTCAGCATCAGAGGAATTGTTAGGGTTGGATGTCCATATTTCAATGGTATTATTTCCAACGGTAAAATTTTCTGTTCCTATCACCAGGGAGTCCACCTGATCCTGGGGCAGGATATTACCTGTCCAGTTGTAGGTAGTAACTGCTCCACCATTGATAGAATAGTTAAAATCAAGGCTTGTAATATCTGCACTACCGGCATTCTTCACTGCCACGTTAATATCATTTCCTGTCAGAGACAGAGTAGGGTCAACCGGCTCATTGATGGCCATAAGGGCTGCATCATTTGCTGGTGGAGTATAAATGCGGATATCGTCAATGGCCATATCGCTGGTATAACTACTACCAGTATGACCTACAATACGAAGCTGTGTAACCAGCTTATAATTACTCAGGTCAACTATAGCAGTGTGCCATTTATCGCCCTGGTCACCTGAGATTGAATAAATATTAGTCCATTTTCCACCATAATATATTTCCACATCCAAAGAGCCCATTGCGGATCCATGCATATGGTAAGCAAACTCCAGTACCGGCAGGGTTTCATTTGAAAGGTCTATGCATGCGGAGTTAAGTATAGCTACTTTATCTGCACAGGAAGAGGCTTCTATAAATAAGTAACGACCGCTTCCTGAAGTATTATCAGATGAAGGGCCGGTACTACCTGAAACAGTACTACCCGACCAAGGAATCCAGTCGGTATCATCATTAGTATCTTCGTTTTCCCAGGTTGATATTCCGAGAGGGTTGATATTACCACAATCATCTGAGCCTTTACTCAATGCATCAAAGTCTTCAGTTAAAGGAAATGATGTAACTGGGGAAGTACATCCAGCCGGTGGCGGTGAAGGAAGAATAATAAATGACTTCCTTGTTTGAGGAGCAGTCGTTTTATTAGATGCTTGTGAAAGATCGATAGCCACTATCTCATAAGATATGGAATCATCAAGCGACTGTGATGGTATTTCACCGGCATACAAATTGTTGGCACTGGCAATCATACCAGTGGTATCATCTGTTCCGCCATTCACATTATAGACGATAAATGCGGTGTCAATGCCGCTGTTATCAGTAATGGTGGCTTTCACCTGAAAAGGACCGGTATTGTAAACCGTATCTTCAACCACAGGAGATTCCAGGCTAACCGAAGGCGGCACCAGTTCATCTACTGCACCGGTAACACTGATATTATCAATAAACCAGCCGATATTTTCAAATACGGTTTCATTATTTCCATCCTTTAATACAAACCTGACTTTCACGTTAGCAGCATTAGCCGCCACTGACGACAGGTCAAACTCTTCGCTTTTCCACCAGGAATTATCGGGTGATACCACATCCATGGGTTGCCACTTGGTATAGGCATTGGCATTGAAGCATCCGTTATTGCTGAAATATGACGAATTGCCTTTATATTCTGCATTCGTTAATTGTATCCAGCTGGATCCATTGTCAATACTCACCTCAACCATAGCTGAATCAAAAAATTCGACCTTGGCAATGTGGTCGAAATTCAGCACAGCATAATTCATTCCAGTCAGATCAAAGCTTTGGGTTGTAAGGGTGTTGACACCACCAATACTCACATGGGCAGAGTCGCTATACGTACCCTGCGAAGCGAGAGCACTACCAACATTCCACCCGGTAGGACCGGCTGATGTGACACTGTCGGCCTGTGAAGGCATCTCAAAGTCCTCGTGAAACACGAGGTTCCCCTGAGAATAACCAATCACAGAAACCATCAGAGCCACTAAAAGTAATAAGCTTCTACGTCTCATATTTATACATTAATTTGATTAATAAAAATTTACTCATTCATTTTACTCATAATTTAAGTGCGCAAACATAACAATATTTCTTAACCCCTTAGTGGCTAATGCATAGCAGTTCCAAATAAAAAGAACTCATATACTTCTATCTACCAATTTTTTATATCTGATTCATAGATTTAATATAAATTAGTATCCCGTAATATCACTTAAAGCAATAAGACCATTAGCAAACATTAACAAACAGGGGTACATAACCTCCTATTTATGATGTCATAGCATCACCCATACCTAATCCTCAGTATTTTTCCCGTTTTAGAAACATTAACTTTTTGAAAGAAAAGCATCCAAACAATCTTTTAATTCCGAAATAAAAAGAACTTTATTTCCATAAGGCACAATATTATTTATTTTCAATCGTTGCCTTTTTTTAATTATTGATCTTTTTCATCCTTATTTACAATTTCTTACAAATGCTTTCGGTTATCACATCAACTTCATTCAAATTTGTGAAATCCAAGACTGTTTAATTCTTATTTATCTTTGCTTCATATCTTATTCATTTACTTTTTTACCTGCCGGGAAGGCTGTATATGAAAACAAATAAATTTTCAACGCTAATCAAATTATATTAATTAACACCCCGTTGATATTTAAACCGGAATTATTGATCAGATGGCTAACATCAAATATTATCTGCAAAAAACCCGGTATCGGATGACCCACAAACCTATTGCGCCAGGGTTAAAGCTGTTTCTGTCATTGACCTGAAAAAAATTGTGGAGTTAATGACATCTACTGGAAACGCACTTAATGCCGTGGGGCTGGAAAGCGCGATCAAACTGCTATTCCGTATAGCAACCTGCCCAATAACAATGATCCGGCAAAAACCTAAAGCTTTCTACGAGTTATAGTTAGGTCGGGGGAATTCCGAAAATTTAAATTTCCGGCAAACAAAAAGCCGCCCCTTATAAAGGAGCGGCTTGAAGTTGTTCAGCCCGATGGTTATTCGACTACTGTCATTTTCTTCACGAGCCTGTGACCATCAAAGGTTACATGGTAATAGTAAACACCTGAGGCCAGATCATCCAGATCAAGTTCAACGGTGTGGCTTCCGGCAGTAACATCCATTGCCCTGGCACGGACTGTTCTTCCGAAAACATCTACCATTTCGAACAGGGCTTTACCTCCGTAAGGTACCTCAAACTCAACCTTAGCATCATCACTTGCAGGGTTAGGTGTATTCTGATGCAGTACGAAACCGGCAAGCTCACTGGATTCAATACCATCATAAATAACACCAACCCATCCTTCGCAGTATTCAT
>CAYZDA010000026.1:0-43162 GCA_964477095.1 uncultured Bacteroidales bacterium | reverse complement strand
ACAGCCACCGGATATTTCCGCTCAGCACGCTGAATCCTGCCTGAAACTGTCTGGCCTTTAGAAAAAAATCATCTTCTTCCCAGTTTGCGAAAGCCTTTCCAAATGGTATTGAAATCATTACTGAGCTTGTAGTCTTTGGCATATAGCAGGTTTAGGCGATGAAGGGTAATGGGGGATAGTTCCTTGTCCGGGAACACGTCTGAGGGAGTTAATACACCGTTTCTGATAGCAGGCAAATGCATATGCTGCTCTTTACTGGCCGGATGATATCCTACCCATGAGCGATTGCCAAAAAATACGCTGAAAATATTCAGGAGAAATCCCGCGGGTCGTTTTACAAACCAGGCGATCACAGGGTAAAGCCCCAATAATGCAAGGGAAGTTGTGATGTCGAAAAATCGCTTTGAACGGCGGTTAACCGGCCTGGAAATGGAGTTGATATCGATGGAAAACAGATCGGAAGCCGTATTTATGGTATTGCTGCCAATGAGATACATGCTCTCCTGGGGAGCGATTTTATATTCGATATGATCAGAACTCAAATCTGACATATAATCCATAATCCTGTCGGCACTAAGATTTTTAGAGCAGAAGATGATTTCATCAATCTTGTATATCTCAACAATATCATTAAGCTGATCCAGGCTTCCTGCAAAAAAAGGATCATCAACGGGTTCCGGGCTGCAAAACCCGATAAAGCCCACTCCGGGGGATGAGTTTTTCAATATCTGCGCCACCCGGGTGGCCTCCTCCTTATCGCCGGTTACCAGGTAACGCTTCTCTCCAGGGTTAATGTAATGCTTTAATTCGCGACTACTACTTCTTACTATATAACGTATTAGCAAAGTGGATAGCAGCGCCCATATAGCCCCAAGAATAATCAGTGCCCGTGAAAACCGGGCCGACTCGGGTAAGAGTGCATAAATTACAAGTATGGCGATGGTTCCGCTGATAATGCCCTTAAAAACACCACGGCTGTGATAGGGCTTGTCATAACCCCCGTTCATAAACATTGCAAACAACCATATACTGATATATGCAGGCACTGCCAGCCAAAGGTATTCAGGAGGATACAAGCCTGTGTCAGCAGCTTTTACAGTGCTTTCCCAATAGATTTTCAGGAACCACATACCGCCAAAAATGAGACCCGTATCCAGCAATAGCAGGTAAATCTTTTGCCAAAAGCGGTTCATGAGGGCCATACCCGCACGCAGGTATATCGCCATGTTAATCAAAAAGGAGAAAATCCGGGCATGGCGGTTTGAAAAATGCTTGCGGGCAAATATGATCATTGCATTATAAAAGGTAAACACATAATTGGCACTGCGCTTCTTGGTGCTTTCACCTTTATAATGTATAATCCGGGTTTCCGGGAAATAGATATTTTTGTATCCGCCTTTGGTGATCCTGTATGAAAGGTCAATATCTTCGCCGTACATGAAATAATCCTCATCCAGCAGTCCGACTTTATCAAGTGTTTCGCGGCGCATCAGCATAAAAGCACCGGAAAGCACCTCCACCTCATTTATCTCATCCCTGTCCAGGTAACCCAAATGGTAACGGTTGAAAGTTTTGGATCGTGGAAACAGTTTTGAAAGACCGGTGATCTTGTGGAACGCCACAGTGGGAGTGGGTAGTCCGCGTTTCGACTCAGGCAGGAATTTACCCTGGCCGTCAATCATTTTCACCCCCAGTCCGCCGGCATCCGGCTGGCGGTTCATATAATCTATGCATTTAATAAAAGTGTCCTTTTCCACCACGGTATCCGGGTTTAAGAGCAACACGTATTTCCCTGATGACTGCCTGATCGCCTGGTTGTTGGCGCGGGAAAATCCCACATTATCCTTGTTGGCGATAAGGCGAACTTCAGGAAAACTGGTACGGACCATATCCTGCGAGCCATCCACCGAATTATTATCTACCACAAACACCTCCATGTCAATGCCTTCGCCGGCCACCTGTACAGATTTAAGACACTGTTCCAGGAAGTACTTCACATTGTAATTGACAATAATAACCGATAGTTCCATGGGGTATCAAAGATAATAGTTCACGGTGAATCCACTTTCAGCCAGCAAAGATAGTTTTTTATGCCGGGAATTACAGTTCGGACAATTTCCTTATTTTTGAGATAATTTTAAAACGGGTACTATGAAAACATTAAGGTTGTCTTTTAAAGTTGATACTGAGCCGGAAATATTCTACCGGGCTCTGGTGACACCGCAAACTATTGAATTGTGGACAGGTTATCCGGCAGTGATGAGTGAAGTTCCCGGCAGTGAGTTTGAATGGCTGGATGGTGATGTAGTGGGTAAAAACCTGGAATTTGATCCGGGTAAACGCCTGAAGCAACAGTGGTTTTTCGGGGAAGACAATGCTCCTTCATTTGTTACCATCACAATGTCACCATATAATGAGAAAACGCTTGTGGAGCTGGAGCACACCAATATACCTGATGAGGCCTATGAGAATATAAAATATGGCTGGAAAAAGGTGATAATTACATCGCTAAAAGACTTCTTTTCGGAATAAATCCGCTGATAAACGATGAGTTGGATTCTCATACCTGCAATATTCGAATCAGTTTTTCTGGCTACGCTGGTGCTCGTAAAAAAGCACAAAAGCCGCGCAGATTATTTCCTTATCAGCCTGCTATTACTTTATGGACTGACGATCCTGGCCACCTGGCTGGAGTTTTATAATCAGGAACACGGGTATCCATTCCCGGTTTTTCTTAACCTTTCGCCCTTGCTTTTATTTTTGCATGGTCCTTTCTTATGGCTGTACATTAAAGCATTAACAGCTCCTGCTTTCAGGTTTCGCTTATGGCACCTGATGCATCTTATCCCTTTCCTTCTTGGCTGGGCCGGAATGTACATCACTGTGTATTCACTGCCGCTTGAAGAGCATATCAGAATGATCAATACAGGTGAATTCCGCGAAGGATTTATTTATCCGGCTATCCTGGCGGGAATCTTTCTGGTAAACCAGGCCTATTTTATCTGGGGGCTGTTATTAATCCGGAAGTATCGCAACTCACTGAAAGACTATTATTCCAGGCTGGAAAACATTGATCTGGGTTGGCTTACATTTCTACTTATATCAGCTTTAATTGCTTATGGGGTAAACAGTTTCCTGTTTATAGCTGATTATTTCCTTGAACTGCTGCCGCTTGAGAGTCTGATGCTCATCACCTATATTATTGGGTCTGTCTTTATACTGGTACTGGGATTTTACGGGCAGAAACAAACCAATGTATTTAAAGAGGCTCCGGGCGTTTCCGCGTCTGAAGCAAATCCACCGGAATCCGCTAATCAGCAGTTGCAAAAAGCTGAGGAAGCTTTCATCGGAAAACTAATGAATTATATGGATGAAGAAGAACCATATTTGCAGGCTGAACTCACTATTAACAAACTGGCGGCACAGTTGCATGTTACCCCCGGATATTTATCAGGTATCCTGAACAGGTATTTGTATAAAAACTTTTTTGATTTTGTGAATTCCTATCGTGTTGAAGCATTCAAACGGAAAGCACGTGATGATTCCTACCGAAATTTCACACTGATAAGCATAGCTTATGACTGTGGATTTAACTCAAAGGCTACCTTTAACCGCGTATTTAAGAACTTCACCGGCACCACTCCAGGTGCTTATTACAGAGGTGTCTCAGAAAAGTGAGACCTCTTTTTTGGTCTATTGAGACCTGTTAAAACAAAAATGAGACCTTTGTTTTTGATAGCATGACTTCTTTTGCAGCAAAACATCAAACCCGAAGTCATGAAAACAAAAACAATTTTATTGATCGTGATCCCACTGCTATTTGCGGGATGCCGCGCCGGCAAAGAAAGCGGGCGCAAAAGCTTCCGTCCTGAATTCCGGGTTCAGGCCGGTTATAATAAAGGTGGAGTCGTTGAAAACACGGATTTCAGCATGCTGGAAAACACCGGCGTTGATGCATGTACCGGAGCAACCTATCCTGGTGCTCATGCCGGTGCACGGGTACAGTTACCTGTGGGAGCTACATCGCTGGAGAGTGGTGCAGATATTATGATCAACCGGCAGCAGCTCAGCTTCAATGATCCTGTAAACGACTACATTGGTGAGCGGCGCATCACCACAAGCCAATTGATGTTGCCACTGGTATTCAATATTGGCATGTTCCGGCAGACGCATGATGAAGGCCTGCTGCAACTGCGCCTGGGCTGGATGTGGCAGCTCAACTATCTGAGTGTTTCAGGTGATGCATCTCTTCCTGCTTATGATCTGATGCGCTCATCAAACGGCCCATGCATGGGTTTTTCCACAACACCAATCAGGCGCGATAACGGCCATAAGATCGGATTTTATTTGGATATGTACAGGGGCGGGCAGGTGTATGAGGACTTTTACAATCAAACGGACATGGAATCTCCTGGTAGCAGCTTCTTCAGGCTGGGTGTAATTTATCATTTCGGTAACCTGAAAAACAACAGATCATGAAAACTTTAATAGCATTTGCAAGCTCGCATGGCAGCAGTGAAACTGTAGCACTGGAGCTGAAAAAAACATTGCCTGGTGAGGTGTACCTTATGAACCTGAAAAAAGAAAGGCATATCGACCTTAGTACTTATGAGCGCGTAATCATCGGAGGATCTATTCATGCCGGCAGATTACAGAAAAAGGTGAGGAAATTCTGCGAAGATCATACCGTGGAGCTGTTAAAAAAGCAACTCGGATTATTTTTGTGTTGTATGCATCGCGATGAAGCTCAGAAGAATTTTGAGCTAAACTATCCTGAAGTGCTGAGAAAGCATGCTGTTTCAACACAATTGATGGGAGGGGAGTTTCGCTTTAATAAAATGAACTTCTTCGAAAAGGCTATTGTTAAAAAGGTGGCCGGCATAACAGAATCTGTTTCTGACCTGGATTATGAAAGTATCCGGAAAATGGCTATGGAAATGGAAGTAGAAAAAGTCTTTTAAATATGATTTAAAACTGAAGTTGAAGGAGATCAATACTGGTCTCCTTTTTTTATGTTTTAACTTTGTGATTAATATGCTGAATTTTTTTGGTTCTAAGATTGTACCCATTGGGATCCGGTTTAGGTGAAAAAAGATTTTCAATGGTTTTTTACCCTGAATAATTAAAGGGATGTCATTGAATATCAACATTCCATCTTAGTCTGTCTGTGCAAGTAAAGTTTTCCTTTTACTAATCCAAAGTATCCGGAGCAGGCTTAAGTATTATATTTAAAGAACAAGACCTATATTTACAATGAATTTAGTAGTTTTGTTTATAAAATTAAAACCATGATAATGAATAAAAAAATAGCAGTTTTACTGATTTTTTTGCTAACGATCGGTTTGCAGGCAAATACACAGAACATATTTCCAGTGATGGTTGATAAGTGTGAGGTAACTTCCTTTTGTCTGGATTGCGGAGATCAAAAGGTGCAACTTAAAAAAAGGGAGTTTAACAGCTTCATAGACAAACTAAACAAAAAACTGGATATTAAGGGATTAGAGGGTGCCGTGAGTTTTCAGGTACTTGTGGATAGTGAAGGAAATGGTTGTGTTATGAGTCATACAGATGCCTCGAAAAATGCAATTACCAGGAAGATAGTCAAACATCTAAACAGATTTGATGGATTTACGCCTGCCGTTTCAGACGGTAAAAATGAAGAAATGGTTTCTATTAATATGACATTTACGATAGAAAATAATCAAATAAGTGGCGAGATTAAAAGAGTGGACATTGAAGCATTCAAAAAATCCTTCGACAGGCCTGTTGATCCGGTAATATATAATGAAAAGTACAATTATCAGAATTCAAATCTTTCGGGCTATTCAATAAAAGTATGGAATTCGAATAACTCAAATTTGATGAATAATTTTAATAATGATGTGGAAATCGATATGGACAACAGCATATGGATGACTATTGATGATGGGGTAGTGAATTTTGATGGTAATGAATTTAAGCAGATAACCCATCCGGAACCCGGCCTGAAGGATATGCACATTTCTGAACTGGCTGTGGATAATAAAAACAGAAAGTGGCTTACAGCAAAGGATTCCATATTTTTGTACGATGAAGGGAACTGGGAGATCATTCCTGAAAGCGAACTCGGCATAGACAGGGTATATGAAATAGTAGCTAACCATCAATCTGGCGAAGTGTTTATTTGTGCAAAAGCTAAATTGGTAATAAACAAGGATAAACAGTGGATAACCATTGACAGGGATTCCATATCTGATTTTCCTGAGGCCGGGGTGCTTTATGCAAACAGAGACTCTCAAAACAGACTCTGGATAGGTACTTACAAAGGAACTATTATGGTTGATAATGATGGAAAAGTAACGAATTACGAATTGACGTCCAGCCAGCTAAAAGGTAAAGGTATTAAATCATTGCAGGAAGATAAAGAAGGTGTTCTCTATTTCGGGCTTTATAAATTTGATCAAAAGAATAATGAACGGGCAGCTGATAATCCGGATGAAGGCATATTAATCTTAAATAGCAGCAATGAGTTCGAGCGTTATACCACAGATAATTCCGGTTTACCGGCAAATTATACTACAGATATTTTATATGATGATAATGAGCATATTTTATGGATAGCAACTCAAGAAGCTGGGTTAGTGCGATTTGATCCCGCTTCAAATAAGTGGGAGAATTACAATAATCTGAATTCCGATATTCCCACTTCTTATATCACAGATTTAACTATTGATAATAAAGGGAACATAATAATGTCAACACGACAGGGGCTGGTAAAGATTTCCAGGCGGTAAATACAGTTTGGAAAAGGCATTTCTGCCAGGCAAATATTTAGTTTACTGTATGAAAAAAGTAATTACAACCCAACGGATACCAATCAAGATGTGGCTGGAGGACATGGAGCCGGAGGCTTTGCAACAGGCAAAAAATCTGGCTGACCTGCCGTTTGCCTTTCGACATATTGCTATCATGCCGGATGCTCATGTGGGATACGGCATGCCCATTGGTGGAGTGATGGCTGCCAGAAACGTAGTAGTTCCCAATGCTGTGGGAGTGGACATAGGCTGTGGAATGTGTGCTACCCGCACCTCAATTACAAATCTTGATATAGAACAACTGAAAAGGATCCTCTCACAGGCACGCGAAATAATCCCGGTTGGATTTAACTGGCACCATGAGAAGCAGGAGGAATCATTCATGCCAAAAGTTAACGAAGGTATGCATGTGGTTAAGCGGCAATATCAGGCTGCGCTTAAACAAATCGGGACACTTGGCGGAGGAAATCACTTTATTGAAATACAGAAAGGTTCTGATGGATTTATCTGGTTGATGGTGCACTCGGGAAGCCGCAACATCGGATTGAACGTGGCCGGGCATTACCATAAAAAGGCAATAATTCTAAATGAGCGCTTTTTTTCTCAGATAACTACAGATAAACAACTGGCATTCCTTCCCATTGAAACGGAAGAGGCTCACCAGTATTTGAATGAAATGAAGTATTGCACTGAATTCGCACTGGCCAGCCGTCAACTGATGTTGAAACGCTTTTTTGAAGCTTTTAAACTTGTGGCAGGACCATGCGAACACAGCGATATTATTAATAAAGCGCATAATTATGCAGCCTGGGAAAACCATTTCGGCGAAAATGTGCTGGTTCACCGTAAAGGTGCCACCAGAGCCAGAGCCGGTGAAACAGGAATTATACCCGGTTCCCAGGGAAGTTATTCATATATTGTAAAAGGACTGGGAAACCCCGAAAGCTTTAATTCCTGTTCTCATGGTGCTGGCAGAAAAATGGGCAGGAGGGAAGCCCGTCGAAGTCTTAACCTTAAAGAAGAAATAAAAAAGCTGAATCGTAAAAGAATTGTTCATGCAGTAAGAAATGAAAAAGACCTGGATGAAGCCCCGGGTTCTTATAAGGACATTAATGAGGTGATGGAAAATCAGAAAGATCTGGCAGAGATTGTAGTGGAATTAACACCGCTGGCTGTAATGAAAGGTTAATCATCATAGCATTTCTGTTTTATTTTAAACTGCCTGATTAGATATGTACAAATATTGCATAACTGAATATATAGTACTTTTAAATGGCGGGCTATGATGAAAATATCTCAAAAGGAACAGGAAGGCCAGGATCATGGCATGAGAAACGAAGCAGAAGAATAAAAAGAACAGAGACGGGCAGTTCAGGTCCGTCCAGGGAGGAAAGGTATAGCCAGTTGTAATGAAAACATGAGAACCGGATAACTGTGCATCCAGCGCTGCTAAGATAATACATCGAAAATTGAAGCAGATCAGGGCAATAATTTTGACAGGCATCTTGCTTTATGGGAATATGCCAGATATTATGATGACAACATGGTTTTTTTGATTAAGGTGGCGGATCACACCGGGCAGAGAATTTTAATACATGATAACCAAAACAAAAAATCCGGGATAAATAAATCCTTACGAAGCATAGTCCGGATTATATCAGCAGCTATAATTTTAAGCGTCCGAGAATCGTCTGAAAATATAATTCCTGTACAATGATAGGTAAAATTAAATTCTCAGGCGATAAAACCGGGATGGAATTGGTAGTTCTGATGCCATACAGATAAATACGGGAATGTACTAATTGATGCGTGATATATATTTAGAACAACAACTCACCGGCCGGGATTCTCTAATCAATCTCCCGAAAGCTTTCATGACAATCATTCATTTATTCAGTTCAATTATTCATTTCTGAACCGCTATAGCCCGATAATTGATATTATGTTAAATAGACATGAGAGAAAACAAGGGAAGCCAATCTGACCTCCCTTAAATATTCTGAAGCTCTTCTCCTCCTTAATATAGTCCGGGCTTCGCATTAATCTCTTCAGCATATCGTATTGCGTGGTTTTTGGTATAAAGCTTTTTCAATGGCAGCACGTAATAATCTCTTTCAGCTTATCATATTGTTTGGTTCTGGTATAATGCTTTTTCAGCGCCAACAGCGCATTTCTTATGTTAACCAGGCATATAAAAATTAAGGGAAGCCAATCTGACTTCCCTTAAATATTCTGAAGCTCTTCTCCTCCTGTTTATTGTCCGAGCTTCTCATTAATTTCTTTCAGCTTATCATATTGTTTGGTTCTGGTATAAAGCTCTTTCAAAGCCAGCAGTGTATTTCTATCGTCAGGCTTAAGTTCGTATGCTCTCTCCAGATATGGCAATGCTTTTTGAAATTGATCATTGGCTTTTTCCTTTAGCTGGTCATATTTTTCAGTCTCACTTAACGGCAGCTCATTGGCTTGAAGCAATATCTGCACGCCATTATTAAAATACAGTGCTCCGAGATTGTAGTAAGCATCAAAATAATCTTCTTTCAGCTCAATGGCGCTTTCGTAGTTTTTTACTGCCA
Source organism: uncultured Bacteroidales bacterium (assembly GCA_964477095.1). Classification (GTDB taxonomy): domain Bacteria; phylum Bacteroidota; class Bacteroidia; order Bacteroidales; family PWNQ01; genus PWNQ01. Next base: position 33,795 of record CAYZDA010000026.1, on the reverse strand, counting down.
GCTGTAGCAGTTCATCACGTTTTTCATCTGAAAGCAGTGTATCTTTTGCTGCTTCATCATAAACCACACCTACATTATAGTACAGTTGCTCGTTGTCGGGTTGTTTTTCCAGGGCAAGGTTCAGCAGGTCTGTCGATTTTTCCACATCCCCTTCTGCAAGGTAAATATTGGTAAGGTTAATAATGACATTATAATCGCCGGGATACCTTTTGCGTCCAAGAAGCAGTACATCTATTGCATTTGCCGTGTCTTCTTCAAACATATAAATCTGACTGGCAGCAGTGTAAATTGCCGGGTTGGCAAATTCATGCTTTATCAGTTCTTGATACAACTCCAGGGCTTTATCATACATTTTGGCATTGGTTGCCGAAAGTGCCGCGTTATATATACTGTTGGTATCCACTTCGCCAAACGTTTTTTTCAGATCTACGGTTTTCATGAAATACGTGATGGCTTCTTCAAATTCTTTCGCGTTATATGCCTGAACAGCTGCATTGTATGTAAGGCTGCTCATGCGATTGAGCTCCAGAGTTACCCCTGCAGTAAATTCTTTATCTTCATCAAGCGAAATTGACTTTTGAAAAGCCTGATAAGCTTCCACAAGCGGTTCTTCCATCAGGTTTTCATAAGCTCCGTCAGCGGGTTTGGAAAAGCTTTCTACGTTATCTTTTTCATCAAAGTTAATCTTCATTTCCGGTTCATACTGCATCCAGTGGCGGCGGTTTTTTTCAGGTTCACCCATTACCCTGCGTACCATTTCACGGCTCATGCCTACCTCAATGGCATCATCCATGGTTGACACAATATAGATGGTCATATAAATTTTACCAGCATAATACCATGTTTTGGGGTCATTCTTTGTTTTTTCATGCTCCATGGCCTCTTCGATATTGTCTTTGGCTGCTTTCAACCGGTAGTCAGCCAGCTCCTCAATTGCTGAATTGAGCTTTACGGGTTGCGCAAATGCCAGGCCTGATATCAGCATGGCTATCATTAATACTGTAAATCGTTTCATAATTATCTGGTTTTTAATTCTTGGTTTTGTATTATCAATTTTCCTGCCAAAATACAGAATACAAAGATACTACCTGATTTGCTGTAAATCAAGCCGGATACTTATTGATCCTCATCTATGGCTGATTCATTCACATCGTCAGCTGTGTGATTCTGCTCTGAGTGATGCTCTGTGGCATCATCCGCAACAACATCACCCTCTTCCAGCGGTTCAATTTCATCCTCTTCACCAGCTTTTGATACTTTTGCAACAGCCGCAATAGCATCCTCATCAGTAAGATTAATCAGCCTTACGCCCTGGGTGGCACGGCCCATAGTACGTAATTCATCAATGGCCATTCTGATGGTCAGGCCACTACGGGTGATGATCATCAGGTCATCATCATCTGTAACATTCTTAATGGCAATAAGTTTACCGGTTTTGTCGGTAATATTCATGGTTTTTACGCCCTTACCGCCACGGGTTATTATTCTGTAGTCTTCGAGTTGCGAGCGCTTACCATAGCCATTTTCAGAAACCACCAGTATATCGTCGGCGGCTTCCTGATCCAGACATACCATTCCCACCACGTAGTCATCATCAGCGCTTAATGTTACTCCTCTTACTCCGGAAGCAGTCCTTCCCATAGAACGGACATCTCTTTCATTAAACCTGACCGCACGGCCATAGTTGGTCGCAAGCATCACCTCATCGCTGCCGGAAGTGAGCCTTACGGCAAGCAGGCGGTCACCTTCTTTGATGGTGATTGCGTTGATTCCACTTTGGCGTGGTCGTGAATAATCCTCAAGCGGTGTTTTCTTCACCCTCCCTTTTTCTGTTGACAGAATAATGTATTGCCCCTTGATGGCATCTTCATCCTTAAGATCCTGTACCTTAATTACAGCTTTCACTTTATCACCCGGATCAATCTGTATCAGATTCTGTATAGGACGTCCTTTTGAATTCTTACCTCCTTCGGGTATCTCATAAACCCTCAGCCAAAACACTTTGCCAAACTCGGTAAAGATCAGCATATAGTCATGGTTATTGGCAATATAAAGCGCTTCTATGAAATCCTCGTGACGGGTTGAGCTGCCTTTGGCTCCTTTGCCTCCCCTGCCCTGTGTGCGATACTCCGAAGCCACGGTACGCTTCAGGTAGCCGTGATGTGAAAAGGATATTACCACCTGCTCGTTGGCAATAGTATCTTCAATACGGAAATCTTCAGCTGCATATTCGATTTTTGAACGGCGATCATCACCATAGCGTTCCCTGATCTCCTGCAACTCATCTTTAATGATCTGCATACGGAGTTCAACTTCAGTAAGAATACGTTTTAAATATTCTATGGTCTTTTTCAGTTCCTCAAATTCCTCTTTCACCTTGTCGCGCTCAAGGCCGGTAAGTTTTTGCAGCCTCATATCAAGGATTGCCCTGGCCTGAACCTCTGACAGGCTGAATTGCTCCATCAAGCCATTGCGGGCCTCTTCCGGGGTTCGTGAAGAGCGAATCAGGGCAATTACTTCATCCAGATAATCCAGAGCAACCAGCAATCCTTCAAGTATGTGGGCACGCTTTTCTGCCTGGCGAAGCTCATATTCTGTACGCCTTACTACAACATCATGGCGATGCTCAACAAAATGGCGGATAAGGTCCTTCAGGTTAAGCTGTACCGGGCGGCCGTTTACAAGCGCTATATTGTTCACACTAAAGGAGGTTTGAAGCGCCGTGTACTGGTAGAGTTTATTAAGCACGACACTGGGCATGGCATCACGTTTGAGTTCATAGACTATACGCAACCCCTTTCTGTCGGACTCGTCACGGATATCCGAAATGCCTTCAATTTTTTTATCGTTTACCAGATCGGCTGTTTTTCTGATCATTTCAGCCTTATTCACCTGGTATGGAATTGACTCCACTATAATGCGCTGGCGATCTGAACCCGGTACATCCTGTATTTCGGCTTCTCCTCGTAATACAACTCTGCCGCGACCGGTTTCAAATGCTTTTCTCACACCCTCATAACCATAGATAATTCCACCTGTGGGAAAATCGGGTGCAATTATGTATTCCATCAGGCCTTCAATAGTGATATCATTATCATCGATATAGGCAATAGTGCCATCGATCACCTGGCTGAGGTTATGCGGGGGCATGTTAGTGGCCATCCCAACTGCAATTCCCGAAGCACCGTTAACAAGCAGGTTAGGAATACGTGTAGGCAAAACTGACGGTTCCTGCAGGGTATCATCGAAGTTCATTTGGAAATCAACAGTTTCCTTATCGATATCAACCAGCATATCTTCCGATATGCGCCGGAGCCTGGCTTCCGTATAACGCATAGCCGCCGGGCTGTCACCATCAATAGACCCGAAGTTACCCTGCCCGTCAACAAGCATATAGCGCATTGACCAGGGCTGTGCCATGCGAACCATGGTATCATACACAGAGCTGTCGCCGTGTGGATGATATTTACCCAACACCTCTCCTACTATCCTGGCAGATTTTTTATACGAGCGGTTATGATACAAATTTAATTGATGCATTCCGTATAAAACCCTGCGATGAACAGGCTTCATTCCGTCTCTGACATCAGGAAGGGCCCTTGAAACGATCACACTCATAGAGTAATCGATATAGGCCGTCTTCATTTGGTTCTCAATATTGACTTTTAAAATCTTTTCACCTTCGCCTTCCATCAGCAATATATCTTTATATTTAGTTCTTAATCAATAATATAAACTACCATTTGGCAGTTTTGCAGGAAAGTACGAAAGTACTAAAAATTATGGAAACTGCCTGATTTTAGTGCATCTTTATTATAAACAGTATTTTGTTGAAAATCACATTCAGATTTTGAATCATTTAGTCAAAAACAAGCTAACTTTGATTCAACAAAAGGCACAGTATTTGCGTTGAAGTACTAACAATTTTTAGAAAGGAATAATAATGAAAGCAAAATTCTCTCAGGAAGTAAAAGATGTATTGTCCTATAGCCGGGAAGAAGCCATGCGTTTAGGCAATGATTATATCGGCGTGGAACATCTGCTTTTGGGTATGTTGCGTGAGGGAGAAGGAAAAGCTGTTCAATTACTGACTTTCATGGATGTAGACATCCGGAAGTTACGACACAGAATAGAAAATGCCATAAAAGATAACGGTCCGTCCATATCGAAAAACCCGGACAATATACCATTGGTTAAGCAGGCTGAAAGAGCCCTGAAGATCACTTATCTTGAAGCGCAATCCTTTAAAAGCAATGAAATTGGTACGGAGCACCTGCTGCTGGCCATCCTTCACGATCAGGAAAACCTTGTAACCAAAACCCTGCAGAATGACGGGGTGGATTACGATCTGTTTAAATCAGAACTACAAACCGGAAATTCCATGAAAGACGAAGATGAACATAATATCCGCTCAGAGATGCCCGGGAGTCCTCCCGGGGATGAGTTTACCGGCGAAAGTGCCGGGCGCGGCGGGCAGGGCATGCGAGGGCAGGCCGAAGGAAAATCTAAAACACCTGTACTGGACAATTTTGGCCGTGATCTTACACGTGCAGCGGAGGAAAACCGTCTTGACCCAGTAGTGGGACGCGAAAACGAGCTGGAAAGAATTGCACAGATTCTGAGCAGGCGAAAAAAGAACAACCCTATATTAATAGGTGAACCGGGAGTTGGTAAATCAGCCATAGCTGAAGGTCTTGCGTTGCGCATTGTTCAGCGGAAAGTGTCACGTGCCTTGTTTAACAAGCGCATAGTTACCCTTGACGTGGCCTCGCTGGTGGCAGGAACCAAATATCGCGGGCAGTTTGAAGAGCGCATGAAAGCCGTTCTTAACGAGCTGGAAAAGAACCCGGATATTGTCATTTTTATTGATGAGATCCACACCATAGTTGGCGCCGGCGGAGCAACCGGTTCCCTGGACGCTTCCAATATGTTCAAGCCTGCTCTTGCCCGTGGAGAGTTCCAGTGTATCGGAGCCACTACCCTGGATGAGTATCGCCAGAATATTGAAAAGGATGGTGCCCTGGAACGCAGGTTCCAGAAAGTGCTTATTGAGCCTACGTCTGCTGAAGAAACCAAGACTATATTGTACAATATAAAGGATCGATACGAAGATCATCACCTGGTGAAGTACACCGATGAAGCCATCGAGGCATGTGTGAAGCTCACCAACCGCTATGTGAGTGACCGCTTTCTCCCTGATAAGGCTATCGATGCCATGGATGAGGCCGGAGCACGGGTGCATATTACAAATATCAATGTACCGCAAAATGTTCTGGACATTGAAGATGAAATTGAAGAAATAAAAGAAAAGAAAACACAGGCGATAAAGGCGCAGAAGTACGAAGAGGCCGCCAGATTCCGTGATCTGGAACGCAACAAGCAGGATGAGTTGGATTCCGCCAAGCGCAAATGGGAAGAAGAAACCCAGTTGCACAGGGAAATTGTAGATGCTGACAATGTTGCAGAAGTAGTAGCCATGATGACAGGTGTTCCTGCCCGCAGGATTCAGCAGGATGAAAGCCGCAGACTGGTGAATATGAATGAGGAGCTGCAGGAATTGGTGATTGGCCAGAATGCTGCTGTGGAAAAGGTAGTTAAAGCTATCCGACGTAACCGTGCCGGATTAAAAGATCCCAATAAGCCAATTGGTTCGTTTATATTTCTGGGGCCAACCGGTGTCGGTAAAACCCATCTTGCAAAAGTGTTATCAAGACACCTGTTTGACAGTGATGATGCACTTATCCGTGTGGACATGAGTGAATATATGGAGAAGTTCGCCGTGTCGCGTCTTGTGGGAGCGCCTCCGGGATATGTAGGATATGAAGAAGGCGGGCAGCTATCTGAAAAAGTAAGGCGGAAGCCTTATTCCGTCGTACTGCTTGATGAGATTGAAAAAGCCCATCCGGATGTTTTCCACCTGTTGCTGCAAGTGCTGGACGATGGATTACTGACAGACAGCTACGGCCGGAAAATAGACTTTAAGAACACCATTATTATAATGACATCCAATATAGGAACCAGGCAGTTGAAAGACTTTGGTGCCGGAGTAGGCTTCAGTACCAGTGCGCGTCAGGCTTCATCGGCTGAAACGGCCAGAAGTGTGATTGAGAGTGCTCTGAAAAAAGCTTTCGCACCTGAATTTCTAAACCGTGTGGATGACGTGGTTACCTTTTCTCCTCTTGAGCGCGAGCATATCCATCAGATTATCGATCTTGAACTGGAGCACCTCTATCAGCGGGTGGATGATTTGGGATACAGCATCAAACTTACGGATAAATCCAAGGATTATATTGTGGAGAAGGGATGGGATGCACAATACGGAGCCCGTCCGCTTAAGCGGGCCATTCAGAAGTATATTGAGGATCAGCTGGCAGAAGAGATTATTTCCGCAAGACTTGACGAAGGTGATTCCATAGTTGTTGATTATGATGAGAAGAAAAAAGATATCATAATCAAGGTTAAAAAGAAAGAAAAGGAACTCACCAAGAGTGGAAATGGTGGCGGAAACGGCGGAGAAAAGAAGAAAAATGCCAACCCAGACCAGAAATAAGCACTTGCATATATAGATAAGCCCGGGCATACACCCGGGTTTTTTTATATCAAAAAAAACGGCCTCCAAATGGAAGCCGTTAAAACATAAGTTTTAATTCAACTAGTTGCTGCCTTATTTTTTGAATTCACTCATTTCGCGAATTCCAATATTCTGAATATAATTGTAGTGTCCGATGTTCTGGGCACGTCCTTTTTTAATGAACAATGCAGCTGCCTTGTCAAACTGCTTATCACGTGATGCATCGCTCAATAGCAGGTATCCAATGATAATATTACCAGCCATTTCAACCAGGCGGCGAGCATGAAAATCCCAGTACTCGTCATCCTCAAAATCGCGTACTTTACGAACTGCTTTTTCAAACTGATCTTTCATTTTAGAAAGTGTTTTCTGAAGGTATTCCAATTCAGGCTTCACTTTTTGGTCGGCAGCTTCTTGCATGAAGCTGAGGTATATGTTGTTGCTTACACCGCGAATAGCAGCTATTACCTGCAGCTGGGATGTTCCCTCATAGATATTTGTGATCCTGGCATCCCTGAAAAGGCGCTCTACCGGGTAGTCCTTCATATATCCTGAACCGCCGTGTACCTGCAGGGAGTCATAAGCCACCTGGTTGGCATACTCACTGGAAAATAATTTTGTCAGCGGGGTAAAAACATCAGCCAGTCGCTGGTAAGTCTTCATTTCCTGGCGTTCTGCTTTATCAAGCTGGCGTTCTTCGCTAATAAAGAGATATGTTTTATAGATGTCAACATAGCGGCTTGTTTCATATAGCAGGCTTCGGATAGCTGTTGTTTTCACTTCCATATCCGTCAGCATCTCATATACTGCCGGAAAATTGATGATAGCTTTACCAAACTGTTCCCTTTCGCGAGCATAAACCATGGCTTCGCGATAGGCGGCCTCTGCAATACCAACGGATTGAGCACCAACGCCAAGGCGGGCTGAGTTCATAAGTGCCATCACATATTTAATAAGACCCAGCTTACGGCTGCCAATCAATCGTGCAGGTGCATCCTTAAACACCAGTTCACAGGTGGGAGACCCTTTGATTCCCAGCTTATTTTCGATGCGGCGTACGATCATCTTTTCATCACCTTTTTCATAAAGGAAAAGTGACAATCCCCGTCCGTCTTTCGTGCCTTCTTCTGAGCGTGCCAGTACCAGCGAAACATCAGCATCACCGTTGGTGATAAAACGTTTTACTCCGTTGAGCAGCCAGGTGCCTTTATTTTCATCATAGTGCGCTTTAAGCTGTACGCTTTGCAGGTCGGAACCCGAATCAGGTTCTGTAAGGTCCATGGCAGCGGTAATACCATCTTTGTTAAACTTCGGAAGAACATCCTGCCGGATCTCTTCATCAGCAAATTCATGTATAGTTTCAGCACAATCCTGTAAACCCCATATGTTTGCAAATCCTGCATCAGCACGTGATATGATTTCGGCTGACATCACATAAGGAACAATCGGAAAATTCAGGCCCTCATACTTTCTGGGCAGAGACAAGCCAAAAAGATTAGCATTTTTGAGTTTTTCGATATTTTCCTCTGTACCGGGAGCATACTGCACATGGTTGTTCACCACTTTTGCACCGCTGGCATCAACGGCTTCAGCATTTTCCGCAATGGTATCAGCTGCTATCTCCCCTATGATTTCCAGTACCTTTTCGTAATTATCCATTGCATCTTCATAATCACGTGGGGCATCATCATATTTTCCGTACTCTTCAAAATTACGTTCTTTCAGCTCCACAATCTTCTTCATCAAAGGATGGGACAGGTGGAATCTGAGGTGTTCATTATCTGTGAAAAAATTAGCCATTGTTTGTCTTTTTTCGGTTTTTACTTGGAGTGCTTACGGTAATATTTGATCATTTTAGGGATCACATCTTCCACTTTACCCGTGATGGAATAATCCGCGATTGCATTGATAGGTGCACCGGGGTCGGTATTGATGGAAATGATCTTAGCGCTGTGTTCCATTCCGGCGCGATGTTGCACAGCACCTGAAATTCCGCAGGCAATATAAAGCTTAGGGCGCACTGTAACGCCTGTTTGCCCGATCTGGCGCTCATGTCCCACCAGTCCGGCATCCACGGCAGCACGGGATGCTCCCACTTCACCACCCAGCACATCAGCCAGTTCGTAAAGCAACCTGAAGTTTTCCTTTGAGCCAACACCATAGCCACCACTGATGATGATCTGAGAACCTGTGATATTCACTTTTTGGGGCTCAATGTGCCGCTCGAGTATTTCAATAACAAAATCCTTATCAGACACAAGCCGGGAAACCTCCAGCTTGTTCACCTGCGGCTCAACCGGGTTGTTAACTGCTTCAAGCTTCATCACTCCTTCTCTTACGGTGGCCATCTGCGGGCGCGTTTCAGGGTTGATGATAGTTGCAACTATATTTCCTCCAAAAGCAGGCCTAATCTGATATAAGAGATTTTCGTATTTCTTGTCGCGTTTTTTATCATGATGGCTTCCTATAACCAGGCTGGTACAGTCGGCAGTGAGCCCGCATTTAAGTTTTGAAGCTACGCGCGGAGCCAGATCACGACCGGCAGGAGTTGCTCCAAAAAGTGCGATCTGTGGCTTTTGCTGTTCACACACAGCGGTGATAATTGCTGCATGTGGCAGAGTGGTGTATGGAAACAATTTTTCATCCTCACCAAGATGAAGAATATCCACGCCATAAGGTTTTACTTCCTCTGTCACATTCGACAGATCAGCACCTAAGGCAGCAGCCTCAAGCTTTATGCCCAGTTCTTTGGCCAGCTGACGCCCTTTAGTGAGCAATTGCAGGCTGACATCAGCCACATTGCCTTCTTCGGTGATTTCGCAATAAACAAATATATTATTCACGATCAATGATTTTTTTCATTAGCAATTAACCCACCACATGGCTGGTGATCAGGTCTTTCATTAACTTATCGATTTCCTCATCAGAACCGGATATCTTCAGGGAATCCTTTTGTTTGAAAACCACACTTTCGATTTTCTTCACTTTGGTTGGAGAACCTGACAGGCCAAGGTTTGTTACATCCACCTTAATATCTTCCACGGTCCACTCTCCTATCTCCAGGTAAGGACGTTCACTGTACATGGCAGTATAGTCCATTGATTCATTCTGCAGCTCGGTTACCGTACGTGCGTGTTTGAATTTCAGAAGACGCTTTGCATTTCTGGGCCGGCAGGCATCTGCAGAGGAATGAGCAGTGATTACCACAGGCATTTTCGCACTGACGATCTCGATTCCACGGTCAAGGCGTCGCTTTATTGTAATCCTGTCGCTGGTAATTTCTTTTACCTGCTCTGCATATGTAATTTGCGGCAAGTCAAGCTTTTCAGCCACCTGAGGACCAACCTGTGCTGTATCACCATCAATAGCCTGCCGCCCGGCAATCAGCAGGTTAAAAGGCTCAAGCTTACGCGCGGCTGAGGCAAGTGTGTAAGAAGTGGCCAGGGTGTCCGAACCGGCAAATTTACGGTCGGTAATCAGGTATCCCTTGTCGGCTCCGCGATATAGTGATTCTCTGATTACATCTGCAGCGCGGGTGGGCCCCATGGTCATTACGATCACTTCTGCATCTTCTCGCTGATCTTTAATCTTCAATGCCATCTCCAGAGCATTCATGTCCTCGGGATTGAAGATTGCGGGAAGCGCTCCGCGGTTTACTGTTCCATCGGCCTTCATGGCATCTTCACCCACATTGCGGGTGTCAGGAACCTGCTTTACTAACACTAAAATCCTAAAACTCATATATTTATTGTTCCGTAATTGTATGACTTTTTTACCGGTAGCGGTTTGAAATCAGTGGGCAAATATAGAAAAAAAGTGTCTTATTTGACGATTATTTAGATTTGGAGTTTTTACTTCTTCTAATCCATCTATATTTGCAAAAAATTAAAAATTATGAAGAAAATTGCTTTATTTCTGTTTATGATGATGTTGGGGAATGCACTTCTCGCGCAAGCTGCATTCCGTTTGGGTAAGTCTGAAAAAACTAATCTTATTAGTATTGGCCAAAATAAGATCAACTTTTCAGGACATTCAGAAATTGAGGATAGTAAAAGTGAACTGATGAAAAATAAATTGCCTGCTGGTGTTGAACAGTTAAAATACGAGATTCTTGCACATCCTGCTCCTGCATTTCGTTTTGATTGCGCTACCATAAAAATGGGTTTACAGCTTAGTGGGTCCGCTTATATGCTGCTTATACTTGCAGACTTTGCCTATAATTTTCTATATGATGATGATGATTCATCATTACTGATACCATTTACAGATGATAAGTTCACAAACTCGTCAATAAATATGGCAATTGCAGGTGGTTTGATTTACCTGGGCCGAGTCCTCATATGCGGTAACAACCCATCCGCAGTTAATTTCTGAAGACCATTTTAATTATTAAAATAAGATAATGCAAGTAAATATGAGATTGGTCTTTATTGTAATCCTTTTAATGACTTTTTCAGCCGGCAAAGCTCAACCTGCGGAAACTTTGCTCATCTCATCAGAGAATATTCAAAAAAGGTCTCTGCATTATAAGAGGATGAGTTTTGCGCCCGAGGTATTATTATCCGAAGAACGATTATTGCCTGCAAATTCCATGCAGCTGGCAGCAAGGATACAAATGATGAACAAGCCGGCTTATATTGTTAATGCACAGGCTACAGGCTGTGAGATAATAAAAACCGGAACAGCGATATTTAGCCTGGCATATACAGTATCATTTTTGGGTTACTATTTATCAGGTGTGGTAAATGAGGAGCCCCGGTTTCTTATCCGGTTATTTGACTTTGATCTGCTTAATTTCTTTCTGAATGTTTTTGTGGGTTTAGGGCCTGGATTTTTCTCCAATTATATTGACTGTTCAGGCAATCCGGAGGAAATAAATCGCTATGACCGGCAATCTTTTTAGTAAAAGAAATTTTGTTTTTTTTTGACCTGGCTTTCAGCTTGCGCCCAGCAATGTGCGCACCAACACATAAAAAATTCTTGTCAGGCAAGCTTAATTTACTACATTTGCAAGCGCAATCGCAGGGGGGATACCAAAGTGGCCAACTGGGGCAGACTGTAAATCTGCTGGCGTACGCCTTCGGAGGTTCGAATCCTCCTCCCCCCACTCCTTTCCAACAGATTTTTCCCTGCAAATCCTCCGCATCAAAACAATATTGCGACCTTTATTTTATACCTGTGAATAAAGGCCGGTTCAAGCTATTTTTGACAAAACGGATATGTGAGAATGTACATCCGGCAGCATCCAGAGGATTTGGTAGTGGATACCAGAGGGGGGTTAAACAATACCAGGTTTCAAAAGGTTTTCAAATTATTTCCTGCTGCTTATGAATTTATATTTAAGGTTGTTTAGGAAATAGTATGCACCACCTCAGACAATTGATGTGGAACCGGGTTCTGGCACCTCATTTATTGACCGGGAAATCCTGGCACAGAACCACGTGAATAATATGATATTAAAAGATTGTTTTACTAATAAAATTGTTTCTTATCTTTGCTTAAACAGAAAACACGCCAAAATGAAAACTTCTCTCAGCCTTTTAATCTTGTTTTTTATTTCAGTGAATTTACTGGAAGCTCAACAGAAAGACTCCAGTGCATATATTTATTTAAAAACCGGCGAATATGTATTTGGTGATTCCATCAAAATAGAATATGACAGAAGAGCGTTCCTGTTTTTTACTTCAGGTACAAATTATATTTATATTGATGAAAAAAAATATGATGTCAATGACGTGAGATACGTAAACGACAGCAATTTTTTGTTTGCTGTGGTTCAGCATATGGCCAGCCCGGATGAGCCGATTTTGGCAAAAAGAATAGAAAAGGGAAATATCAATATCTACGCTTCCAGTGTATTTGAATATGAAACCGTTGACACATTACGCTATGACCCTGATCATATCTATTACTACAGTGTTGGGAAGGATGAAGTTAATGAGCTCAGATTCAAAAATCTAAAATATGTCATGGTGGATGATCCTGAAGCTATGTCAGCATTGAAAAAGCACCGCAACATGCTGGTACTGGAAAGAAGCCTTCAGGCTGCAGCTATTGCATATTTCGTGGCCGACTTTATTTACTTCCTGGACACCACCAGAGATTTAAATAAGGAAAGCAGTCATTTCGTAAATGTGACAGACAGCAAGCTGGGCGGCATACTGATTAATATGACTATACCTGTTGGGCTTTACCTGCTGGGGAAAATACCACACAAAAAGAAAAAGGAAAATATTTTTGAAGCCGTGCGGCTCTATAATAATTAATCCCAGGGTTCTTCCGGCTCTGGACAATCATTACACTCCAGGCTGCGCCTATACATCTTCATGGCCTTATGGCTCATTCCTATACTCGAAAATCCCCCATCGTGATAGATATTTTGCATGGTAATTTTTCTGGTTAGATCAGAAAACAGGGTAATGGTAAAATCCGCACATTCTTCAGCTGAAGCATTACCCAGAGGTGACATACGTTCGGTAAAATCCATCAGCCCCTCCACTCCCCTGACACCACTTCCGGCTGTGGTTAAAGTTGGCGATTGTGAAATAGTATTTATCCTGATTTTTTTATCCCTGCCATATATGTATCCGAAGCTGCGGGCTATGGATTCCAGCATAGCTTTGGCATCAGCCATGTCGTTGTATCCGTCAAGTGTGCGTTGTGCAGCTATATATGATAATGCCACTACTGATCCCCAGTCATTGATAGCGTCTATTTTGCGGGCCACCTGCAATACCTTGTGGAAAGAAACTGCAGAGATATCCAATGTCTTCATCAGAAAATTGTAATCAAGATCGTCATATGATCTTTTCTTTCTCACGTTTAGCGACATTCCAATGGAATGCAGGATAAAATCAATTTTTCCCCCGAAATGATCCATGGTACTTTCAAAAAGCCGGTTCAGGTCATCCAGGCTTGTGGCGTCAGCCGGAACCACCGGTGCTCCGGTTTTTTCAGCTAATTTATTAATGCTTCCCAGCCGTATAGAAACCGGCGTATTGGTTAACACCAGTTCAGCTCCCTGTTCATGCGCTTTTTCTGCCACTTTCCAGGCAATGGATTTTTCATTCAATGCACCGAAAACAATTCCTTTTTTTCCGGCCAGAAGGTTATTAGCCATATCGTATATATTTATATTGCAATTCTGAAACAAGAGGGTTTTGATAATGTTCAACTGTCTTTAACCGCTGATAAGCTGTCTGGCGGTTTTTACAGCCTCCTGCTGTTTTTCTTCACCACTTATCATGGTGGCAATTTCCTTAATTCTGCTTTCCTTATCCAGTTCTCTTATTCCGGTTTGAGTGCGGCTGTTTTTCTCATGCTTAAATACTTTCAGCTGACGGTTACCCCTGGCAGCTATTTGTGGCAGGTGTGTGATGGTTATTACCTGCATCTTACGACCCATTTCCGCCATAATTTCGCCTACTCTGGCAGCAGCATTTCCGGAAACCCCGGTATCAATTTCATCAAATATAATGGTGGGTAATATTTTTTTATCAGACAGTATGGATTTAAATGTGAGCATTAATCGTGACAGTTCACCACCGGAAGCCACTTTGTTAACCGGCCCCGGCTTTTGGCCCTTGTTTGCTGAGAACAGCAGTTCAACATGATCCAGTCCGCGTTCATACAACGCTGATGCGGAATGCAAGCTAAGCTTCACGCTTGCTCCTTCCATATTTAGAAGTGCCAGCACCCCTTCTACTTCTTTAGCCAGTTCAGGTGCTGCTGTTCTTCTTAGCTTTTGGAGCCTGCCGGCCACATTAAATGCATTTTGTTTTTTTGCATTAGTGAGCTTTTCCCACTGCTCTATTTCCTGCTCCAGGGAATCAATATCCTGAAGTTTTTTATCAAAATTTTGTTGGAGGGCCAGCAGAGCAGCAGTACCTTCCACCTGATGCTTTTGTTCCAGGGAGTAGATCGTATCCAGGCGCTCATTTACATATTCAAGCCGGCGCGGATCATATTCCGTATTCTCTTCCAGGGCCTCGAGTCCGGCAGCTATGTCTTGCAATTCAATCCTGCAACTCTCCAGGCGTTCCCGGTATTTATCAATTTCATCATGGAAAGATGAAACACTGCCAAGCTGATCCCCGGTATGCCTGAGCCGGTCAAGGAGGTTATCTTCTGATCTGGAAAGCTGTTCAGCTGAAGCATATAACGATTCCTTTATTTCCTCAGCATGATTCAGTTGCTTTAGCTCTGCTTCCAGCTCTTCTTTTTCACTCTCCTTCAGCTTCGCTTTATCCAGTTCTTCAAAAAGAAACCGGTAAAAATCCTGTTCTTTCTTTGCTTCTTTATCACGATTTTGCAGCATCTTCAGGTGCTCAAGGCTGTCGCGATAATCAAAATAGGCGCATCGGTATTCTTCCAACAGGTCTTTATTTCCGGCGAAATCATCCAGTACTGAAATCTGGAAGTCAGGGCGGTTGAGTGTAAGGGTGGCATGTTGCGAATGGATATTAATAAGCAGATCACCAAGTTGCTTCAAAAATTTCAGTTTGACAGGAGTGTCATTAACGAAGGCCCTGGATTTACCGGTAGTCAGAATTTCACGCCTGATGATAGTTTGAGAATCATAGTCCAGGTCATGCTCAGTGAATACATTTTCCATTGCGTAACCTGCTATCTGGAATACACCTTCAATCACGCATTTTTTATCATGAACAAAAAGCGTATCCGTATCTGCTCTTTCTCCCAAAATCAGGCCGAGTGCACCCAGTAGTATTGACTTACCCGCTCCTGTTTCTCCGGTGACGGTAGTTAAGCCCGGGCCGAAATTCACTTCCAGCGAATCAATCAACACATAATTTTTTACGGAGAGATGTACAAGCATAATCACACGATTTCTATGCGTGCAAAGGTAAGAAATCCGGTTTGCAGTTAATTATTCTTCAGAATATTTTCATATTCCCCGCTGTTGGCAGGGTCCAACTCCTTGAGCACATTCACAGCCTTTGATTTGTCCATGGGTGACGCTTTTTTGAAAATGTTGATCACTTCATCTTTTTTAGCGTTAACCAGTATGTCAAGGATGTGTAAAAAAGACTTTTGCCTGCTGGCTTCTTTAAATTTGGTCAGTGCCTTCAACACACTCTGGCGTCCTTTTTCCATTTCGTCTGCCATTTGGTCAAGCCCATGTCGATGGTAAAGGTATATACCTTCACGCACCGATTTGAGTGATCTGTTCAGCAGGTCTTCCACCATCCAGTACCGGTTTTTCTTATCTTCGAATGATTTCCAGCCTTTAAACTCACTGGATTGGGCATTGGCTACAATAGTTTGAGCATTTTGCAAATACTGTGTTCCGCCCAGTGGTGAAAAGCTGTCAAAGTCAAGGCCGATGATCAGATAAGCATAATAAGCCAGCACAGATGTAAGATTTGACTGGAAAGAATTGATATCAAAATTCAGGTTTTGATGCTTGGCATATTCAAAGTCAAACTTTGTGTCTTTATAATTCAGTATTGGTGTACTGTAAGATGAATTATACACGGGCCTGCGGCTTTGCACCCGCAACACTGCGCTGTACATGTTCGGGCCGGCTTCCTTTTCAATAATGATGGCCATGCTGCATTCAATGCGTTCTTCTACAGAGAACTTCCGGTTCGTCCATTTACGGTTGTTCAAAAATTCATTAACCGACTTTTGCAGCTCGGTAAAAATCTCCCTGTCTGCTGCCTGTACCTGGCTGGCTGATACATTCACCTGGCAATCCAGTTCCTGGGATTGTGCCGGGCTAAAGGGCAGGATTAACAAAATCGTGGAAATGATGTATAATATGATCCTTTTCATTGACTTAATCTTGAATATTAGCAACGAAATAATTTACGATATCTTGTGCGATTTCCATCTTCTTTTTTAAAGGCAGCTCCTTTTTGGTTTTTGGTGTTATCAGCGTTACTTTGTTTGTATCTGTTCCAAAACCGGCACCTTCATCCTTCAGGGAATTCAGCACTATCATGTCGAGATTTTTTTTCTGAAGTTTAGCGGAGGCATTGTCCAGGGCATTGTCAGTTTCCAGAGCAAAGCCTATTATTTTCTGGCCGGGTTTTTTCTTTTTGGCGATACCTGCCAGAATATCAGGATTTTTGCTAAGTTCCAGCTGCCATTGGTCAGTGCTCTTTTTGATTTTACTTTTGCTTACATGAGCTGGTTTGTAATCTGCCACTGCAGCACTCATCACCAGCAGATCAGTGTGTTCAAACTCTTTTTCCAGGCTTTCGAGCATTTGTGCAGCTGATTCAACATCTATCCTTTTAATGCCGGGTGATGGATCAGGAAGCGCAACCGGGCCTGTGATGAGAGTTACCTCAGCTCCAAACTGCCGGAAAGCTTCAGCCAGTGCAAAGCCCATTTTACCGGACGAGAAATTTCCTATATACCTAACCGGATCAATTCTTTCAATGGTGGGGCCGGCAGTAACCATTACCTTTTTACCGCTCAGAGGTCCTTTTTTTTTTAGCTCTTCTTTCAGGATATTGAAAATAACCTCAGGCTCTTCCATTCGGCCGGCTCCGCAAAGACCGCTGGCCAGCTCCCCTTCCTGAGGCTCAATGATTTTATTTCCATACTCCTTCAGCTTCTTTATATTATTCTGATTGGCTGGATGCTTAAACATATCCAGGTCCATGGCAGGAGCAAAATACACGGGGCATTTGGCCGATATATAAGTTGTAATCAGAAAATTATCGGCAATTGCATTGGCCATTTTACCGATAGTGCAGGCTGAAAGCGGGGCGAAAAGCATCACGTCTGCCCATCGGCCCAGATCCACATGGCTGTTCCACTCTCCTGTAAGCGAATCAAAGGGCTCAGATAATACGGGGCGCTCTGATAAGGTAGATAAAGTGAGTGGCGTTACAAAATCCCTTGCATTTGGAGTCATGATTACCTGCACATCAGCACCGGCTTTTTTCAATAATCTCACAAGCAGTGGTATCTTATAAGCGGCTATACTTGCCGTAATCCCAATAACGATCTTTTTGCCTTTCAGCTCCATGTATTAACCTTCCCTGTTTTCTTCTATGGCTTTAACTTCAGGCTCCTTGTGCGGGTTCCTGATATAAAGCTTGCCCTTGTAATATTCCCAGATGGCTAACAATGTGGGCTTAGGCAGCCTTTCGTAAAATTTCGCGATTTCTATTTGCTCACGATTCTCAAAAACCTCCTCCAGGTTATCGGTTTGAGTGGTAAATTCTTCAATCTTGCTGTTCAGTTCTTCTTTTAGTTGAGTGGATATCTGATCCGCACGCTTGGACAGGGCAACTACTGTTTCATAGATGTTTCTGCCGTCAGTACTGAAATCTTCAATACGGTGCGTAATCGCTTCATGATTAGTTTTTATCTTTTTGTAATCCATTATTATTTGTTTTCGTTTGGTTCGTATTAATTCAATTCCTTTAGCGCATCCCTGCTACGGGCTCTCAACTTCTCTGCTTTGTTTTTATACCTGGATTCAGGAAACTCGGCCATCAGGTCCTCAAAGGCATCAATAGCTTCCTTATAACGTTCTTTCTGTTTTTCCCTCACACTGTTTAGCGCATAATTGTATCTTGCATCCAAAATAAAAAATAATGCTTCCTCTTTAAAATCGGTAACCGGATAATCATCAAGAAAAACCCGAAGTGCATAAGCTGCCACCTCCCACCTTTCCATTTTGTGATATAGCATGGCATTTTCATACTGCTTTTTCTCCAACCGTTCTTCCAGTTCATTGATCAGGCGCGATGCATCAATCACAAGCTTCGACTGAGGATACCGGTCAACAAAAAGCTGAAGCTCATCAATAGCTTCTCTGGTAATTGTTTGATCCAGATTAAAGCGGGGTGCCTGTAAATATTTGCAGTAGGCAGCCTTGTAAAGGGCTTCCTCGCGCTTTTCGCTTCTTGGAAAGCTCTTTGCAAACGTCCTGAAATAATAGGAAGCAAGCATGTACTCCTCATTTCTAAAATGTGCCTGGGCATAATAATAAAATACGTCCTCAGCTCGGCCGGTGCCACGTGTTACCGAACGAAGATTGTCCAACAACTGAATTGCTTTATAATAATCACCTTCATTATAAAACTCCAGCGCTTTCTTGTATTTTAGCTCTGTATCATTGCTTTTCAGTACCTTTTGGTATCCGTTGCACCCTGTAAGTATTGCTACCAGGATAATTATAACGATCGGTTTTATGCGCATGCAATGTCCCTTTATTCCTTAAATTAAGCTGCAAAAGTAATACATTTTATCAAACCGGAAAAATGCAGCAATATTTCAGGGATGATAAATGATATTTATCCCGCTCATCGGGCGTTATTCAATCAATAAACTATATATCCTGCAAATTATTATACACAGAAAACATTACAACTCTGCTCATGTCAGCTTCTGTTTATTTCGTTTTATATAGAAAGGAATTAAATATCAAAATAATATGTAAGGTAAAACGGTTCATCAGCAGCAATCATCTTGCCATTTTTAAGAGTAAAAATACAGGAAAAATGCTAAAATGCTGATAAAAATCAACTTCTGGAAAATAATATCTGGAAATTTATACCAAATACAAATTAAGAAATTTTACTGCCAATTCCTTTCATTCAACCAAACATTTATTTAATATTGTACTGGCAATGAAAAGAAGATTTGATTGTTGTTATCCTCCGGTATTCGGGGAGTTAGCGTAAGCTTAATCATCTTTGGTTCAATAATCATTCTTTGCATGACCAAAATCAACTCTTGAGATGGGGAAGCATTTTGATTTCTGTATTAGATCAGGAGTGGATTTTGCGGTTTAATATTTTATGTATAAATACGGACACTCATAAAGTGAAAGATATATGAAAAACACAGACACATCCGAGATCATTTCCTGTAATAAAAAATTAGTAGAAAATCAAGACCAGTTGGGGCTTGAATGCTAACTTTTTTTCATGAATCTTTGTAAAATATTTCGCCTCGTGCAGGCAGGGGTAGAAGAGAAGTAGAATAAACAAAACATGAAGCTGGAGTACAGGAATGAATACGGATCAAAAAACTGATCATAAAGAAATTTGGGCGAACTGCCTGAAGGTAATTAAGGATAACATTAATTATCAGAGTTATAAGACCTGGTTTGAGCCCATTAAACCATTGCGTCTGAATAATAATGTATTAACCATACAGGTACCCAGCCAGTTCTTCTATGAATGGCTGGAGGAACACTATATAAGCCTCCTTAAGAAGACTATACGAAAAGAGCTGGGAACTACCGGTCGCCTGGAATACAGCATTATTATGGATAATTCTTATCATAATAAGCAGCCCTACACGGTTAACATGCCAACTGGCAATAAAAGTGCCACTAAAAACCCCTCCGTATCTATGCCATTGGATTTAAACAGGAGTAACTCAAAAGAGATACCTAATCCCTTTATTATCCCGGGAATAAAAAAGATTAAGGTTAATTCGCAGCTGAATGAGAACTATAGCTTTGACAATTACGTGGAAGGCGATTGTAACAGGCTTGCCCGTTCGGCAGGTTATGCGGTGGGCCAGAACCCTGGCAAAACAGCTTTTAACCCGCTTTTTATATACAGTAAAGTGGGCCTGGGGAAAACTCACCTTGCGAATTCAATCGGAGTTCAGGTGAAGAACAATTTCCCTGACAAAACGGTACTTTATGTTTCTTCAGAGCAATTTGTCAATCAATTTATTGACTCCGTTAGAAACAATAATCAGAACGATTTTATTCATTTCTATCAAATGATAGATACGCTGATTATTGATGATATTCAGTTTCTTTCAGGCAAGGAAAAGACACAGGATGTGTTCTTTCACATCTTTAACCACCTGCACCAGAAAGGGAAACAGCTGGTTATAACTTCAGATAAAGCACCGGTGGAAATGCAGGGCATGAAGCCCCGCCTGTTGTCGCGCTTTAAATGGGGATTAGCTGCAGATCTTCAGGTACCGGATCTGGAAACCAGAATGGCCATTCTGCAAAAGAAATTATACAGTGAAGGGGTGGAAATGCCTGCTGAAGTTGTGGAATACCTTGCCTATTCCATCACTACCAATGTCCGTGAACTGGAAGGCGCCCTGATTAGTATACTGGCCCAGTCATCACTTAATAAAAAAGCCATTACCCTTGACCTGGCCAAGCAAATGATTGACAAATATGTGAAGAACACTTCCCGCGATATCTCAATTGACTATATTCAGAAAATAATCAGTGATTACTTCAATATACCTGTGGAAATGATCGTATCCAAAACCCGCAAGCGTGAAATAGTACAGGCAAGACAACTGGCAATGTTCTTTTCAAAGAAATACACCAAATCATCACTGGCAACCATCGGCCTGCATTGCGGCAATAAGGACCATGCCACCGTACTGCATGCCTGCAAAACAGTGTCGAACCTGGTGGATACTGATAAACAGTTCAACAGCTATGTTTCTGAACTTGACAAGAAAATTAAAGGTTAAGAGAAATCTGGCATAATATGTTAACTTTGCACCGGTTAGCCCTTCGTTAGCCGGTGATTTTTTTATGCTTTTTTCGAGTTTCAACCATAAACAATTCTTTATGAAAAAAATACTCACCGTTTGTCTTGGTAATATCTGCCGGTCGCCTATGGCTCAGGGAATATTGCGAAAGAAAATATCAGAACGAGGTCTGGATATCGAAGTTGATTCTGCCGGTACAGCTGATTATCATGTAAATGAAGCTCCTGATCCGAGATCAGTGAAAACTTTGCTTAAATATAGCAATGACATCAGTGATTTACGCGGAAGACAATTTGAATCGGAGGATTTCAACAAATTCGACCTGATCATTCCCATGGATGAAGACAACTATCGTCATATCATTAAACTTGCCCGTACTGAAGATGACACTAAAAAAGTGAAAATGCTAATGAATTATCTTTATCCCGGAGAGAACATCAGTGTTCCCGATCCTTATTTTGGCGGGCCTGAAGGTTTTGATCATGTGTATGAAATGCTTGACAAGGCTACAGATAAATTACTGGAAGAAATTCAGAAATGAAACGGGCATAATCCGCCTCAGGCGGACTACTGCTTTCGAGTTCCCCCCGCGTAAATGACGGGATACCACTAAAATCAAATGTAGACAGATGAAAAAAGTAACGCTGCCTGAAGATATACCGGGAAAAGATGAGTTGTATAAAGCCAGGGCCAGAATAGCCGGTAAAGTGCATGCCACTCCTCTCCTGTCTTCAGATACACTGAACAGGAGATTTGGTGCACAGATTTATTTCAAAGCAGAAAACTTTCAGAAAGCCGGTGCTTTTAAGTCCCGTGGTGCTGTAAATGCGGTGTTCGCGCTATCTGCTAAAGATGCTGCCAGGGGTGTGTGTACGCATTCATCCGGTAATCATGCCCAGGCCCTTGCCCGGGCTGCCGGCCTGCGCAATATTCCTGCTTATATCGTCATGCCTGAAACCGCTCCCAGAGCCAAGGTGGCGGCAGTGAAAACCTACGGCGGGCGGATAACTTTTTGTAAGCCCACGCTGGAATCAAGAGAATCAACCTTGAAGCAGGTAATGGCAGAAACCGGAGCTACGGAGATCCATCCCTATAATCATCCACTGGTGATCGCGGGGCAGTCAACCGTGGCCAGTGAAATTGCAGAACAAATGGATAAAGAGCCGGATATAATATTAACACCAGTGGGTGGCGGCGGCCTGCTCAGTGGAACAGCCCTGGCTGTGCATCACTTTTATTCTGCTACCAGGGTATATGCCGCAGAGCCTGAAGGTGCGGATGACGCTTATCGCTCCTTTAAAAGCGGTGAACTCATCCCCTCTGTCAATCCAAATACCATTGCTGATGGCCTGTTGACGTCATTGGGTTCACGCACATTTCCGGTTATTGTAAATTATGTAGATGATATTGTAACAGTAAAAGATTCCTCTGTAATTGAAGCGATGAAGTTCATTTGGGAAAGAATGAAAATTATTGTTGAGCCTTCAGCATGCGTTACTTTAGCAGCTATACTTGAACATAAAATTGAAGTGAAAAATAAAACAGCAGTGCTGGTTCTTTCAGGTGGTAATTTAGACCTGGACCGGCTTCCCTGGCAGAATATTCAATGATGGAAAAAGGAACCATATATTTATTACCCACACTATTAAGTGATTCACACCCGGAAAGTGTACTGCCTCCTGAGGTGGTCAGGCGAATGCATGCACTCAGGTTCTTTGCAGTGGAAAACATCCGCACTGCACGGCGATACCTCATAAAAAGCGGAATGCCGGTGCCTGTGGATGAAATCACCTTTGTGGAATACAGCAAAAAGACTCCTGATAACGAATTGATGGATATCATGATGGAAGTTATACAGGGTAAAGACCTCGGAGTTCTTTCCGAATCAGGCCTGCCATGTATCGCCGATCCGGGATCGAGAATAGTAGAAAAAGCACACCAGTTTGGTGTAAAAACAGTGCCTTTCACCGGCCCCTCTTCTATATTGCTGGGGCTTATGGCAAGTGGTTTTTCAGGACAAAGCTTTTCTTTTCACGGATATCTGCCCATAGATGATAAAAAACGCGACAATCGCTTGCGTTTACTTGAAAAACTGGTGTACAGGGAAGATCAAACTCAGATATTCATCGAAACTCCTTACCGTAATATGAAAATGTTTAAAGCCATGCTGAAGGTATTATCAGCTTCCACACGCATCAGCCTTGGCATCGAACTCACCGGGAAAAATGAACAAATTATGACCTATAGCGTGGGGGAATGGAAAAAAATGAAAGTCCCTCCCATTCACAAACGCAATGTCATTTTTTTGATCTATAAATAACTTCAATTATGTTTGCCGTCCTGATCAGTGCTTTCGAAAATTTTGCCGGCTGACTAAGCAGTAAAACCCTGATAGAGATATCCATCCCCATCAGGATAGCGTTTTGCTATTCCCGGGCAGTTAGCTTTTGAATCACCACTTAAGGAGTATCGTTCTAAAAGGAATCTGGGGTAGTTTGATTAAAACAAACTATCAATTAGCTCGTCTAGTGTCACCTTGTTAAAATACTGGCCAATGTTATATTTTTTCAGCCGTTCTCTGATCTTGTATTCATTGTGTGGCATGTCCTTCAGTACTTTCTCAATATCAGAGATATCTTTACTGCTGAAGAAATCGCCAAAGAATTTGGCACTTTTTATAATACCATTTTCAACGTCAAGGTTCACTTCAATATGTCCGCCTGCAGTGGTGGTGAATTTCGAAAAGTTATATTTGGGTGAATAGCCGAAGTTCCACTCCCAGGTGCCGTATTTCTTATCCACCAGGTCGTAAATAGCTTCTATATCGGATCCGGTATATTCGTATCGTGTGCTGTTAGGGTTCATTTGCATGATATCCTCCATGAGCATCTCCGCAAAAGCTTCCACACTCATTTCCCTGTCAAGATGTTCGGCTATGTTGGTTACCCTGCTTCGCACGGATTTAACTGCTTTATCGCGGAATTTTCTGGGATTTACATTCAAAGCTTTGCTGAGATCGCCCATCTTTGAAGAAAACAACAGTGTGCCATGATGAAGCACTTTATTTTTGTAAACATGTTCTGCGTTTCCTGAAAACTTTTTTCCCTCAATGGTAATATCGTTTCTGCCTTCAAATTGAGCATTGATATTAAGTTTTCGTAAGACATCGATTATAGGCATGGTAAACTTCTTAAAGTCCACCAGGTTGGTATCTTCACCTTTCTTAATAAACCCGAAGTTCAGATTACCAAGATCATGAAAAACAGCTCCTCCACCGGAAAGTCTTCGCACCACCTCAATATTGTTTTCTTTCACATATTCCACATTGATCTCTGAAAGTGTGTTTTGGTGTTTTCCTACTATAATGGAAGGTCCGTTTCTGTACAAAAGAAATACATCTTCATCAAAATTCTTCATCAGATACTCTTCACTGGCAATATTAAAGGCCGGCCGTGTTTCAGGTGACAAAATGCAAATCATCTGTTTATCGGTTTAAATAAGCTTAATAATGGACAAAGAAACAGATAATTTCAATGCAGTGTTCAAAGGAGATGGTGAAATATATCAACTCATATTTGCCTGTCTGGCTTTGGATGAGGTTAGTTCCTGATATTTTATAAAAAAATAGTCCGAGTGCATGCCCCCGTTATGATTCATCAGGCTATTCAGGAGTTCATCTATTTCCAGTTGTATTCTTCTGTTAAACACCTTGCAGTTGGTAGAATAATATTGTTCGAATACGCGGAAAGCATCATAAGGATCAGTATGGTCATCCATAAGCCTTTCTATCTCGAAAATGCAGTAAAAGCTGTTATTGGTGCCAAATTCATCATCACCATCCTCGTTAGGCGTGATATATTTCTTTATTAACCTAAATAACTCTTTTTGCGGCAATTCCTTGTAAAGCAAATTTCCATAGTACACAGAGTAAATCAGGTTCCCGAGTGCAATGTAAAAATTTCGTCCAAACATAATTCCAGGAGTTTTGACGAAGATACAACTTTACGTCCCCAAAGTAAAGGTTTTTTTGTTGTTTTTCACTTGATTAAGTATTTTTTATTTCGTATATTAAACGCCAAATAAAAACAACACAGCTTATGAAAGATTTATTTACTATTATCATGATTATCTTTATGTTGCCAGCCATTCACTCGCAAAATGCCAGCCCCGGCCAAAGCAATGTGGATATGGAGAAACAAATCAAAGAGTTGCAGCAGCAAAATAAGCAGTTGCTATCCGAACTCAGGCTGCTTCAGGAAAAGAGCAATACACAACAGCAAAGCCTCGAAGAGAGGGTCTTCCGTGGTGAAGAAACCATTAGTCTGCTTCAGGAGCAGATGAAACTACAACAGCAACTCACTAAATCAATAGAACAGCGACTGGATCAATCTAACGCGGATGTTACTACCCGGATGAGTACTCTTTCCAATCACCAAAAGACCATGCAGACAATTCAATATCCCGGGCTTATTGCAGCGCTTTTGCTGGGATTTATCGTTTACCTGGTTTTAGGAAGAAGATTCCAGAAAAAGCAGGTGGCATTCTCACAGGACCTCATTCAGTTTAGTGATTTGATATCAGGATCTTTGGAGACTATAAAAAATGATCATCAGAGAGCAATGGAGAAAATCAAAAATGACATAAATGAATTTACTGAAAAAGCAAAGCATGATCACACCGAACTTTCCAATAACTTTTCGGTTCAACTAAATAAATACGCCAAAGATTCCGAACAGACCTTTGCTGAAAAGATCAGGCCCCTGGAACTTAAGCTTAGCAGGCACGATCAAAGTTTCAATGATTACGCCAGTCGTATTGAGGAGCTAAAAAACACTTTAGGTGAGCACCTTCAAAACAGAGAGGAAAAACCTGATCTTTTATAATATTCAGGCTTAAATGATCTCGGGGTACCGGCCAATCCCCAAAGTCCGGTGCCCCTGCCTTTTTTCGGCAACTGCTTTATGCATCTCATCCACCTCTTCAGTTTTATTCATTTTGACTATTTTTGATCCAGTAAATCAAATAGAATGGATCAGGATAGGATTCTTAATGCTGCAATAAATTATATTCATCATAATCAGGTTGCTGACAGCTCCGGGCATGGTTACTGGCATATCAGGCGTGTGGAAGCACTGGCAGTGCAACTGGCAGAAGCTGAACACGCAGATGTTTTCATCACGCGTATTGCTGCCTTGCTTCATGATCTGGATGATTATAAGGTGGGAGGTGATGAAAAAAACCTGCCACTGGCCACTAAATTTTTGGAAGAACACATACCCGGTACTTCCATAAAAGAAAGAATCCTGAGAATAATCAGACAGGTCTCATTTAAAGGCTCACATACTAAAGACCATGCTGATACCCGGGAATCCAAATGCGTGCAGGATGCCGACCGACTGGATGCCCTGGGCGCTACAGGTATCGCCAGGGCATTTGCTTATGGAGGCAGTAAAAACCGCCCGGTCTATGATCCGGATATAAAACCGGTGTGTCATACTACCTACTCGGAGTATCAGAATAATGCCAGCCCTACTATAAATCACTTCTATGAAAAACTTCTGCTGTTGAAAGACAGGATGAACACAGCGACCGGTAAAAAGATCGCAGAAAAGCGCCATGCCTTTATGGAAGAGTTTTTAAAACAGTTTTATGAAGAATGGCAGGTACTGGAGGATAATAACAGTTAAAAGAAAAACAATATGAGATTAATAATGATTGGTGCCGCGGTGCTGATAATGTTCAGCGGCAGGCTGTTTGCCCAGGATAACGATAAAGCGGGTAAACTGAAATTTGATACGATCGCTGCTGTGAAAACCACTGCAGTTAAAGACCAGCACATCTCAGGAACCTGCTGGAGCTATGCCGCCACCTCCTTTATCGAAACAGAATTATTACGGATGGGCGAAGGAAGCTTCGACCTGTCAGAAATGTTTTTCGTGAAATATGCCTACCTGGCAAAAGCTGAAAATTATGTGCAGCTACATGGAAAAGCTAATTTTTCACAAGGAGGACAGGCGCATGACGTAACCGACGTGGTAAAAGAGTACGGTATGATACCGGAAGGAATCTACGATGGCATGATCAAGGGCCAGGAATTGCCCGACCACAGGGAACTTGAAAAAGCATTAAAGGGTTATCTCGATGGAGTTCTGGCTGCCAAAGGAAAAGGAACTACAGAAGTTTGGTATGATGGCTTTAAAGCCATACTGGATGTTTACTTAGGTACCATACCTGAGTCATTCAGCTATGAGGGAAAAAACTACGAAACAGAAAATTTTCATAGCAGGCTTGGATTTAATCCGGATGATTATGTGGAAATTACTTCTTTTACTCACCATCCGTTCTATAAAGCTTTCCGACTGGAAATTCCTGACAACTGGGATTATTCTGATTATTATAACGTGCCGCTTGATGAGATGATGCAAATTATTGATCATGCATTCAATAACGGTTTTTCAGTATGCTGGGATGGAGATGTAAGTGAAAAACACTTTGACTTTGCTGCAGGACTCGCGGTGATTCCTGCTGATGAAAGCTGCCCTGTTGAAGATTTTACTGCTGACACTTCAGAGCAACAAATTGATCAGGAAATGAGACAAAAACATTTCACCGGCTTTTCTACTACTGATGATCATTTGATGCATCTTACAGCTGTAATTAAAGATGAAAGTGGCCGCAAATACTATGTTACTAAAAACTCCTGGGCTGCTGACAGCAATGACAACAACGGCTACCTTAACATGTCGGAAAGCTATCTGAAGCTAAACACAGTAGCCATTATGGTACACAAAGACGCGATTCCACATAAGATCAGAAGAAAACTTGACATTTAAATCAGTATGGGCACGAAATGGGAAAGCCGGATAGCTCTGTTAATAGCTTTAGCAGGATTAATCTTGTTCGGAATAATGACGATACGTGGAGAAGGATTGTTTGGAGGGGCAGATAACCTGAGTCATTATAAATTCGCACGATATGCTTTTCAGCATCCTGAATTTTATTTTAACCACTGGGCAAAGCCGGTTTATACGCTTTTAAGTTCTCCCTTTGCCCAGCTGGGATTAAAAGGAATGGCTGCTTTTAACGTGATTACTGGCAGCCTTACCGCCTATTTTACCTATAAAGTTGCCACCTGTCTTGGTTATAAAAACGCTTACCTTGCAGTTTTGCTTGTGCTTTTCGCTCCAATTTACAGTGTGTTGCTACCTACTGCATTAACTGAAATCCTCTTTTCATTTATATTGGTCCTGAGTATTTTTCTTTTTCTGAAAAGGCAGTATATCTGGTCGGCAGTTATATTGTCATTTCTGCCTTTTGTCCGTACAGAAGGAGTAGTTATTTTCGCTGTATTTGGTCTCGCATATATATACCGTCAACATTATAAAGCTATTCCTTTCCTGTTACTGGGATTCGTTCTATACAGCATAGCAGGTTATTTTTACTTTGATGACATTTTTTGGGTAATCAATAAGATGCCTTATTCTGGAGCGAAAGATATCTACGGTGAGGGAAGATTATTTCACTTTGTTGTGAATGGGAAAAAAATATTTGGGATATTTCTGTCAATACTTCTGATTACCGGAATACTTGTCCTGGTCTTTCGTAGCGTGAAAGCATCAGAGAACCGGGAAAAAATAAGGGATGAATGGTTGCTGATTGCAGGCTCCTTATTTATATATTTCGCCGCACATTCTTTTGTATGGTGGCAGGGTTTAGGAGGATCACTGGGGTTGCTGAGGGTAATGGGAGGCATTATACCACTGGCTGCACTTTTAGGTTTGAAAGGATTTAATCTGATCCTTTGGCCATTAAGATCATATAATTGGGCAAAATATGCTGTAATCATTATATTTTCCTTCTTTTATGTGAAACATGCATTCGAAGTTTATAAAATGCCGGTTCCACTTCATGCCACTGAGAAGTTGACCAAAGAAACCTCAGAATGGCTTAAGAAGACTGATCATTACAACGAGAAAATTTATTTCTATAATCCCTGGTGTTTTTATTTTCTGGATAAAAATCCCTTCGATTTAGAACAAATGGAGGAAGGAATTCCAAACCGGCAGGATCCGGCAGATAATGTGCCGCCGGGAAGTATCATAATCTGGGATGCACATTTTGGGCCTAATGAGGGACGTATGCCTCTTGATCGTTTGATGAAAAATGATAACTACGAACTACTCAAGGTTTTCAGGCCTGAAAATTCATTTACTGTGCTTGGTGGTAATACATACGAAATTTACGTGTTCAAAAGAACGAAGTCTGATAATAATAATACTACTGCTGATTAAGCTGCGCGATAACTATTCTGTCTTTTCCGTGAAAATCTTTAATGAGCCTGATATCAGTAAAAGCATTTGCCTGAAGCAGCTGATGTATCTCCGCTGCTTTTTTTTCGTGGATTTCCAGGAAAAGCCTGCCACCAGGCTTAAGCTTCAGTTTTGAAAACTTAACTATAGCCCTGTAATATACAAGGGCATTATCATCTTCAACGAATAAAGCAGAGCCGGGTTCATATTCCAGTACGTTTTTATGCATCATAGTTTTGTCTGTCTCCAGCACATAGGGCGGATTACTCACTATAAAATCATAGCATTCCGGGTATTTATTTAAATCAGGAGCAAAAATATCATCAACTACAAAGTTAGTTCCTGCTTTATTTTGCCTGCCGTTTTGCCCGGCTATATTAATTGCAGACTGAGATTTATCCATGGCATCCATGGAAATATTCCGGGCTTCTGTCATCAGCGATACAGGAATGCAACCTGACCCAGTGCCTATATCAAGACCATGGGCAGGTTTTCCCGGCATGTTGTAATACTTCAATACCTCTTCTACCAGAAGTTCTGTTTCAGGTCTTGGAATCAACACACTTTCATCCACAATTAATTTAAGATCACGGAAAAAGGCATATCCGCAGACATACTGAATGGGCTTTCCCTGCTTGAGTTGCTCAAGATATCCGGATATTATCCGGTAGTTATTCCCTGATATTATTTCCTTCAGGTTCGACAGGATAAAAGCTCTGTCCTTTTCCAGCGCAGCTTCCATTACCCAGAAAGCAATGCTCCGGGCCTCGTGTTCTCCATACAGTCCGGACAGCTCTTTTGTGATCTTTTCCTTAATACTTCTGATGCTTTGCTTCTGCATATCGGATGAAAAGTGTAATTTTGAGCTGCAAAGATACAAAGTATGGACGATGAGAAATACATGCGGCGCTGCCTGGAGCTGGCGCGTATGGGTGATGGCAACACAGCGCCTAATCCTGTGGTTGGTTCTGTGATTGTACATAATAACCAGATTATCGGAGAAGGTTATCACCAGAAGTTTGGAGAAGCGCATGCTGAAGTCAATGCAATTAATTCCGTAAAAAACCACAAATTGATTCAGGATTCCATATTGTATGTAAATCTCGAACCCTGTTCACATCACGGAAAGACACCTCCCTGCAGTGATATGCTTATTACGAGCGGCATAAAAAATGTGGTAATTGGAACAACTGATCCCAACAGCCTGGTGGCAGGTCGTGGCATTAAAAAGATGCAGGATGCCGGGATCAATGTTAAAACCGGTATACTGGAAAACGAGTGCTTTTACATCAATCGTGCATTTTTCACCTTTCATGAGCAAAAAAGACCTTATGTAATATTAAAATGGGCACAAACCATTGATGGATTTATGGATATCGAACGCAACAGCACTGAATCACCACATATAAACTGGATAACCGGCCAAAGTCTCAAAACTCTGGTGCATCGCTGGAGAGCATATAATCCAGCCATTTTGGTTGGTACAGTTACTGCCATCAATGACAATCCGGAACTTAGTGTGAGAGAATGGACAGGTGAACATCCATTACGGCTGGTAGTGGATGAAAACCACATACTGCCGGATAATCTACAATTGTTTAATCAGAAAATACCAACAATCGTTTTTTGTCGAAAGCCGTCAAAGAACAAATATAATTTGGAATATGTAAGCCTTGATTTTGATTCTCCCATTGCTCCTCAAATTCTTTCCTACCTTCATGAAAAGGAAATTCAATCCCTGATAGTTGAGGGTGGCAAACTGATGCTTGACAGCTTTATAAATGAAGACATGTGGGATGAAATACGTTTACTAAGCGGTGATAAGTTTTTTTATAAAGGACTAAAAGCACCGGATATTCCTCCTTATGCCTTTTCCATTGATCATGTGGGCAAAGATCGCCTGATACATGTTTTAAACAGGAAAAATCCATTTCTGCGATTAAAGCAATAAAGTATTCATTGGAGCATATCAGTTACATCATCCTGGTTATGGTGAATGTTAAAACCGGAAGAAACCTTTACATTTGCGCTGGTTTTTTAATTCAGCAACATGTTATACCTGATTCTTGCCATATTGATGTCTACAACCGTGATGGTTGTTTTCCGGATGTTTATACGCTACTCCGTTAGCAATATGCAGGCCATTGCCATCAATTATGTGATAGCAGCATTTGCCTCATATGCAGTTCAGGACAGCGGCCTGACACCGGCAGAACTTCCCTCCCAGCAATGGTTTACGATGGCTGTTATTATCGGTGTGTTTTTTATTATCGGGTTCAACCTTTTCGCCTTATCCAGTCAGAAGGCCGGGGTGGCCATTACCGGCGTTTCCAGCCGGATGTCGGTGATTGTTCCGGCAGCCTTCGGCCTGGTTTTTCTAAATGAAGAAGCCACTGTCTTAAAAATAAGCGGAATCATCCTGGTGCTGCTGTCCTTCTACCTGATTTTTAAACGCGATAAATCACTGGAAGTAGATACACGTTATCTGCTGTTTCCTGTATTGCTTTTTTTAGTTAACGGTGCCAATGATACCATGATATCCTTCAGCGAAAAAACATACCTGAAGCAGGATAACGACCATATACTTTTGTTTCTCTCAGTGATTTTTGGCACTTCTTTATTATTTGCATTGCTGATAGCAGGTTATAATATAGTGACAGGCAAGCGAAAAATGCATTTAAAAAATCTGTGGGCAGGTATTATTCTCGGACTCCTTAATTTTGGTTCCACATATTATTTCCTGAAGGCACTGAGCGTTTTCGAGGTATCTGTGGTAGTACCCATTCAGAATGTAAGCATTGTTTCACTTTCAGCCATAACAGGTTATCTTGCATTCCGGGAAAGGCTGCAAAAGATCAACTGGATTGGAATTGCCATAGCGGTTGTTGCTATATTTTTGATTGCCATCGCCCGCACTTCATAAATAATTTAAATGTTGACTGAAGATACATATAAAACCATCCAAAAACGCACAAAAGGCATTTACAAAGATCGCGGCAGCAAATTCATAGCCATAGCCTTACCTGTTGACACAGAAATGCAGGTAAAAAATGCGCTTGACAAAATTAAGAAGGAATATCATGATGCCCGGCACCATTGCTATGCCTATCGCCTGGGTTGGGATTATTCCGTTTACCGCATTAATGACGACGGAGAACCATCAGGCTCGGCAGGAAAACCAATCTTCGGACAAATAAGATCACATGAACTCACCAATACTTTAATAGTGGTAGTGAGATATTTTGGTGGAGTTAAACTTGGCGTGAGAGGCTTAATAGATGCTTATAAAGGTGCTGCTTCAGAAGCTCTGAAAAAAAACAAAATCGTCCGGCAGGTGGTAAATGCTAAACTGCACTTGCATTTCGGTTACTCTCAAATGGGTGCAGTAATGCAGCTTATTAAAGAAGAACAGCTTGTGCAAATTAGTACGAAATTTGAAATTGAATGTGATATTGAAATTGCTGTACGAAAAACCAAAGAAAAAGATATTCGCGAACGCTTTGAAAAAATAAATGGAGTTACGGTAAGTCCAAAAGGACTTATTTGATAAATTTCAATGTTTAGTGTTTTTTGCCGAATAACCGAACCATTGAAGCATTTTATTGTTAGTGTCTTACCGCGCATAAGCGGCGGCACAAGTAACATATTTCTAAGTAATAAGCAGCAAAACCGCTCTTAAATAGCCGGTATAAGTTTAGTATAAAGATATTTAACAATTAAAACAAGGTACTTTTTTACTTTTTTATTTGCTATTAAAGAAATTAATTAATTATATTTGCGGCAGAAAATCCGCTTTAGCTGACCAACTTTCCGGTCAGAATTTTTTCAGCATTATTTTTTAAGAAAGAAAGAAAAGAATAAATAATCAAATTAATTTTTCATGTACGATATTATTGAGCTCAATGGAAAACTTCTTACTGAGCTTCGTCAGATTGCAAAGGAATTAAATATTCCCAGAATCCAGGGATTAAAAAAACAGGAACTTATCTATAAAATCCTGGATTACCAGGCGCTGAATCCTACCAAAGCAGCCGCCACAGAAGAGAAGAACGAAAATAGCGAATCATCTTCCTCCAAAAGGGGCCGCCCAAGGAAAAGTAAGGAATTAAAGCCTGCAGAAAACGAAGACAAGCAGGAGAAGGCAAAACGCAGACGTGGTCGTCCGCGTAAAGTCGAAGCAGAGCGACTGGCTTCCAGTGGCCCTGTGAACAAGCAAAAAGAAGCCATCAAAGAAGAGCAACCGGAAACAAAAAAAGAAGAACAACAAAAACAACCGGTGGCTACAGAGAAGAAATCAGAAAAGTCTGCTCAGGAAGACCAAAGGAAACAGTTTGATCAAAGGAAACAGTTCGATCAAAGGAAACAGTTTGATCAAAGAAAGCAGTTTGATCAAAGAAAGCAGGATGATCAAAGAAAGCAGGATGATCAAAGGAAGCAGGATGATCA
>CAYZDA010000025.1:12237-44612 GCA_964477095.1 uncultured Bacteroidales bacterium | reverse complement strand
TTATGTATTCCTCGGGGTTACTAAGGTTAAATATGATTGGTAAAAAAACAGGGCCTTTTGCAGCTTCTTACGAATTGCTTATACTTCAAGGCATGAATAAAATCCAATAACAATTATTTATATCTTTGCTGAAATAAGAATTTTAAATAGATGAAGCGTATCTTAATCTTGCTGTTGCTGACGGCAGTGATTGCCGGGCAGGCAAAAGCACAGGGGAAATACTGGGTTTTCTTTACCGACAAGGAAGGAGTGGAGTTTAATCCGTATGAATATTTTGATGAAAAAGCCATAGAAAGAAGGATAAAGCATAATCTTGAGCTGTATGATATCACTGATTATCCTGTTAAGGATGATTACCTGCAGGGTGTTGACAGGCTGGCAGACTCCAGCTCGCATCACAGCCGCTGGTTTAATGCTGTAGCTGTTTATGCGCAGCCCGGACAGCTTGCTGCCATTAAAGCCCTGCCTTATGTGAAGAAGGTATCCGCTTTTCCCACAGTTTCCATGCAGTTAGCTGAAGTGTCAGATAAGGATTACGATACCACTCTCGGATTCCAGGAAAGCCTGATGCTGGAGAATCAAACCATGGAGCTCGGCAGGAATGTGTTCAAAAGACATAATATGGATGGGTCAGGCGTCAGAGTGGCAGTTTTCGATGCAGGTTTTCCATGGGTGGATGAACTTCCGGTTTTCGAGCATATCAGAAAAGATAACAGGATTCTTAAAACCTGGGACTTCACCAGCAATAAGGAGGATGTGTATAAGGCAAACAAGCATGGCACCATGGTCTTGTCAGCTATAGCGGGAATTACCGGCAACACACCCATGGGCCTGGCCACAGGCGCAGAGTTTATTCTGGCACGTACGGAGGTGTTTACCGAACCTTTTTCAGAAGAGGAGAACTGGCTGGCGGCCGCGGAATGGGCTGATAAAAACGGCGCAGATATTATAAATTCTTCGCTGGGTTATACCTTTCATCGCTATTTCCCGGAGGAGATGGATGGAGAACACAGCCTGGTAGCTGATGCAGCGAATATGGCTGCATCCAAAGGGATACTGGTGGTTAATGCAGCCGGGAATTCAGGAAGTGAAGCACGCTGGCATGTGATAGGTACTCCTGCTGATGCCGATAGTGTGCTTTCCGTAGGCGGGGTTGAACCAAATACAGGATATCATATTAGCTTCAGTTCATATGGCCCCACAGCAGATATGCGTTTGAAACCTAATGTGTCAGCATTCGGACAGGTGATAGCAGCTGAAAAAGACGGCCTGGCCAATGCTTTCGGTACTTCCTTTGCTTCTCCTCTTGTGGCCGGTTTTGCCGCCTGTGCGCTCCAGGCAAACCCCGAGCTTAAAGCGATGGAGTTGTTCCGTGAGATAGAAAAGGCCGGTCATCTGTATCCTTATTTTGATTATGCACATGGATATGGCCTGCCACAGGCCGCGTACTTATTTGATGAAGAGAAGTCGGCAGGAGAAACCTTTCAGTTTGTGGAAGAAAATGGGAATGTAACCATTAATTTAGATAAGGAAGTGTTTGAAAACCAAGACTATATGACACGTTTTGTGCTGTATTATAATATCCAGAAGCCTTCGGGAGTATTGGACCGGTTTTATGTTATCTCGGTTAAC
Source organism: uncultured Bacteroidales bacterium (assembly GCA_964477095.1). GTDB lineage: Bacteria > Bacteroidota > Bacteroidia > Bacteroidales > PWNQ01 > PWNQ01. The sequence goes on along the minus strand of CAYZDA010000025.1, from coordinate 42,980 downwards.
CAAACAGATGTTCTTGAATTAGATAAATCGGAGATTCCTGATGGGTATAAATTGAATGTTCATTATGTGGGTTACACGGCAACTTATGAATTTTAACATTATGCGAAATATTTTGATCATACTTGTACTTGTATTATCAGGTGCAGCTGTTAAGGCGCAGAGTGTGCTGATGGAAGAGAAAGTGGATTTTTATGAAAATGTCGCGGAAAAGGGGCCGAACCGGAAGCATTATACCCATGGATATGGCAGCTGGGGCATTTTATTCGGCTCTGGCGAAAATAATTATATCCAAACTAATCCTTTGTTCAGTCATTATTTTAATCTGGGGATCAGGTACAAGAGGAAGCTGGGTAATGTTTACAGCCTGGGTTATGAAGTTGAAGCCGGAAGCCATACATTCCGCCTGGCTGAGGATGAAGGACGGGCTTTCCCGGATACTATCCATTTCCATAAGGAAAAGGTGAATCTTTATAGCGTGGGTCTTGGTGTTTATAACCGTTTTAACTTTGGAAGACGTGGAAACTATATAGGCAATTTCATTGATATAGGGGTTTACGGTGAATGGAATTACGCCAGTCGCTATTTCTACAAAAACAAATACGGCGACGGTCAAAGCAGGAAATTATCAGTGTACAATCCTGATTATATTAATGCATTTAGTTATGGTGCTTTTATGCGGGCAGGTTATAACCGCTACGTGATATTTGCCCGCTATCGTCTTTCTGAAGTCATTAAATCCGGTTCGGGTTATAATGACCTGCCGCCTTTTACAGTGGGAATACAGATAGGTTTTCATTAGTAGAGTAATAAGTGGCAGGGCGTAAAGGATGAACCGGGCCATGGCCGTGGGCGAAACGCGCGAACATGATTATTAAAAAGGCCGTAGAGCTATAGTAGCGGGAGGAAGCTGATGCTTTTAAATAATCAATTATGTTTCACTTCAGACTTCCTGGCTATCATCAATCCATCTCTTAAAGGAAGCAGTATGTTATCAAATTGATCATTCTCCCTGATCATAATATTGGCTTCCTGCAGCGCAAGGGTTTCCGGATCACCGGTATTCTTATCCAGAACTTTGCCGTCCCACAATACATTATCCAGCATGATGATGCCTTTAGGATTTATTAGGGGAATAATGGCCTTCAGGTAAGCAGGATATTCAGTCTTGTCGCCATCAATATACACCAGATCAAAGCTTTCATTTAAATCATCCAGCACTTTCAGAGCATCATCATTATGTATTGTTACTTTATTGCTGATACCTTCCAATTCAAAATATTTTCGTGCATATTCCAGCACCTCGGGATTTTTCTCAATGGTATGTATATGTCCGTTCTCTGCCAATCCACGTGAAAGGCAGATGGTTCCGTATCCAGTGTAAGTGCCTGCCTCCAGAATTTTACCGGGTCGCTGCATTTTGCTGATAAACTCCAGAAACAGTCCTTGCAGGTGTCCGGTAAGCATCCGTGGGCGAAGCACTTTCAGATGAGTTTCCCTGTAGAGCCGGTAAAGCACTTCGTCCTGTGGGCGGCTCATGGATGCTGCGTATTTTTCCAGTTCAGGATTGATAAGATAAAATTCTTCTTTCATATTCAAAATTTATTCGGAATAGTTTACTCCTGATGCCTGGACACATAAGTCAGATGGCTCAGGTTTTCTTGTGCCAGTACTTCATTTGCTACTTCAAGCAGCAGGTTGCTGTCAATATTATTGATCTTCCGGATGGTTTCTTCTATGGTTTCCACCTTATCAAACAGCAGCAGGCTTTTACCCATGCCTATCATCTGGTTAAGTGCCGATTCATTACCGATAGCCATATGTCCGATAAGCTGTTTTTTTGCACGTTGCAATTGCAGAGTTCCAAGCCTGTTTTCTCTCAGTTTCTTCAACTCCTTTTCAACCAGACTGATCGTTTTGTCCATATAGCCGAAATCCGTACCCATATAGATCATGAAGATTCCGGTATCGGTGAAGGGCTGGTAATGTGACTCCAGGTTATAGCAGAAGCCGTGTTTCTCACTGATATTCATATTCAGGCGGGTGCTCATACCCGGCCCGCCCAGAATATGGTTCAACAGAATAAGGCCGTATTTTTTCGGGCTGGTATAGGCGTAGGCCGGGGCGCCGGTAATATTGTGAGCCTGGAAATTGGCCCGCGGTTTTTTATCTGTAAAGGCAGGTGAACCATAAAAGGATTCACGGCTGTTTTGCCTGAATGACGGTTCAATATTTCCAAAGTATTTTTCTGCAAGATTTACCAGGCGCTTAAATGGAATATCCCCAACCGAGCAGATAACCGTTTGATCAGTGTGGTAGTTTTTGCGCATGAACCGCAATATATGGTTCCTGCTAAAACGCTTTACAGTTTCCGGAGTTCCCAGTATGTTCGATCCCAACGGATGCCCGCGAAACAGTATGTCTTCAAATTCATCAAAAATAGCTTCTGCCGGATTATCCAGGTAGGAGTTAATCTCATCCAGTACAATGTCTTTTTCTTTCTGAATTTCCTTTTCCGGGAAAGTGGCATTTTGTGAAATATCGGAAAACAACTCAAGTGCCCTGGCATAATCATGTTTCAGGAAGGAGCCGTATATGCATGTATCCTCCTTGGTGGTGAAAGCATTCATTAAACCACCCACATTCTCAATGCGTGATAATATGTGATAAGCTTTCCGGTGACGGGTTCCCTTAAATATTGTGTGCTCAATGAAATGAGCGATGCCTTTTTCGGAAGCGGTCTCATCACGGCTTCCCGTATTTATGATGATGCCGCAGTTTGCCACTACCGAAGGCCATTGTTTGTGCACCAGCCTGATGCCGTTTGCTAATGTATGAACCTGGTATTCCATTTATCCCGCAAAGATAGCAAATGAATGCCGGAATTTCTCAATATATGTGTTTGATAAGGGGAGAAATGATTTATATGCAATCCGGAGCCGGTAATCAGTGGCATAGTGTTAATTAGAAAAAGGTGCACTGTGGAAAATTCCGTCAGTGCACCTTAGTTGTTATGAGAAAAATGCTCTCTTGGGTTATTTTATCTTTACAAAACTTGCAGACCAAATCTGGCTCTCATTCAACACGCGGATGTGATAAACACCACGGGTTAAACCGGAAACGTTGAGTTCTGCCTGTTGCAGATTCTCAATTTCTTTCTCCAGTACCAGTGAACCATTTACATTAAAAGCCTGAACCGTATATCTGCCGTAGCTTTGAGGCATTTCCACATTAAGAACGTCAGTCACAGGGTTAGGATATACCGATAGTTTCTTTTCAGGTTGAACCTCTTCATCAACCCCTACAGCAGAATAAATGTGGCTTTCCCAAAGTCCGCGGCCGTAAGTGGCAGCACGCAGCAGGTTGTGCTGGTAGTTGATCTGTAGTTCGTTAACGATTACATTCGGAAGATTTTTTGAATACGGTATCCAGTCACCAAGTAATGAGTCGCGATAATACACACCAACATCCATACCCACATAGATCCCGTCGTCTGAATTTTTTTCATATACAATACAATTGGCAGGCAGATTAGGCAGGTTTCCGGAAATGTTGGTCCAGTTATCACCGGCATCCTCACTCATAAATACCTTTTCACCCGTGGTATAGTTGGAGGCTGTCACAAACACCCTTTCAGGATTATTGGGATCAATAGCTATGTAAGTGATGGTATTGGGAAGGTTGCCCATAACGTTTGTCCAGGTGGCTCCGCCGTCTTTTGTTCTGTAAAGTAAATTGTAAGTGGCGGTGTAGATATAATTACTGTCGGAAGGTGCCACTGCCAAAGCTCTTTTGTCATTACCACCTAAATTGGAAATCTTAGTCCAGGAATTTCCCCTGTTTGTTGATTTATAAACATCCTCATAAGCGATATACAGGGTTTTGGGATCATTAGGGTCCTGCAGGTAAGGGGTAACCCAGGCCCCATCTCCGGGAATATCACCTGTTATATTATTCCAGTCGTAACCGCTGTTAAGGGTGCGGTAAACTCTTCCGTAGTAATATGAAGCATACATCACCTGATCATCGGAATAATCTATTATGGCTTCCATGCCATCCCCACCGAGCATTTTAATCCAGTTACTTGTCATAAGGTTTGATCCGTTATCCTGCCATCCGGTTAAAATTTTGTTTCTACTTTGGGTTGAGGCGCCAAGGCGATATATTTGTGCAATAGCGAGCCCGTCGCTGTGATCATTCCATGACTGCCCGTTGTCCGGAGATACGAATAGACCGCCATCCGTGCTGGCATATATTTCCGTGCTGTTAGGATAAAATGCCAAACCATGTATATCAGCATGCACATACGGTGCGCCATCGCCTGTCCAGTGTCCGCTGAGTGCCCAGTTGGCCCCGCCGTTAAAGCTGCGCCAGATATTGATGCCACCCACTACAACCAGGTCAGGGTCGAGTGGCGACACGGCAATGGCCATGTCGTACCAGGCCTGTCCGCCGCTGCCGCTGCCGTCGCTACTCCAGCCAAAGATATTAGGGCTGGTTGATTTTTCCGTAAAAGTGGTTCCTCCGTCTGTGGAAAGATAAATACCACCGTAGCTGTTATCATTATCATTTGATGCAAGTACGTAAACGTAGTTAGTGTCAGCCGGGGTAACTCCTATGGCAATTCTGCCGGGGCTAAAGCTGAAATTCAGTGAAGATACTACCTGAAAATTTTGCCCCGCCTGGGTTGATATTAGGATATTTGAAGTAGCGGCCAGGTAAAGAGTATTGGGATTCCCTGGCTTGAAGGCTACATCATAATAAAATCCGGGTCTGATGCGGTTCCAGTTGTCACCCCCATCAGTAGTCTTATATAAACCATTGTTGGCTGCAACATAAAGTATCTGTGAATTAGTGGGATGCATAATCAGTCGGCGCAGCCTGATGTTATTCTGTACTTCAAAAGCCAGATCAGTGGCATTCCAGGTAATTCCCCCATCAGTGGATTTGATTACCCCTATAGAGTAGGTATCAGCAGCATTGGCATCACCGGTGGCAGCATAAACAATGTCGGGATTACTGTGATCCACCACAATGTCCGTAATTCCGATAGCAGCGAGGTCATCAGTATGTGTTGACCAGTTGGCTGTACCATCTGTAGTTGTCCATAGTCCTCCGGAGGGAGCACCCACATGCATTATATCTGGATCAGTTGGATGAAAAGCAATGCAGTTAAGACGACCTGCTCCGCCATGAGTAGGTACGTCCACCGGCCCCAGATGCTTCCAGTCGGCAAGGTCTGCATTTTTTGTTCCGTTTTGTTTTGCAATGGAAGCCTTATATTCTTGCCAGGTAATGGCAGGACGGGAGATATAGCCGCTATCGTTGACACGGGGTGCCATAAAATGCTCCCAACGCTTAAATTGTTTCCAGCCATTTCCCCTCGTCACTTCTTTGCCGTCCCAATATTCATTAAATGACTTCTGAACTTCGTAGAAATTAAGGTCGGGGTTTTGCATTTTTCTTACCCATTCCTGAGCCTCAGTCTTATCTGGCAATAAAAACGCCAGGGTTAGAAAACCTGCTAATAAAATATGTCTCATAATTACAATCTTTTGATCAATGCCGGGCAAAGATATCCTTTTTTAAATTCTTTGTTCTATATGATGAAATTGTTACCAGATCATGTATTTTTGCAGATGAATATCAAACACATCTTTTATAATGAAAAATCTGCTTATCATTGTTTGTGCCTTGTTTTTGCCCGTAATTTTCAATGCGCAAACCGTTACTAATAATAATAACGTAAAAAAAACCGAATTTGTTTTTTCAAAATTCAGAACAGTTGATGTTCATGAAGCTCAGGATGGCTGGGATTTCGACCTTAATACCCTGGAAAAGTACCGGGAAGGCAATAAGAAATACAAGAAAATACTGGGAGAAGTGAAGCGCGAAGTACAATTGCGCTTTCCCCGTAAACCATCATCTCAGGTACAAACCGGAACAAACAGCAGGGATATCTTTTTTGATGCCGATACTCCTGTTGTAAACAGAAATTTTGAAGGGAACGAATTTAATTATGGTGTTCCCAATGATAATACTGTGGCAATTAGTAATGACGGAATTCTCATTTCATCCATAAACTCCAATATCTATATGTATGATGTAGATGCCGACAGTTTGCTGAAAAAAATCAGCCTGAATGCTTTTGCTGACACCCTCGATACCATTTCTGCCCATCAGTATGATCCGAAGGTATTATATGATCCTTCAGCTGATCGTTTTATCAGTGTGCATCTTGCCGGAGCCAGCTCGGATACTCTTACCAATATTATCATTGGCTTTTCACAAACCAATGACCCCACCGGACAATGGAATTTGTATAAAATTCCCGGTGATCCGCTTCCGAACGATACCAACTGGACCGACTTTCCGGCCATAGCGGTAACGGATGATGAATTGTTTATTACTGGTAATCTGCTCCATTACGGTGGTTCATGGCAAACATCTTTCGATGAAAGTATTGTTTGGCAGATTGATAAGAGCGCGGGATATGCAGGCGGCAATTTGCTGGCGGCATTATGGAATAATATTGGATTCGGAGGGAAATCCATCAGAAACCTGCATCCCGTTCCTGGTGGAAATCAAACTTTCGGGCCGAATATGTATCTGATGTCAAACCGGAACTTTGCTGTGCAAAACGATACTTTTTTCCTGGCAGAGATTACCGGTACATTGCAGGATTCGGCTACTACACTGACTGTGCAGGCCTTGACTTCTGACTTTAGCTATGGTGCCCCTCCAACGGCTATGCAGCCAGTGTCAAATGAACTACAGACGAATGATGCCCGTGTGCTGGGTGCATTCTATCAGGATGACATGATTCAGTTTGTTGGTAATTGTGTGGATACGGTCAACGGACATGCTACCATTTATCACGGAATAATCTCTGATGTTTCTAATAATCCGGTTATACACGGGAATATTTTCAAAGATTCCCTGGATTACGGGTATCCAAATATATCTTACACCGGCAAAACCAGCGGCAGCCGGCATGCAATAATCAGTTTTAATCATTCCAGTGAGAATGAATATCCCGGCAGCTCTGCCATGTTTTATGAAGGAAATGATCATTACTCGCAGAGGATCACCCTGCGCAAGGGTGAAGCCCTTATCGATATAATGTCAGGGCCTGACCGCTGGGGCGATTACACGGGCAGCCAGCCTCGCTATAATCATCCCGGTCGTGTATGGATTTCCACTTCATACGGACACGTGAAAAAAATCGGTTATTTTGACCGGCGAATACAGGGAACCTGGATATCCGAACTTATGAGCCAGCCTGATGACAGTACGGTGAATGTAAATGAATTACAGCAATTTTCTTCTCTGAAAACCTATCCAAACCCGGTAAATAGAAATGATCAGGTTTTTGTGGAGTTTGAAAATCAAAGCCTGCAATGGATGGCAATGGCAGTGTATGATCTACAGGGAAGGAAGGTTAAAACCCTGAAGGAGGCATATATTGAGCCAGGAAGGCATGAGGTAAGCTTCAGTACGCAAAACCTTAGCAGGGGTATGTACCTTTTTGTGATCAGATCAGAGAAAAATGAGATACTATCGAAGAAAATAATGGTGGAATAAAGAAAAAACGTAGTAACATACACGGGCTTCAGATATATTCTGAGCCCTTTTTTATTTGCATAAAGCCACCGTATGGCTGGATTTCTGTATGTCTTCTATAGATGTTGAAAGGCTGTGGCGTAATTTTGATTTAGTGGTTGTTTGTCTGGATTTTATCAGTCACAGCTGTTCCGGTTTCACCTCTGTATAACTTTACAATGGTGTCGGCATAATTTTTTGATATCTGTGTCCTTCTGACTTTTAAGGTGGGAGAGAGGGTTTGGTCTTCAATCGTAAAAGGCTCTGACAGTAGTTTAAATCTCTTTATCTGCTCGGTTTTACCAAGCTCACTGTTTATCCTGGCAATATCCTTTCTGATTCTTTTTATAATCCTGTCGGTTTGGATTGCCTTATCAGGACCTTCATAATCCACACCTTTAACTCTGCACCAGGATTCCAGATGTGCGAAATCAGGGACTACCAGCGCAGCTGCATAGGGCCTTCCTTCTCCAATCACCGCGATTTGTTCAATAAATGGTGAGCTTTTCATCATATTTTCCACCACTTGAGGTGAAATATACTTGCCTCCTGAAGTTTTAATCATGGCTTTCTTTCTGTCGGTGATCCGGAGGAATTTTCCTTCCATCTTTCCGATATCACCTGTTTTCAGCCAGCCATCTTCAGTTATTACTTTCCTTGTCCATTCCGGATGCTTGAAATAGCCCTGCATGATATTCGGGCCTTTGGCCATTATTTCTCCGTCTTCAGCAATTTTAAGCTGTACGCCTGGCAACACCGGGCCCACGGTTCCCAGTTTAACCTGCAGCGGAGATGGAGTGGATACAGCAATCACCGGTGAGGATTCTGTTAACCCGTAGCCTTCCATTACCTGTATGCCTGCCGCCCAGAAAACCCGTGCAATGTCTTCCTGCAGGCTGGCACTTCCGCTTACTACTATTTCCAGACGATTGCCCAGTGCACTGCGCCATTTTCGGTAGATCAGAAGATCAGCAAAATACAGCTGTATACGGTAGAATATATTTCCTTTCTTGTGGAGGTCATAGCGTTTTCCAAGATTCAATGCCCAGAAAAAAATGTTTTTTGGCACCGGGCTGAGATCACGACCGGCGGCAACAATTTTATCATAGGTTTTTTCAAGCACCCTGGGAACTGCACAAAAGATATGGGGCTTAACCTCTCTAATATTTTCCCCCAATTTATCAATGGATTCGGCATAGTAAACCGATAACCCCAGGTTCTGATACATATAATTCAGCATCCGCTCATACACATGGCACAGCGGCAGAAAACTCAGCGCTGTCTGTGTGGGCTTCAATTCAGTTAACTTACTCACAGTAGTAAACTGGCTAACCAGGTTCCGGTGCGACAGCATTACTCCTTTGGGCAAGCCCGTGGTGCCAGAAGTATAGATAATTGTAGCAGTATCTTCTACGGATATAGAATTGGAAATCTCCCGGATTTTATCCTCCGCAGGATTATTTTCCCCGTAGCGGATGAGATCATCAAAGCTTTCTGTATCCTCAGTGGGCTCCACTATAAAAACTCTGATATTATTCTCCTCCAGTATGTCTTTGATATTTTCGTAGATATCTTTATTTGACAATACTGCAGTTTTTATCTCCGCATCCCTGAAGATATGGCTGAAATGCTCCCGGCTTATGGTGGGATAGACAGGGACCTGCCGTGCACCAATTTGCAAGAGTCCCATGTCAATGAAATTCCATTCCGGACTATTATTCATGATAGTGGCCACCTGATCGCCTTTTGCAATTCCCATGCTCAGGAAGGCCTGGCTCATCAGGGTGCTGTTGCGGATATAATCAGCTGATGAATATTTTATCCATTTGCCGTTTCGCTTAACGGCAAATGCATCTTCTTTATCAGCGTATGCGGATTTGTAAAGTTCGAGTAATTCAAAAATTCTTTTCATGAGTGTTTATTCTGAAACAAACTGTCTATCTCTTTTTTGTATTTCCTGGCTATCACGTCCCTTTTAAGCTTAAGTGTTGGTGTGAGTTCTCTGTTTTCCATGCTCCAGGTTTGGGGAATCAATGCAAACTTCTTTATCTGCTCTGTTTCACCAAATCCTTTATTAAATTCATCTATATCTTTCTTTATTCGTTTACGGATTACAGGATCCTCTACCATTTCCTGGTTGCTGGTATATTCAACGCCCTTCACGCGGCACCATGATTTTAGATGATCAAAATCAAGTGAGATCAGCGCTGCGGCAAACTTTTGATTTTCTCCTACTACCATTGCATTTTCAATAAATGGAGATTCTTTTAATTTGTTTTCCAGAGGCTGAGGGGAGATATATTTGCCGAAAGAGGTTTTAAACATTTCTTTTTTTCTTCCTGTTATTCTCAGGTGGCCTTCTTTCATCAGCCCGATATCACCCGTGTGGAACCAGCCTTCCTGATCAATTACTTCACTGGTCATTTCCTGTTCCCTGTAATATCCCAGCATCACATTGGGTCCCTTCACAAGAATTTCATTATCATCGGCAATTTTCACCTCAACACCTTTTAATACAGGCCCTACTGCATCAAAGCGCATCCCGTTATCCCCAAAATGACTTACGGCGATCACAGGTGAGGTTTCAGTAAGTCCGTAGCCTTCCAGCACAGGAATGCGTGCAGCCCAGAAAATGCGTGCCAGCCGTGGTTGTATGGCAGCTCCTCCGGAAACGATCAGCCTGAAATTGCCTCCCAGGGCTTCCCGCCATTTATTAAACACCAGTTTATTGGCCAGGTATAGTTGTGCATTGTAAAACCATCCGCTTTTCCTGCCATAGCGAAGGCCCAGGTTCACTGCCCAGAAGAAGATGTTCTTTTGCAGGGCCTTGAGCCTTCTTCCCCTGGCGATTATTCTGTCGTATATCTTTTCCAGCAGTCTGGGTACGGATGACATGATTTGTGGCTTTACCTCTTTCAGGTTATCCACTATGGTTCCGATATTTTCAGCATAATAAACGGTGGTGCCCATATACTGATACATATAATTCAGCATGCGTTCATACACATGACAAAGCGGGAGATAACTCAGTGCTCTGCTGTCAGGCCCGATTGGAGGAATCCAGCTTACTGCCTTAAAGTTGGAAATAATGTTTGTATGACTCAGCATCACTCCTTTTGGATTCCCTGTAGTGCCGGATGTATATATCAGTGTGGCAATATCCCCGGGATTTACTTCGTTCTGCCGTTTCTTTATCTCTTCATCATGAACATTGGCTTTTCCAAGCTGAATGAGTTCATTAAGATGCTTGTATTCCCGCAATTCCCTGAAAGTGTAAATATCTTTCAGGCTGCCGATATCAGGCAGGATATGTTCAATCTTGCGAAGCAGTTCCCATCCGGCTACGAAAACAAATTGAACTTCGGCATGGTTCAGGATGTACTCGTAATCGCTCTGGCTAATGGTTGGGTAAACAGGCACATGGATAGCACCTATTTGCATGATGGCCATATCCAGAAAGTTCCATTCCGGACGGTTATTGGAGATAGTGGCGATTTTTTGTCCCGGTTTTACACCAAGTTCTATCAACCCGCTGCTTATGTGTCTTACACAATCTGCATAATCCTTTATCGTAAATACTTTCCATTCACCGTCCTCTTTGCCGGCTAACACTTCGTTGTTTGCGCCAAATTTCTCCAGATTATAGGGCAACAGATCGAATATCCTTGTTACTTGCTGCATAGCATTTTTTTTAGTTCTTCCGGTTTATATTTGTAGCAGTTGCCTGTGCAGTAGGCATTACCACCATGTCATTTATATTTACATGGGATGGCAGGCTGGTAACAAAATATGTAACTTCAGCTATATCTTCGCCACTGAGTGGCTTAAATCCTTCATAAACTTTTTTGGCTTTATCACGGTCACCCTTAAAACGAACCACAGAAAATTCCGTTTCCACTGCACCCGGCGCTATTTGAGTTACCCTGATATTATGCTCCAGTGCGTCAGTGCGCATGGCTTTTGTAATGGCATCCACTGCATGTTTGGTGGCGCAATATACATTGCCGTTGGGATATACTTCTTTGCCGGCAATGGAGCCAATATTGATAATATGCCCGCTGTTGCGTGAAACCATTAAAGGCATCACTGCTCTGCTGACATACAAAAGACCTTTAAGGTTGGTATCGATCATACGCTCCCAGTCATCAGTAACACCTTCGTGTATCTTGCTCATTCCTGCTGCCAGACCTGCATTATTGACCAGTACATCAATATTATCCCAGGGTGTCTTTAAGGAGCTTAGATTTTCAAATACTTCATCTTTATTTCGCACATCAAAACAAAGATCAAGCACATCAGTATCATGAACAGCTACAATATGGTTTTTAAGCTCCTTTAGCCTTTCCCCACGTCTTCCTGTAATAATCAGGTGATAGCCGTTTTCAGCAAACTTCAAAGCAATTGCTTTTCCAATTCCACTGGTGGCCCCGGTAATGATTGCGCGTTTATTCATAAAGGATTTATTTTGATGGTTTTTCTGCAAAACAAAAAGTGCAGACAGACAAAAATACAATAAAAAAATAAAGCTGAAGAACACACTGATTTCAGTCGTTCTTCAGCCAGAATATTTTAGCGTTAAAAATTAATGAATGGAGGGGGTATCTCCGCACATTTTATTAGTACTTTCAATCCATTCGCGGGCATTGATAAAAGCTTCTATCCATGGTGTCAGTTGGTCGGTTTTCCGGTTTTCCGGATACCAGGGCCACTGCCAGGGCATAACCGAACGCTCCAGGTGTGGCATCATAGCCAGGTGACGGCCATCTGCAGATGCCAGTGCTGCAGCATTATAGGGTGAGCCATTAGGATTGGCAGGATAGGTGCTGTAGCTATAACGCATCGGAATCTGATAGGCAGCTTCATCCAGTGGCAGGTCTAACTTACCTTCACCGTGGGCTACCCAAATACCCAGCCGGGTTCCTGCCAGCGATTTCAGCATAACAGAATTATTCTCTGCGATGTCAACGTTTATGAATCCTGATTCAAACTTTCCGGACTCATTGTGCAGGTTCTTAGGGTGTTTTTCATGCTCAGGGTAAAGCAGCTCCAGCTCATTCATCAACTGGCATCCGTTACACACACCAAGGCTAAGTGTATCAGGGCGCTTGTAGTAATCATTGAGTGCCTGGCGGGCCTTTTCATTGTAGCGGAATGCTCCGGCCCAGCCTTTGGCTGATCCGAGCACATCAGAATTGGAAAATCCGCCCACAAATACGATGAGGTTAACATCTTTCAGGGTCTCTCTTCCACTGGCAAGATCCGTCATGTGGATATCTTTCACGTCAAATCCGGCAAGAAACATAGACCAGGCCATTTCACGATCGCCGTTAACACCTTTTTCGCGTATAATGGCAGCTTTTACTCCAGATGGTTTTTCCCTGCCGGGATCCAGATACCTGTCATTATACAATCCCTTGTAATTCTTTGGAAACCGGAATTTAAGATCCGTTTTTTTGAAATTGTCGAAACGCTCCCTGGCCACTTTCTCACCGCTTTGGTCGCAATCCATCAGGTATGATGTCTTAAACCAGGTATCAAGCATTTCATCAATATCGAAGTCATAATTGTATTCGCGGTGTGTAAGCCGGAGTTTTCTTTCATTGGTCACATGTCCGACCTCCACAAAATTGATGGCCATTTTATTAAGGAAGCGTTTGGCTTCTTTGTCATTTTTTACCTGTATAAGCACCGCAGGCTTTTCAGAGAACAACGCATTTACCGGATCGGCTGAAAGTAAAGCAGAAGTATCTGCGTTAACACCAATGCCAGGTTGCGCAAAGGTCATTTCCAGCAATGCCGTGATAAGTCCCCCTGCAGAAACATCATGGCCTGCGAGTATAAGATCCTGGCGGATCATTTCCTGGATTCCTTCAAAAACGCGCTTAAAATAGGAAGCATCTTTAACAGTAACCGTTGAATCTCCCAGGCAATTAACAACCTGTGCCAGGCAACTTCCTCCAAGGCCCGGCAGGTCTTTCGACAGGTCCACATACAGAATCTCTGAACCTTCTTCAGGCCTGATCACAGGTGTAAGGGCTTTTTTTACATCCTCAACTTCTCCCACCGCTGTGATAATCACTGTGCCCGGCGACAGCACTTCCTGTCCGCCGGGATATTTCTGCTTCATGGATAGAGAATCCTTACCCGTAGGAATGTTGATGCCCAGCTCAATGGCAAAATCACTGGCGGCCTCTACGGCACGATATAGCCGTGCATCTTCTCCTTTATTGTTGGCAGGCCACATCCAGTTAGCACTCAGCGACACATTTTTCAGCCCACCCTGGATTGGTGCCCACACCAGGTTTGTCAGGGCTTCGGCTATGGACAGCACAGAACCTGTTTCGGGATTAATAAGACCGGCTGCCGGAGCATGTCCGATAGCAGTGGCTATTCCTTTCTCCCCTCTGTAATCAAGGGTAGAGATTCCCAGGTTGTTGAGTGGCAGTTGCAGCGGGCCCGCTGTTTGTTGCATGGCCACGCGGCCGGTAACAGAGCGGTCCACCTTGTTGGTGAGCCAGTCCTTACAAGCCACAGATTCAAGCTGCAGAACAGCTTTGAGGTAATCAGCCAGTTTGTCTTTATCATAGCTTACAGCCTTATACTTAACAGGTACAGATACATCGCGCATAACCGTTTGTGGTGGTTTGCCAAACATATCATTGATGTCAAGCTCCATGGGATTAATCCCGGAGCCTCTGTCTCTGATGATGAATTTATGGTCACCGGTAACTTCACCAACCACAAAAAGAGGTGCACGTTCGCGCTCCGCGATGGATTTTAGCAGCTTAAGGTCTTGCTTTTTAATGATCAGCCCCATGCGTTCCTGCGACTCATTCCCGATAATTTCCCTGGCGGAAAGTGTGGGGTCCCCCACAGGCAGTTTTTCTATTTCAATCACGCCTCCTGATTCTTCCACCAGCTCTGACAAACTGTTGAGGTGTCCGCCCGCACCATGGTCGTGGATAGACACCACCGGGTTGATATCAGACTCTGCCATTGCACGTATAGCGTTGTAAACTCGTTTCTGCATTTCGGGATTAGAACGTTGCACGGCATTCAGCTCAATACGGTTACCATATTCACCAGTGGCAACGGACGATACAGAACCACCTCCCATACCTATCCGGTAATTATCACCACCCATCACTACAATCAGGTCGCCTTTTTGCGGAATATCCTTTTCGCTGTCCTGCTTTTTGGCATAGCCGATTCCACCGGCAAGCATAATCACTTTATCATAAGCCAGCATTTTGTTGTTTTCCTGGTGCTCGAAAGTAAGAACAGAACCGTTGATCAGCGGCTGGCCGAATTTGTTACCATAATCACTGGCTCCGTTTGATGCTTTGATGAGAATGCTTTTCGGGTCATGATAGAGCCAGGGCCGTGCCTCAGTTGCCTGTTCGTGCTTTCTGTTTTTTTCGCTTCGCGGATAAGCAGTCATGTAAACTGCTGTACCGGCAAGTGGCATGGATGCTTTCCCGCCTGCCATGCGGTCACGGATTTCTCCACCGCTGCCTGTGGCAGCTCCACTGAATGGTTCCACCGTAGTTGGAAAATTATGGGTTTCTGCCTTTAGCGATATAATCGTATCAATGGGCCTGGTGTGGAAATAGTCTGATTTATCCTGAGTGGCAGGAGCAAATAATTCAGCTTTTGATCCTTTGATGAAAGCCACATTATCCTTATAGGCAGATACCAGGTTCTGATGGTTTATTTTGGATGTTTTTCTGATGAGTGAAAACAGGGAAGAGTGCATTTCAAAACCATCTATAACAAATGCACCATTGAATATCTTATGACGGCAATGCTCGGAGTTCACCTGGCTGAAACCGAAAACCTCTGAATCCGTTAGTTTTCTATCCAGTTTTTTACTTAAATCCTGCAGGTATTTTACTTCATCATCGCTGAGTGCCAGTCCTTCCTGCTCATTGTAAGCAGCAATGTCATCTACCTGAATAATTTTTTCGGGCTGATGATCAATGGTGAAAATATCCTGATCCAGATGTTGGTAACGGTTCTGCAGCATAGGATCAAAATCAGTATTCCCAGCAGCTTTAAAGAATTCTTCTATTCTACTGATGCCGGATATTCCTGTATTTTGGGTTATTTCAACGGCGTTGGTACTCCATGGTGTAATCATTTCATGACGGGGCCCGATATAAGGCCCTGGCAGTTGTTGATCCTGAAGGAGTGTAGCTCCTTTGAAAAGCCACATAAGTTTATCAATATCCTGTGATGATAACCGGGTTTCCGATGCTACAGCAATTATGCGATCACCGTCCTTGAAGAAGTTAATCATTTGACTGGCAATAATTTATTAATAATGGAGAATGAATGTTGCAAAGATAATAAACCCTGATGATTTAAGTGCTAAAATTGTTTTTTATGGTATGGAAGGGTTTGTGCTTAGAAGGGCATGCCCGTGAATCCCCTAAATGGGCTTTCCCAAACAGATGATGTTTAGCAGTTATCACTTCAGGGGGGTAAGAAACGGTAATAATCAGCGTTTGATATTTTTCAGACAGGATTCACAGATGCTTTCGCTGTGTTAATCGGTGTTCAGGGCTAATTATCAGCATAAAAAAAGGGCCGCCAACCGGCGGCCCTTATGTGGAGCAGAAATAACTTATTATTGAATAATAAGCTTCCTTGTGATGGTCATATCGTCATTTACCAGACGGATGTAATAAACGCCCCTGGCCAGGTGGCTT
This sequence comes from uncultured Bacteroidales bacterium, assembly GCA_964477095.1. Classification (GTDB taxonomy): domain Bacteria; phylum Bacteroidota; class Bacteroidia; order Bacteroidales; family PWNQ01; genus PWNQ01. The sequence goes on along the minus strand of CAYZDA010000025.1, from coordinate 26,670 downwards.
ACATCATACTGCTTGCTGAATTTATCTGCATTGATGTATTCACCAGTTATCATTTGGCCATTCACGTTCATGATCTCAAGCTTGAATCCGGCATTTGGCCCGTCAATCTCAAGAGTGAATACTCCCTGAGTCGGGTTCGGATAAATGCTGATATTCATATTATCAAGCTCATCCTCTATACCGGTATCATCAATAACATAGACTTCATGTGTGTCAGAACCTTCACAGCCATACATGTTGGTAACAAGTACGCTGAAAATATTACTTCCCAGTATCAGGTTATTGGTATCCACCATGATGTCCTGGGTAGTGGCGTTTGTTGACCACAGGTAGCTGGCATAGCCTGCTCCTGCATCAAGAGTTACCGTACCACCATTGTACCATTTCACAGAATCAGGTCCTGTGATGGTTACTGTTGGATAATCCACGAAGCTTACAACAACAGTGTCGCTGCTCGTGCAACCCATGGAATCAGTTACCATCAGGGTATACATTTGTGATCCGAGACCAATACCGGCTGAATCAACCAAAATGGAATCAGTGGTTTCGCCTGTTGACCAGTTGTAAGTATCGAAGCTGCCACCAAATAACACAGCAGTATCCATAGCGCATACGTGCATGGTATCGGCACCAAGATCAACCATTGGCAGCGGGTTAACCATCACGTGAACAGAGTCCACATTCAGGCAGCCGTTACCATCAGTAACAGTAACCGTGTAGGTTGTACTGCTGCCCGGAGCCACGTTAATAGTAGAAGTAGTTGCACCATTGCTCCAGAGCAGTGTAGCAGTTCCGGGAACGTAAGTATGGGTTCCCAGGTCAGTAGTGTCATTCTGTGGCATTACATACCAATCAGAAGAAACACTGTCAATACCTGCAGAGGCATCCCAGTTACCATAGTTGGCGCTTGCATCAGGTTTACGGATCAAAGTATGATCTTTTGTGGCATTGCTTACACCAGCAACATCCCATCCGCTGCCAGGGTCAACCATATCGTAACGGCCAATCTGATCAACGATCAGTGTATCACCGTTTGGCAGGAATTTCACCAATGCGCGTACGTCGTCACCATTATAACCCATCATATAACCTTTATCATTATAAGCCAGGGTCTCGTCAGCAAGTGCGATCATATTTGGCTCAGCACTGCTATTTACGATCAGGTAGGTCTCACCATCGTTGAGAACAGTACCGGTTGGGAAGTCATACTGTCCGCTCCATGCATTACCATTATAGTTGGTAAGTACAGCATAGTCATCCAGGTTAACTGCTTCACCGGTTCCATTATAGAACTCAATGGCTTTGTTATTGGAGCTTCCTTCAATATATTCGCTGAAGAAAATATCGTTATACTGCACTTCGAGCGTAGCTGAATCGCCCATGCAGATTGCCTGATCGGCACCGGCATCCACCACCGGTAATGGTTTCACCGTCACAGCAACTTCAGCAGTATTGGTACAACCGTTAGCATCAGTGTAGGTATAGTCAATCATATGTGTACCCACGCCAGCCACGGAAGGATTAAATGTATTTGCAGCAACTCCGTTACCGGAATAGATACCACCGGCAGGAGCACCGATCAAAGTGTCAACTGCATCATCCTTGCAATAAGAAGGACCGTTGTTGGTGATAATACTCACCACCGGTAATGGATTCACAGTTACATTGATAGAATCAACTCCTGTGAAGTACCCGGTGCCGGTGACTTTCACGTAGTACTTACCTGTTGAATCAACGGTGTACATCTGACCTGTTCCAACAGAAGTATTCATGTCATTATAGAACCACTCATAGGTCCAGTCGGAGTTGAAGCCAGCATCCAGTGTTAAGTTGGCATCAGCACAAATAGCAGTATCAGAGCCGAGATCAACCATAAGGTCGGTACCAAAAGCAATATCATCAATTGAGATATCACCATAGTAACCAGGGCCGCGTTTGGTTCTGAAGCGGATACTGTCAGCATTGGCATACATGCTCATATCCACGGTTTTCATCATCCATGGATCGGAATGGGCGCTTTGCTGCTGACCGATAATCGTGTCAATATTGTTTATCCACATGCCGCCCAGAGCAACATCAATGGATAAGGTATCAATTTCAGAACCATACATATGGTACCAGAAGTTCATCTTCGGATTGTTGATGGTTGAAAAGTCAACTGCAGGAGTGAGAAGGATTGTAGTGTCACCCTGGCCGCCATTAGAAGCCTCAGTATAAACATAATATCCCGAGCCTGTTCCATGATCTCCATTTGGTCCTGTGTCGCTTGAGCTCGTTGAACCTGTGTTTAGTACCCAGGAATAGCTGCTTTTGGATGTGACAGACCATCCTAATGGCAGGTTACCATTATGATCAAAGGTCTCAACATAGGGGAAAGTATCAATAGTAGGATCAATAACTTCAACAATGGCAGTATCAACCTGAGTGCCGCATTGAGTCGAATTATAAGTGGCAATAAACTCATAGGTTCCTTCGGTAGTATACGGCCCCACGGTAATATCAATTTGGTTTGTTGCAATTACATTGTTGTTATAAGTCCAGGTAAATCCAGTGAGAGTTCCACCTGATGATGGAGTGGGAACTCCGCTGTTAAAGGCATTGGGGTCCTGTACAGTAGGTGATCCGTCAGCTTTTACCCAGTTTGTGTTGTCATCAGTATCGGCTCCAACGAGTCTGATACCCCAGGATGAACTTCCACTTACTCCGGGTCCGCTCCATTCGTTTGTAATTCCCGCGTTAGCCGGTAAGGTTGTCCCTGTTCCATATCTGACAACATCCGTAATTGCTCCGCCCGGAGCTTTGATAATATTTACCGCGTCAGAAGAGGATGTATAACCGTCTGTAACATCAGCAACCTGGTGAAAATCAGATAGAGATGTAGTTCCCTGATAGGTGCTCAGCAGGTAAGTTCCCGCTGGACTTAAAACAGTTCCTGCAGGGAAAGTATGCGTTACATCAGGAGACGACCCACCTGGTCTCCATTTTTCAAAAGTAAAACCACTGATATCATAACCTGCAGGCCCCGAGATTTCTACATAATCATCGCCAAGGTATGAAGGGGGTCCTGAAGTAGGCTCACCAGTGCTTGTCGAACTATAGTGGCAGATTTCTGTCAAAAATATCTCTGGAACAGGAAAATATAGTGATTGAACTGAAATTTGGGCAGTATCTATGCCATTATTAATTATTACCTGATGCTCAGGTGTGGCCTGGAAGGGGTCAGTTACATTTCCTGCAGCGTCATTATGCAGGGTATCATTATCGGCAAATACATTTTCTGAATTAGGCTGCAGATAAGCAGTTACTTCATAAGTGCCAGGCACTGAAAGGTCCACACCGTCAGCTCCAAATGTACCGCTGGCATTTGCTGGCAGAGTTCCTGAATTTATTGTAAAAGTACCGTTTGAATTTACAGGGCCTGTTGAAGTCCAGCCTACGGTAACTGGTGTAGTGCTGAAATCCACTGGTGTAGGTCCGATTACATTATTTATGGTTACATAAATGCTATCATTGGTGCTCAGACATATACCGTTGGCCAGGTAAGCGTCAGTGAGCGCCAGGTCTGCAGAAAGTCCGGTGAACTCTATAGCCCCGGGGTCGGGATTCGCGGGCCGGGTTACTCCATAGAAGTCGGTAGTAACTCCGGTTACGGTAATTCCGATGTTATCGATGGTACTGTTGAGTGGCATGAAATCGCCGGCAGTTATATCAGCAAAAACCGGTGCTGCTTGAACTGAGTTTGCATCCATACTGTTAGCAGTGCGTAATTCTGCTATGTCAGCAGCAGAAGTTCCATCCCAGTCTGCAAGTTCTGCGCCTGTGGTATAATAAACATTATAGTCCATATCAGCGACGTTTGAGGTGCTGTTTGTATAGAATGCATAGCCTCCGCCGTAATTGGAAAATATGTTATTATACAGGGTGTTATAGTCACCATTATTGGTGAACACAGCTCTTGAGCCTGATCCTGAGCCCATAACATTTACCGTGTTATGGAAAATGTTAGTGGTGTCAGCAAAATATAGGTATATGCCATAGCAAGTAGATGTTCCGCTTCCTTCCGCATGTATTATATTGTTTGCTATCAGGTTTGGATTGCCCATGCTGCCTTCTCCACGGAAATAAATTCCATAATGGCTACTGCTTCCGGCTATGTTAATGTCATTTTTCTCCACGTTGGCATGATCGGCATAATATATCCTCGCACCATACACATAATTGGAATTATTGCTGTTGCGAATGTAGTTGTTGTTATACTGCATTCCTTGGGTGTGAAAAATGTAGGATCCATAGTAGTAGTAATCCATGATCGTATTATAGGAAATATTTATTCCCAAAGATGGATCGGATGAACTGGCATATAAATAAATTCCATAGTATCCACCAGTTAATAAGTTATTTTGGATAGTAATATTATGCGGTGAATTTCCGGTGGAGTAGATTGGTGCATAATCCGAATTACTTTCTTCAAGTGTTTCAATGATATTATTTTTAAGAGTAATATACTGCGGATTATTATCCAACACAACAGAGTATCCATCACTAGTGCCGGTGGCACGGATGGTCATATCCTGCACTGTGACGTAATCAGCATTATTAAGCTTCATAACATAATTGTCCTGGTCAGACAGTGCACCATATTGAAGGATTACATCCGTACTGTCGCCGCTGGTGGATTGGAATGTAACGGTATTGGTGGCACTTGCACCGGGAATCGAATCAATCCTTACCTGCTCGGTGTAAGTTCCGGTAGCTACATTAAAGGTAACGGGTCCTGAAACACCGCCATATTTTAGATGTTGGGCTGCTTCTGTAAAGGATGGGAAATCATATGTTGCCCCTCCTGTAGTATCGCCAATGGTGTATACTCCGGAAAGAGACGGTGCAGAGGTGGCAAAGAAGTGAGGTCCGGCACGCATACTGGTATCTCCGGCACCACAAGCATCCCTTACATAGAACTCATACTCGGTGGCCTGTGACAATCCTGAAAGGGTATGGGGCTTAGTGTTTGCAACTTCAGTGGTGCCGGTGCCCGGCGTAAATCCGGGGGCGCCATATTCAACCACCCAGGTAGATGCTCCGCCTGTGGTCCAGTCGAGTTCTACTGAATTGTCCATGATGTTGGAGACGGAAAGGTTAGTGGGAGGAAAACAGGAAATACAGGAAGCAATCTCAATCATGTCAATAGCAAAGTCTGCCTGATAGCTCGAAGGTGCTGTATATTCAAATTCCACATAAATTATCTGCCCAATATAATTCGATAAGTATGTCGAATCCTTAATATAGGGATCACTGTCGTTGGACTGTAATTCAGAGGTAAATGTGTTGGAGTAAACAGTTGCGAATGGCCCCGTTGGGCTTGTGCCAACGCTGATGTTGAATGTTGACCCGGGTATATCAGAACCATAAGCGTGCATATACCAGCTCAAAATAGCAGCTTCATTTCCAGCAGTTAAGTCGATCGCCGGGGAAACCATAGCAGCAGTCCCGGCTGAGCTTGACTCGAAATATATATATTGATTACCATCATGAGCTCCGTCAGGTCCTGTTGACGATGAGACAGTTGTACCGGAGTTGAGTCGCCACATTGCATTTGATGTGCCAATATCGCCACTCCAGCCGCCCTGGCCGTTTTCCCAGCTCTCTGTAAATACCGGAAATAAGACCCCATTCGCACAACCTGAGAATAGGGTTGAGAAGGAAACCGGGCCTGCCCAGGTACTCACATCTCCCACCGCACATGAATCCTGTACATATACATCGTAATTCATGCCTGCAAACAGATTAGTAATGGTATACGGATTAGTTACATCCGTAATTAAAGTGCCACTTCCGGGGCTAAATCCCGAAGGTCCGTACTCAAGGTTCCAGTTGGTTGCACCTCCTGTAGTCCAGCTTATTACTGCAGAATTACCTGTAACGCTAGATACGGCTACACCAGTAGGAGCAGGACAGGTTGGGCAAAAGGCTATAATCGGTGTAGAAATATTGCTTTCAGCTCCAGAACCTACTACAGCCCCTGTAGCATCCAATATTTCGTAGGATGTTTCATAGCCAAATGAACCCCCTCCATTCCAAATTGTAGTGATGCTATCACCAGAATTTACGGTGAAGCTTGTGTCGCCTTCGCTACCTGACTGTAACTCAACACTGTCAATAACAACGACACCATTTACAAGTACATCCATCGTGTTGCCATTCCAACCATCACCGTAAGAGTCGGACATTTTCAGTGTATAACTACACTGAGACCACCCTGAAAGGCTCATGGCAATCATTAAAGCCAGCATTATGCTCAGCTTTTTCCAAAAGTTGAATTTTTCCATATTTGTTTTTGTTTTTAGAGGTTAGTTTTTTCATAATTATTCATACAATACTTTACCGGTCATTCGATAAATGTATTGAGACATAAGGGTTAGGTGAATACGTAAAATGCTGAAAATAAATGAGAAAATAGGATAATAGCTGCTCCATATATGTGTTTTTTGTTAAACTTTCATTTCTGCGTGCCACAAATTTATGAAAAATTGCTTTCAGCACAAAATTTATTTGCCAAAAAAATGTTGCCTGCATGTAACTTATGAATGCAGTATAAATATATAAGAACATTCAGATATAAGCTTTTGTTGAAGCTTTCAGGATTTTACTCAAAAAAAAGCCATGTTTTATTCAAAACGGATGGCATTAATGGGAGTAATACGGGTAATAAGGTATGAAGGGAAAATCATAAATAGAATACATATGAATATCGTTACAATATTAATAAGTAAAATATAGATAAGGTTTATATTGACAGGGACAGTTGCCATATAATAGGTGCTCTCATCAAGGGATACTGCGCCTGTAAGTTTTTGGACTAATAAAATTCCGATTCCGAAAATATTTCCCCACAAAATTCCTTTTCCAATAATATAGACAGCATTGTAAAGAAATATTTTCCGTATACTTTTGTTTTTACTGCCCATGGCTTTCATTATTCCTATCATAATCGTTTTTTCAAGGATAAGAATCAGCAGAGTGGAAACCATGGTGATGGCTGAAACAATTAACATCAACACCAGTATGATGTAAACATTCGTGTTTAGCATATTCAGCCAGTCCATAATTTGCGGATGCAAGGTCCTGATGTTTTCCACTTTCAGATCGAAACTGGTATTTTCATACACCATGGCAGTATATTCCTCCAAATCATCGAAATCATTCAGAAAAATCTCAAATCCTGCCACCTGATCCTCATCCCAGTCATTAAGTTTTTGTATTTGCCTGATATCGCAGATTACAAAACGCTGATCCATTTCTTCCATCCCGGTGTTATAAATCCCTGCAATGGTAAACGGGCGGTATCTGGGCGGATCCTGAATGAAATACATCAATACCTTCATGCCGGTATCCAGCCGAAGCTTTCTGGCATGATAATCCGAGATCACTATTTCCTTTGAAGTTATGCTGTCGCTATATTCAGGCATATAGCCTTTTTTGATATTTTCTGACATGAATTCGCGCCTGTGATCTTCGCCCACACCTTTTAGAATGGTGCCCAGAATCTGGTCGTCATGCTTCATTATTCCTGCTTTAAGCCCGTACACCTGAATGTGCCTGACTCCCTCATCGGCTTTCAGCTCTTGCACAAAGCTCTGGTCCTTTGAAACCGGACGTATCTCCCAGGAGCGGTTGTTGTCATAGCTCATCACCCGGATATGAGAGGTGAACCCTGTGATCTTATCAGTCACAGTCTCTTGAAAACCAGTAACCACCGATACGGCAATGAGCATAATGGCTATTCCCAGCGCTACTGCTATCACTGATATAGATACTACCGGACGGGAAAAGTTTTTCCGGTCTTTCTGAAGGATTCGATATGCTATATATCGTTCAAAGTTCAATTTTACTATCTTTGTTTGGTCACAAGCGGGCAACCATTATTCCGCCCGCTAAATTAGGTCTTTTCACGATCAATAAAAAACACTATGAAGAAGTATTTGGTTTATTTGTCAGCAGTATTAATTCTTTTCCCGGTGATTATGGTGTTAGCGCCTGCATGTAATGGCAGTACAGAAGCAGACCGTCAATCACCTTCGTCAGACAGCCTGATTAAAGAGCCACAAATCTTGCCTGCCGCCTACAATACAGGAGCATATATTCCGTATCTGCGAAATAAAAAAGCAGCTCTTGTGGCTAATCCCACCAGCCGGATTAATGAGATACATCTTTTGGACACCCTTCTGGCAGCTGGTATAGATGTGGAACGCGTGCTGGCACCCGAACACGGGTTCAGAGGGGAAGCGGAAGCCGGTGAGCATGTGCAAAGCGGCACTGATAAAAAAACCGGTGTTCGTATCATTAGCCTGTATGGCAGCAACCGCAAACCAACCACAGACGACCTGGCCGGAATTGATATCGTGATATTCGATATCCAGGATGTAGGAGTGCGTTTTTACACCTATATCTCCACCATGCATTACGTGATGGAACGCTGCGCGGAGATGGGCATTGAATTTATGGTGCTCGACAGGCCCAACCCCAATGGCCACTATATTGACGGACCTGTCCTTGAACCTCAGTATAGCTCATTTATCGGAATGCATCCTGTGCCACTGGTGCATGGAATGACACCGGGCGAATTTGCCCGAATGATAAATGGTGAAGGCTGGCTGGAAAACAATATGAAGGTGGAACTTAAAGTGATCCCGGTAGAAAATTACGATCATAATGATCATTACCTTCTCCCGGTAGCCCCCTCTCCAAACCTGCCCAATATGAAATCAATATATCTGTACCCCTCACTGGGATTGTTTGAAGGCACAGTGATGAGCATAGGCAGGGGAACCGATATGCCTTTTCAGGTGGTGGGCCACCCCCGCTTAGATACGGGTATGATATATTTTACCCCACGATCCATTCCCGGTGTGAGCAAACACCCCAAGCACGAAGGCACCAAATGCCGCGGATGGGATCTGCGCGATACTGCAATGGCGTTACGTGATCAAAAAAAACTGCATCTGCAGTGGCTCATAGATTCATACAGCCGACTGAATGCAGGTGATGATTACTTCAGGTCATTCTTTTATAAACTTAGTGGAAATAATAAACTCCGCAACAAGATAGAACAGGGATGGACGGAAAAACAAATCAGAGAATCATGGCAGCAGGAGCTTGAGGAATTTTTAGTTATCAGAAAAAAATACCTCCTGTATCCCGACTTTGAATAAAAATTTGGATAATCACCCGAAATATTCGATTTTTGACCCTGAAAGCAGCAGGCTAAATGCATGATCCATGAGAAAATTCATCAACAAAAAGCAGGAACAGGCATATCTTGAATCACCGGTGCTGTTGCAGGCCGGTATTTTGTTTTTTCTGGCCGTAGCCCTGTATATCAATACCATAGGTTTTGATTATGCCCTGGACGACACCATGGTGATCACCGAAAACAAATTCACCAAACAGGGTTTGCAGGGAATTGATGATATCTGGAACTCTGATGCCATGTCAGGGTTTTTGGATAATCCTGAAAAACTACTGCCCGGCGGGCGATACCGGCCACTTTCTCTCACTACTTTTGCCATTGAGTATCATTTTTTTGGCAAGAGTCCCTTCATCAGTCACCTGGTTAATATATTACTATATGGTTTCCTGGTCATCGCAGTGTTCTTCCTGCTTCGCCATATGTTCAAATTCCAGTATCAGAAACCCTGGTACCTCACACTGCCGTTCATAGCAACAGCTCTTTTTGCGGCACATCCAATCCATACCGAGGCCGTGGCCAACATCAAAGGGCGTGATGAGATCATGGCCATGCTGGGAGCCGTTATCACACTGTGGATGATACTTAAGTATATCGACACCAGGAAAGGGCACTACATGGTTTTGGCCGCACTCAGTTACTTTCTTGGCATACTGTCCAAGGAAAATGCAGCCACCGTGATAGCTGTGGTGCCGCTTATGCTGCTTGTTTTTCGAAAGGAAAATATCAAACAGTATCTCATTACCGTTATTCCCTTGCTGCTATGTGCTGTCGCATGGTTGCTGCTGCGTTACAATGCCCTCGGATTCTGGACCAACGAAGTGGAGGAAGTGTTGCTGCTCAACGATCCGTTTGTCGATGCCACCACCAGCGAGCGTTATGCCACGGTTTTTTATACCTGGCTCATTTACCTCAGGCTGATGTTCTTTCCCCATCCGCTCACCCACGATTATTACCCCTATCACATCAACCTTGTGGATTTCAGCCATCCGTTGGTTATTATATCACTGCTGATATGGCTTGGCCTGTTCTTTTTTGCCGTTATCCGCATCTGGCGGCGGGATGTGATTGCCTTTGGTGTACTCTTTTTCATGATCACCTTTTCGGTTTCCTCCAACCTGCTGTTCAACATCGGCACCTTCATGAACGAGCGCTTCATCTTTATGCCATCACTGGGTTTTGTGATTATCCTGGGCTGGTTTTTCAATCAAACTTTGCGGCGCGCCATCCGGAACCGCTTAATATATAAGCGGCTTGTTATCTTTCTTGTAATACTCGTGATGCTGGCAGGCAGTGCCAAAACCGTTATGCGCAACCTGGCCTGGAAAGATGACCTCACCTTGTTTACCACCGATGTGCAAACCAGCAAAGGCAGCACAAAAGTTAATATCTCGGCCGGTGGCAAACTACATGAAGAAGCCATGAAGCCCGGCAATGAGGCCATCCGCGATTCCCTGCTTCTGCTTAGCGAAAAATACCTGAAACGCGGCCTGGGAATTCATCCGGGTAATCTGCAAGGTGGCATTTTGCTGGGGCAAAACTACCTGGATCGTGAGATGTATGAGGAAGCTTACCAAATTTATGATTACATCCTCGACAGGAAAAAAGGCCACGCCAAAGCATATAACAACCTGCACCATCTGTTGCAGAAAACACGTGTTAAGGGCAAAAATGATATTTCCATACGCGCCGGCAAGCGCATTCTGGAAGATAATCCGGGCGATAACGATGTCCGGTATGACCTGGCGCTCACCTACCAGCAAGCCGATAGTATTCATAAAGCCGTAAGCATGCTCCAGAGCATCATAGACCGTGATCGTACCTATGCTGCAGCCTACCGCGAGCTGGGCGGAATTTACGGGCAGCACCTGGGCAATATGGAACTGGCGAAAGCATACCTGTTAAAGGCCCTGGAGTTAAATCCCCACAATTACAATACAGTACAAAATCTCGGCATTGTATTTGCCCGCGAACGGAATTACCCCCAGGCCGTAAAATACTTTAAAAAAGCTATCGAAATCGATCCCGGCAGTGAAAATGCCTATCGCAACCTCATAGTCACCTATCGTCAGATGGGCCGTGAAGATATGGCTGCCCAATACATACAAAAGCTCTCACAGCTAAAGCAGCGCTGATAATAATTGATTTTATCAGGGCAGCTGCGCCTGCCTGTCCCTCCCGCTGTGCCTGCCACGGCAGGCTGTCCGTCTGCGGCTCCAATCCGGCTCTGCTCAGTGTGCTGCCGCAAGCCGGGAGCAGTAGCTTCCGCTGGTCGCTCTGCCCCGGCGCGGCAGCATCCCTTCGCATTCACCGGGATTTCCGCCTACGCCGGGCTGCAGGGGCTGCCTTCAACGTTTATGATACCGTCAGGAACAGCAATATTTATAGTAACGAGCATTTATTTAAAGCCTGGATAACCTCCGTAGGAGTGGCATTTTTTTAAGTGTTACTGCTGTGTCACATCTTATTTCCCTTATCGCCAGCTAAGTTTCTATAAGTATAGTTTGGTTTCCACTGAAATGCTTAAAGTCCGGGAAGAACAACCCTTTATTGTTAAAAGTATTTCCGATGTTTATTTTGATGCCGTATCCTATGAATACGCCATCATGCTGATGTTCGAAATCTTTATGATACAGTAACAGCAGTTTGCCCATCTTTATATAAATGAATAGCTGCTGAATGGTAAATATAAATAAATGACACAAAACAATATTAGTAACATATAAATGCCTGGTAAATTTATATATTGTATTTTCAATGAAAGCATTAGTGCTAAAGAATAGTAGATTAAATTAAAAAAATAATGGATAAAAAAACTTTAATTAGTTGGTTTGATTAATAATATTTACGTAAGTTTGAAGCTGTATTAACTATATAGAAAAAGGTGAAATTATTAAATAACCTATATCGGCAGGCTAATAATTGCAGCTTAATACTTGATTTCTATAGGATGTATAGAGATTCTTACTGGACGTACAGTGAATCTTTTTACTTAACGACAAGACAAACTGTTTCTCTCTCTCTCTCTCTCTCTACAATATCAGATATATCTGGGTTGTTAAGCAGTTTCGTGACTGTAGTAGTCTACGAATGGGACTGGTGGTGCCTTTCAAGAAAGAAGTAACTATAAACGGTACGTGGGAATTAAAGTATAGAACGAAATACGGTTCTCATTTTTATGAAATTTTTCCTGCCACAGAGATTAGTGTTGGAAATGGTAATTATTTTGTCGCAAGTAGCGTGAAGATCTTTCAGAATCAGTAAGAAATATATCTAATAATAGTGGGAATTCTTTTTCAAAAAGGATTCCCACTATTAAATGAAATCCCAATGATGAAAAGAAGGAAGAAAAAAAGACTGTTGTTATTCTTAGCGTTGACTTTTGCTTTCATGCTAAATAGTACCGCGCAGGATAACCATTTAAGCCGCTACCAATTAAAGCCTGAGGTGGGAATTATTTTCACACCGAAATTGAAATATGACCTAATAGGAATAGGGGGATTGGGCGGCCTGGTTTTGGAGAATCCAGCCACGAGACTCGCGTTCAAAACCCGGCTAAACTATCTTTTTAAGACTTATTACTGGGAAAAACATGCTACTTTTGGTTATGGCAGGGCTTCTACTATTTCCATTCAGGTTGCATATGAATTACTGCACATTATAGGTGATAAGCCTATGAATCTTGGCCTGGATGCATCATTATTATTTGCCGATTTTTTAGAATACAGAGCGAATTATCCTTACCAGTTGGGTGTATTCTTTGGGCAGGAGTATAAACGTTTCAACTTTGAGATGGCACTGATAGGGATTGCCAGGCATACAAGAGAACCTCATGTGCTTACGGATTATTTTTATGGAATGTTTGTGAATCTAATTGTAAGCTATTCATTCGACTTCTCAAAAAATCGCTGATAAATCACCTACAAATAATCCAGGCTGTCTTTCGGCTTGCCGGTGAAAGGCGCCACGGCGCGTTCATAAATGCCGTGGATATAGGCGATGGCCATGCCATAATTGGTAACCGGGATACCGGCATCCACAGCAGGTTTTAATCTGCCGGTAATCTGTTTTTGAGTGAGTACACAGCCACCGCATTGCACCACCATGGCGTAATCGTGTATATCCCGCGGCAGGTCATTCAAACCCGACACTACATCGTATTCCAGCCTCTTCCCGGAAAAATTGCTGATCCAGCGTGGTATCTTCACCCTGCCAATGTCATCACAGGAAACGTGATGGGTGCATGATTCCAATATCAGCAGCCGGTCGCCGTCCTGCAGCTTCGACAACTGGGGAGTGCCATTCAGGTAATTTTCAAAATCGCCTTTGTAGCGGGCCAGCATAATGCTGAAGCTTGTGAGCGGGATATGATCCGGCACGGAAGCCGAGGCTTTCAGGAAAACCTGGCTGTCGGTAACCGCCAGTGCCGGTTCAGGTTGCAGCTTACTCAGCAGGCTGTCCACTTCGCGTTCCTTCACCACCACCGCCGTGCAGTCATTATCCAGGATATCGCGGATGGCCTGCACCTGCGGCAGTATCAGCCGTCCCTCGGGTGCTTCAATGTCAATGGGTGTGATCAGCAGTACCAGATCACCATAGCTGAGCAAGTCGCCCAGCAAAGTCCTGGATTTATAAGCCGATTCGGGCATCTCATTTCGGATCAGCCGTATCAGCTCTTCCCGCCCTGTATGTTGAATGGCGGAATATTCCAGGGCTGTTTTGCCCAGCCTTTCACGCAGTTGCTCCTGCAGCCCACTGTTCAGCTTTTGCTCATCACTTTTGTTATGAAGGATCAGGTAGGGGATGTTATGATCTTTAAATGCCACCACCAGGTCTTCTTCAGGTTTTCCAAAGCTATTGCCCGTGATCACCAGGATAGCGAAGTCAATCTGCTTCAATATTGCTTTTGACTTCAGTACACGCTTCTTTCCCAGTTCGCCACTGTCATCTATGCCGGCAGTATCCACCAGAACCACAGGCCCCACGCCCGTTATCTCCATCGACTTCTTCACCGGGTCTGTAGTCGTGCCCGCGTAATCAGACACAATGGCGATCTCCTGACCTGCCAGCGAATTGATCAGCGAACTTTTCCCGAAATTCCTTCTGCCAAATATTCCTATATGTGGTTTACTTTCTTTACCTTTCATATGAAATCAATTTAATGTTCAATGTTCAAAGTTGAGTCCACC
>CAYZDA010000025.1:0-12137 GCA_964477095.1 uncultured Bacteroidales bacterium | reverse complement strand
CCAAAAAATTTCCAATGTTTTTTTACCCTCTGTCTTTCAAGGGAAAATGTTGAAAATCAGGCTTGTGTATTAGGCTGATAAGGTTTGTTTTCAAGCTCTTTAACCAATCAGAATGTTAGGAGTGGACTCAAAGCTAATGTTCTAAACCTTAAACCTCCCTGTCCCGCCAGAACGCGATAGCGTGACGGCGGGAAAACCTTACATCTGGAGCTCCCCAAGCCGAAACCCCGTCTTCGTCAGGTTTTCCGGTTTCATGAGCTCATGGAGTTTATCCTCATTAATTATATCAAGTTGTTTATTAGCTTCAAAAATATCTATGCTTTTTTTCTTCATCAGTGTTGCCAGCTCACCGGCTTTATGATAGCCCGTGTGGGGCAGCAACGCGGTAACCACCGCCGGACTATGGTATAGCTTATCCCTTGCATTCTTCACATTCACTTTTATGCCGTCCAGGAGATTCTCCCTGATGCTCCGGTTTGCGGCAATCAAGAGTTCAAGACTTTCGATCACGGCATTGCCGATAACCGGCAGATAAGCATTCAGGTCGAGGCAGCCCTGCCCGGCCAGATTACTCACCAGCATATCATTGGCATATACCTTATGCGCGCTGCTGATCACGAATTCGGGGATAACCGGGTTGACCTTACCGGGCATTATGGAGCTACCGGCTTGTTTTTCGGGTAGTTCAATGTCGCGGCTACCGAAAATATCAGCACTCATCAATCGCAGGTCAGCGGTCATTTTCTCCAGGTTCACGGCATGAGATTTCATGATGGCATGCACTTCCACGAATACATCCAGATTGCTGGTGGCATCGGTCATGTTTTCGCTGCGCGTGAAAGGCTTACCGGTGAGCTTTCGCAGCTCATTCACCACTTCCATCAGAAAAAACTGAGGCACAGTGATGCCTGTCCCTATGGCACTGCCACCCAGATTCACCACCTTGATGCGCTCAAAGCAGCGCGAAACCCGCCACCAGTCGCGTGAAAGAGCCTCGCTGTAATTGGAAAATACCTTGCCAAAAGAGGTGGGCACTGCTTCCTGCATCTGGGTATATCCGATTTTAACATCATTTCGGTGCTTCCCCTCAAGCTTTTCTATGCGCTCCCTCAGCGCGTTGATGCTTTCTTCCAGCTGATCCAGCAGTGCGGTTACGGCAACTTTCAAAGCTGTGGGAATCACATCATTCGTTGACTGATAAACATTGGCATGCTCCACCGGATCAATCCTTGCATAATCCCCGGGTTTATGGCTCAGCTTCTGCAAAGTACGATTGGTGATGATCTCATTGATATTCATGTTGATGCTGGTGCCTGCACCACCCGAAACTGCCGGAACAATGAAATGATCAAAATGCCTGCCTTCCGATACTTCGGTGGCCGCTTCTGCCAGGGCATCCATCTGCGGTGGTTCCATCAGTTTCAGCGGTATGTCCCCATCTGGATACTTCGTTTTAATCGCATCCCTGAATTTCTTGTATGTCAGATAGCAGGCCAGCTTCGTCAGACCTGTAGCTTTGTACCATGCCTGGCTAAACCTGCTGTTGCCGGGGAAATTCTCCGCCGCGCGTAATGCATGTATCCCATACAAAGCATCTTCCGGTATTTCTTTTTCTCCCAGGAAGTCTTTTTCTTTCCTCATAGTGTCCGCTTTGGTTTTCAAAGATAAGTGATTTTGACAAGCGGGCTGTGATCTGCAAACTGCTCTGAAAAATTGATTTATATGAGGCGGCTGAAATAGCAAAGGCCATCCTCAATAGCTGAAGATGGCCTGTAAATCTCATAAATTACAATTTTTACAGCGGAAGCAGCCCGGTTGCATCCACATTAACTGTAGTTGTAACTGTGGCATCCACCATTACCGAGTTTAGATTATCCTGAGAATTCACCAGCAGTGTGCCGGTAAGCTCCAGTTGTCCTGTGGCCGGATCACGCTGGTAGGTTGCGAATACTACTTCATATTCTCCCTGATTGAGAAAGTGCAGCTCATAGTTGTTATGGGAATCAACTTCGCTACTGGTAACCGCGTTATGAAATTTCAGTCCGGTTTCCGCGGAACCATTAGTCTCCGTTGCCATCTCATAGTCACCTTTGTGGTAAGCGTACGCGATAATCCTGTCGCTGCCGGTAACATCATCATTACAGCTTCCGGAAATAACACCGGTTTTACTTTTGTCTTCAATTCTGATGCCAGTGGACATATGGCCTTCTGCCACAAAATCATATTCATCATTACCACCCTGCTCACGTTTCACCGTTTTTCTCAGGTCAAAATCAACCACCAGATCGGTTTGCATATCCTCATTGATGGTAAAGCCGTCAAGGATGTTGATTTCGCTGGATGTTGAAGTCAGTTTATGCTTTGTCCCGTCAGTTTTCTCCAAAAAGCATCCGGGTGAAGTACCGTTTTCCCGCTCATCATAATCAAGAATAAATGTCATACTTCCGTATGACTTTGCCTCAAGATCCGATGTGGTTAATAGTTTGGTATTTCCTTGCTGATAAGCCATTAAATTAATAGTGGTTTTTTCAAATCCATCCAGTGATTCACCGTCAATACGGATATCGGCCACGGTAACAAAAACGCTTTCAACTTCCGCGTCATCAACAGGAGCATCAGTAATTTCTACTCTTACGGAGCCTGTTTCGGCATCGTCATCATCATTACAGGCTGTGAATCCGATCAAAGCCAATGCCATAAAATAGATCAATAATTTGTTGAATTTCATGTTATTTAGTTTTTAAGTTAATAACTGAGTTAAACCGGTTTTTCCGGTATGTCATAGAATAAACAGCTATCGCCGGCTTTCGTTCAGCAAACCCAGGGGAAATATCCTTAGGTCATAGCAAGTGGCCGTACTAAAAAAAGCGGGGAATTGCTGGTGGTGTAATGCGGCTACATTTTTTTCTGAAGCCCGGGATAGAGTTCATTTTTCACCCAGTTGAATTCAGGTTCGATTTTCAGGGCTTTTCGATAGGTGCTGGCGGCTTCTTCAAAATTCCCGTTAGCTTCATGTGTTTTTGCCAGCCAAACCAGGGCATTCAGTTTTAGCCATGCAGGCAGATAAGGAGTCTGATCAAAATACATAACAGCGTTGGAATAATAGTTTTTTGCTTTATCATAGCTTCCTCCGAAAAAGCCGGGCATGTGATAATAAATATTGCCCTTCTCCATCCAGCCCAGGGGGTTTATCCTGGTTAGTTCGAGTGATTTGCCGGTGAGTTTCTGGCTTTTCTTGCCAAGGAAAGGCGCTTTGTGTTTAGCCAGTCCGATCTCATAACCATTTAGCCCGGCCAACAGGGCATAGGCCTCAGCTTTATATGATGTTGATTTTAATTTTTCAGCATTGCGAACCGTTTTGTTTAGCAGTTTTTCCGCCTCGTCGTCCCTGCCCGTACCGATTAAATAGCCGGTATATCCGTATTGAGTTATAGTGAGGTGCAAAAGGAATTTCTCCGAACTGTTTCTGCGGTCATCATTTTCCATCTTCTTCATACTTGACTCCCACAGCTTCATGTTATCAGATATGTAGGCACGATAGATGTTTTCCTCAAAGGTTTTCAGGCTTTGGGAAAATAATGTGCCGTGCAGCATCATCAGTAACAATAATAAGAAAATACTGTTATAATGCCTTTGTATCATGTGCGTTGTATGTTTATTTTCCTGTCTTTCCAAACGCCATATCCGCGCTTTTTGTTCATTAGTGAACGATAGTTTACATGCAGAAGCGCAATTTGCTGTAAGGGGGAAAGCAGGATATTTTGCCATGGATTCTGCAGGCTGGCCAGGCTGGTAAGCAGTCTTAGCAGCATTGAAAGAAAAAGATATATCACCAAACCAGCTACGCCTTCAGATATAAATACAGGTATAAATCCCAGGCTGCTGATCAGTGAGAACATTGACATGAGTATATAGCTCTTTCCAAAAAACTCATGCATATTCTTTGAAAAGCCGTTTATGGCTTCCTCATAGCTGTTATACATCCTGCAACTTACCTGCCCGTTTGAAAGCAGTGTGTGCCCGCGAAGCCTGCTGCGCTTCACTGCTCTCATAATGTTTATATCCTCCACCGGATCATTTTTAAAAGCTTCATGCCAGTTGTTTTTTCTGTAATTCGCAGCTTCAAACAGCATGAACTGGCCATTTGCTGCAGCCAGTGAGCTGTTAGCTGAGCCTTTAATCAGCGGCAGGGGTAAGAGGCTTGTAAGTATCCAGTTCATTAGCGGAACTGTAATTTTTTCACCAAAGCTTTTCATCAGCTGCTTTGGAAAAATGGATAATAACACCAGCTGTTGTTTCCGCAAATAGCTTATGGAATCGCTTATCAAATCAGGTTCTGTCATAACATCTGCATCTAAAAAAAGGAAATAGTCGCCCCTGGCCTTTCGCGATAACTGGTGGCAGGCATGATTCTTACCCAGCCAGCCGGCGGGCAGCTTTTGGCCATTTATCAGCCTGATGTTTTTGTAACCGCGGCCCAGCTCTTTCACTATCTCACCGGTCAAATCCGTAGAATGATCATCATAAACCAGGATTTCATAATTTGAATAGCTGCTGTTTACAAGCTGGATCAGCAGCTTTCCAATATTAAATTCTTCATTTCTTACCGGTATAAGTATGGAAATAAGTGGCTCATCACCTGTCTTTTTTGAGGGCAGGCGAGTAGGAAAGAGATAATTCACCAGACTCACCAGCAACCTGATCAGTAAAAATCCAAATATGATCCCTGCCAGTACTTTCATCTGTCTGTATTTGGTTTTAATGCTATCCCTTCATTAATCAGGGAGAACATGCATGCTGCAGTCCGGCTGAGGCGGATCATGGAGCTGTTCATATCAAAACGGGTTTTGATGATTCACACATTCGTTGTAGAATTTATTGTACTCCGATTCCAGCATTTTGCTGTCTTTACCCTGAATGTTCACCTTTTTAAACCAGGCATCCAGTGAAGGCTTTTTATCGGAGTAATATTCAGTGAGGTTAGCCAAAAAAAATAGTTCATGGTTTCCGGCTGCATTGTTCAATATGATATCTAACCCTTTCCCGAATTTAAAGCTGCATAAGTGCTGCGACTGTATCTCCCCCTGGGGGAACATAAGCAAAAGGTTTTCAGGATTACTGATGATTTTCCCTGCGTACTGAAGCGATTGTATGGATGATCGGGAGTTTTTTTTGATGGAAAAGGCTCCGGCTTTATTCAAAAACATCCTTCGCGACAACTGCTCTTCCAGCATCATAACATGGAATTTCTTTTTGAAGAACAGCAGATTGTAATATACCACCAGAAAACCGTCCCACCAGCTAAAATGGTTCCCGATGATCAACAGCGGCTTGTCAGTAGCTGCCGGGCGGTTGTGAAAACGTATGCCGCGGAAATGCCGCTTGATCATCCGGCGGCTGTACCAGTTGAAAAATCTCACATGAAGCGGTATGTGCCGGGCTTCTATCATCAGGATTTGGATTTATACAGCTGCCACCAGGGTGTCTGTGGTGACTGATGGTGCTCCCAGTGATATCCGAAGAAATAACAGGATAACATGGCCCACAGGTGGTTTTTCTTTTGCGTACGCGCTTTGTGTGGCTGCATACTATCCTTGTGCGGCCGCTTGTGGGGATGGTAGGTGCCCACGTAAAACAACTGCAGCGTGCCCAAAACCGCCGGAACAACCCAAAACACAATTACCCGCGGTTCGGGTACTTTCAGCACCCACACGAAAATGTTATAAAGCACAGCCATTATGATTATCTGGGTGATAGTAAGATAATGCCACATGAAGCTTCCCCACCAGATAAAAAAGTTCTGCCTGCCGGTGTAGTAATCGGGATCGTTTTTTGTGGCCACATATCTATGATGGGCACCGTGATTTTTCTTCAGCTTACGGTAGGAAAGGCCTGCAAATAGAAAAACAGCTAGCTTACCCAGCGCTTCATTCAGTGTCCGGTTTGAAGAAACGGTGCCGTGCATGGCGTCATGACCGGTGATGAATAAACCTGTGTAGAGATAGGTTTGTATCAGAACATGCACATACATCCAGGGGTTTGTAAGGCTCACTTCAACCGAAGTGAGGATATAAGCCAGATGTCCACCCCACAAACCTATGATCAGTATAGCGAAGAATACACCCATGTTATAATGTGAAATTTAAAATTAAGAAAAATGCAAATTGTATAATAAACAATCCTGCCGCCACAGAGTTTTCTATGTGGATTTTCATCCAGCGCCATATGCTGACAAAAACAGCTGAAATGATCCACCAGGCCAGGTAATTCTGTACCGGGATTCCCTGCCCGCCCCAGTTCCAGAAGTCGAGTTGTATGGCTACCGGTTCCAGCATAAGGTCATAGGCAAGCATCAGAAAAGCTGCTGTGACCACCTGCGGCACAAACTTCATGTTTCCCCACCGGGTCAGCGCGAAAACCATATAGATCAGCATGAGCCAGTTCAGCCCTATCAGCAGGGGCGTTTCCAGCAGCTTTGGCCCCAGGGTACCGCCATATTGATAGTTGCCGAAGATCATTCCGCTTTTCACCCCGATGACTTCTATCAGAAACCCACCCGCCAGAACGATCAGGAAGGCCGCAAGGTGCCTGCTTTTCCACTTTTTGTGATACAGAAAAAGAACCATTGCTGATACCAGCAGATTAACAGGAGTGAGGCTGAGCACCAACTGCTGGTAATCGCCGGTACTTAATCCGGCAACACCAACCAGGTAGATGATTAACAGGAAAGCAATAGCATAAGCGGGCTTTATTTTGTGAATCATGTTCATGAATGTGATTTTTTTATGGCATCAACTGTTATGGCAGCAGAAGCCAGACAAAGAGGAATTCCTCCACCCGGATGTACACTTCCGCCGGTGAAATACAGGTTTTTCACCGACGATTTATTGGACTGGCGCAGGAAAGCCGAAAACCTGCTGTTGGAGCTGTTTCCGTAAAGGGCTCCCTGGTATGATGAAGTGTTCTTCTCTATACCGCGCGGATCCAGCATCTTTTCAAAAACTATCTTTTGTTCGATCTTGATATTCAGCATACGGTTTATTTTCCTGATGATGTTTTCCCTGGCTCGTTTTATCATTTCATCCCATTTTTGCCCGTGATCAGCCGGAACATTGATCATCACAAACCAGTTTTCCATACCATCGGGAGCATCTGTTTTCACTGCCTTTGAACTAATGAAGACGTAAACAGTCGGGTCATCATAAATGTTTTTTAAACTGAATAAGTGTCTGAATTCCTCGCGGTAATTTTCTGTAAAAAGAATATTATGAACATCCGCTTTTTCATGGATCCCGTTGACCCCCCAATAAAAAATGAGAGCGGAAGAAGATCGCTCCTGCCTTAACAGCTTTGCCGGTACCTCCTTTTCTTTTAGTAATTTATCCCAGGTGTGGAAAACATCTGCATTGCTGATCACTATATCAGAATTATGCTCACCGGAACTTGCTATTACCCCTTTAGCTGTATTATTTTTGAAAATAATCGATTCCACAGGATCATTAAATGAGAATGTTATGTCTTTATGTTTAGCAAAATCACACAAAGATTGAACAAAACTATACATACCCTGTTTAGGAAAAAAAGCTCCCGTATTATGTTCCAGATGGGAAATTACGGCCAGTGTGCCTGGGGCTTGATAAGGGTCGGAGCCATTATAAGTGGCATAGCGGTCAAATATCCTGATAAGGCGGGAATCGGAAAAATAACGTTCATTGACTTGATGCATAGATTGAAAAGCATTCAGTTTCCTGAATTGCAGGCCGGCTTTCAAAAAATCTTTACTGAATATCCGGGAAGTTGAAAAGGGCTTGAAGATAAAAGTGTTGGAGGTGAGTTCATACAGTTTTTCAGCATCTTCAAGATAACGGATAACATGCCGGGCTTTTTCACCGGTCTTTTCTTCGATTTCTGAAGCAAAGGCCAGCGGGTTTTGCCAGGCGTTGATCAGGGTGCCGTCTTCAAAAAAGTAGCGTGTGATGTTTTTCAGGCGATACATGGAAAGATGGTCATCCGGATTTTCGTTGTAAAGCCTGAACAGGTCTTTGACCAGATGCGGCAAGGTTAGCAGGGAAGGTCCGGTGTCAAAGCGGAAGCCTTTATGATGAATTTCCCGGATTTTGCCTCCGGGCGCGTCCGACGATTCAAATACGGTCACATCCCAGCCTTCTTTTTTAAGTCGCAGTGCCGTGGCTAATCCACCTGCCCCTGCTCCTATGATAATTGCTTTTCTTCCCATGCAGACAAATTTAATGAAATTGATCAAACTCACCATTTTAAGATAATGTTGATATTTCAGGGTGGTGAAAACAAATATTTATTTAAAGCTGTTTTTAAATAATGGATAGAAAAATACTGATCACCGGAACCGGGCTTGGAGGCCTCACAGCCGCGTTGCGCCTGGCCAAACGTGGCTACCGGGTGGAGATGCTTGAAAAAGTAGATCGTCCGGGTGGTCGACTCAATCAGTTAAAAAAAGATGGATTCACTTTTGATATGGCTCCGTCTTTTTTCAGCATGTCATACGAGTTTGATGAGTTTGCAAAAGATTGCAATATCGAGCTTCCCTTCCGTTTTGTGCCACTCGACCCGCTCTACACGGTCAACTTTTCCTCTTCTGAGAAAAGATATGTGATTTACCGTGATCTGAAAAAACTGGCGGAAGAATTCAGGGATATTGAACCGGATTTTGAAAAAAAGATGACCGCTTACCTTGATTCTGCCGGAAGGTTTTTCCACGACAGCGTGGACCTGGTAATCAGGCGCAACTTTGACAGCATGCTGGATTATTTGCTCACCCTGGCAAAAGTTCCATGGGGTCATGCACCAAAGATGGTGCGAACTGTATGGCAGGAGCTGGATCGTTATTTTGAATCCGAAGAAGTAAAACAAATATTTTCACTGGTGGCATTTTTCCTGGGTGCAACACCCTTTGATACACCTGCCGTTTACAGCCTGCTTTCCTACACCGAGATGGTTCATGATGGTTATCACAACGTGGAAGGCGGCATGTATAAGATAGTGGAAGGCCTGGTGGATGAGCTGGAAAAGGAAAATGTTGCGATTCATTATAACACTGAAATTGTGGGTTATCATGAAAACCGCAGAAGGGTTAAAACGCTGGTAGATCAGAATGGAAAAGAATGGCAGGCCGATGATTTCATTATTAATGCCGATGCGGCCGCATTCCGGGGGCAGGTTTTTAAGCGAAAAAAATACCGGAAGGAAAAGCTGGATAAGCGAAAGTGGACACTGGCCCCTTTTACCATGTATCTGGGGGTAAAAGGAAAAATTGATAACATTGACCATCACAATTATTTCCTGGGGACTAATTTTAAGGAATATGCCAATAAGATATTTAAGAATGATGTAAGCCTTGAAAAACCGTATTACTACGTCAATGCTATTTCGAAGTTCAATAAGGATGCAGCGCCGGAGGGGCATGAAAACCTCTTTGTGTTGGTGCCGGTGCCTGATCTACGGCATAAACCCGGTTGGGGGGATACGCAGCAGTTAGCTGACAATGTGATCAAAGACCTGTCCGAACGGGTTAATTATGACATCAAAAGTAAGCTGGTGAGTAAAACTGTGCTGAATCCTGAGCAGTGGGCAGACTTTCTCAACCTGTACCAGGGAAGCGGACTGGGGCTGGCTCATGATCTGAATCAAATCGGGGCTTTCAGGCCTTCAAACCGGGATGAGAAATACGATAACGTATTTTATGTGGGTTCGTCAACCGTGCCAGGCACAGGGTTGCCCATGGCAGTGATTAGTTCAAAATTAGTAACTGAACGGATAAATAAAAAATATGGAACTGTATAAAAAAAATGCGCTTGACATCAGCCGGATAACGACCTCTAACTACAGCACGTCCTTTTCGCTCGGAACAAAGATGCTGGGCAAAAAATACAGGGACGGGATTTACGCCATCTATGGTTTTGTACGCTTTGCCGACGAAATTGTGGATACCTTCCACGATTATGATAAGCAAAAGCTGATCAAAGAATTCCGGAAACAAACCTACCAGGCCATAGAGGAGGGCGTGAGTACCAATCCTGTGCTGCATAGCTTTCAATGGGTGGTAAAAAAATACGGCATAGAAACCATGCTTATTGATGCCTTTTTGGATAGCATGGAGATGGACCTTAACCATCGCCGTTATGATGAAGAGAATATCAAAACCTACATCTACGGCTCTGCGGAGGTAGTGGGTCTAATGTGCCTGAAGGTTTTTTATGATGGCGACAATGAAATGTATGAAGCGTTGAAATATCCGGCACGTAAGCTGGGCGAGGCGTTTCAGAAGGTGAATTTCCTGCGGGATATGAAAGATGATTTTTATGATAAGGGACGTGTTTATTTCCCTGCGGTTGATTTCAGAAATTTTAATAATGAAGTGAAAAGACAGATCGAAGCGGAAATAGAATTTGATTTCCATGAGGCCTTTCAGGGGATAGTGAAGTTAAAGCCTGCTGCCCGTTTTGGTGTTTACCTGGCCTATCGCTACTATCTGCAGTTATTTCGCAAAATCAGGAATACCGAAGCCGGAAATATTATGAACGAAAGATACCGGGTGCCTGATTATATGAAAATTATCCTGCTGTTTAAATCCTATGTAAGAAATGCAACAAGTTTTTTCTGATGGAAAAATGGACTTATCTAATTCTCCTTGCCGGAAGCATACTGGTTCCTTTGATCAGGAGTTTTGAGCCAAAAATATATTTCCGGGGGAAATGGCCGGCATTATTTAGCGGTATTTTATTTATGATGCTAATATTTATTCCCTGGGATATCTGGTTTACACATAATAACATCTGGCATTTTAACCATGATTATGTGCTGGGTGTTTTTCTTGCCGGACTCCCACTGGAAGAGTGGCTTTTCTTTATCATTATTCCTTATGCCTGTGTGTTTATTTATGCAGTGCTGAAGTATTTCCTGCCCGGTTTTCAATACCCGGCCGCTGCAAAACTTCTGGCAGGTGCTTTAGCCATTTTGTTTTTTCTGCTTGCTGTATCTTTTTCAGATAAAACCTATACATTCATTGTAAGTTTACTCACTGGCTTATTGTTGATCCTGCAATTGCTTATGAAAGCTCATCGTAGCTGGCTCAGTCATTTTTTTCTGTCGTATATGGTATCTGTAGTCCCTTTCCTGATCGTAAACGGCATACTCACAGCCATGCCGGTTGTAATCTATGATAATGCAGAAAATCTGTCCTTCAGGATCACGACCATACCCGCAGAGGATTTTATCTACCTGATGAGTATGCTGCTGATAGTGGTTATGGTTTATGAGTACCTGCCTGGCATTAAATTAAGAAGGCAAAACTCGAAATCCTGATTCAATCTCCATCCCTGGGCTTCTTATTTCCTGAAATGATGGCAGTTTTTATACACTGATACTTCCCAGGTAGCTGCTGTTGGAACTGCTTGAATAATCCGGGCGTGCAAAAGCAAGATACAGATGAATGGTATCACCGGCATAATCATCCGGAAGTTGAATTTCGGCCTGTCCTGTTGCTCGATAAATGCCGTGGGTTATCCATGTGGCCTGTTTTTTTACAGCGTTGTACGCCAGCAACAATAATCTGTCTGATTTGCCGGCTGAACCCTCTCCTGAATTATCTACCCAGGTCACCTTTACGGTATTCCCGCTAAGGCTTTCTATCATAGGGTTTTTAGCAGTGGTTAGATCGCCATGGCTCACCCTTGCGGCAGCATAATCAAATTGAACGTTAGTGCCCTCACCACTAAAGGCATTTTTCATGTTCCACGACATGGCTTTATTAAACTCCGTCATGTTCACGGCAGATTCCCGGTAGCTAAATTTGACAAAGTCTTTTAACGGACGCAGAAAGTCCATGGTGATTGTAAAAATGGATCGTTGCCTTAATTGTGCCGGTGTTTTTGGGTTGTTGTATGAAACCGGCAGAGAACGCAGATAACTGATACCTTTCCAGGTTCCAAAAACCAGCTTTCCGATCTTACCAGAAAGTCCGCCAAATAATCCTTTTTTAAGCTTGCTCATGATTTTACGGTTTTAGTTTATATGATAATAGTAGGTTTACTATAGAATCAGCCTGGTCCGCAAGCTCCGGTTTTCTTTCTGGCAGCAAAGGGAATCAGGCTTACTTCCCG
>CAYZDA010000024.1:0-44750 GCA_964477095.1 uncultured Bacteroidales bacterium | reverse complement strand
TTCTTGTTTCGTTCTAAGTTAATAGGGAGAAGTTAAGAAGAAAACAAGAATAAGAACAGAATTAAAACCCTTGCATGTATTTTCCGTTAAATTTCACATGCGCAGGATCACTTAAATTTCAGATATATGAGTTGGAAAACCGGCACGTATTTTCCCCCGGAGCCTTAATGCAAGATATCCGTCACCTCACTGGATGATACAGTGTGTAATTGACCGGGATGAAACGAACATGATCCGCATCAGGTGGAAGAACAACAAGATGGAACAGTCCCCGGCAAAAGCCTAAAATGCAATGAAAGGAATCCGTCAACTGAAAAGTGTATTGCCACGCTACAAGGCAGGTTAACACTAAAGTACAGAATTCAACAGGATTACAATCCCGCTTACTCAACATGAAAATTTAAAAGTGAGTCATGCAATGCACAAAACGGGAAAATCATTTGTTAATACAAAAAAGATTTCCTGGATTATTTTATGCTCGTGCAAAAAAAAGCACCAGGACTTTTGCCCTGGTGCGTTTTGTTATATGAAAAGGATAATTTATTCAAATTCGATCAGAACCTTATCTTTGCTAACGACTTCTGAAATTTCCACATTGATGCTTTTTATTTTACCCTTAAAAGGTGCACGAATATAATTCCGCATCTTCATGGCTTCCAGTACCAGTAAGCGATCACCCTTTTTTACCCGTTTGCCTTCATTAATATATATCCTTCGGATGGTTCCGGGGATGAATGCTGTAAGCTTCCTGGGGTCGGGCTTAACGTAAGGCTTACGTTCTTTGAATTTAGTAGTGAGCATGGTCCGGTATTCGGTCATGTCAATATTGATAGATTCAAGATTCTTGCTAAACTTAGGTTGCTTCATGGTGCTACGGTTTTAAAAAGGTGGAATTCCGTGTTTCTTTTCCGGGGGCACTTCCGACTTATCCTTGGAAATTTCAAGGGCATGGTTCACGAACTTACGTGTTTCCTCCGGTTCAATAACAGCGTCCACATAGCCAAAAGCAGCAGCTACATATGGATTGGCAAATTTCTTCTTGTATTCCTGTATCTTCTGTTTTCTCACTGCATCAGGGTCTTCAGCCTCTTTTATCTCCTTTCGGAAGATGATATTGGCTGCGCCCTCAGGCCCCATTACAGCTATTTCAGCCGTGGGCCATGCAAACACGAAGTCGGCACGCAGATGGTTTGAACACATGGCAATGTATCCTCCGCCGTATGCTTTACGCAGTATCACAGTGATTTTTGGAACAGTGGCCTCACTGTATGAATAAAGAATTTTGGCACCATGGCGGATCACACCGGCATGCTCCTGATCCACACCCGGCAAATAGCCCGGCAGGTCAACAAGCGTTACCAGCGGAATATTAAAGGAGTCGCAGAAGCGGATGAAACGGCCTGCTTTATTGGATGAATCCACATCAAGCACACCGGCAAGCACCAACGGCTGATTCGCCACAAATCCAACGGTTTCGCCATTCATGCGGCCGAAACCGATTACAATATTGGCAGCAAAGCGTTCGGATACTTCCAGAAAATCTGATCCATCAGTAATAGATCTTATAATATTCCTGATATCATATGGCTGTTTCGGATTGGTCGGGAATATATCATCGATCTTATAATCCTTGGTAATCGGTGGTTTTTTAGGGAATTTATCCGCTGTTTTTTTGTTATTCCAGGGGATGTAGCTCATCAGGCTTTTCACCTGATCAAATGCCTCCTGCTCGCTTTCAGCATAAAAATGGGCATTTCCTGACTTTTCAGCCTGAACCTTCGCCCCACCAAGGTCTTCCATGCTGATTTCCTCGCCCAGAACAGTTCGGATAACCTCAGGGCCGGTGATAAACATCTTGGAGATTTTATCCACTACGAATACGAAATCTGTGAGTGCAGGTGAATAAACCGCTCCACCGGCACAGGGGCCTAATATTACGGATATCTGAGGGATAACACCGGAGGCCTGTGTGTTACGGAAGAAAATCTCACCATAACCGGCCAGGGAGTTAACGCCTTCCTGTATGCGGGCTCCTCCCGAATCATTGATGCCAATGATCGGAACTTTAAGTTTCATCGCGTGATCCATGATCTTGGTAATCTTCTTTGCGTGCATGTACCCCAGTGATCCACCTGCAACAGTGAAATCCTGAGCGTAAATGCATATCGGATGTCCTCCTATGGAACCAATGCCGGTGATCACTCCATCGCCGGGAAGATATTTCTTGTCCATATTGAAATCCTTACCGGCATGTTCCACGAAAAGATCATATTCATGGAATGAATTTTTGTCAAGGAGTGCCAGGATTCTTTCTCGTGCAGTCATCTTACCCATGGCTACCTGCTTCTGGATGGCCTTGTCGCCACCTCCCTGAAGCGCTCCCTGCATGCGTTTCTTCAAATCAGAGGTTTTACTCTTCAAAGACATAAGCAATTATTTTTTACAAAGTTGGTACTTTGCGATTAGAGGGATCAAAGTAAAGCATTTATTTTTTAATGTGACCCTAAAACTAATTCAAAAATGCGTGTGAGTCAAATCGTGCCGGAATAACAGGCTGGCTATAAGGGTGATAAAAATGAAAAGAGCAACCGGAATCATACCCGGCTGCCCTTTTGCATTAATTGTCTAACTAAATCCGGTACAAAAATACAAAAAACATACCAATATGTAGATCTCTCTTGTATTGAATCTTCAAAATTTTAACTTTTCTTAATATTGAGCAAACCTGGTGTTCATGTATGGCCGCACTTGTCCGGTTCCGGTCAAAGTTAAAAATCTGAATGTTTTTTTGCTTATGAGAGGATCAGCAAGTACCGGCCAGATGAAACGGGCATGGTATGATTCAGGCGGGTTACACATGAGAATGTTTGTTTAAACCAGTGAATGTGAAAAGCGACTATGGTTAAGTTTTTCCATGCGAGTTTCCCCGAATACATGAAAGGATTCCTGTGAAATAAATTATAAACCGGTAAAAAACCTGATCTAAAAACAGTGTTTTAGCCACCTGAAACGGGTATCAGCCGGGCTCGCCTGTACCATCATATAATGAAAAAGCAAGATTGCTGTGGTGCTGCTGAGGCCGGCATCTCAGTTGTGCGGGCTTAACCTTTATTGATGATCCAGGTTATCGTTTTGGTCTTTACCGGAATAATTCTTTTTCTTTGAGGATGGTACTAGCATATCAAACAGCAGGTAGCCTATTACCGCACCCCATAAAATGCTTACATTCGGATTGGAAGTAATGGGGCACGAACCGGTGTTGCATCCGATGAAATAATAATAAAGATAACCGCCGGTAGCACCTACCAATAGTCCTATAACAGAAATTACAGGTATTTTGCCGAATATCCGGCGCTTTAAAATAGTGTTCTTGCTCATAGAATTAAATATCTGAGAAGACAAACGGAAAAAAGGCAGAAATGTTTTCTATTTGAGTTTTACCACCGTAATACCCTGGCCGCCTCGCTCAACATGTTCATCCGCAAAATGCTTTACCTCATCCACGCCTGCCAGATATTCCCTCACCACATTCCTTAATACTCCATTTCCTTTACCATGCAGAATTCTTAAATCACAGGCGCCCGTTAGCATAGCATCATCAATAAAATGCATAAGCCGGCTCATTGCTTCATCAGCCCGCGCTCCTCTCAGGTCCAGTGTGGGAGAAAAGCTCTCTGCTTTCTCCTGCATGTTTTTCATGATGTTGCCATAATTTGATCTTTGCCTGGCACCACTACCTGATGCTTTTATTTTTTCGAGCTGTTCAAGCGGAATCTGCATCTTCATTTGTCCGAAGGCCACCTGGGCTTTATTTTTGGATATGGAGATGACTATCCCGCCGCCTTTTTGTCCGCTAATCTTCACATGGTCACCTTCGCGTATGGGGCCGGAAAGACTTTCCGCAGCTTGTGTGGGTTGTTTCCTGATGACAGCTTTAGGCCGGCTTGCAGCTTTTTCCGTTTTTCTTTTTTCTTCTGATATCTTTTCTTTTTGCTCCTCCAGTGCTTTCCGTGCATTCCGGGTTTTTTCCTTATCCGCCTGGCTTTCCTTTATCTCCCGGATGGTGCGCTCAATTAGCCTGTTGGAGTCATCCAGTATGCGTTGTGCCTCAGCCTTTGCCTTCTCGATTATTTCTTTTTTGTTTTGCTCAATCTCCTGGCTTAGGCGATTGTATTTTTCTATAGTTTCCGACAACAGCTCGTCGGCAAGACTGAGCTCGCGCCGCTTTTCATCCACCTGATATTTATCCTGTTCCAGTGATTGAAGTTGTTCCTCAAAGTCCAGATGTGTTTTGCCGGTCTTTTCCCTCGCTTTTAGCAGGATGTCATCCGGGAGGCCGGTGTTTTTAGCAATTTCGAAGGCGAAAGAGTTTCCCGGTTTGCCAATTCGCAGTTGAAACAACGGGCGGATGTTACGCGTGTCAAAAAGCATGGCGCCGTTTTCTATGGCCGGATATTTTTCAGCCAGCAGCTTCAGGTTGGCATAATGCGTGGTGATCACACCCCAGGTGCCCAGCTCGCAAAGCCTTTCCAGTGCTGCTTCAGCTATGGCGCCGCCCATTTGCGGTTCCGTACCTGTTCCCATCTCATCGATCATCAGCAGAGTAGAAGAATCGCAGTTTTCAGCAAAAAACTTAATATTATTAAGGTGTGAGCTGTATGTACTCAGGTCGTTTTCCAGTGATTGTTCGTCACCAATATCAATGAATATTTTGCTGAAAATGCCACATTCCGAGCTGGCCTTCATGGGAACCAGCATTCCACATTGCAGCATATACTGCAGCAAACCGGTAGTTTTAAGGCACACCGACTTTCCCCCGGCATTAGGCCCTGAGATGATCAGGATGCGTTGCTCTTCGTTTAGTGAAATATCCAGCGGCACAACCTGCCGGGACTGCTCTTTGAAAACCAAATGTAGCAGCGGATGCACAGCCTGCTGCCATGAAAACCGCTGCTCGTTAAAAAGCCTGGGCCTGTCGGCATTAATGAGTATTGCCAGCAAAGCTTTTCCACGGATAAAATCAATCAGTCCCAGCCATTCATAATCCATCGCCAGGTCATATACATACGGGCGCAGTTCGTCAGTATACTCCGCCAGTATCCGCTTTATCTCCTGCCGGTAGGCATTACGCAGTTTCCTTATCTCGTTATTGGTCTCATATGCCGACTCCGGTTCCAGGTAAACAGTTTGCCCGCTGGATGATTCATCATGTATAAAGCCCCTGACCTTCCTTTTATGAGATGCCTTCAGCGGAATCACCAGCCTGCCGTTTCGCACCGTCATATCCCCGTCATCAGCCAGCCAGCCCGATTTGCGCGCCTGATCCAGTGTTTGTCTGATTTTAGAATACAGGCTTTTTTCATAACTACGGATCTTGCGCGTAATCTCCTTTAGCTGTTGTGAAGCATCAGGCAGTATTTCACCTTTCTCATCGATAATCCTGTCAATGCGTGAGGTGAATTCCTGCCAGCCCTCAAGCCCTTCCGGCAGCTTTTGAAGTTCGCCATACTTTTCCGGATCCAGTTTTTTCAGATAAACCCGCACCTGCTCCATGGCCTTTAGCGAGCAGTTAAGATCGTGCAGGCTTTCCTGTTCAATTACCGTTCCCCGGGTAGCCAGTATTTTCAGTATCCCGCGCATATCAATAAAATCCGCGGCAGGGAAAGCCGGCTCCAGCATAATCACCTGTTTAAACTGAAGCACCTGCTCCGTTTCTTTGGCAATAATGTCATAATCAGTATGAAAAGCCATGTCCTGCACCAGTTCCCTGCCCATGGCACTGATGCAGTTGTTATGCGTGATTTCTCGGATCTTGTCAAATCCAATCTTAGTTTCAAAATTTCCCGGGTAGATCATAAGCACTTTTGCGTTGGGCCTGCAAAGATAATAAGAAGCAGCGTGCATTTAAGCATGTTGAGTTACAATTAGCTGATTATTATTTGGGCGGCTTTTCCGTCTGCGGCTGCAATCTGTGTTGTCAAAGCCAGCCTGCCGCAACCCGTGGACAGGAGCTCGCTTACGCTCCGCTCTGCCACGGGGCGGCAGACAGGCTTCGACTGCCACAGGATTTCCGCCTTCGCCGGGCCGCGATAACAGGCTGTTTCTTACTGAATATAAGAATAATGTAATTCTTAAAATGCCCTGAACCTGAGTAGTTATGGTTATACTTATTCTGGCCAGATAAAGGAAATCTCAGGAACCGGCACATTATAAAACAAGCTGCTAAAAGAAGAGTTAACGTAAGTTCCGGATAGTCGATAAGCTATTTGTTGATTCTCGCTAAACAGGTTGTTGATAGAGCTTAAAAAGTGATTTTGCCGGCTGCAAAACTCTTTGCCCGGCGTAAAACCTTTTTTTTGCCTGTCGTAATGGTATGTTTTCCCTGCGGGAACCTGGCTGGCGGATGACCCTTATCCCTTAAAAAAAAAGGTGCAATCCGCACTTTGGCGAATTGCACCCGTAAAGAAGGAGTAAAAAAAGAATGTTATGGCATTCTGTATTTTTTGAAGACATCTTCAGCATGCATCAAAAGATCCACATACTGTGCACGCTTAAACACTTTGTAGTCTTTCACATTTTTCTTTGATAATTTTCCTTGGAAATCGTCAATGGATTTATATCCTTTCACCCGCATCCATTCGTTCAGGTCTTCCAGCATCTTTTTCATGTGGCCGGGTTTGTTGATGTAGAAAGTTGACACAGCCTGCACTGCATCGGCCCCGGCCAGTAGCAGCCTGGCAATATCTTTTCCTTCATACACACCCTGGCTGCCACAAATGTCGGCACTTATCTGCTTATACAATAACCCGCTGTATCGCAGGGCCAGGCGATATTCATTCTTGTTGCTCAGGTTAAAAGGTGTTACATGCTTTTCATCATCAGGATTAATATCCGGTTCAAACAGCCGGTTGAAAATGACCACTCCGTCAGCGCCGGCTTCATCCATTTTTTGGATTACATTGAGCACGTTCGTATAAAAAGGACTGAGCTTTACCGACACCGGGATATTAACCTCTTCCTTCACCGCTTTCAGTATGCTGATCTGTTTTTCTTCAATTTCATCAGCCGTGAGGTTAAACTCACGCGGTACAGCATAAAAATTTAACTCAAGGGCTGCAGCACCCGCTTTTTCAAATTCAACAGCGTAGTCTATCCAACTTTCCCTGTAAATGGCATTGATGCTGGCAATAAGAGGTATGCTGATCTGTTCTTTGGTTTTTTTAAAATTGTGCACATGCTCTTTAGGGCCGGCATGTTCCACATCAGGAAAAGTGCTGATCATTTCCGGGTTGCGCTCGGTAAACTCTTCAATGGTTTCTGATTGTTCCAGATTTTCGAGCTGAATCTGCTCTTCAAACAACGATTTATAAACGATGGCACCTGCACCATTTTCTTCCAGTGCTTTCAGCGAATCAGCACTGGTTACCATATTGCTTGATCCTACAATCAGGGGGCTTTTTAGTTCCAGCCCAAGGTAAGTAACGTTAAGATTAGGCATATTTTGATATATTTGGAGTTTGCTATTCGGATTAGTTAATTTACTTAACAAGCGTAAAGCCGAAAAAGTTTGTTTGAAATTGAGGCTGTATAAGATTATACCAAAGTTTCCCTGATTTTGAATGGAAATATCCCGGGCTGGGTGCTCTTCTGAAGCTGTTTGGACTTAAGTAGTGAAATACAAAGTATTATGCATGCATCTAATCTATAATGGATATAAATAGGCCCGGGGTGAATGAGAATAGAAAGGATTTATCCTTATAATGCGTAAATTCGCAGGCAAATTCCAATAGTTTAGAAAAGTTCATAACGAGAATATTAAACGATACAGCTTATGAAAAAGAAAAAGAATTTCATCACCTGTGATGGAAACTACGCTGCTTCGCATGTGGCATACATGTTTTCGGAAGTAGCGGCCATTTACCCCATCACGCCATCATCAACAATGGCTGAGTATATCGACGAATGGGCATCTTACGGGCGCAAAAATATATTCGGTGAGACAGTGAAAGTTGTGGAAATGCAGTCTGAAGGCGGAGCCGCTGGTGCGATGCACGGTGCCTTGCAGGGCGGTGCACTGGCCAGCTCATTCACAGCCTCACAGGGTTTGTTGCTGATGATTCCGAACATGTATAAAATGTCCGGAGAATTGCTCCCCGGAGTACTGCATGTTTCAGCACGAAGCCTGGCAGCTCAGGCACTCTCTATTTTTGGCGATCACTCCGACGTAATGTCAACCCGTCAAACCGGATTTGCCATGCTGGCTACAGGTTCTATCCAGGAGATCATGGACCTGGCAGGTATCGCACATCTGGCATCCATCAAAACGCGTGTGCCTTTCCTCCATTTCTTCGACGGGTTCCGTTCTTCTCATGAAATGCAGAAGGTGGAAGCTCCAACCATTGAAGACATGCAGGGAATGGTTGACTGGGATGCTATACAGCGTTTCCGCGATAATACCCTTAACCCTGAGCGTCCGGTTACACGAGGTACAGCGCAAAATCCTGATATCTACTTCCAGGCACGGGAAGCAGCCAACCCCTTCTACACCAACATCCCTGATGTGGTGGCTGAATTTATGGATGAAATCAGCAAGAAAACCGGCCGTAATTACAGGCCTTTCACCTATTACGGTGATCCCGAAGCAGAAAATATTGTTATCGCAATGGGTTCGGTAACCGACACCATCCGCGAAACCATCGACTACTTAAACAGCAATGGTGAGAAAGTAGGTATGATTGCAGTTCACCTGTATCGTCCTTTCTCAGCTAAATATTTCATGGAAGCTGTTCCTGATTCTGTAAAACGTATTGCTGTTCTTGACAGAACCAAGGAAATTGGTGCCAATGGCGAGCCGCTTTATCTTGATGTGAAAGATATCTTCTACGGAAGGGAAAATGCACCACTTATTGTAGGCGGTCGTTACGGCCTCAGCTCCAAAGACACTACCCCTGCACAGATCATCGCAGTATTTGAGAACCTGAAACGCAACGAGCCCAAGAATAATTTCACTGTTGGAATTACCGACGATGTTACCTTCACTTCATTGCCGGTAGGCGAGGAGGTGGACAGTGCTACCAAAGGTACATACAGTGCCAAGTTCTATGGTATCGGTTCCGATGGTACGGTGGGAGCAAATAAGAACTCCATCAAAATTATCGGTGAAACTACTGATAAGTTTGTACAGGCGTATTTTTCATACGATTCCAAGAAGTCAGGCGGTGTAACAACTTCACACCTGCGTTTTGGCGACAGCCCAATCCGTTCAACCTACCTGGTGAACAAACCCGATTTCGTGGCCTGCCATGTGCCTGCCTATCTGGATAAATATGATATGCTTAAAGGCTTGAAACCCGGCGGTACATTCCTGCTCAACTCCATCTGGGATGAAGAAGAGTCGAAGAATCGCCTGCCTGACGGCATGAAAAAATATATCGCTGACAACGATATCAAATTCTATATCATCAACGCAACTAAAATCGCCACTGAAATAGGACTTGGTAACCGTACCAACACCATCATGCAGAGCGCTTTCTTTAAGATCGCGCAGGTGATTCCTTACGAAAAAGCGGTGGATGAGATGAAAAGCTTCATCGAGAAGAGCTTTGGACGTAAAGGTGAAGAAATCGTGAACATGAACAATGCAGCTGTTGACCGGGGCGGAGAGCATGTACACCAGGTGAAAGTTCCTGCTGAATGGAAAGAGCTGTCAGGCGACAGGGTGCAATCTACAGAAAATGG
Source organism: uncultured Bacteroidales bacterium (assembly GCA_964477095.1). Classification (GTDB taxonomy): domain Bacteria; phylum Bacteroidota; class Bacteroidia; order Bacteroidales; family PWNQ01; genus PWNQ01. The sequence goes on along the minus strand of CAYZDA010000024.1, from coordinate 35,012 downwards.
CGATAAGCCGGAGTTCGTGAAAATGGTAGTTGAGCCTATCAATGCGCTTAGAGGTGATGACCTGCCGGTGAGTGCTTTCAGCGGACGTGAAGACGGTACCTTCCCCAACGGAACTACTGCCTATGAAAAGCGTGGTATTGCCGTTGATGTGCCGGAGTGGATCCCCGAAAACTGCATCCAGTGTAACCAGTGTGCTTACGTTTGCCCCCATGCGGTAATCCGTCCGTTCCTGCTGGATAACGACGACAAAGCCAAAGCACCTGAAAATATGGTCACCCTTGATGGTAAAGCCAATATCAAAGGATATCATTTCCGCATCCAACTGAGCCCGCTTGACTGTACCGGCTGTGGCAATTGCGTGGAGGTATGCCCCTCAAAAGAAAAGGCACTCGTGATGAAGCCGCTTGATTCGCAGCGCGATGAGCAGGATAACTACGAGTTCCTGAGCAAAGAAGTGGGATACAAAATACCGGAAAATGTTGATATCAAGAAAAATGTAAAGAACAGCCAGTTTGCTCAACCATTGTTTGAATTCCACGGTGCTTGTGCAGGTTGTGGTGAAACTCCTTATGTGAAGCTGATCACCCAGCTGTTTGGCGACAGAATGATGATCGCCAATGCTACCGGATGTTCTTCCATCTACGGAGGTTCTGCACCATCCACACCATATACCACCAACAAGCTGGGGCACGGTCCTGCATGGGCCAACTCCCTGTTTGAAGATAATGCCGAATATGGTTTTGGTATGGCTCTCGGTGTTGACAGCATGCGCAGCCGCATTGCCGACCGTATGCAAAAAGCCATGGATAATGGCATCAGCGATGAAGTGAAAGAAGCTTTCAATGCATGGCTGGAGAATAAGGAAAATGCCGATGAATCCAGAAAGGTTTCCGATAAGGTAATGGAAGTTCTGGAAAATGAAAATGCCGACTGGGCGAAAGAAATCAAAGCACTCAAAGATTACCTGGTGAAGAAGTCAGTATGGATGTTTGGTGGCGATGGCTGGGCCTATGATATTGGATACGGCGGACTGGACCACGTGCTGGCCTCAGGACACGATGTAAACGCCCTGGTGATGGACACCGAGGTGTATTCCAATACCGGTGGTCAGGCCTCCAAAGCTACCCCCGTGGGTGCTGTGGCTAAATTCGCCACTTCCGGTATGAAGACCCGTAAAAAAGACCTGGGCATGATGGCCATGACATATGGTTACGTGTATGTGGCTCAGGTTGCCATGGGCGCTAACCAAAGCCAGGTGCTCAAAGCCATGCGCGAAGCCGAAGCTTATCCGGGACCATCCCTGGTGATTGCATACAGTCCCTGTATCAACCATGGAATGCGTCGCGGCATGTCAAGCACCCAGAATGAAGAGAAGCGCGCAGTGGAAGCCGGATACTGGCACCTGTACCGCTTCAACCCACTGCTCGAAAAAGAAGGTAAAAACCCATTCCAGCTCGACTCCAAAGAGCCCGACTGGAACAAGTTTGAGGACTTCATCGATGGTGAAATCCGTTACACCTCTCTGATGAAATCATTCCCGGTAGAAGCAGACAGACTATTCAAGATAGCCAAAGAAGATGCGCAATGGCGCTATAAATCCTACAAACGACTGGCTGATTACGATTACAGTAAGTAATCAAGTCAAAACCAATTAAACCCTAACCGCCTTTGGAAACAGAGGCGGTTTTTTTATGGATTATTCTTTATTTGGGCGGCTTAACGGTCTGCGGCTTCAAGCTGCACAGACGCCAGCGGGGCTGCAGCGAGCTTCCTCCGGTCGCTGCTGCCTGCAGTGCAGGGCCCATCGCTGCCGCCTGCACAGGCTTTCCGCCTACGCCCTGCCGCTGCTATTCGCTACGATTCCAACCATATTGAACAAATAAAGCATCCATATCGATTCTTTTTGTAACTTTACCCATATTACTTTTAAAATCCCAGACCTATGCGATTAAATGTGTTTGTTCTATCTGCCCTGCTATTCTTTCTCGCCTGTCGAAGCTCTGATCCGGTTGTTGAAAAACTTGCTGGCCGGGAAAAGGAACAGGTGAAGCCAGAACTGCTTGATTCGCTGTCACAATATTTTTACATGAATTATGATTATGAGGTGATTACTCCGGATAGTGAATACGTTCTGATAAATCTTTCATCACGTAAACTTCAAAGCAGATATGGGCGACGAAAGGGAGTATATGGTAAAGAATCAGTACGTTATTGGAATGTTTATTTCTATAATCTTACTACTGGAGCGGGGCATTTGTTGTCCAGAGAAAAAATTGGCATAGAGGAAATAAATGTGTATAATAATCGGACAAGTAGTGTCAAAGTTTTAGATGGTAAGATCATGTATGTCTTAAAAGATACAGATTATAATAATGACGGGTTACTTAATTATCTGGACCCGGAGTTTCTCTTCGTTTCAGATTATGACGGTTCTAACCTACACCGATTATCACCTGAAGGTGAAAATATGACTCATTACTCTGTCATTCCGGGAACTGATGATATTTTGATTAAAACTGAGCGTGATTCTAATCAGGATTCATTATTTGGGTGGCGAGATAATCAGGTATGGTACCATGCAAGATTAGTTGAAGGGCAATGGAAATTAAGTGAAATAATAGATGAAAGCAGCAGGCATGAAATCGACAGCCTGTTTTTTCAGCAGTGGATGGAGATAAAGGAATAAAAAAATTTTAAGTAAGCATAAAATTTTTGAATTTGAGAACGGTAAAAATCATAATCCAGTAATACATACCATGAAAAAGATCATTTTTCTCCTGCTCCTTCTGTTTCCGGCCATTATTTTCAGCCAGACAGAAACAAAACCAAAGAACATCATCCTTACCACATCCATTACCCAAAGCTTTGAGCTTGCTGCATTTACTAATGCTTCACTGAACCTGGGGATGGAACATTATCTCAAAAATTCAAAATCCCTGTTGGTAAATGTCGGACTGGCAGATATCTATGACTTATTTGACCCTGATATTAATATGCGAGGCATCAGGTTACAGTTGGAAGGCCGGCATTATTTCAAACGTAAGAAAATCTTCGGCCCCTTATTCCTGCTTTATTGGCCGCATATTTTCCAGATGAATTCACAGGAACTGGAAAATACCGGCTACTATCTGGCTCTGAATGCCTATGGTCAATATTCAGAGAGAGAAACAGGCAGCTTGATTGGTAGTGAGTTGTTATTAAACAGGAAGGCCGGGCTCAATATAAAATTCGGATTTCAGAGCATCAATAAATTCGGCCTTGTGATTGATTACGCCATGGGTGGTGGAATCGGATACTACTCAACATTTACTGCAGCCCCCCCGGGTTTTAGGCCTCAAGGTGATTACTTGACAAATATTCTGGAGGAGAAAAACTTAGGCATATCATTTATCATGCATTTGGCACTGGGATTCGGAATTTGATCGCAAAGCCTGGCTGTACAGGTTTTTGGGTAACGAAAGTGAATTTGGGCAAATGCATTTTGTTTTTGCACTAATTATTTATGTTTGTACAGAAGAATATTATTTCTTAACTTTGATGAAATAAAACCGGCAAAAAATTTAATCATATGAAGAAGTTTTATACTATCATAGTAATTTCCATTTTCCTTGCATTCACTTATTCCTGTGAAACCATAGTGCCTGAGAAAGAGGTTGCTTCTGCGTTAATTACCGATATTTCCAACCCCCCTGAACCGCCGGTTTTGTGTGATGAATACACTATGCATCCGGTGATAACAGTATTGAATGATGGAACGGATTCGCTTAATTACATAACTGTCAACTATGAAATTGACTTTTATCAGAAGGGAATAGTTCTGCAGGGCCCTGATACCACCTGGGTTGGACTGCTAAAACCCGGCAGGAGAACGATTATTCAGCTACCCTACTGGCAGGAATATGCGGATACCATATCGCTGAATGCAGGAGTACACACCATGCGGGTTTACATTACCATGCTTGATTCTGTTGATTTTAACTATCCAGAATATCGCAAGGCCACACGTGTATTTGCCCTGGATACGCTTTTATAGCTCTTCATTTCATCAGCAGGTATAAATTTAAATGTGATACTTATTTGGATTTCTGAAAAATAATTTGCTAAATTTGATGAATAAAAATCTAACAAAACTGCATCAACATGAAAAATTTCTTTATTCTCTTTGTTGTAATTATTATAGGAGTATTAATCTTCTCTTGTGAAATACTCGGTCCTGATTCTGAAAGTAACAAGTCAGTTGTTATTGATGATATTAGCAATCCTCCGGAACTTCCGGCACGTTGCGATAACAGTACCATGAGCCCGGTAATAGATGTGGTAAATGATGGTACCGATTCCGTTTACAGTATTACTATCAGGTATGAAGTGGATATTAACAATAATGGATATTCACGCCATCTCGGACCTGACACTACCTGGTTTGGTAAACTTGGCCCCGGTGATGAAACCTCTATCAAGCTTGCCAGCTATGAAAGTTACGATACTCTTGGACTTCCTGATGGTATCCACGAAGTATTGATATATGTAACGATGATTGATTCTGTTAGATTCAACCATCCGGATTACCACAAAATCAGCCGTGTTTTTGCTATAGATTGATAATTTCAAAATCACCCGTTTCATAGAGGTTAATAATTATACTAATCAAAAGAGCCGGCTAAGCCGGCTTTTTTAATGCCGTATAGTTCACCAGGTATAGAAAATATCCCGTGGTGAAGGGTTTAATGAATTATTTCACCCCTTCCGGGGCTCATTTTTCTTCCATAAACTTCTGTTCCCAGGGGATAACCCTGGGCTTTATTATCGCGCTAATTGGAAAGTTTTGAGCATAACAAACCAATATTCAGAACAAGAAACATCATTGTTTCATTATCTTCTTTGTTATCGATTGATCACCGGTATGGATATTCAATAAATAAACACCCGCCCTCCTGCCTTCAGCATTGCAACACCCTAAAAATACTCACTAATTATTTGGTATAGCTCGGCTTCCTCATCATCCATTTTTAACAGTCATGATTTAGTATGTTGTGAATCTGGTAATATGTATGTTATCTGGTACATATTATGGATTACTTCTGCGGCTTTTTAATAGAGAGTGATGATTTGAAAAGCATTCTCAATATGCCATAAGTTATTATATTAATATATCCCTTGAGTCCGTCCCAAACGATACTGCCAAAAAAAAGGCCCCCGCGTTAACGGGGACCTTTGCATTGGGCATATAATCATTCAGGCTAATGAATAATGATACGTTTAACCCTCTGCATTGTTTTTCCGGTGAGTTTGATCAGATAAACTCCCTGCGGCTGGGTGGAAAGGTCGTATTGTTTCACGAAGCCGTTGCGGAAGTTGCGCTCGATCTCTTCACACAGGATCTTTTGTCCGCTGAAGTTATAGAGGCACATTTCCATGCGTTCATCTTCCAGTCCCTTTATTTCAACAGTGAAGATACCGTCGGTTGGGTTCGGATAGATATTGACATCAACATTGCTGCTGAACTCATGAATACCTGTACAGTCTTCAATTGTCACCATGATGGTATCCGTATCAGTACAACCCAGAGAATCGGTGATAATTACTGTGATCATATGAGTGCCCAGGCCCGTTGACAGGCTGTCGATGGTGATACTCTGAGAAGTTTCACCTGTTGACCAGATATAGGCATCATAACCGGCACCTGCATCAAGAGTAATAGACAGGTTATGGCATATGGTACTGTCAGGGCCAAGGTCCACCATTGGCTCGCTAACGCTAAGCCTCACTGAGTCTTCTGCCTGGCATGCGCCGTTGGTCACCATCACACTGTATGTAGTATTCATCATAGGTGCGGCAAATATCTGCGGGATAGTATCACCGGTACTCCAGAGGAAACCGGTTCCTGAGGCATTTGCATCCAGCATTATGGAATCACCTGCACAGATAGCTGTATCTGTTCCCAGATCAGGCATAGGCATATCATAAACCATGGAAGTGTCCATATCCGTACCAGTGCAGCCGTTAGCATCCACGTAGGTATAGGTTACGATATTATAACCGGGCTGAACAGAGTCGGGATAGAATTCAGAACCATATACACCGGCACCTGTGAAAGTACCGCCTGTGGGAGAACCTGAAAGCATTTCCGGTGCATCAGTGATACAATGTTCTGCAGACAATCCGCTCAAGTCCACCACCGGAACAGCATTAACATAGGTGTGTGCACTGGCAGTGGCAGCACATCCGTTCATCGCAGTGTAGGTGTACACCACAGTGTGGTTGCCGGTACCTGCCATGTCAGGATCAAAGGTCATTCCGCTCATACCGGGGCCGCTGAATACGCCATTCACCGGTAATCCGGCAAGTGTGTCAGGTGCATCGTTGGCACAATAGCTCATGGCCAGTCCACTCATACTAACTGAAGGAGCAGGCAGTACTTCCGTGCTGCGTGTCCTGGAATCCGTACATCCAAAGGAGTTGGTAAAAGTGTAGGTGATCTGATGAATGCCGGTGCCGGCCATGGCAGGCGTAAAGTCAGAGCCGGAAATACCGGTTCCCGTAAATGTACCACCTGCCGGTATGCCGTTAAGGGAAACCGCTGCAGAGTCATTGTCGCAGTAGGTAGCAGCCAGCCCGCTGAAGTCAGCAGTTGGAGCAGGGTTCACAGTTACAGTGGTGTCTTTTGACTGGAAGCAGCCATTGACATCTGTAACCATATAAGTAATGGTGTGTGTACCTGTTCCGGCATTATCCGGCTTAAATACATTGCCTGACATTCCCAGACCAATAAAGGTTCCGCCGGCCGGGGATGGGGTGAGTGTATCATAAGCAGCATTGAGGCAGTATTCGGCACTGAGGCCAATATTTACTGCTGGCAATGCATGAACGGTAATATCAGCGGTAGTGCTGTTTGAACATCCATTTGCATCAGTGTAAGTATAAGTTACAGTATGTACACCTGCGCCTGCTGTAGCCGGGTCAAACACACCTGCAGCATCAATACCTGTGCCTGAGAATGTGCCGCCTGAAGGCGTACCTGTGACGGTTACAGGAGCAACATTGGTGCAGTATCCTGCAGTGCTGATTCCAGAGATGTTTACTACCGGTAATGCATTTACTGTTACAGTTTGAACCTCAGAGTTTGTGCATCCGTGGGCATCGGTATAGGTGTAGGTAATGTCGTGAGTACCTGCGCCTGCTGCCGCAGGGTCAAAAGTACTTCCGCTTATACCAGTACCACTGAAAGTGCCACCGGTAGGTGAGGGTGTAAGAGTAGCCACAGCTTCATCCACACAGTAATCGGAGTTCAGGCCGCTGAACGAAACAGTTGGCAGGTCTCTAACCAGTGTTGAGCTTGTTTTGCTGTTGCTACATCCGTTCATATCAGTATAGGTGTAGGTGATGTCATAGGTGCCTCCACCGGCAACTGCTCCCGGATCAAAATAATCGTTGGTTATTCCGGGGCCGCTGAATGTACCTCCGGCAGGAATACCGGTGAGTGTGTCATTAACAGGTGCATGGCAGTATTCTGCATCCAGTCCTGTGAAATCAACTGTGGGAAGGTCCCAGGTTTCAACAACCAGGGTATCCAGATTAGTTCCTATGCAACCATATGCATCAGTAACCTGTGTAATATAGTAGGTCATGAATCCCGGGGCATCTTCATCAACCCAGGGCTGCCAGTTGTGTGTGCTAACATTTTCTGTCATGGTATTGGTGCCATCAGAAATATCAACAGTAAACGGAGCTGCGCCTGTAAGCGTGATGTTCAGCTGCGAGCTGTCATCGATGCACTGGTGAACAGTGTCGGACATGACGCTGAGGGTCGGTAGGGCAAATGTAACGATCTGCAGGGTGTCCTGATCGTAATTGGTACATCCATAAGCATCCTCTACTTTGTAAATAGCGTTCATGGTTACGCCTGCATCGGGATCTGACGCTGAGTAATTAAAAGGCGAGGTCGGCACGTTGGTTACTGTGGAATCACTATGACTGGTTTGCTCCCAGTACACATTCCAGGGTCCATGACCCGTGAGATCCAGATCCACCATAGTTGCAGAACCAAGACAGTTGGCAATGGAATCCTCAAGAATAGAAGCTGTTGGCAGCGGATGGATATCTACTGTGATATCGGCAGCCGGGCTTCCATTGTAGCAACCATTATCGTCTGTAATTTCGATGATGGAATAAGTTGTGGTATCCGTAGGATGCACGTAGTCCATCATAGTATGTGAGTTGAAGGAGGTATAAGTTTGATTGTTTGTACCGTCGGATGTGGTGAAAGTAAATGGTGCCGCACCGGTAAAGGTGGCTTCAATATAGGCTGAATCGCCATAGCAGATGGCTGTATCATTTACTGCAGCCGTAACTGTCGGGATATCCCATGTATTTACAGTAACTGATTCGGTTGTGGTGTTGAAACCATCGTCCACAGTTACATGGTAGGTGGTTGTACCGTTTACAGTTACTTCCGGATTGGCATCAGTGGATGTAAACCCTGCCGGAGTAGAAGTCCAGGAATAGGTATATACCTCACTTCCACCTGAAGCCTGAGCATACAGGTGAGTAGTGTCACCAGAACAAACAGTATTGCGATAAGATACAGGAGTTGCGCTGAGCGGACCACCTGTAATTCCTAACGTAACATTTGCACTGTTGACACAACCGGTGGCAACATCTGTTACTTCCACACTGAAAGTAGTAGGTTTATTCAGGTTTTTAGTAGATGGATTTTGCAGGTTTACATCAGCCGGGTTGCCAAGTGAATCGGCCGGTGACCATACATAAGTGTAGGATGAGCCTCCGGTAACTGTGGCGTTCAGCGAAGCTGAAGTGCCATAGTTAACAGGATTAGGTGTGGCTGAAGCTGATACACCCGGAAGATCATGAACAGTAACAGAAACCGAGTCAAGTGATGTACAGCCATTGGGAGCGGTGTAAGAATACTTCAGATAATGAGTACCTGCTCCGGCTACAGATGGATCAAAGTTTCCTGAGCCATCCACACCAGGGCCATAATATGTTCCGCCTGTTGGTGTAGCGAATGTCAATGCCACGGGGGCGGCATCTATACACTCATCAGCCATGGGTGTTAAGGACAGTGGTGTAAGCGGAAGTACATTAATAACAGTGGAGTCGATATTGCTACAGCTATTACCATCGGTATAGGTATATTTCACATAATGGGAGCCAACGCCCGCAAGGGATGGATCAAAGGTTCCGGCTGCAACGCCGTTGCCGTAATATGTTCCACCTGCGGGAGTGGCATTATTAAGGTTGAAAGTAGCATCGTTCTCGCAGATGTCCGCCAGGGCGGTCATGCTGATAACCGGCAAAGGATCGATAGTAAGGGTGATGGAATCCACGCTGTTGAATCCGCCGGTAGTGGTTACTTTTACATAATATTTACCGGCACTGTCAACTGTAATGGTTTGTGTAGTTGCTACCACTACATCCATGGCATCCACATACCACTCGTATGTCCAGTCAGCATCATATCCAGGATCAAATGTGATATCCGCATCTGCACAAATGGCAGTGTCATTGCCCAGTTCGATAACAGGATCGGTGCCCACGGCAACATCATCCAATACGACACCATAACCATAGCCATCTATTCCTTCGAAAGCAATAAAGTAATCATTGGAAGGATTTGGCAGGACAAATTCTTCTGCTGTCCAGTCCGGCATATTAGATGTCCATTCTGCACCGGGTATCATAGTCCAGTTGTCTGTTTCGGAGGCCTTATAATAAACTCGCAGTGTATCCTGATCACCAGCCCAGTCATCCTGAGCATGCATGAATCGCAGTTTTGGTTGTGATAATCCTGAAAGATCAAGACGCGGAGCCATAAGTTTGGAAGTATCTCCTTCGGGACCGTCAAAATACGCATTTAGTGAACCACTGTATGCGGCGGACGGATTTCCGGATGCACCACCATTCTGATAGGTCCATTCAGTTGATCCGTGTTCTGTTACGTTTATCCATCCAACAACAGGAGCATTTTCAAAGTCCTCCAGGTAAGGGAAGCTGGTAATAGTAGGATCAACAACTGTCACAAATGCAGTATCTGTTTGCATTCCGCATAGGGAAGAATTGTAACTGGCAACATATTTATAAAATCCGGGTGTAGATAAAGGGCCAACATTAATAGTATGACCATTACCCACAACTGCGCCATTGAGTTTCCATGTAACTGAAGGCGGTGTGAGTGTTATAGCCGTGTTTAATACATTAGGATCCTGTGTGGCTTTTGTCCAGTTTGTATTATCATCGGTATCGGCACCTTCAAGCCTGATGCCCCATGATGAACTTCCGGAAATACCTGGGCCGGTCCATTCAGTTGTTACTCCTGCAGCGGCAGGAATAGTAGAAGTAGTACCATATATTACCACATCGATAATATTACCATTAGGATCCCTGATAATATTAATGGAACTACCAGTTGAAGAATAACTATCCTTAATGGATGCAGCCTGGTGGTAGTCTGATAAAGAATTGCTGCCTCCATAGGTACTTAACAAATAGGTGCCATTTGGACTTAATTGTGTTCCAGCCGGGAATACATGAAATGCATCAGGGCTTGAACCGGAAGTGCTCCACTTTTCAATTATAACGCCACTGATATCAGTTCCTGGCAGACCTGTTATCTCTACATAATCATTACCAAGATATGCAGGGGTACCGGTGGAAGGTTTACCGTTTGAACTGGAGGAGTACTGGCAGATTTCAGATAGCATCAGTTCTTGTAACGGGTAATATGCAGAAACTGTAACAAACTCCTGCGATTCAATATAATTAGGCATAGTCACCTGCTGTGGCGTTACATAAAACGGATCCTCTATTACATGAGTATAATGATCAAACAGTGAATCATTATCGGGAATTAAATTGTCAGATGAGGGCTCAATATAACCGCTTACATCATAAGTGCCTGGTGAGGAAAGGTCCACGCCATCACGGCCATAAGTTTCAGAAGAATTTCCGGGCAAAGTACCGGAATTAAGAACAAAACTATTACTGGAATTTTCTTCTCCTGAAACACTCCAGTAAACTGTGAGCGGGTTGCTGCTAAAATCAGCAGTGGAGGGTAAATGGTTTTCTATAGTAACGAACACGCTATCATTGGCGCTTAAACATTCTCCGTTTTTAATGCTGATATCAACAAGTTTTAAATCGCTTGAAACCCCTGTGAACTCAATTGCACCAGGATCAGGAGTAGTTGCTGATCTGGCATTAGCATAAATATCTGTCGGAGCTACTGTTAAAGGTGTACCTGTATTATCTATAGAGGTACTTAGGGGTGTCAGTTTGTTACTATTTACATCAATAAATACCGGGTCAGCCACTGTTGAATTAGCATCCATGGAAGTTGCAGCCTGGAGTGAAGCCAGATCAGTTGCCGTTGTGCCATCCCAGTCTGCCACGTCTGTACCTGTAGTGTAATACACGTTATAGTCCAGTGTAGTAGCAGTGGCATCATCATTTGTCTCCAGAGCATATCCATCGGAATAATTACTGAAGATATTGTTTTGAATGTCATGGTTATCCCCATAGTAAATTTCAAGAGCTCTCGTGCCTGCATTGTTTCCACCGGAAGCAAGATTTACGGTATTATGATAAACTTTTACTGTATCAACATAATAAAAATACATTCCGTGCCAGTCATCAGTTCCGCTACCTTTAATATTGATTGCATTATTAGCGATTACAGATGGGTTTGATAATGGTGCTTCACCTCTAAGGTACAGTCCGTACAGGTCCTCTGTGCCTGAAACATTAATATGGTTATTAGTTATTGTAGCTTCATATGAATAGTAAGCCCTTATACCATATGCATCATCAGCCAGATCTCCGTTTTCTATGTAGTTGTTATCTATTAATATACCTATATTGTCATATAAGTATAGTCCATAATAAGTAAAGTTCGTAATCCGGTTATTCTGAATCACAATTCCTTTGGAATCGTTAGCACCATCTCCGTTTAAATAAATACCATAATAGCCACCTTTGATTATATTGTTCGTCAATTCAACATTATGAAACTCCGCGTTTGCATAAACAGAACTAAAATCTGAATCATCTATTTCAGAAGTTTCTATTATACAGTTCTTGAAAGTGAGGTGTTCTGGCTTGTTATCCAATACGATAACCTTGCCGTAACTGCTTCCCGTGGCTTTCAGCGTCATTTTCGAGAATGTGATATACTCCGTATTGCTGAACAATGCTACATAGTTATCAGAACTGCCGTAGGCACTGTATTGCAGAGTAACCTTTGAGCTATCGCCACTGGTGGAGGTAAACAACACATTATTTGTTGAGCTGATACCTGGGATGGTATCAAAAGCAATTTGCTCATTATAGGTTCCGTCGGCTGCATTAAAAGTAACACTTCCGGTTACGCCACCATGAATTAAGTGATCCACCGCATCCGTAAAACCGGGAAAGTCACTGCCGGTTCCACCTATGGTATAAGTTCCGTTTAGTGGGGTATATACCTTAAACTCAAGCGTGTCGTTCGTTGGGTCTTCGTCAGTGACACCATTTGGATTTTGTGTCCATACTTTTATGTCATATATTCCATCATTAGCGAAATTATATGTACCTATGTTAATATTGCCCGAACTGCTAAAGGCAGCTACGCTACCAGTCCAGTTATAGGTTGGTTGCGTTACACCATTAACTTCCCACATAAAATCAAGTGAAGTTAAGGGTTGAGCAGCATTATTCTGAATGGCAATATCTATATTAAGATTGGTGCCAATTGCAATTGGAGCCAGAGGACTTGTTTGTTCAAGTATTGCAACCTCATTTTGAGGAGGAATATAGAACTCGACATCATCAATTCCGAAACCGAAGATGCTAGATGCTGAAAATGTCTGATGAAAAGCGATATATACCGTTCCGCTATAACCGGAAAGAATTAACTCATGCTCCATCCAGCTCTCATTTGTGCAATCAAAGGTTCCGAGGTTGGTTGTGAAACTGCTTATACTATTATCAGTTGTCGAAAGGAGTACATCGTATGTATTATTATAGCTGGAATTTTCAACTATATCATACCACTTCAAAATTGCAGTTGAAGAAAGAGAAATAGGTGGCGAAATAAGATAATCATCACTATTTCCCATACCATGGGCAGTCCAGTCGCCTGATCTGGGAGAAATATAACTATCATCCTGTTCCCATGTCGTTCCATCATTGTCGTTATCTACTACTGTCCAACAATCCCAGTATCCATCAAAGTCCTGCATGTAAGGGAAAGAAGAAATGGCTGCACAGGCTGTCGTAAAACTATAAAGTGTCCATGAGCTTACATCACCAACACCACAAGAATCCTGAACATAAAAATCATAAGTAGTGTTAGGAGTAAGGCCAGTAAGACTGTGTGGGTTAGCTACATCCTGCACAAAAGTGCCGTTTCCCTGAGTAAATCCTGCCGGGCCCCATTCAATATTCCAATTAGAAGCACCGCCTGTTGTCCAGCTTAAATCTGCTGAGGTGGCGGTGATGGAAGAGGCGGATAGGTTTGTGGGAGAGTTGCATGAAGGGCAGGAAGCAACTATTGGAGTAGTGATGCTTGACTCAGCACCACTACCAACAACGTTTCCAGCTGCATCTAATATTTCGTAAGATGTTTCATAAGGAAAGCTACCTCCTCCATTCCAAAGAGTCGTTATATTATCACCTGTTGAAACGGTGAAGGTCATAATATCAGTGTCTCCAGGGGGGTCATTTAAAGTAACATCATCGAGAACGGCTGTTCCATTAACGATAACATCAATGGTATTACCATTCCAACCATCACCCCAGGAGTCATCCATTTTAAGTGTATACGTACACTGCGAATAGGTGATTGGTACAAAAAATAGCAAAAACCCAAAAATAAGGCTGAGTTTTCGCAAAGGGTAGTTTTTTTTCATAAGCGTGTGTTTTTAAGTTGATATTCCAATTTTGTTATTTATTTCATATGGCTGATTGTTGCAGGCGGATAATGAAGCTTGTTCGTTTCCGTAGCCAACCATTACTTGTTTATATGTCCTTAAGGATTGCTATTGCTAAAACACAGGAAAGCAGTGCCAACACTGTGTTTAAGTAGGTTTATATTAAATGATGATGTATATAATAATGTATGCATGGCCAAACTGGGTTTGTTTTCCTTCAAAAATCTCTTATGCAGTCGAAACTACCCGCTTTTTCTATAATCAAGCCTTCATTTATTTTTTGAGGAATGTAAAAATATCAAAGAAAGTTACATAATGCAAGTTTATTATGGAAGAAATTATGGGGTGTATGAAGTGTAAAATAGTTAAAGACGCAGAAAAACAGCACATAATACAAATATTTTGATAATAAACAGCCTGTTAATTTATACTAATTATAGATAAGCAATCTTTTTATATGTGGCATTATATTTTTGTAAAAGCATTGTATAAACCTTTAAATGAGTAAAAAACACTCATGGGATTACATGCAAAAATATATATAAAATAGCGCAATGATTGCATATGAGCCATTAATTTGGTAGCTATGCTTGCTTTACCAGCCAGGACTGGGGCAAAAAAATAAGCCCCTCAAAAGGAAGGGGCTTATTAAGGAAAATATCAACCTATCATTATCAATGAATAATGATCCTTTCAGTTTTCTGAATATGGTCGCCGGTAAGCCTGATCAAATAAACGCCCCTGGGTTGGGTGGACAGATCAAATGTTTTGAAATATCCGTTTTTGAAGTTGCGTTCAATTTGCTCACATACTATCTTCTTACCGCTGAAGCTGTAAATGCACAGTTCGATCCTGCTGTCAGTTACGCCCTGTATCTCCAGATTTACTATTCCCTCACTTGGGTTGGGATAAATATTTATCCTGCCGGATGAGCTGAACTCATGAATACCTGTACAGTCTTCAATTGTCACCATGATGGTATCCGTATCAGTACAACCCAGAGAATCGGTGATAATTACTGTGATCATATGAGTGCCCAGGCCCGTTGACAGGCTGTCGATGGTGATACTCTGAGAAGTTTCACCTGTTGACCAGATATAGGCATCATAACCGGCACCTGCATCAAGAGTAATAGACAGGTTATGGCATATGGTACTGTCAGGGCCAAGGTCCACCATTGGCTCGCTAACGCTAAGCCTCACTGAGTCTTCTGCCTGGCATGCGCCGTTGGTCACCATCACACTGTATGTAGTATTCATCATAGGTGCGGCAAATATCTGCGGGATAGTATCACCGGTACTCCAGAGGAAACCGGTTCCTGAGGCATTTGCATCCAGCATTATGGAATCACCTGCACAGATAGCTGTATCTGTTCCCAGATCAGGCATAGGCATATCATAAACCATGGAAGTGTCCATATCCGTACCAGTGCAGCCGTTAGCATCCACGTAGGTATAGGTTACGATATTATAACCGGGCTGAACAGAGTCGGGATAGAATTCAGAACCATATACACCGGCACCTGTGAAAGTACCGCCTGTGGGAGAACCTGAAAGCATTTCCGGTGCATCAGTGATACAATGTTCTGCAGACAATCCGCTCAAGTCCACCACCGGAACAGCATTAACATAGGTGTGTGCACTGGCAGTGGCAGCACATCCGTTCATCGCAGTGTAGGTGTACACCACAGTGTGGTTGCCGGTACCTGCCATGTCAGGATCAAAGGTCATTCCGCTCATACCGGGGCCGCTGAATACGCCATTCACCGGTAATCCGGCAAGTGTGTCAGGTGCATCGTTGGCACAATAGCTCATGGCCAGTCCACTCATACTAACTGAAGGAGCAGGCAGTACTTCCGTGCTGCGTGTCCTGGAATCCGTACATCCAAAGGAGTTGGTAAAAGTGTAGGTGATCTGATGAATGCCGGTGCCGGCCATGGCAGGCGTAAAGTCAGAGCCGGAAATACCGGTTCCCGTAAATGTACCACCTGCCGGTATGCCGTTAAGGGAAACCGCTGCAGAGTCATTGTCGCAGTAGGTAGCAGCCAGCCCGCTGAAGTCAGCAGTTGGAGCAGGGTTCACAGTTACAGTGGTGTCTTTTGACTGGAAGCAGCCATTGACATCTGTAACCATATAAGTAATGGTGTGTGTACCTGTTCCGGCATTATCCGGCTTAAATACATTGCCTGACATTCCCAGACCAATAAAGGTTCCGCCGGCCGGGGATGGGGTGAGTGTATCATAAGCAGCATTGAGGCAGTATTCCGGTGCTGTGCCTATGGTAATCACCGGTAGCGGATGTACTGTGATAGTTCCGGTAGTGTCATTGGTGCAGCCGTTCATATCCGTGTAGGTGTAAGTAATAATGTGTGAACCTGCCCCGGCGACATCGGGATCAAAGGAGCCTGATGTGGTTATTCCTGTACCGCTGAATGTACCACCGGACGGTGTACCCGATAGGGTAAATGCTGCGGCATCCACGCAATAGCCGGAAGGATCGATACCGGAAATACTGACTACCGGCAAAGGATTAACCGTTACCGTTTGGCTGCTGCTATTGATGCAGCCGTAGGTGTCGGTAAATGTATAGCTTACAGTGTGAGTGCCTGTGCCAGCGATGGCCGGATCGAAGCTGTTACCACTGATGCCGGATCCTGTAAATGTTCCCCCGGCAGGGCTGCCGCTGAGCGTGGCTGCGCCTGCATCTATGCAGTAATCGGTTGCCAGTCCTGTGAAGTTGACTGTTGGCAACGCTCTTACCAGCGTTGATTTGGTAGTATCATTCGTACAGCCGTTGCCGTCAGTATAGGTATAAGTAATGTCATATGTAGCACCGCCACTTACAGAGCCGGGATTAAAGACATTACCGGATATCATACCTGTTCCTGTGAAGGTACCTCCTGCCGGTATTCCTGTAAGAGTGTCATTCATCGGACTATTGCAATACTCTGCATCCAGGCCGCTAAAGTCAGGTTGTGGCAGTGCCAGGGTTTCCACTGTAATGGAATCCTGGTTAGTGTTTCTGCATCCATGGGCATCTTCAACCTCAATGATATAATAGGTTTCAATTCCGGGCGCATCTTCTTCCACCCATGGCTGCCATAGTGAATTGCTAACACTTTCACTCGTGATAGCTGTTCCGTCATGAATTTCTACATTCCATGGTGAAGTACCGGTGAAATTGAAGTTGATCTGCATGCTGTCTTTAAAACACTGCGCTATGCTGTCTTCCAGTATGCTGGCTGTGGGAAGCTCCCAGGTTTTTATCAAAATGGTATCCTGGTGATAGTTGGTACACCCATAAGCATCCACAACTTTAGTTACTTCATAGAAGTTGCCGCCAACTGTATTGTCATAGGCATAAGGCATGTACTGATTACTGCTGACGGTGGATATGAATGTATCCGTGCTGCCCAACTTGTTTGTGTACATCATATATGGGCTTTGGCCGGTCAGTAGGATATTTATCTGAGTACTGTCACCAAAGCAGTTTTCAATAGAATCATTTAAAATGTTTACCGTTGGCAATGGGTGTATGTCCACCTGTATGGCCAGATTGCTGGTGTTATAACAGCCATTACCGTCAGTAATTTCAGTGATCATATATGAAGTAGTGTCAGTAGGATGGACGTACTCCTGCATGGACATGGCCATATAATTTGTCACGGTGGCCGGGTTGGAGCCATCGGTTTTCACAAAAGTAAAAGGCATTTCCCCGGTAAAATACCCACCAATGAGTGCAGAATCACCATAGCAGACCGCTGTATCATTAAAAGTGGTGTTTACAGTTGGCAAATCCCATGTTTCAATGGTTATAGATTCAGTAACTGCATTGAAGCCATCATCCACAGTAATGTGATAGGTGGTTGTTCCGTTTACTGTTACCTGCGGGTTGGCAGCAGTAGAAGAGAATCCTGCCGGTGAGGAAGACCAGGAATAGGTGTAAGCATCACTGCCTCCACTGGCCTGGGCATAAAGCGTGGTAGTATCGCCATTACATATTGTATCCCTGTATGACACGGGAGTTGCTGAGAGCGGCCCGCCGGTAATGCCTACAGTAACATTGCTTGTGTTGAAACAACCGGTGATCTGATCAGTAACTTTTACTGTGAATTGAGTGGGTTTAACCAGTTGTTTGGTTACAGGGTTTTTAATGTTTACATCTGCCGGATTAAGCAGTGAATCTGCAGGACTCCATAAATAGCTATAGCTGGAGGCTCCCACACTCACATCCAGATTAGAGGTGGTGCCGTAATTAGCCGGATTTGCAGTAGCCGTGGCCGAGATCACAGGCAGGGCAAGTACGGTAATGGTGGTGGAATCAATATTATAGCAGCTGTTACCATCAGTATATTCGTACTTGATGTAGTGTGTGCCCACACCTGCAACTGCAGGATCAAAGTTACCAGAGCCGTCAACGCCCGGGCCTGAATAGGTGCCGCCAACAGGCGTTGCTGATGTCAGCAGGAATGCTGATGCATCCACACAGATATCAGGCATAGGTGTGAAAGTAATAATTGGCAGTGGGTTAACGATGATATCCTGAGTTATTGAATCCGTACATCCATGCATATCAGTATAGATATATTTTAGCGTATGGGTTCCCACGCCGGCTGTTGCAGGATCGAAATAATTACCGCTGACACCTGAGCCGGTATAATTACCACCCGCGGGTGTGGCCATATCAAGCATCACCGAAGGTGCATCCACGCAAACATCACCCATAGCCGGATAGCTCAGCACCGGGAGGTCTCTCACATAAACCGACACAGAATCCACGGCTTCATAATCCCAGGCATCAGTAACCGTAACGTAATACATGGTTTCTGATGCTGGATTTACCGTGATGGAGGCATTGGTTTCCATGGTATTCCATTCAAATGAACCATTTCCTGTAGCAGTGAGTACAGCGCTATGCGTATTACAGATGGTATCATTCACGCCGGCTTCAGCCCATACCTGAGGAAGAATATTCACCGTGTAGTCTTCGGTTTCACCATAGCTATAAGTTCCGCAAGGCGGAGACACATTAAATTCATCCATGACCACTCGCATGCGGGTGTGTCCGGGTTTTGCCGTTGCCGGGATAAGGAGGTCACCGGAAGCTATATTTTGTGTTTCATCAATTGTATTAGAGCGGAAGGCTTCCTCAGTTGGATCAAGTATTCCATCCTGATTAAAGTCAATATACACTGCAACAGTAGCACTGTAAAAGGTCCCAAAGCTGGTGATCTGGCTCACATCCATGCTGTAGGTTTGACCCTGTTGCAGGTCTGCCGTAATGTGAGTGTAATCGGAATATAACTTAGTGGCCAGTGGATTATTAAGTACCGGGATTGCCACACCGTTATTGAGCAGGTCAGCACCGGTGACAGGATGCTTGATATTTACCTTGCCAATATCCGTGTCCTCTGTATTGTTAGCACGTGAGATACAATAGTCTGTGTGTTGGATTGTTTTATGGATGGTATCATTTACATTGATTGTATCACCATTCAGCATAGTATAAACTACCAGGTCGTAGTTGTTGATCGTTGAAAGATCCATAGTAGTAGAGAAGGAGAAATTCGCGGTATCCCCGGGAGCCAGCATGGCAAACAGGGTGTCAGTAACCGGGCTCATGCCATCCAGCACGTAGGCAACCGGGATGGTATCTACATTAACAGTGCCGTAATTTTTTACGGTAATGTTTAGCAGTTCGGCATTCGTTTTCGCTGGTCCATCCACGGGTCGATTTACTTTAAGTACACCGGCATCGGCGCTTGGGAAGTTTTTAACATAAGCTGTTACAGGGATGCGGTTGCTTATGCATCCTGATCCCTGATTATGGGAATAATAGATATCACCATTCCAGATTCTTGGGGTAAAATTGAGGTTGAAATAGGCCCCGCCTACACCTCCTTCAAACTTCATATGCGCATTTTCAAACATCTCGTTCGTACCATCACCATTGGTATAATTAAGACTTCCCGTTATCATGGTTATGTAAATACCATAGGTTTCGCCTTGAGGTATGCTAAGACCTCCCACCGGGAGCCTGGTTGGCATATCATCACCAGCCCAGTTTACAAAATATTCCCCTAGTTTTATCCATCCTGCCGGATCAGTGGAATGCCCTACATAACTTCCCTGGCGGTACCATACTTCAACTATGCTGTTTTGCTGGCAATTAATGTTAAAACTGTCTATGGTAAGATCCTTATAGGCGGTAATGTCAAACATAGCACCGGATTGGGCATTGCCGCCTGAGAACATTGTTGTTAATGACCCGGTATCCCGGGCAGGCTTTACGGCTTCTGCATAATAGACAATAGTGTCATACAATACAGGGGTATAGAAGGTATCACCCTTGTACAATTCAGTAACTGACATCATATGATCGTACCAGGATACACTGTGAGGAGAAGCAGCCACCAGCATTGCCGGCTTTCCATAATCTACTGTATCATTCACAGCGATTGGAGCCTGGGGTGAAACTCCTGAAATAAAGGTATGTGTGGCAGTATCATTCACCTGGTTAATATCATGAGTCAAGCCAGATGTATATACTTTGAGTATGAAGGTGCTGTCCTGGGTAACAGCAAGGTTAGCTTGTGTGGTAAATGAATAGGTCAGGGTATCACCCGGGGGTAAAACCGTTGTTACATTCTCAGTAACCGCAGAGGTTTCTCCGCTAATAAGATAACTGATATCAAAAGAGGTAACAGTGTCCTGTCCTGTATTGGCAATTCTGGCGGTAACATTTTCATTACCGTAATCGCAGCCTTCGGCTGGTGAAATAACATCCACCATTTCCAGATCGCTATAGATACTAAATGATATTTCAAGTGTATCATTCATGTTGTTGGGATCGGCTAATCCGTTAGGATTGGTTGTCCAGGCTTTAATGGTATTGGTTCCATAACTGAAATTTCCGTTGCCAGCCTGCAGACTCAGAGAATCATGTTTTCCCAGGCTGCCTGTCCAAATAGTGGTGTCAATAGTTCCGTTGACTTCTGTTACAATGGATACCTGATTCAGGATAACAGAAGTAAAGCTGGCGATGGTGAGATTAACGGCCTGTATTCCCGTTTCTGTAACTGGCTCAATATCCACAACACCGGCATCACCCGGAATGTTGGTAACATTAACAGTTACTGGTGTAAGCGCACTTTCACAATGCTGTGTATAAACCTGAGCATCCAGATTAAATCTAATATTTGGAAGGCTGGATACTGAATAATTTAACGTATTACTGCTTGAACTACCGGCAAATCGTTTAACTCTGGAGGTTGAAACGGTAGTATATTCCCAGCCAGGATTAGCACAAGTATGAGCATTTGGTCTGTACCATTCAACCATTATTAACAAATTACTGCTTCCATCCCAATTAAAAGGGGTGCTAAAATTAAACTCCTGCCATCCTGAATATGTATTTAGATTCTGGCTTGTTGAAGAATAACAGTGTGTGGCACCAGATATTAATGTAGGCCAATCTGAAGAAGTTAAAGTGGCATCAGTAACCTGTTTTATATAAATATTACAGGTTGCATCGGAATTAGTATAACCGCAGGAATTAGTTTTATAAAAAGCGAGATCATTAATAGTCCCTGTATTTGCTCCGTTGGAAATCAGATCTGAAGCATTGTAGAGGCCTGCAAATTTTGAATACTTAAATGAACTTCCTGTTGTGGACATATAGAAAGGTACTAAAGAAGTACTTAAATTACCACTACCAGAGGTTATATCTGAATTGACATTAGTCACTTCTAAAGATACAGCATTTACATGATATGTAGTAGTATCATGCAAAGCAGGTGTTGTGAAGCTTGTTCCATTGCCAACCATGTTATTGTTGCTGTCATACCAGTTCAGGCTGTTGCCATTTCCGTTTAAACTGGCAGTTAACACAGCACTATTGCCATAATCAACAGATGTACCTGAAGCGATAGGTGGATTTGGGACATACCAGGATTCCACCTGTCCGGCCATAGTATCATTATTATGATCAGCATCCAAAGCATATGTTGTGAAGCCCTTTAGGTTAAAAAGGGTATCTTCAGATGTAGCTGTCATATCAATTGGTGTGGAGAAGGTGTGCCATAGTGTATCACCAGGAGGAATCGAAATACCGGTAAGATTTTCTGTAATTGTTGTGCCGTCATTCATATTTATGTATGTAATGGAAAAAGGATCATCCATCATTTCGGTACCAAAGTTTTTCACACCAAGTTTCAGGGTATCTATTCCGCGATTACAGTTATCCTGTGGCAGGTAACCATCCACTATTCCTATGTCAGCCAGGATGTCGAAATTGATAATCAGGGTGTCATTCCAGGGGTCTGAATCTGATATTTCGCCATTGGGAGAGCTTGTCCAGGCTTCAATACTATTATTTCCATAACTAAATGTTCCGCTTCCAATGGTGATCAGGGGCGTTTCTTCACCTGGATTCAATGTGCCGCTCCAGGGGAAAGAGACACCGGCATTTCCATTGTCCTTGTATTGAACGCTTGTTGATGACAGAGGTATATTGCCATAGTTTTTTAATTTAATGTCTATGGAGCCTGAGCCCGGCGTTGTTATTGGTTCAATATATGATACTCCCACATCAAGATTAAAGGTAAAAAACTTAACCAAGGTGTCATTGTTGGGATCCATATCTGTCATTCCATTGGGCTGTTCCACCCATATTTTGATATCATGGGTTCCGGCTGTGAAATTATAGTTCCCAAGATAAAGTGGTCCTTCACCATTTCCGGCAGACAGTGAGCCGCTCCAGGTGTAAGCTGTCTGGGTGGTGCCGTTAACCGACCAGCCTATGGTAGCACTGCTAATATCGTCTGTTCCCAGGTTGCCGATAAAGGCATTAACAGGAGAAGAACCATACTGGATACTGGATTCATCCATGGCCAGGATGGTGGCATCCAGTGTAATAGTGAAATTATACACGGCAGTATCGTTCATATTTAAACCATCGGCCATTCCATTGACTTGTACAGGCCAGGCTTTGATCTCATATGTGCCGGGAGTAAAATTGTATGTGCCAAGCGAAATTACTTCTGATTGGGACATTTGTAAATTGCCTGTGTAATTTGTAACTGTAGCATTATGAACACCATTTATTGAATAGTTGAATTGTGCTGTTTTAATGGTATCCATTCCGTAGTTGAATGTCATTATTTTAATGTCCTGATTCCCGGATACTGGATTTAACGGAAGTACTTCGCTAACTGCTGCATCTGCAGGATAAGGATCGCTGGCGCGAATGCTGACATCATCAATGGACATATCTCCCCTAAAACTAGGGCCACTGATACCTCTGAAACGGAATTTGACATCTTTTTTGTGGGAAGCATCAGGTACTGCTATAATGTTGCTTTTTACCCACGGATCGGTATAATCGCTCTGTTGTTCTCCTATGATAGGAGTCATCACATCGTTATGCCAGTTTCCATCGTAATAAACATCCAGATGAAGTTCGCCCATATCACTTCCATACATATGATACCAGAATGTAATTTCCGGATTAATCAAACCTGTAAAATCAAATGCCGGGCTTTCCAGCAAGGCATCTCCGCCCATAGATGACGCTTCGGTGTACATAAACCCCCACGGAGGAACATTCCCATGGTCATGTGCCGGGCCTGTGTTGCTTGAGGAAGTGGCATTTCCATCATGGTCAGTGGAAAATTCCCAGTTAAAGCCGTGGCTGCTCGCTGTCCAGTTGGCAGGAGTGTCGAAGGGATCAAAAAACAGGAACGGAACGATTTTCCGATTTCCTGCCGGGTCTCCCTGTGAAGGGCTATCTGTGCCGCTGCCAGTAATTACATCTAATAGCTGAGCATCCACATGATTGCCTGTCAAAGCATTAGCGCTGATATCATAGGTAAGCCAGAAGTAGTTTATTCCGAGTTTCAATTCCTGATTGCCTGTAAAAGCGAATGACCCGGAGGGTGAAGCATGGTCGGTACCATACTGAAGTGTATCGGCAAATTCATTCTGTACGCCGGTATAGAAAAGTTGAGCATTGGAAATATCTGATGGCAGGTCACTGCCACCAGTGCTGAAATTTAAGGTGTTGACTGATAATGGATTAATCAATCCATCTGTTACTATGGTTATTTTCAGTATAGTCTTTTTGGTATTACCTTTTCCCACATCTATGGTATCAGGATGTTCAGCATACAAATCAGTAATTGTCATGGGCGGGATAGTGAATTCATCAGCGCCGATATCAGGATGTGTGCTGTTTCGGGTTTCGCCGTCTATATCAGTGCTTATTCCCGCTATAGGTGTTGCAGCACTGTCAAGATCAAAATCATAGATATGAAGATTGGTTGAGGAAAAGAACTGCGGATTCACACTTAGGCAGTTAGTATTTAAGGTTGGATAAGCAGCCTGAAGGGAGGCTAAGTCGGAATAACCGGTTGAACCAAAATTGGCAATATCCCCGGAAGCTGAATAATAATTATTAAAATCGCAATTGTTCACATAAGAAGGTTCATCCACATAGATTGCTGTACCACTTCCTGAGGTGATAATGTTGTTGTTAAAAATGTTGTGACCCTGGTATGAGGAGGTATAATTATACAGATACAGACCATAGTTGCTTGCCGGCACATTAATGCTGTTGTATAAATAATCCCGGTATTTCGGATACCGGTCATAGATGCCACTGCCGGTGGCGTTACTTATAAAGTTATTGGAAACTTCACTACGGTTGGTGCTGGTGCCATCACAATAATACAGGTAAATGCCATATAATCCGGCATTTTGGATGTCATTTTTGCTTATCAGGATATCATTATCCAAATAATAGCAATAAATGCCATGAGTGGCAGCACCCGCAATAGTATTGCCTGTTACCTGTATGGCATCCTGATAATACAGATACATACCGTAGTTTGCATAGTTTAATATCTGATTGTTGGAAATAATATTGCCAGCAGAGAGTGAAGATGTTCCTCTCCAGTACAGCCCGGCAGAGCAGTTTTGAATGATATTATTAATAAAGGTGTTGTATTCATTCAAATCATCGTAGCCGTAAATAGCCGCATAGTTAGTGCCTGACTGATAGCTTCCGGATAAGATGCAATTTGCAACGGTGTTATGATTAGCATTATTGGAAAAGTAAATCATTCTTCCGTTAGCCGTTGCTGTTGAGGCATCAAAAGTAAGCTGTTTGAAGGTAATATAATCGGCCCCGTTCAGGTGTGCTATCCAGTTGTTGGGGCTGGAATTGTCTGTTTGAAGGACCACATCCGTGCTGTCGCCTGTGGCAGATTGAAAGCTAATGGTGTTGGTTGCAGAAGCTCCGGGCACAGGTAATATTTCAAAGTTCCCGGTATAAGTCCCCGGATTAATATCAAAGATGACCGGCCCGGATATGCCACATTGGTTTAATGCAAAAGCTGCGGCAGATACATCGGGAAAGTTAGCTGTGCTGCCTCCAACAGTATAAGTTCCGTTAAGACTGGAACAGGTAATTACGGTTATCGAGCTGGTATCATTTGAATTGTTATTATCCGTATTGCCGTTGGGAGAAGTGGTCCATGCTTTAATATTATGCAGGCCGGTTGGGAAGACATGATTGCCTATTGTTACTCCTGTATCTTTAGTAAACAAAGGGAGTGAACCGGTCCAGTTAAAAGTATTTACTGTGCCGCCGTTAATAGAATAGTTTATATTGGCTGAAGTAAGATTGGCGGCACCATAATTTTCTATGCTAACCTTTATATCCCGGGCTGATGGTTCAAAACTAAAGGCAGGAGCATCAATGGACACTATACCTGCATCATACTGAGTGGGTTCAAATAAAGTGATGTCATCTATAAGAATATCATTGTAATAATCGTATAGCTGTCCGCCACTTTCAGCCCTGAAACGGAATTGCAGATTTACCCCGGCATTGTATTTATATGGTGTCAGATTATAGCTGTACTTAACCCAACCGGGGTCGTTTTGTAAAATGGAATCTACTTTTATCCAGCCTGTACCATCAAAACACTCAACAAAAAGCCAGTTAGCGTTTGCAGAACCGGAGGAACTATAGCTGAATTCATAAAAAGACAAAACGACATTTATATTAGAAGAAACATCCAGTATAGGTGATTCAATCACGACACTGTCATCACCGCCTGAGAAATCCATCCAGGCATAGTACCCACTGTTGCCGGTATGATCGGCAATAGCATTATCATAACCAGGAGTATTGATGGATTCGTTGCCAATTTCCCATGGCCCGCCGGAAGCGGAGGTGTTCGTCCAGTAGCCTGGCATGTAGGCTGTTTCAAAGGATTCGATAAATGGTAAGGGGGGTAATACTTTAACAGCATAGTCCTCTGTTTCTCCATACGAACTGCAGTTGTTGCAGGGATCGGTGGGAACACACAAGTATCCTGCCATTACACGCATGACTGTATTCCCTGTAGCTGCGTCTGGAGGAACCGTAATGGTGCCGCTAAAAAGCTGAGTTCCATTTGAACCCGAATTCCAGACTTCCTCGCCTGCATCATTAAAATCACCATCCTGGTTCCAGTCTATCCAGATGGTGAATCCTTGTGAGTAACTTCCTTCTGTTTGAACATTCACGCTAAAAGACCTTAACTGGTGTATAATAAGAGTATCACTGCTGGTAAAATCACCGTAACCGTTTACACTGCAGCCTGATGCCATGTTTGATATGTCAGTTACACCATTTGTAGTGTAAAAGTCATAAACATTATCACCCCATGAACAGTCTCCCGTGGGTGTGCAATACTGGGCCTGACCTGCCACATGCGAAAATAAAAACACCAGGAATAATCCGGATATTCTTATTGCAATTTTTAAAAAGGTAAAATTTGTTTTCATAAAGCCTGAATTAATTTAGTTTGTTAATGTTTTAGCTTTTGAAAACATGCAGGAAAAAAATCAAACATGCAGGCACATCACAATACAACCGGCACCGGAAGCTCGCGGTTCCGGTGCCGGTGAGGATCACCTGCAGGGGATTTAAATTACATAAAAATCCTCTGAATTGCAGAGTAAATTTGATTTCATAAGCCTGAATGTTTTGCATGGTAAATATAATGCGGAATAAAGCAATTTCCAATAGTATTTGGTTGCAGGTGATTCAATGCTAAATATTTACCCATGTTGTAGCTATACATGTATCTTGATAAGCCAGCAGCTCAAGCTTTATTTTAATGATATCATAATGAGAAATGTAGTCGAATTTAGATATGTTCTAAATAAAAAAAGATATATTGAAAGAAATGTTGCCCGCAGATGGATTATTTGCTCCACTTTTTTAATATTAGTTTTGCCCCTTGAAAATTGAAATGTTGAGTTTACTGTAAAAAGTTCATGTAAATTATTTTCAATGTTATATTAAGGAAGTACATTGAAAATCAGTCTTTCTTCCTGGCTGTATGTGTATAACAAATTTTCTTTTTGTCTATCCATAGTTTTCGGAGTGGTCTTATTGTTTTGGCACTCAGATGCGGAATTGTAGGCCTGGACAAACAATATTAGGGGAATTACAAAACATAGAAAAACCCCCGCCTGCTGGCGGGGGCCCTTTGGAAAAATTCAGTCAACGCATGTATTATTGGATAATGATGCGTTCTGTTTTGAGTGCGGAGTTTCCTGATATTCTGATCAGGTAAACGCCTTTGGGATGAGTGGACAGGTCGAATGTTTTAAAGTATCCGTTGTCAAAGTTTTGTTTTATTTCTTCGCAGATAACCTTTTGACCGTTGATGTTATACACGCATACACTGACTTTTTGGTCGGTAATGCCCTGAATTTCCAAATTGAAGATTCCCTTGTTGGGGTTGGGATAAATATTGATATCCCCTTCACTGGTAAATTCATGTATGCCTGTACAGTCATCAATAGTAACAGACACGCTGTCTGTAGTAGTACATCCAAGGGAGTCGGTGACGATCACCCAAATTGTATGTGTCCCGATTCCATGTGACAGGCTGTCTATGGTAACAGAGGGGGTTGAGTCGCCTGTAGACCACAGGTAATCAGCATAACCGGTGCCTACGTTAAACGTGAGAGCAAGGTCATGGCAGATCGTTGTATCGGCACCCAGGTCAATATGCGGCTCGGATACGAAGGCGGTAAACTGTGTGTTGTCAGTATTTCCGGTACTATCCGTCGCGGTAAAGTTAAAGATATAGGTTCCGCCGCTGAGGATATCCCCGCTGACCGGGCCTGCTGTTTGTTCAACAATAGCGCCGCAGTTGTCTGTAGCCGTTGGCATGGTGAAATTGAATACTCCGGCACAGATTATGGTGTCTGGTAATTGCTCAATAACCGGTGCAATAGTATCCATAACCGTCACGGTGGCTGTTGCCGAGGCGCTGTTATTGTCTGCGTCAGTCGCGGTTAGTGTTACCGTATTAGCGCCCAGATCGGCACAGGTGAAGCTGGTAATATCCAGCGACAAGGAATTAATGGCACAGTTGTCCGAAGATCCGTTATTCACCTGTGCAGCCGTAACGGAAGCTTGTCCGGCATTGTCCAGATAAACGGTTACATCCTGGGTGTTCACGATGGGAGCAATAGTATCCAGTACTGTTACCGTAGCAGGGGCCGAGGCCGAATTCAGGCTTGAGTCTGTAACAGATAGTGTAACCGCATTGGTACCCAGGTCATTGCAATCAAAGTTTTGATTGTCAAGAGTCATCATAAAGATGTTACAATTGTCAGTTGAACCGTTGTCTATATCCGGTGGTGTGATTGATACTGTTCCGGAAGCATTCAGATAGGCATTGATGTTCTGGGTAGAGACCACCGGCGCTATAGTATCTTTTACTTCAACGTACTCAGAAGCCGAGCTGTTGTTTCCAGAGACATCATAGGCGGTAAAGGTGATAGTATTGATTCCTATGTCACTACAATCAAATGAATCTTTTGATAAACTCAGGCTGTCCACACCACAGTTGTCGCTGGTTCCGTTGTCGATTTGAGCCGGGGAAATGCTTGCTTGCCCGGTTGCATCCAGATAAATCGTAGTAAATTGAGTATTTATAGAAGGTGGTATATTATCGATGACGGTAACCACAGCGGTGTTACTTGCTGAGTTGCTATTGATATCGGTTGCGGAAAGTGTAACCGTGTTGGTGCCTACATCTGAACAGCTGAAGGAGGTAATGTCCAGTGACAAGTTGTCAATGGCGCAGTTATCTGATGAACCGTTATCGATTTGAGCCGGGGTAATGGTTGCATTACCGGAGGCATCCAGTGCGATGGTGATATCTTGAGTGATAACCGTTGGTGATGTGGTATCGGCTTCGACCGTGAGCATCATTGTATGCATACTCATGCAGTTATTGGCATCGGTATATTGATAAGTGATATTATGCGTTCCGATGCCGGCACTGGCGGGGTCAAAGACATTACCGCTAATGCCGTTTCCACTGAAAGTACCACCGGCAGGTGATGCTATCAGGGTATCAGGCATATCACATTCGCCGTAAACTGGTCCGTTATATGTGCCCAGGCTGATGGCAGGTGTCGTGAAGTTATAAACCGTAACAGATTTGTATATGGTGTTAAACCCGTCATTTATGCTAACTGTAAAGGTTGTTGTGGTGTCAACGGTTACTACAGGGTCGGGTAGTGCTGAACTGAAGCCTGAAGTATTGGAACTCCATGAATAGGTATAGGATTCACTTCCACCATAAGCTGTGGCAAGCAGCTGCGTAGTATCTCCGGAGCATACGCTGTCCCGGTTGGCTGATATACTTCCGCCCAATGGCCCTCCGGTTACATAAACCTCCACATGGCCCGAGGCGGGGCATCCTGTAACTACATCAGTAACGGTAACGGTGAATGTAGTAGGTATATACAGGTTTTTGGTCATGGGAGTGGCTGTATTGGAACTTGCCGGATTAGCCAGGGAGTCGGCCGGTGACCACGCATAATCATAAGAAGAACTTCCGCTTACGGTTACATCCAGTGCGGCCGGAGTTCCGTAATTTACCGTATCGGGGGAAGCCGAAACTGAGATGGAAGGTGCGTTGTGTACTTCTACCAGTGTAGTGGTGCTGCTGTAGTTCCATCCGTTGGCATCCTGTACTTCCAATACTTCATAGGTTGTATTTGTGGTTGGATCTACCGGAATGTAATGGGGAGACGTATTGATATTGTCGATGGTCATGGTATCGGTACCATTGGTTGCTTTGAGGGTCCATGGAGCGGTTCCGGTAAGATCAACCGGTACCATCACGGTATCTCCGGCATTACAGCTGACCATAGTACTATTGACAGCCGTAGCGGTGGGCATTTCCACATTTATGATGGCCGTATCGCTCAATACTCCGCAAACGGTGTTATAGCTGGCTACAAAATCAAACGTTCCGTTGGAGGTGAATGGGCCTACCACAGTATCAATGCTGGTAGCTGTGGTTACGCCAAAGAGCGACCATTCAAAGCCACTGACAGCAGGGGGTGATGGAAGCGGCACACCGGAGTTCAGCACGTTGGGGTCCTGGACCGTCGGAGAGCCGTCGGCTTTCACCCAATTGGTATTATCGTCCGTATCCGGTCCTTCCAGGCGAATGCCCCAGGAAGAGCTGCCGTCTATACCCGGTCCGCTCCAGGCTGAAGAGGGAACTCCTGCTTCAGGAGGGATCGTAGAATTGTCTTCGTAGAGAACCACATCAATGATATTGCCTGAGGGGTCTTTTAAAATATTAACGGCATCTGTACCTGAACTGTAGCCGTCGGTAACATCCGCTACCTGGTGGTAGTTTGCCGGAGAGTCGGTTCCCTGGTAGGTGCTGAGCAGGAAGGTGCCTTCCGGGCTCATGCTTGTACCCGGAGGGAAAGTATGCGTTACATCCGGACTTGAGCCGGAAGGATCCCATTTTTCATACATAAAACCACTGATGTCGGAGCCGGGCACACCCGTGATCTCTACGTAATCGCCGCCCAGATAGGAAGGCTTTCCGCCAACTGGCTCGCCGGTGCTTGTTGAGGTATAATGGCAGATTTCGGTGATCAGCATATCCCCTGCGGGGAAGTGTTTAGATTTGGCGGTGAGCTCCACCGTATCCTCAGGTGTATAAACATAAGTTTCTTTGGGTTCCACATAGAAAGGATCATTGATGGTATGGGTGTAGTAATTAAGCAGACTGTCGTTTGCCGCTTCGGGGTTGGCCGTATTGGGCTCAATCCATGCAGAAAGCACATAATCGCCGGGCTTGGAAAGATCTACACCGTCTTCACCGGCTATAAATACGGAGTCGGCATCCAGTGTTCCGCTGTTTATGGTAATGGTCCCGGAAGAGTTTTTAGGGCCGGTAACCTCCCATTGAGCTGTAAGCGCATCGGTACTGAAGTCAACGGTACTGCCTAAAATGTTATGAATAGACAGATAAATACTGTCATTGACACTCAGACATTCGCCATTAACGAGCTCAGCATCGATCAATGCCAGATCGCTGGAAATACCGGTAAATTCAATGGCTCCTACATCCGGTGTAGCCGGATCACGGGGGTTTCCATAGATATCGGTGGTAATGGCGGAGATGGGATCGCCCATATCGTCGATTACATCCGATAAGGGTATTAGATTAGCGGTAAAGATATCTGTGTATACCGGGTCTTCCTCCATAGAATTGGCATCCATTCCGCTGGCCGTCTGCAGGTCGCTGAGTGTTGCCTCAGCATTATCCCAATAGGCCAAATTAGAACCATTTGTGTAAAAGACATTATAATCACTGGCGTCAATATTGGATGTGGAATTGGTATAAAGGGCATAACCGTCACCGTAGTTGCTGAAAATATTGTTTTTAAGTTCTATGCCTTCGCCATTAAATACACTTAGAGCCCTCGACGTAGAACCTCCTCCGTTAAGGCTTATCGAGTTATGATAGATGTGTGCCGTATCAGTGTAATAGGCCTGGATTCCATACCATGTGCTTGTGCCGGAGCCGTTAAGGTTGACTACGTTATTGTTTATCCAAACTTTATCTCCGCGGATATACATGCCGTAATGAGTTCCGGAAGCGGCAATGTTAATGCGGTTATTGGTATGTTCGGAATTATCCGAATAATAATCGCGAAAACCATACACGATGCTGGAAGTGTTACCATTTTCAAAAGTGTTGTTGTGCAATTTTAAGGAGTCGTTGTAATACCCGTAATACCCACAATAATGGTATCCTTCGATGATATTATTTTCGATGGTTGTTCCAATCCCGGGGCTGCTTGATGAGGAGCCTCTCCAGTAGATGCCGTAGTATCCGTTTTTGATATGGTTGTTGCTGATCAGGTTATAGTTGTCTTCATCTCCGTAGGAGTAAATGCCGGCATAGCTGTTGCTTGTACTGACATCATTTTCAATAATGTTGTTCAACAGCTGGTTATAGTGCGCATTGTTCTTAAATTGAACCAGGCGCCCGGCTGAGCTTCCGCTGTCCGGGCGGATGGTCATATGGCTGAAGGTAACATGAGAGATACCATCAAAGAGCACGATCGCATCATCAATTGAAGATAAACTGCTTTGCAGAACTACATCGGTGCTATCTCCGCTCATGGAAGTAAAAGTTACCGTATTGGTTGCATCAATACCGGGAATGGAGTCCAGGACAAGCTGTTCATTGTAAACTCCGGCGTCTGCACTAAAAGTGACCGGACAGGTGATACCGCCGATGCTGGCAAAGTTGGCAGCTTTGGTAAAACTGCTGAAATCATGGCCGGGGCCGTCTCCTATGGTATAGGAGCCACATAAGGATGGAGCTGTAGTGTTAAATGTATAAGGTCCGGAATAGATACTGGTATCACCGGCCGTGCAAATATCCCTTACGTAGACATCATATATGGTTCCTGCTGAGAGCCCGTTTAAGGTGTAAGGTTTGGAATTCAGGATCATAGAAGTTCCGTTACCCGGGCTAAAGCCTTCCGGGCCATATTGAATTTCCCATTCTGATGCCCCGCCGGTAGTCCAGTCAAGTACGGCCGATGTGTCCTGAATGTTGCCGGCAGAAAGGTTGGAAGGCGCCGGACATGAAATACAGGTAGAAACTTCCAGTAAATCCAGGGCCAGGTCAGCCTCAAAAGTGCCGGAATTATCAAAGTAGATTTCAAGGTAAACTATTTGTCCAACGTAGGAAGAAAGCTCTACAAATTGTTGAATATAGGGGTCACTCTCGGTGGATTGCCATTCTGCCTGAAATGTGGTGTCGTATTCGATTGTAAAAGGCCCGGAGGGACTTGTGCCAACGCTGATTTTCAGTTGGCTTCCCGGGATATCCGATCCATAGGCATGGGCCCAGAAACTTAATACAGCCTGGCTGTTTCCTGCGGAGAGATCAATGGGTGGTGAGACCATAGCGGCAGGCCCTGACCCTGAGGCTTCAAAGTGAATATACTGGCTGCCGTCATGCGGCCCGCCGGGGCCGGTGTTGGAGGAGCCGGTTGATCCGGTCTCAAAGTTCCATTCTCCGCTGGAAGTGCTAATATCACCGCTCCAGTTGCCCTGTCCGCCGTCCCAGTTTTCTGTAAATATGGCCATGGGAATTCCGCTCGGGCAGTCAAAGCCATAGGGGGTATAGAAAGTTACCGGGCCGGTCCATGAACTTACATCACCAACCGCACAGGAATCCTGAACATAGACATCATAATTCGTCAGGGGCGTTAAGCCGGTAAGGGTATAGGGATTTGATACATCCGTAATAAGTGTTCCGGTGCCCTGGGTAAAGCCGGTTGGGCCGTATTCGATGTTCCAGTTGGAAGCACCGCCGGTAGTCCAGCTTAAATCGACACTGTCGGAAGTAATGTTGGATGCGGATAAATTGGAAGGCGCCGGACAAGAGATACAGGTAGAAACTTC
This sequence comes from uncultured Bacteroidales bacterium, assembly GCA_964477095.1. Classification (GTDB taxonomy): domain Bacteria; phylum Bacteroidota; class Bacteroidia; order Bacteroidales; family PWNQ01; genus PWNQ01. The sequence goes on along the minus strand of CAYZDA010000024.1, from coordinate 1,275 downwards.
CAGTAAATCCAGGGCCAGGTCGGCCGCATAAGTGTCGGAATTATCAAAGTAGATTTCAAGATAAACGATCTGGCCAATATAGGAGGAAAGGTCCACAAATTGTTGAATATAAGGGTCACCAGAGGAGGCTTGCCATTCTGCCTGGAATGTGGTGTCGTATTCGGTTGTAAAAGGCCCGGAGGCACTTGTGCCCACGCTGATTTTCAGTTGGCTTCCCGGAATATCACTGCCGTATGCATGCGCCCAGAAACTAAATACAGCTTCGCTGCTTCCTGCGGAGAGATCAATGGCCGGGGAAACCATAGTGGCAGGCCCCGATCCTGAAGCTTCAAAGTAAATATACTGGCTGCCGTCATGCGGGCCACTGGGGCCGGTGTTGGAGGAGCCCGTTGATCCGGTTTCAATTTGCCAGTCCCCGTTGGAACTGCTAATATCACCGGTCCAGCTTCCCTGTCCGCCGTCCCAGTTTTCTGTAAATATGGCTGTGGGAGTTCCGCCCGGGCAGTTAAGGGCATAGGGGGTAAAGAAGGTTTCCGGGCCCATCCATAAACTTACATCACCCACACCGCAAGAATCCTGAACATAGACATCATAATCAGTAAGGGGCGTTAAGCCGGTAAGGGTATAGGGATTTGATACATCCGTTAGAAGTGTGCCGGTGCCCTGGGTAAAGCCGGCCGGGCCGTATTCGATGTTCCAGTTGGAAGCACCGCCGCCAGTCCAGCTTATTTCGGCGCTGTCGGGCGCAACATTGGATGCGGATAGATTGCCCGGGGGAGGACAACTTAAGTCCAAAACGACAATGTAATCCAAAGCTGCATCATATTCAAATGATGAGCCGGAAGTGCCGGTAGTAAAATGGAACCTTAAGCGCACACCGCTTATCCCGGCATAGGAAGCCAGAGAAACGGTGGCCATTTGCCAGTTTGGCCCTTGTTCACCTGTTTTGGTCCATTCCGTGGTCCAGGAGGAGCCGTTGTCTGTTGATACGTCCAGTTTAAGAGTGCCGTCTGAGTTTCCGTCAAAAAGCATGTGATAATCAAACATTATTGACGGATTTGTTAATGACGTAAAGTCAAAGTTTGGGCTTTCTATTGCGAAGACATCACCATTGGAAGTGCCTGATGTTTCACAGTAGATGTAATGGTTTCCTTCATTGGCCCCGGAGGGTCCGGTACCTGAAGAGCCGGTACTTCCGGTGTTATTTTCCCAGTCTTCATCACTGTAGCCTGTATGGTTCCAGTCGCCTATGTTACCGCCTTCCCAGCCCTGGGT
>CAYZDA010000023.1:0-48455 GCA_964477095.1 uncultured Bacteroidales bacterium | reverse complement strand
TCGGAAACTCGCTGAGCTCCCGATAGCTATACGGGAGCGTGCCGCTCATATTCCTGGTTATTAGGGTTTGTATTTTATTAATCGTAGTAAAATCTACAGGCATAAATCAGTAGTTCATTATCAATTACTTGATAAACAAGTCTGTGTTCTAATATAAGCCCCAACGGGAATCCGTGAAAAATGGGAAGAACTGCTGTGAATGACTCGATCACAGATTGGGATCAAGCCTGTGTATTTTCCACTGCTTTGCTATATTTGTACTGAAAAATATTAAGGAGTGCAAATGACCACAAGACTTCAGGAATTGGCGCGGCAGCTCGACGGGGATCTTTACTGGGATGAATACACGCGATTACAATATGCTACCGATGCATCGGCTTATCGCGAGTTACCCATGGCAGTGTGCAGGCCAAAGAATAAAGAGGATCTGCAACTGCTTATCCGCTTCGCCCATGAGAACAACACCTCGCTTATTCCGCGTACTGCCGGCACTTCGCTGGCCGGTCAGGTGGTGGGTAGCGGGATAGTGGTGGACGTGTCGAAATATTTCACTAAAGTGCTGGAGTTTGATGAAAAGAACAGATGGGTGAGGGTGCAGCCCGGAGTAGTTCTTGATGAACTGAATTTCCTGTTACAAAAACATGGCCTGTTTTTTGGGCCGGAAACCTCCACCGGCAACCGCTGCATGATTGGCGGTATGGTGGGAAACAACTCCTGTGGTGCCCATTCTCTGATCTACGGATCCACAAGGGATCATACCCTGGAAGTGAAGGCTTTGCTTAGCGATGGTTCTGAGGTTCTCTTTAAAGACCTCACGGAGGATGAGTTTAATGCCAAACTCAAGCTTGACAGCCTGGAAGGGGAGATCTACCGGAATATGCGGGATATTCTCTCCAATAAAGATAACCTGAAGCAAATTCATCAGGAGTATCCCGATCCGCGCATCCACCGCAGAAATACAGGCTATGCTCTTGACCTGATATCTTTAATGCACCCTTTCACTAAAAACGGCAATAGCTTAAACCTCTCTAAACTCATAGCCGGTTCTGAGGGTACGCTGGCCTTTATTACTGAGATCAAGCTGAACCTTATTGAGCTGCCTCCGCCGGTTAAGGGTTTGATGTGTGTACACCTGGATAATCTGCCGGATGTGTTCACTGCCAATCTCATCGCCCTGAAATTTAAACCGGGTTCGGTGGAGCTGATGGATAACAAGGTGCTGGAACAGACCAAACATAATATATCACAGCGGGGAAACCGCTTTTTCCTCCAGGGTGATCCGGTGGCGGTGCTTATTATAGAGTGGGCGCACGAGAACAGGCAGGAGATTGAAAAGATTGCAGCAGATTGCGAAAAGGCTCTGCGTGATCAGGGGCTGGGTTATCATTTTCCACTGGTATTTGGTAGCGACATCCCGAAAGTATGGAACCTGCGAAAAGCCGGTCTGGGTGTTTTAAGCAATATACCCGGAGACGCTAAACCTGTGGCTGTTATTGAAGATACTTCAGTTCATCCCGAACACTTGCCTGATTATATGCATGATTTTCAGTTAATGCTGAAGGAGCTTGAACTGGAGTGTGTGTATTACGCCCACATAGCCACCGGCGAGCTGCATCTTCGCCCGGTGCTTAATCTGAAGAAAAAAAAGGATGTTGAATTGTTTTACACCGTGGCTGAACGTACGGCTGAGCTGGTGAAGAAATACCGTGGATCATTGAGCGGGGAGCATGGCGATGGCCGCCTGCGCGGGGAATTTATTCCCAAAATGATAGGAGAGGACAATTACCGTTTGCTGAAGTCGGTGAAATATACCTGGGATCCGAAGAATATCTTCAACCCGGGTAAGATTACAGATACTCCGTCAATGAAATCAAACCTTAGATACAGACCCGGGCAGGCGACCAGGGAAATAGATACTGTCTTTGACTTTTCAGCTACACAGGGTATTGTCAGGGCAGCAGAGCAATGCAATGGTTCCGGCGACTGCAGGAAGTCTGCAGTTATCGGTGGAACAATGTGCCCCAGTTATCAGGCCACTGGCGACGAACATGCCACCACCAGGGCCAGGGCTAATATTCTCAGGGAATTCCTCACCAACTCTGATAAGATAAACCCCTTTGATCATGAGGAAATCTACCGGGTGATGGACCTTTGTCTCTCGTGCAAAGCCTGTAAATCTGAGTGTCCGTCAAATGTGGATATCACCAAATATAAGGCAGAATTTCTTCAGCATTATTATGACAAACATGGCATTCCGCTGCGCACACGTCTTATAGCATATATCAGCCAGGTGAACCGTTTGGGCATGGTATGGCCTGCTGTTTTTAACTTTTTTATTACTGATGCTTTCTTCAGCGGCATAGCCAAACGTATGCTGGGCTTTGCTCCCAAAAGAAGCATCCCCCGCATTTATAAAACAAGCTTGCGGGCGTGGGTAAGAAGCAATAGCAGCAAACTGAAACCTGAAAGGCAAAAGGGAAGGGTCGCTTTGTTTGTGGATGAATTCAGTGATTATAATGATGTGCAGATTGGCATAACAACCGTGAAATTACTCTCGGAACTGGGATATGAGGTAGTTACTTTTCCTCATAAAGAAAGCGGCAGGACATACCTGTCGAAGGGACTACTGCGAAAGGCCCAGAAAATTGCTAATACCAATGTGGAAATGCTGGGGGATGTGATTTCAGAGGATCTTCCTTTGATAGGCATCGAGCCATCGGGAATACTTAGCTTCCGGGATGAATACAGGGAACTGGTAAGGGAAGAACTAAAGATTAAGTCGGAAAAACTGGCGCAGAATAGCTATATGATCGATGAATACATCATGCGGGAGGTAGAAAAAGGTAATATCAGCAGCCTGAATTTCAACACATCAAACAGAAAGATTATTCTACACGGACATTGTCATCAGAAGGCGCTCGCATCCACCGGACCCACTAGCGATATGCTCAGCATACCTGAAAATTATAAAGTAGAAGAGATCCCCAGTGGATGCTGCGGAATGGCCGGTTCTTTTGGTTATGAGAAAGAACATTACGAAGTATCGATGAAGGTGGGTGAACTGACGCTTTTCCCTGCTGTGCGTGAGGCTGCTGAAGAAGTGATCATATCAGCCCCCGGAACCAGCTGCCGCCACCAGATCAAAGACGGAACCGGACGTACTGCACTGCATCCTGTGGAAGTGTTATATGAAGCGTTACAGCGATAATCCTTGATTTTTACGATCATCCCCAAACGAAGATCGGGATCATTAATTCAAAAAACAACAGGCAGATGACAGTAGCAGATAAGTGCCCACGACCGTAACTCGTAATTCATAATTCAAACCTTGAACCTCAAATCTCAAACCTATTCCACCAACACCTTTCTTAACTCAACGCCCTTTTTAGTTGAAATATGTAGGAAATACATACCCTGTGGAAGATCTGATACATCAAGCTTTACCAGGTTTTCACCGGCTCTTTTGCTGATAACTGTTCTGCCGGTGCGGTCGTAAAGCCTAATATTCATATCAGTGCTTACATTCTCCAGGAAAAGTTCTCCATTGGTGGGGTTGGGATACACTCTCACAGCTTTTGAAGTGCTCTTGCGGACTACCACAGGACCATAGATTTCATGCTGTCCGTCATAATCCACCTGTTTCAGTCTGTAATAGGAAACCGCTGAGCCAATAGATACATCAGAAAAACTATAATATTTCATCTCATTACTGTTACCTGCACCCCTGATATTTGCCAACGGTTGAAAATCTTCATTATTAGTACTTTTCTGAAGCTCAAAATAATCATTATTGATCTCGCTGGCTGTGATCCAACTGATGATATTTTTATTGTCGCGACTTTCTGCTTTAAATTCGATCATACTCACCGGAAGCGGATCATCATCCGTGTTGAGATCCAACATCAGATTGTCGTCATTATTGCCGGGTGCCACATCGGTTAGCGTTCCGCTAACGGTAGAAGTAAACGTCCGCTCTCCGTCTGATAGCGCCTTTACTTTAAATATCAGGTCTTCATCATCATCCTTTGCAAGCGGATCAAATGACCAGTTGATAGTTCCTCCTGATTCAGCTGCCGTACCTGTATATCCGTTTTCTAAACTCATAAATGAGTAGCCTGTCGGGATATTCACCGTAACATCAATATTTGAATTTGCAAGAGGGCCGTTATTATTTACGGATACAGTTATGTCTACGATATCATTCTCCCCGGGGTTCATGTTAGAAGCTGTGATGTCCACCTGAAGATCGGACACCAGCACATCTTCTGATCCGAAGTATCCGCCACCACCCATCATATCCAGTCCGCCATTATCATTCGAACTTGCATCGGTGTCAAGTGGCACATCAGTTAAGCCGATCAGATCCATGGAAGAAGTCACATCTCCCGGAAAAATTGCAATACCATAAATAGTTTGATTATTGCTAATCCCCAGTTCATCATAATTGATGAAAACACTATGGATATGCTGAGCTGGTAGGTTTTGATTCGGGCGCATAAACTGATCTGTGGAATTTCGCTGGAATACTGTAGTGTGAATAGACTGATTAGTATTTCCCCAATCATTAATGCCGACGCTCACAAGGCCTCCAACGCTGCTAACATTACCACTGCCATCCAGACCCGTGATGGCGGCCACTTTAAAATCATCATTACCACCGCGTTCGTTGATTATAAAACCGGATTTCGTATTATCGGGTGTAAATACTCCTCCAGTGATTATCAGGTCGATCCGTTCTATGTTGTTCAGTGTTTCCCCGCCTGTATTGGCGAAAACATTATCACTTCCCCGGTTTACTATACGTGTATTTACAGCTTCCTGTATATTTGTGTAAGTCGGTCTGAAATAGCGGGTTCCGTTTGCAGCACCGTCATATTCGAAGAAGAGTGTCTGCTTGTCCATGTCGCTCACATTGCTGTTGGCCACGCGGTTTACCACCACTTTATTATAGCATTCGCCATTGGGCAGAGTAATAGGTAAATAATCTTGAGTTCCGATCCTAAAACCCGATAAAATAATATCGTTAGTGCTGACTCCGGAGGTATTCAGCCCAAATTGAATGTTATATGTAGTGGAAGTACTGTAGTCGTTGCCATAGCCGGCCACTGAATAGGACTTGGTGTCAGCCGGCCGGTGTATAAAAGTGAAATCCGTGGGAGCGGTTTGTGCAAATAATTGTCCACATAAAAACAATAACATGCCCGTAAGGGCGGCCAAAGTATTTTTCATAAGCTCTCTTTAGTTTTAAGATTGGCACTTATCAAATAATATGCCGGAAAACAGCAGTTTATTTGATAACAGTAACTTTCAATAGACTTCAAAAATTTGAATTTCCAGACAATGGAATAATTTTCCCATTATTAACATGCAACTTTTTGAAAAACCGGCAGCATGATTCTTTTTTACAAATGCTTTTGCTACATTTGTTGGATAATCCTAAAACAAAAAATCATGGCCGGAAAGACCTACGTTGAGAAATTGTTTGATGCTCCTGCGGGAAGCATAGTTTTCAGGAAACCTGATATTGTATTGTCCCATGATAATACTGCCAGTATATTAAAAACCTTCCATAAAATGGGAGGCGAAAAGATCAGGGATACCTCACAGCTGCTGGTGGTGCTGGATCATAATGCGCCGCCCACCACTTCAGCTTTGGCAAACAATTATGAAACCATAAGAAAGCTTGTGCGGGAGCAGGGCATCAAGCGTTTTCATGACATAGGAGAAGGGATATGCCATCAAATCATGGCCGGTTATGCCCGTCCGGGGATGATTATAGTGGGCAGCGACAGCCACACATGTACAGCCGGAGCGTTTAATGCCTTTGCCGCCGGTATTGACCGCACTGAAACCGCTGGTTTGTGGGTACAGGGAGAAACCTGGTTCAGGGTGCCTGAAACACTCAGGATCAATCTCCGGGGAGAATTGCAGCAGGGTGTTTATGCCAAAGACCTGTCTCTCTGGATAATCGGGATGATCGGTTCCAGTGGTGCCGATTATATGTCGATAGAATATCACGGACAGGGTATTAAATCATTATCGGTGTCTCAACGTATGACCCTGGCCAACCTGGCATCGGAAATGGGTGCCAAGAATGCGGTATTTCCCGCTGATGAAGTATTGAAAAAACATCTCCAGCAGCAGGAACATGGCTTTATGGGTGATGATGATGCGGATTATGCCAAAGTGATCGATATAGACCTGAGCCGGATTTTCCCCGTAGTCGCGGCTCCTCATCACGTGGATAATATCAAATCACTTAGCTCGGTAAAGGGAACCAAAATTCAGGAAGCTGTAATTGGCACTTGTACCAACGGTCGACTGGAAGACCTGCGGGAAGCAGCTTCAGTGCTGAAGGGGAAAAAAGTAAATAAGGATACCCAGTTGCTGGTTATCCCGGCTTCCAAAGATATTTACATGAAGGCACTGGAGGAAGGAGTGGTTAAAACTATCCTCAGGGCAGGAGGAAATTTCCTGGGCTCATCCTGTGGCCCTTGTCTTGGCACCGGTCAGGGCATTCCTGCTGACGGATATAATATTATGTCAACAGCCAACCGTAACTTCAAGGGAAGGATGGGAAACAAAAACGCCTTAATTTATCTGGCCTCGCCGGCGGCTGTTGCTTTAGCAGCAATACATGGCGAAATTACGGATCCACGCCCACAGCCTGCTAATGAAAAGTATCCCTTCAGCGTAAAGCAAAGCGAAAAAGTAGATATCCCGGAAGATGAAAACCGCTATGAAAAAGGAGTGTGGAACTATTCTGACGTTGATAATCTGAACACCGACCAGATGTTTGCCGGTAATCTTACCTATCAGGTTTCCAGCGCAGAGCCGGAAAAGATACTGGAGCATTTGTTTGTGGATTTTGATAAGAATTTCCCCGGAAAAGTAAGTGAAGGGGATATTATTATGGCCGGCCATAATTTCGGTTGTGGCAGCTCGCGCGAACACCCTGCTGTTGGCTTATCCCATGCAGGAGTGAAAGCCGTGATTGTGAAATCAGTCAATCGCATATTTTACCGCTCTTCAGTCAACCAGGGATTACCCATTATAGTGCTGCCCAGGGCGGTGGAAGCCTACAAACAGGGAATGTCCGTGGACATCAAGCTGCAAAAGGGAAAAGTAATAGTGGGAGATCAGGAGTTTGCTTTCGAGCCCCTGCCTGAAAAACTTATGGAAATATTCCGCGAGAACGGCCTGGTGAATTATGTTCGCAGGAAAGCCTCCGGAAAACCAGATAATCAGTAAGCTAAATAAACGGCATCATTATTATACCCGGTAAATAATCATCCCGGTGATCTTTATCCGGGCGGCCACGGGCTACGGCTTTTAGCTTTAACCCGCCGCTTCTAGCTGCTGTATGCTGCGGACAGGAGCTCGCTCACGCTCCGCTCTGCCGCAGCACAGCAGCTAAAAGCCGCGGGTCAAAGGCTGCCAGCCTCCGCCCTGCCGCACCAATCGCCAGGAAACGGCATCATTATTCAAAATCTACAGCCATACCCAACGCCTGCTTCCTTATGTTTGCAATACCATAAACCAAAACAATACAATACGCTAAAAGGATCCTTTACTGCTTCGCAAATTATACTGTTCCCCCCGCGCTTTAATAAATCCTCTGCTTCATCAATCAGTTCTGGTGAATAATCCCGAATTCCCCATATGGAGCTTGATCCGCGCCAGGGTATCTGTTTGTATTTTTGAACCGGCAGCGAACGCTCATAAAGATTCACCCCTCGAAAATGGCGTGAATATGTTTTGAGCACATAGCTGACTGCCCGGCCAACAAAATTCACCAGCTCCTGTCCGATAACATCAGTCCGGCAAAATCGACAACTTTAAGAAATTCTACGAGGTGTAGTTAGTCGGGGGGAATAACTGGCAGGAGGGAAGTGGAATAATGATTCGTTCACCTCAGTGAATCTCAATCCTCATATTTTTCTTTTTCAGGCAATATTTTTTCTTGCCAGCCAACTGCTCATTTCACACAAAAAATTGGCTAAAACAGAAAGTTTACTTTTGTAAACATCAAAACATATGTAAACTCTAAGGGTTTCTACAGTGATATAATGTGAATACTGTAAATTTTGATCACCAGCTTGTCAGGCAGAGGCATTGTCGCAGAAACTCAGTAAATAAGCTTCGCTATTTCAGTAACTGCTTTAATATCTTTATGCGTATGCGGGTACTATTTCAAAAAAAAACATTCGGCTTATTAAGGATCAATTATACAGTCTATTTAGGAATTTTGATGAAGTTATACTTAAATGTAAATTGTCATTCCAGGGCAGTTTACAAAAGTAAACCCATGTACAGTACAAGTGTTATTAAAATAAATGTTACATTTGTAATCAAAAAGGAAAATTATGACAGAAAGGATCAGGCTTTTAATGGAGGCACAAAACCTGACAGCATCTCAGTTTGCTGACAGAATTCATGTGCAGCGATCAGGATTATCTCATATAATGTCGGGCAGGAACAAGGCCAGTCTCGATTTCGTGCAGAAAGTGCTTGGAAGTTTTCCGGAAGTATCCCCCGATTGGCTGATAAATGGTACAGGCCCAATGATACGGCAGGAGGTAAAAATTCATAAAAAGCCCCTGGATGCTGAAAGTGATCAGATAAATATGGCATTCCCGGGTAAAGGTGACAGCAGTGAACCAGTGGAGCAGCAGCAAAAAAACGAAGAAACTACCGAAGGGAAGGCAATAACCGCCATGAGTGACGGCAGAAAAGCAGAGCGGGTAATTATTTTTTATAGTGACGGTACTTTTAGCGATTACCGTCCGCAGTAGAATTGGCTTCTGCTTTGTGATCAGTAATCAAAAACCTCAGTTCCTGAGAAGAAAAATGCAGCTTCCTTTTCAGCATTTTCGTCACTATCTGATCCATGCACCGCATTTTCGGTTAGCGAACTTCCATATTTGTGTCTCAGGGTTTTATCTTCTGCTTTTTCAGGATTGGTTGCACCGATAAAGCGCCTGTATGCCTTCACGGCATTTCTGGCCTCAAGTATTGCCACGATTACAGGCCCGGAGCACATAAAATCCACCAGGTTTTGGAAAAATGGTTTGCCCTTGTGTATCTCATAAAATCGTTCTGCCTGGGGCCTGGTCATTTGAATCATCTTAAGAGCCTTAATATTAAACCCGTAGTCAGTAATCTCCCTGAGGATCTCAGTGTGATAATGCTTTTTCATGGCCGTAGGCTTTATGATGGTAAGCGTTGTAGTCCCTTTCATATGCTATTAAATATTAACTGTCTGCGATTTATTTGGATCGAAGCAAAGGTAGCTAACATTTTATTTTTACTTTTGTTTTTTTTGAACATAAAAGTATTTTTTGTGACATCTAACGAAACTACAAAGATAAGCCAGTTAATATCAGACAGAAAGAAAACAGTATTGATCACACATGCCAACCCTGACGGGGATGCCGTGGGCTCTCTGCTTTCCATGTTTGCGTATCTGAAAAAGAAAGAAGTGGAGGTGGAGGCCATTTTACCCGATACCATACCCTCATTTTACCGCTGGCTGGAATGCAGCGATTGTGCGTGTACTGCTGACAGGGATCGGAAGAAATGTGAGGTTTTGCTGGAAAATGCCGAACTCATTTTCTGTCTCGACTTTAATGCCTTTGGACGCGCTGGTGATCTGGAAAGCAAACTGAAGAATTCTTCAGCAATTAAGGTCTTAGTTGACCACCACCCGGAGCCTTCAGCCGGATTTGATTATATAATTTCCGATACCACTGTGTCATCTACTGCCGAACTGGTTTACAGGCTGATTGAAGCACTTGGCGATAAAAAACTTGTGGATAAACCTATTGCAGAAGCTATTTATACAGGAATAATGACCGATACGGGCTCCTTTAACTTTAACTCGGAAAACCCGGAAATGTATGAGGTAATCAGGTTTCTGGTAGAGAAAGGAGTGGAGCCGGCACTGATCCATCAACGGGTTTACGACACATTTTCCGAATCAAGGATGCGGCTTATCGGACATTGCCTGCTGAATAAGATGGTGGTAATGAAGGACTCACACGCAGCTTATATCGCCTTGTCAAGAAAAGATATGAATGACTACAACTATAGGAAAGGCGATACAGAAGGCCTGGTGAATTACCCGCTGGCAATAGATGGTGTGGTTTTTGCAGCCTTGTTTACCGAGCAGGACAACCTTATCAAGGCTTCTTTCCGTTCAAAGGGTGATTTTAAAGCCAATGAGTTCTCCCTGGATCATTTTCATGGCGGAGGACATAAAAACGCTGCAGGAGGCAAGAGTTTCAAATCACTGGAGGAAACAATAGAGGAATTTGAGAAACTCGTTAGTAAAAAATACAAAACCAGACTTCAGGATGCTAAAAAGAAAATTTGACAAACATATGACATTTGTTTTCACCGGCATCATGCTTTTGATGCTTGTGTTTACCTCATGCAGGAATGAACCTGAGGTAATTGATATCAGCAATAGAGATTCAGCTCAAAGATCAGAAAAGGACCTGAAAAAGGAACGAATGCTGACTATCAACCGCGAGATTGTCAGGATAGAAGAACAGTTCATTGAAAACTATGTCAGGCGCCACGGCCTGCAGGTGGAAAAGCTGGAAAGCGGTATCCGCTATGATATTTATAAGGAAAATCCCGGCGGGTATAAGATCCGTGAAGGCGATCATGTGCGCATCAGCTATTCTTCCAAACTGCTTACCGGGTCAAAAGTGGAAACATGGGACAGCTTGAAAACTAAAAATATAGTTGTGTCGGAAAGTGAAGACGTACAGGGGCTGCACTATGCTTTGCTGGAAATGCGGGAGCAGGAAAAGGGCATTTTTATTCTGCCTTCAAATCTTGCGTACGGTATTACCGGCAAAAGAGGAACAGTTCCACACAGTGCAGCACTGGTGTATGATATAAGCGTAAAAGATGTGATCAGAAAAAAATAAGAATCAAAGCCGGTAATATCCAACTGAACCATATTAAAAAACAGTAAATTAAAATCAGGAATAATGAATATAAGGAATTTCACATTTGTATTATTGTCAGCTGCCTTAGCCTTCGCAGCCTGTAACAAGCCACATCCCGGCTATGAAGAAACCGAAAGCGGAATATTTTACAAGTTTCACGAGGAAGCAGAAGAGGGCTTGAAACCCGATTCCGGCGACTACCTTAGCTTTTATCTGCGTTGGTACACCGAAGATACCATATATTACGACAGTAAAGATGCTGGCGGTGAGATTAATCTGGTTATGAAAAAGCCCGCTACTTCCATGGATGTTTTTGCCTTGTTGCAAAAGATGAAGACAGGTGACAGTGCTACTTTTATCGTGCAGCCAGATACATTTTTTGGCGGTGGAGCCAACCTGGTGCCCGACACCATAGAGGAACTATTTGTTGATCTGAAGCTGTTGGAAATTATGCCCAAAGATGAATTTCAGAAAGAACAGGCCAGAAAGCACAGAGAAAAGCGAGCGGAGGAAAACCGCAATATCATGGCATATCTGGATGAAAATGTTTCAGAAACCGACACCACAGAAAGCGGTATTTACATTATCAGGCACCGCAAAACAGGTGGTAAGAAAATAGAAAGCGGTAAAGTAGTTATGCTTAGCTTTAAGGGCAGTCTGCTTAACGGGGATGTTTTCCAGGAAATGACTCCCGGGTTTGCCTATATTCCGGGTGAAGCACCTGATTATCCCTTCAAATGGGATCCGGTGCTGAAGCAGATGAGCTCTGGAGATGAGGCAACTATCCTGCTTCCTTCCTCCCAGGCACTGGGTGAGCGTGGCATGGAAGGCATGATACCTCCTTATTCGCCACTGGTGCTGGAGATTAAGATTCATGACGTGTTGAGCAAAGAAGACTTTCAGGAAAAGCAACTGGCAAATGAAGGAAAAAAGCGTTCAGAAGCAGACCGCAGCATGAAGGATTACCTTAGAACAAACAGAATCACACAGCAGCCAACCGAAAGCGGACTGATTTACATCACAGTGGATGAAGGCACAGGACCGTCACCGGAGACAGGCGACACCGCTATGGTTCATTACAAGGGGTATTTGCTCGATGGCAAGGTATTCGACTCTTCTTACGACCGTGGTGAGCCAATACAGGTTGTTATCGGCCAGGGAGGCCTGATAGAAGGCTGGCTGGAAGCCATACCCATGATGAAGGAAGGCGAAAAAGCCAAAATTATTGTTCCCTGGAATCTGGCATACGGGAAAAGGCAAACAGGGCCTATTCCGGCCTATGCTAACCTTGTTTTTGAACTTGAATTAGTAGAAATCAAATAACAAAATAATTATGCGAAGTATTTTATCAATCCTTGCTGCTTCATTGCTCCTGGCCGCCTGTTCCAGCCTGGAAAAACCACGGCTGGGAAAAACTTATACCACTGACAAAGGTATGGAGATCGTTTTTATCGAACGCGGTGACGGCCCCGAAGCCGATAGTGGCGATGTGGTTGCCATGCATTATACCGGCAAGCTGGAAAATGATTCTATTTTCGGATCCAGCTACCAGCGCAACAGGCCTTTCAGGTTCCGCCTGGGAAAAAATGAAGTGATCAAAGGCTGGGAAGCTGCTGTGGATTATATGAATGAAGGTGACAGTGCATTCCTGAAAATCCCTCCGGAACTGGCATATGGCGACACTGCCAGAGGTCCCATACCCGAAAATTCAACTCTCAGGTTTATGGTGAGGCTGGTGGATGTGAAAAAGGCCCCTAAACCATTTGACACTACGAATGCTAAACGCATTACCATGGATGACGGATTGATAATGTACATGGTAAAGGAAGGTGAAGGTAGCGAACTGAAGAAAGGTAACTTCGTTAAGGTGCATTATACCGGTTACTTTGAAAATGGTGATATCTTTGATTCTTCCGTGGAAAGAGAAGCACCCATTCAGATACAACTGGGCGAGAACCAGGTGATACGTGGTTGGGAAGAAGCGCTTAAAACCATGCAGGTGGGTGATAAAGCCAGGCTTATCATACCTCCCCAACTGGCCTATGGTGAAACAGGCAGAGGAAGAATCGAACCCAACACCACCCTTATCTTTGATGTGGAAGTAATGGAAGCACGCCAACCTGTTGATGTCGAGCCCTTTGATATAAGCGACAGAGATACCAGCTTTACACCCACCGGACTGGGAATTATTAAGGTGAAAAAGACTGAGGGAGTTAAACCCGCGGAAGGCAGTGAAGTAACCGTGCATTATACCGGTTATTTTGAAAACGGAGATATCTTTGATTCTTCCGTTAAAGCCGGAAAACCCATTACCTTTTCGCTCGGGAAAAATCAGGTGATACCAGGTTGGGAAGAAGGTTTAACATACTTGCGTGAAGGTGAAAAAGCCCGGCTGATCATCCCTTACCAGCTGGCATATGGTGAAAGAGGCAGAGGCCCCATACCTCCAAGAGCCACACTCATTTTTGATGTGGAACTTGTAAAGGTTGAAAATAAATAACTGAAATAATCTGATTAAAAAAAAGCATCCCTGTTAGCAGAGATGCTTTTTTTATCCGGGAATATAAATACAGGCAGAGTTGCCACCTTTCGCCCTGATCCAGGCTTTTGTTTGCAGGGCGGGGAAAAGCTTGCAGATGAAATCAGCCGTTACGGAAAATCATTGAAATATAGCCCACCACATCATCGGAGGGATATCTTTTGGCAGAATTACCCTGCGAAAGCAGATGCACGCTGGGGTGAGAACAGGCAAGCTTGCTGTATTCCATCAGTGCCATAATCGGCCCGTATCCACACACGGAAATGTCTTTTTTATTGATTACATTATAAACACCCTCAACATCCAGCTGTATAATTTTTTCCGCTACAAGATCATCCAGGGCTTTTCCTTTTTCAGCAGTTTCAAAATGTGAGAAGTCCGAAGAAGCAACCACCAGTATTTTTTTTCCTCTTTCATTCACATAATCATGAAGAACCCTGGCCACAGTCCGGGCATTTTCAACCGTTTGTTCCGATATGGTAATTGGCAGTATTCTAAACTCCTGTTTCAGGAAATACTGCAGTAGTGGTACTACCACCTCGGCCGAGTGCTCGGCAAAATGGGAAGGCACGAGTGGCAAGCCAAGTGCTTTAGCAAATTCGGTGTCCACTTTAACCTCTCCCAGGGGGCTGTCCCAGCTATCATGAGAATCAACGGAAATTGCTTCACTCATGCCCTGGTGGTCCGGATTTAGAATTACCACCGTATTAAATTGTTGATTTGATTTTTTGATATTACTGAAAAAATGCAGTGCCTCATAGCCGGAATATTCATACCCGGCATGGGGCACTATGCCGCCAATTATTTCTTTATCCGCATGGGTGGTGTCTATATCAGCCGATTCAGCCTCTTCTATAGTATTGATTAGCGTGATCAGTTCATCCGCTTTTTCCGGGTAAAACTGTCCTTCAAATACAGTTTTGCGTGTTTTCATATGTAGTGGTTTATAAGGTTATACGTTTCCGGTATATACAAAATCAAGATAATCATTGGCGATTTCCTGCAGCTTTTCCAGTGTCTTAACCGGTGTTGGCGGCTTTTTCATTTTGTGCATGGGAAAATAGCGCGAGATATGCAGTACCGTCTGAGGTCCCAGCTCAAGGGATATCCAATGTGCCATTTGTTCAAATTCCTCTTCATTATCATTTAATCCGGGAATAACCAGGTTGGTTATTTCCAAATGCTTATGATGCTTTGATATGGTTTTCAGTGTCTCAAGCACCGGCTGAAGCCTTGAGCCGGTAATCTTCCGGTAAAAATCATTATTGAATGCTTTCAGATCGATATTAAAGGCATCCATATATGGCAACAGTTCCTCCAGTGGTTTTTTGCTGATATATCCATTGGAAACCATCAGATTTTTGAGGTTGCGCTTTTTGGCTAAAACTGCCATATCATACATGAATTCATACCATATGGAAGGTTCATTGTAGGTATAAGCAAGGCCCAGGTTAGAGGGGTAAGAGACTGCAGCCTCAATAACCTCCGAAGCTTTCATCTGCCTCAGGAAGGGGAAGCGGTTAGGGGCAGCGCGTGATATTTCGCAGTTCTGGCAGAAACTGCAACTCATATTGCAGCCCACAGTACCAACCGAGAGTACCATACTGCCCGGAAAATAATGGTAGAATGGCTTTTTCTCAACCGGATCAAGATGCATGGACGACAGTTTTTCATAAGTTTCGGCTACCAGCATACCTTCATGGTTTCGTCTTACATCACAAATCCCCCGCCTGCCGGGCCCGATCCTGCAATTATGCGGACACAGATGGCAAATGAGATCAGTATTCGCGCTTTTTTCATAATACCATGCTTCTTTTTGCGCCTTCATTCCAACTCTTTTAAAGGTAAAACAACGCTGTTCTAAAATCGTTTGTCCACTTGCTGTCCATTTATTATCAGAGCCCTTGTATTTATGCTTTACAAGCCCAATATATTATTTATTGATAGATAATCAGATTCTTATGAAATAAAAGAATATCCTGTTCGATCAACTAATTTTGCCATAAGGGCATCAGGAGCCGGGATAAGCCAAAGTAGCGGGAATCCCATAGGAATTTTGGATCTCCCCATAAAATATTTCTTCCTCACAAAAAAATCCAAATACGTCGTAAACTATTGCTGAAACTGGGAAGTTTTCATTTTTTAGTAATTATCTGCCTATTGAGAAAAAACGAGAAGCCGGGTAAAAAATAATAGTTGGCCGGTGTAAAAACAAAGCTTTTTTTACCGGAAAGTTTGTCCAGTGCAGGGTTTACTACTACCTGCAGCTAAACAATTTGACTTCAGTGGCCAAATAGTTCAGGTTTTCACTTTTCCTTTTAAAAATATACTTATTTTTATCTCATTAAAACACACACTAATCCAAATCAACATGAAAAAAATATTTTACTTACTGGCTATTGCTTTTATAATATCATGCAATACGCAGAAAATGAACGTACAATTGAATCTGGAAGAAGGGCAAACCTACCACCAGGTGATGACTTCCGAATCTATAATTGTTCAGAATTTCCAGGGACAGGAAATGACCATGGACATGCTAATCAGGGGAGGGCTAAACTATACTGTAAAAGGAAAAGAAGATGATGCTTTTTTGATTGACATGATGTATGACAGCCTCACTATGATTATGAATACCCCTGAGCAAAAGATCGTGATGAGTTCGGAGTCAACAGACACAACTAATATGTATGGTGGTATTATGCGCGCATTCACCGGAAAGTCGTTTACCATCAAGATGAATAAGACAGGTGAAATTGTCGATGTTACCGGAATGGATAATCTTTATGAAGGAATGGCAGATGAGTATCCCGGTATGACTGAACAACAGAGGCAGCAGTTTCGTGAGCAGATGAAAGATGCACTTGGTAAAAATGCCATGAAAAACAACCTTGAGATGGCTACTGCTATATTCCCGGATGAGCCGGTAATGATAGGTGATACCTGGCAGATCGTTACACAAATGGCTAAGCCTTTTGAAGGTACTCTTACCACCACCTACGAGCTGGCAGATACTACCAGCACTGCTTATAAGGTGCAAGGTGAGTCGATTATAGAGAGTAGTGGCACTGAATCACAAAGTGGGCAGGAGATTTCTTATACCCTGGACGGAACAATGACCTCCAACCTGGTTGTGGATAAGAAAACCGGCTGGATCAATAATGCTGATGTGGAACAAAAGCTCAGTGGTAATTTTGAAGCACAGGGCATTAGTATTCCCATGGACATGACCACCAGCATGAAACTGGAAACAGTAAAATAGTACGGCTTTTTCAGAATAAACCAGAAAGGCGGGGCAGGTAACTGTCCTGCCTTTTTTAGCAAATAAAAAAGCTTATTTTTGCACTAAAATTGATGTTATGATCCAGAGAATCCAATCACTTTACATGTTTTTAGCTGTACTTGTGGCTGTGGCCATGTATTTTCTGCCTGTTGCAGGTTTTGACACGGAAGCAGGCGCACCTTTATTGTATAAGCTGCTGGAATATGAGCAGTTTATAGAATTGGGGATACCCCTGCAGACACTCATTTCTCCGGCCATTGCCAATGCTTTGGTTGCTGTGCTTTTGCTGGTAACCATCTTTCTTTACAAAAACCGCAAAATCCAAAGGCGAATTCTGATGATCACTGTGGTAATCAATCTGGCTACACTTGGAAGCTCGTTTTATGCGGCTGATCAAATTGAAAGTCTGGCGCTGGTTACCTCCAGAGCGGAATATAAACTGGGCATTTATCTGCCTATGCTCGTGCTGATATTGCTGGTGCTGGCCAATAACGGCATTAGAAAAGATGAAAAGCTTGTAAAATCAGCCGACCGCCTGCGCTAATCATATGCGGGGGTGTTCGGCAATCTCCAGATCGCGGATTTTTTTGCCATCTATAACAAAACGCATAAAAGTGATTACCTGATGCAATCCGGCTCTGCCAGCAGCACCCGGGTTCAGGTGTAGCAGCTTATTCGTTTTATCATACATCGCTTTCAGTATATGAGAATGGCCGGATATAAAAAGATCAGGCCTTTCTGCTTTTATCAGTTGCCTGCCCTGTGGTGAATATTTTCCGGGATACCCGCCGATATGCATCATCAGCACTTTTACCCCTTCAATTTTAAAAGACCTGTATTCAGGATGATCTGCACGCAATTTCGGATCATCTATATTTCCGTAAACTGCCCGAAGAGGCTTGAAAGTAGCCAGCTCCACGGATGTTTCGCGATTTCCTATATCACCTGCATGCCATATTTCATCTACATCCCTGAAAAAACCCTTAACCTTTGGGTGCAGATAACCATGTGTATCGGAAATTAATCCTATTTTTTTCATCTTTATACAATTGTTTTTTTTGAAAGATGTTGTCCCGTCATTTATGCCGGGGAGCCTGGCATGGCTAACTTCCTCCCGCTACTGCAGCTTTAAAGCTTCGTAATAATATTTTGTGGGTGTAATGGATTTAGTTATGGACAGGTTCATTAAATCACCCTCATGCTTTCAGCAGGAAGCCAGCCCACTGTGCCGTCAGGCAGCCTTACTTCATACCAGTTTCCGATTTTATCCATGATATGCACCTTCAGGCCCTCATGGATAACAAAAAGGTCTTTGCTTGTTTCATCCGGTGAGCTTTTTCCTGTAACCACCGGCTCAAAGATTATAGCATTTTTCTCCTGCTGAAGATGATTATAATTGCGCAGTGTTATGAAAAAAACCAGTATGAAAAGCAGGGTGGAGGCGGTTGCTGCCCAAAAACTCACCTTTCGCCTGCCGTGGTTACGGGAAACGATAAAAAGCATCCACAATAAAGAACTTATCGCAATAAAAATGATGCTTGCCATGGCCCATCCTCTGACGGAAAAGAGCCTGGTTAATGAGTGCCACCATCTTACATAAAACATCACCGGAAGCTGCTCTATTTCATTTTTCTGAAACTGCTTTACGTATTCCAGATTATGCCTGATTCTTACGGCGGATGGATCTAGTTGCAGCGCCCGCTCATAATACAATATGGCAGGTGCTATTTCATCCTGCCTGAACCAGGCATTTCCAAGGTTGTAATACAGTTGCGCTGATTCAACGCCTGTTGCAATAACGCTATCATACAAAGCCACAGCTCTGCTGAAATCCTGATCCGCATAGGCCTGATTTGCCTCTTTAACCAGGTTATTGGCTCCGCCGGCAGGGCAGCAGGCTAAAAAAACAGTAAATAAGATTAATAACTTTTTCATTTCAGATCCTTTTCAATGTTTGAAATCAGCTTAACAGCGCGCTCGTATATGGCATCCATATTTTGCCCTGAGGCTCCCGGAGCAAAACGTGCATAATCGCAGTCGTCAAGCAGGGTAGTGCTGCGGCTGATGTGTTCTTCTGAAATATGTGAATGTTGAAGTTTTTCTGCAATATTTTCCCTGCTTATTTCGGAGAAAGGAATATTGAACCGGTCGCTTAGATATCCCAAATATGCACGATTTATTTCTTCATAAAACTCATTATTGCGCCCCTCGTCTTTCAGTGATTTGGCTTTCTTAAGACGTTTACGCGCAAGACGGGTGGCCCGGCGGTTTTTCATGAGGTTGTCATCAGCCATTATAATCTGTTTTTTTCTTCTGATTAAATAAAATGTCAGAAGCATAAAGGGGAAGATGAGAAGCAGAACCCAGAAATACCAGGTATTAACCAGGTAGTTGTTTTTTGGGTGAAGGGCAATGGGAGCTTTATAGATGTACATGATGTCGGTGCCCAGGCGTTGCACTTCCTCTTTGGCATACGATTGTATAGCGGACTGACCTTCGCCTTTTCCTTTGCCTACCAGCACTTTAAATTCCCCGGAAGTAAGCGTTACATATTTTTCTTTCAGTACATCAAAGTAGCTGAAGCTGATCGGGGGTATGCTGAATTCACCCTGGCTGCGCGGGATAAGCACGTAATCGAAGGTCTTGGATCCTGACATACCTCCGGAATTGATATCCGTATTCACCTTCACTTCAGGATCATATACTTCAAAGTCAGGAGGAAAGTTTACATCCGGCGGATCCAGCAGCTTAATATTCCCCGATCCGGAGATGGTTACTTTAAGATTGGTAGCTTCATTAAGCGCCAGGCTGTCGCGGGTTAATTCAGCCGTCATCTGGTAGCTTCCTGCCATGGCATTGAAATCAGCGGGCTTACCATTATCCGGAAATTCCTTAACAGTGATGTCCACAGAAGGTGAGGCAACGGTACGCGAAACATTATCGCGGTATCGTATTCTGTTCCCATACATCTGCTGTTCGAATCTGCTTCGCGGTTTCCTGGTTTTTATGATGCTCACGGTGGTTTTAAGATTGAATCCGCCAATCTCCAGTTTTCCTGATTTTTGAGGGAAAAGCAGTTTTTTATCGATGGTTACCACATTGTATACTTCTCCTTGCAGCCTTTCCTGGCGGACTTTCAGCTCACCTATGTCAATATCTTCAGTCCAGAATCCGTCGTAATCAGGCAGCTCATCTGCTTCCAGCCCCGTGATGTTTTTTTTCGAAAATAGCTTGTAGGTTACCAGCAATGGTTCTCCTTTGTAAATACTGTTTTTACTGACGATTGTACGGGCAAAAAGATCATCCGGCTTCAGCCCGTCCTTATCCTCACCGGTAGCTGATGGCTTTTTTACTTTCCCGGCCTTACTTACGCTTATATTCAATTCGCCTGATTTGAATGATTTATTTTGCCAGATGTATGTGAAGGGTTCAATGGTAAACTGGCCTTCTTTTTGAGCCTCCAGGATATAAGAGTAGCGGTAAAGCGACATATCAGCATCACGCCGGCCAAAGCCGAAGTTCATATTCATATCCATGCTGCCACCCTGGTCAATAATCTTAAAGCCTTCAAAAGATGGCGCCTTTATCCTAATGCCCGACAGGTTAAAGGAGCCGCTGCTGCCTTTGAATTTCAATATGTAATCCACCCTGAACTGCTCATTCACTGAAGGATTGGAATTACTGGTACTAATGTCCACGTAATAATCATCCTGTGCCTTCAGCTTTGCCGGTGCCTGAAGAGCCAGTATGAATATAAGGAATATGATCGGCAGTCGATTTTTCATCTGTTTAAATTTTTATTTCAGCGATTCCCCTTGTTTATGCGGGAGAGCTCGCTGTGACACTCCCAAATTACTGTTGCTCATTCATAAGCTTTTATAATCATTTTCGTGTATGTTCCGCTGAGCGGAACATGGCCCGGTTCATTATTACCAGTCTTTTTTTGTCTTCACGGGTTTTTTCTCTTTCTTTTTCAGTATCTTATCCATCAACTCCTTCTGCTCATTCTCCAGGGCCTGCATTATGCGCTCTGCCTGTTCCCTGCTCATTTTTTGCTCCTGTTGCTGCGCCTGCTGCTGTTCCTGTTTATCGCCCTTTTCTTTTTTCTGTTGCTGTTGATCCTGTTGTTGTCCTTTTTCCTGATCCTGCTTATCCTGTTGCTGTCCTTTTTCCTGATCCTGTTGTTGCTGATCTTTCTGGTCCTGCTTATCCTGTTGATCCTGTTTGTCCTGTTGATCTTTTTGCTGATCCTGCTGGTCCTTATTCTGCTGGTTCTGTTGTTGCTGTTGTTGCTGTTGTTGCTTTTTTAGTTTTTTCCTGGCATAAATATAATTATATCTGGTTTCATCATCCGCTGGGTTCAGTAGCAGTGATTTCTTATAAGCATCCACGGCTTCATTATATTTCTTCATCTCCATGAAAGTGTTACCGAGATTGTGGTATGCTTCAGCCTTTTTCCCGTCAGAAATATCCAGGGTGGGAATATTATTGAAGGTTTTCACAGCTTGCCTGTATTTTTCCTGTTTGAACAGAGCATTACCCAGATTGAAATTACCGTTAAAGCTGGTGTTATCCTGCTCCAGTGCTTTGCGGTAACTGAGTTCAGCCTCATTATACTCCTTGTTTTCATAGGCTTTATTCCCTTTTCTGAGCAGCTTATGTGCATTCTGCGCCAGGAGGGGAGAAGTAAGCCAAACAAATAATATAATATGGATCACTGATTTCATATTTTTATTCTCCTTTGTTTAGGGGTGCAACAGGCTCAAAAAGCCTGACTTTCCTCATCCATGGATTTTTTCTGTTATACATCAGATGTTCAATAAGTATGAGCAGCAATGCCAGTGCCAGAGGATACTGGAAACGGTCTTCATAATCGGCATATACGCGGGTTTCAAATTCATGTTGCTCCATTTCCCTGATTTTATCATATAATTTGTTTACTCCCGCCCGTGTATTATTGGCAGTGATGTAGGTTCCGTTGCCGGCACTTGCAATTTCCTGCAGCATTTCCTGATTAAGCTGGCTGATCACAGTATTACCGGTTTCGTCCTGCTTGTAATGTTCTGCACCATTGCGCGATGAAACCGGGATTGGTGCACCGCTAATTGAACCCATACC
This sequence comes from uncultured Bacteroidales bacterium, assembly GCA_964477095.1. Taxonomy (GTDB): domain Bacteria; phylum Bacteroidota; class Bacteroidia; order Bacteroidales; family PWNQ01; genus PWNQ01. The sequence goes on along the minus strand of CAYZDA010000023.1, from coordinate 26,554 downwards.
AATGGTATGTACCACTATGCCTTCGTCGGCTGCCTTTTCAGCCATTTTCACCGCATTATCTTCATGATTTTCCCCATCAGAGATTATTATGATCGCCTTGTTGTTTTCCGAATCATCACCAAACGCGCTTATGGACTGTTCTATGGCTTCGCCGATTGCAGTTCCCTGTGTGGGCACTATATCCGTGTTCACAGATTGCACAAACATTTTTGCTGCAGAATAATCAGTGGTGATAGGCAGATGGGAATAGGCATTTCCGGCAAATATCACCAGCCCCAGCCGGTCGCCCTCCAGCCTGCCGATTAACCTGTCAATGGCCCGTCTGGCATTAGTAAGGCGATTTGGCTTAATATCCTGTGCCAGCATGCTATTGGATACATCCAGTGCAATCACCAGATCGATGCCTGTGCGTTTGGCTTTTTTCATGCGCGATCCTATCTGCGGATTGGCGGCAGCGAGGATCAGGAAGATGAGAGCCAGCAGAAAGAAAGCATGTTTCCAGTTACGCCTTGAAAAAGAAGCTGAGGGTGCCAGTTTTTCATGCAAGGGATGATCGGCAAGCCGGTTTAATCGCTTCTTGAGCCTCCTGTTGCTGAAATAATGAATCAGCAGCAACAAAGGCACCAGCACCAGCGCGTATAATAAAGCAGGATGTTCAAACCTGATCATTTCCATTTTATTATCCTTTCTTATGGTATGGTTTGAAATACTGTTTTCCGCAACAGGAACTCCACAATCAGTGCAAAGGCAGCAATAAGGGCAAACCATAGAAATTCCTCGTGCTTCCTTTCATATTGCATCACTTCTATTTTCGAACGTTCCAGTTTGTCGATTGCGTCATATATTTCAGCCAGTTTTTCCTTATTGGTGGCTCTGAAATACTGACCGTTGGTCAGCTCTGAAATATCCCGGAGAGTTTCTTCATCAATTTCCACCTCCATTGAACGAAATACGTATCGGCCGGTAACCGGATGCCTGCCCACCGGCATGCGCGCTGTGCCATTGCTGCCAACGCCTATGGTATAAACCCTGATGCCGTAGATTTCAGCCATTTCTGCCGCCGTGGAAGGATCAATGGAGCCGAGGTTGTTGACACCGTCCGTGAGCAATATCACAACTTTGGAAACGGCCTCGCTGTCTTTCAACCGTTTTGCCGCTGTCGCCAGCCCGTCGCCGATAGCAGTACCATCTTCAAGCATGCCTGTGGATACTTCCTCCAGCAGGGTGTTAACCATGGAAAGATCCGTGGTAAGCGGGCACTGAGCAAATGCCTCGCCACTAAAAAGCACCAGCCCCAGGCGATCGTTTTTTCTTCCGGAGACGAAATCCTTAGCCACATTTTTGGCTGCCTCAAGACGATTGGGGCGGAAATCAGTGGCCAGCATACTGGAGGAGATATCCATGGTGATCATAATATCAATACCTTCCACGGATATATCCTGTCTTCTGTTGGAAGTCTGCGGCCTGGCCATGGCCACCAGTAAAAGTGCAAGCGCCAGCATCCTGAGACCAAATAATAGGGGATAGAACTTTACCCGCCACGGTTTGCGCGTGCTAATGCCGCCCAGTGAACTGTACCTGACCGGTGCCTGCCGCCTGTGATAATTCCTGATATACAAATATACCAGCAGCGGGATCAGGATCAATCCCCATAAAAATTCCGGATTGGCAAATGTTATCTCGTTCCAGTTCATTTTTCCTCTTCCTGTTGTTGTTTCTGTTCGAGGGTCAATTCAACAAATTCTTTTGCCTGAACAGCACTTTTGCGGTTTTCATCAGGCAGCGGCTTAAACCGCGCGAACTTCACCAGGTCACCCATCTCCAGCAGCTCCTTAAGCCGTACAAATGCCTCGCTGCTTATCCTGGATTGTATCTGGCTTAGTGTTTCCCGTGTTGTAAGCTCCTCGGATTCTATTGCGAAGCGCCTTTCGGTATAATGCCTCACGATGGCCGTAAGCTCGATGTAATAACGCTTGATATGCCCTTCCTGCCACAGCTTCCTGTTTTCAAGCTCTTCCAGCCTCTTTAGTGCTTCAGTGTGCGGCGGCAGCGCTGGCTTTGGCTTTGCCACATAATGAGGCTGTTTTGTTTTTCTTCTTCTAAAATAGAAATAAAGTACCACAATGATCACCGCCAGGATGAGACTGCTCACAATATAGGGCAACAGATCGCGAAAGCGCAGCGGCACCTCTTGAATGCCTTTGATGGGCTTTATAGCTGCGGTGGTATCTACGCTCATAGTTTGTACCTCCAGCAGCATGGGGTCGGTAAACATACTGTCGCCTCCGATAACCAGTGCCTGAGGGGGAATCACGTGAAAGCCGGAATCAAATGATGTAATAATATAGTGGTAACTGATCCGTTTTAACTCATTATCCAGCACAGTGGTGTCAGGTTCCTTCATCTCCACAACTTCCACGTGCTTGCTTAAGGTATCCCTTATAGCAGGCCATTTCATCAATTCATCACCGGCTGTTTCAACACTGATGCTGTAATTTACCTGCTCTCCAATCCTGATCACGGAGGTGTCAAGGCCGGATTTTACAACGGCTTCCTGTGCCTGCAGCTTGTAATGCAACAGTATCAGATTTATGATCAGTATGCAGATTGTTTTCTTCATCTGTACAATTTTAATTAAACAGGTCAGATTGATCCCATTCTACGGAACGGAGCTCGCCATGACACATCATCTTCCAACAATACGGTTTTTAATTGTATTATAATCATCTGCTTGTGTGTTTCGCCCGGGGCGGATTACGACCCGGTTTATCTTAATAACGGCTTTCCCTGATTTTGAACATTTTCATCAAAGGCCTTACATAATCCCTGTCCACCGGGATTTCCACACGATCTACTCCTGCCTTGCTTGTGGCAGTATTAAACTCCTGGTTTAGCTGCTGCCACCACTTAAAGTGACTGTCAATGGTTTGCTTATTGCTTGTATCCACCCATCTCAGTTCTCCGGTTTCAGCATCCATCAGCTTTACAAGGCCGGCATCCGGCAGTATTTGCTCAGCAGGATCGGTAATCCTGATGGCAACCACATCATGTTTGTTAGCGGCTATGGTCAGCGATTTTCCGTAATCCCTGTCCATAAAATCGGATATAAGGAATGTAGTGGCCCTTTTTTTGATGGCATTTGTAAGAAACCTCAGCCCCTCGCTGATATTCGTTTTGCGGCTTTCAGGCTTAAAGTTCAGCAATTCCCTGATGATGCGAAGCGTATGGCTGCTGCCTTTTTTAGGAGGGATAAACTTCTCCACCTGATCGGAAAAGAAAATCACCCCTACCTTGTCATTGTTATTGATTGCAGAGAAAGACAACACCGCTGCCAATTCTGTTATCAGTCGCTCCTTAAACTGTTTGCGGGTACCGAAATGGTTTGAGCCTGACACATCGATCAGGAGCATCACTGTCAGCTCTCTTTCTTCCTCGAAGACCTTTACATAAGGGTGTCCGAAACGTGCAGTAACATTCCAGTCGATGGAGCGCACATCATCGCCGAAGTAATATTCGCGCACTTCGCTGAAAGCCATTCCCCGGCCTTTAAAGGCACTGTGGTAATGGCCCGAGAAGATCTGCTTTGACAATCCCCGGGTCTTGATCTCTATATTTCTGACTCGTTGCAGCAGTTCTTTGGTTTCCATATCAAAGGCTTAAGGGACTTCCACACTGTTAAGCACTTCATTAATGATGTCCTCGGGGCGGATGTTTTCGGCTTCCGCTTCATAAGTAAGCCCGATACGATGGCGAAGCACATCATGACAAACAGCCCTGATGTCCTCCGGGATCACATATCCGCGACGCCTTATAAAGGCATAGGCCTTTGCTGCCAGCGCCAGATTAATGCTTGCACGTGGTGAGGCACCAAAGCTGATCATGGGGCTGAGTTTTGCCAGATTATAATCTCCGGGGTAGCGTGTGGCAAATACGATATCAGTAATGTAGTTTTCAATTTTTTCATCCACATATACCTCCCGCACTACCTGCCTGGCCCGTATTATCTGACTGGTATCCATTGCTTTATTCACCTGTATTATTCTATTGGTAATATTTTGGCGCAGTATCTGTTTTTCCTCTTCTTTTTCCGGATAACCAATCACCACCTTTAGCATAAAGCGGTCTACCTGCGCTTCAGGCAGGGGATAGGTACCTTCCTGTTCAATGGGGTTTTGCGTAGCCATTACCAAAAACGGCTCTTCCAGCTTAAAGGTGTTTTCGCCTATGGTAATCTGCCGCTCCTGCATGGCTTCAAGCAGCGCACTCTGGACTTTTGCCGGCGCACGGTTAATCTCGTCAGCCAGGATAAAATTAGCGAAGATGGGTCCTTTTTTCACATCAAAGGCTTCCTTTTTCTGACTGTAGATCATGGTGCCGATAAGGTCGGCAGGCAGCAGATCTGGAGTAAACTGTATGCGGCTGAACTTCGCCTCAATAGCATGAGCCAGCGACTTAATAGTGAGAGTTTTAGCCAGCCCAGGCAGGCCTTCAAGCAGAATGTGGCCGTCCGACAGCAAACCTATCAGCAAGCTGTCAAGCATATGCTTTTGGCCCACGATGGATTTTCGCATCTCCATGTTGATCAGGTCAACAAAGGAGCTCTCTTTTTCTATTTTCTCATTTAATGCTTTGATATCAATTTGTTCTGTCATATCCACCTCATTTTTACAGCAAAATTATAAACTCTGCAGGATCATGGCTGTTAAAAAATGTTAATCGCCTTATCTTGCGCAGCTTATAGAAAGACTGCCAGGACGGTTTGCTGCTGATGGATTGTAACTTTTTATGCAAAAACCCAGTTAAAAACATATCTGAACAGAAAAGAAAACCTTTCTTTTACAGGATTGTCATCTTTTCATATTATCTTTGAATTTAAATGAAGGCTAAAGGCATTATCATAGGACTCCTGCTGTTGTTTATCCTGCCCGAGCTTGCAGATGCGCAGCCATGGCGCAAAAGGCGCTACAGGCGAAGCAATTATGGGTATGCGCAAACTATGCTGTATGGAACAGGCGCGAAGTTTGGGGTGCTTTTCTTCGATTATAAAATGAATTACGATGGCCCGGGTAACCGCTATAGCTTTAAACCTGATTTTGCTTATCACACCGGGGTTTCGGGAGAATACTTCATCAAATACAACATTGATATCAGGGCTGATGTGTTGTTCTCGCAGCGTAAGCTCTACCTGAACTACAATTACGGTGATGAGGTCGATCCCAGTGATGACCATCTGCCCGACAGGGTTGACTGGCGACTGCTGTACCTGATGATACCACTAAGAGTCAATTACAATTACCTTTATTCGCAGCATCTCAAAGCATATATTTCAGCAGGATTGATGCCCGAATTCAAAACCCAGGATTTTGAATCAGTTACCTATTTGAGCGGTCGTGTAAATGAGAATTACAAGTTGCTGTATAACCACAAGTTTAACCGTGTAAACCTGGCCGGCAACCTGTCCCTGGGATTCAAATACAATTACTCCGGGCATGTGGGCATGGAAATTGAAGCCGGCATTTTCCAGTATGTCGGTAAAGTAAATAAAGATTTCAGCACAGGGCCACCCTGGGCTTATTATGCCGAGTTTGGCTTCTTCTACGACTTTTAGCAAATCATTGTGTCAGGAAGTATAATTAGTTGGGCGGCTTAACGGTCTCCGGCTATTAGTTGCACTGCCACGGCTGCGGCTTTGTAAACTGTGGACAACGAGCTTCCTGTGGTCGCTGTTGCCACAGCACAAAGCCCATGCAGCCGCGGCAGCACAAGCTAATAGCCTTCGCCCTGCCGCAAACATCGCCGGGAAAGTACTTTTATAACAGCTGTTTATCAGGAAAAAACGTCTAATGCCTAAAAAACACATGATACTCCTCAATACTATGCTTGTGAAGCCAGTGTTCGTATTGCATACTCAGCGTTTTATCCAGAAGAGGCGCAGGAATAAAGGGAGCAATCACTTTCAGGATTTCACCCTTATCCAGTTTTTTAATAGCCGACAGCACTTCGTGAACCGGCTGTTCTCCTTCGTGAAGCATATCCCTGATGTCGATGGTTTTACTAATTTTATCTTCACTAAACCAGGATGGTCTGGCCGTGTTGTACTGCTCATGCTCTGAAGCAAGACCGGCTGTAGCGGTTTGTCCCACTTCAGCCCTGAGTTTATTCACCAGGTTTTCAACCTCCAGGCCGGCAATAGCAGCGGCCTGATTAAGGTTGGTTACACGGGTTATGGTTTTTCGCAACACCGGGTTCTTCAGTTTCTTAAACTGCGGTGCCTCACTGATCAGCACATCCTCCAGTTGAGGAAAGGCCTCCAGTAAATCGTATATTTTTGTTTTTGGTGTAATGATCATTTTTTCCATGTTACTCCTTGTTTTCATCTTCCTGATCAGTGTATGAAAGAATCCGTTTTTCGCCTTCAAGCGACCTGTGTGTGGTGAGGTCCTGCGAAACTTCCAGGGTGCCCAGATACTCGCCGTTGTCATCATGCAGGGCGAAATACTCTATCAGAATGAATTTCCCTCCCATTTGAATCCAGAATGGGGCATGAGAGGCTTTTCCTGATTTGAAGTCTTCCAGGATTTTCTCTACAATATGCGTGCTTCCCGGCGGATGACAAAGCCGTACATCACGGTTAATGATAGACCTGCTTCTGGGAAATACCCGTTCTCTGCCCTGAGAAAAATATTTCACCTTGTCGTGCTTATCAACAAATGTCATATCCACAGGTATATTATTGAGTATGGCCATAATTTCTTTGGCCGTGAAGCTGCCGGAAGGCAACTGTACACTGTCGCCATGGGTAATTCCTGCTTCTGACACCTTATCCTTAAATTCCTCCGGTTGCCAATCCACTTGCGGATCATAAAGTGCATAGCCAAATTCCAGAGTCTGTGTATGGATATCCCACCAGTCTTCGGTGGTGAGTTCGTCCATACTCATGGGGAAAAGAATCTCTTCCTCTTTCTGTACCATGTCAGTAAGAGCTTTCAGGGCCGGATAGAACACCAGCTCCCGTGCATCCATAAGATCCTGCTTCTTAAGCCCGGGAGTTTTTAAGATTTCAAGGCAGCCTTTCAGTTGTTCCCTGATTTCGTCGTGTTTACCCCACATAACTTTTGGCGGGCCCGTAATTCCCTTTCTCTCCAGGTAGGGAAATACCAGGTATTCTTTTCGTAAATAATGCTTATCTACATCCATTAGCTCATTAAACCGGCCCTGAAGCTTTAGCAGGTGATCACTGAATTCATCCCCGCTGATTTTATCCAGCTCCTGCAAAAGCGCCGATCCTTTTTCAGCTGTTTTTTTCAGCTCCTGGTTCTCTTTCTTGAAAACATCCACCGGATGCCCTTCAGGAATATCCCTGGCTGCGCTCAGGTCCACATTTCCTTCCAGCACAGAGCCATGAATATCACAAAGCTTTAAAACCTCAGATTCGGGCAGGCCTTCTTCTATCAATTCCTGCTCCACCTCAACTACTTCTCCATAGGGAATGCTTCTCAACGATTCGGTTAGTTCCTGCCGTACTTTTTCCGGCGATTCCCCTTCATGCAATTTCAGAATAAGCTCTTTAAGGCGTTTTTTCCTGTACTGGGAATTGTTGATTAATTCGCTCATAATGTTTGGTTTTTATGGTTTTTCTATCAGAAGCTGATTATGGATAATCATTTGGAATATCCTGTGAAAAAGAAGAACAAGAAGCATCGCGCTATGTTTGCACTGTCAACATGTTTAGAAGGAATTAATTATGATCATATCCGTTAAACAGTAGTAGATAATGGGAAAAAGCATAGCTTAAAGTATAACCACTCATCAATCTGCAAATCATTAAAAAAAAGTATTAAGCAACAGGTTAATGGAAACTAAACCATGCTAAGATTGTTTCAGAAAACCAAACCCATGGATTATGAAAAACGATTTGGTGCGCAAAAGCGAAGGACATTTAAAGCATTTTACCGATAAGCAAAAAGTCTTGAGGGAGCTGTGCAGGCAGATCAGGAAGGATTTTGCCACGGAGCATATACTGCTTAAAGAAAGTAGCGAATATAGCGGGATTGCTGATATAGCTGCAGATATTCTGCCTAAACTGGAAGAAATGCACGCTTCACCGGAAATGATGCGTCAATTGCTTTACAGGATAGATGTCAGCCCGGAACTGTTGTATGAACATCTTCAGCAAGAAGACACGGCGGATCATCAACTGATTACTGCCTGGCTCATTGTGGAGCGGGAGCTGAAAAAAGTAGCTACCCGTCTGTATTTTTTGGAAAATAAGGATGCCTTCAGGAAATTGTAGTTATTCCCTGCGTAATGTTATCAGGGTGATCTCCGGAGGAATACCTGCCCGGCCCGGGAATAATATAAAACCTGCGCCACCGGAAACATACAGGTGCTGATTGTTGTGCTTATAATGCCCGATCCATTTGGGATATTTGTATTGCACCGGGCTCCATTTAAATTTTTTGGTATGGATGCCAAACTGGAATCCGTGGGTATGGCCTGACAATGTCAGGCCAATACCGGTTTTTTGCTTTATTTGCTCATCCCAGTGAGTAGGATCGTGCGACAGCAGGATGTGATATGGCAAATCCTTAGCCCCTTGCATGGCTTTTTTGATATCGCCGGCTTGCGAAAAAGGAGGGAGGCCCCAGTTTTCTACACCCAGCAAGCCTACGGCAGCACCGTTTTTTCTGATATGTACGGCTTCATTGTTCAATAGTTTAAAGCCTGCCAGCCCGTGGATGTTCTGAATATCCTGATGGTCTTTTCTGTATTCCTCCTCACTATTCCAGTCCACATATTCACCGTAGTCATGGTTACCAAGGATGGAATATTTACCGTGGGGCGCCTTCAATTTAGCCAGAGTATTAACCCAGGGTTTGGCTTCGGCAGATACATTATTAACCAGGTCGCCCGTAAATACAATCAGATCGGCTTTGAGTGAGTTCAGCCTGTTAATGACTGTTTCAGGATAGGAAGAGCCGGGAGAGAAGCTGCCCAGGTGGAAATCGGAAAACTGAGCTATGGTAAAGCCGTCAAATTCTTCAGGTAATGACTTGCTACTGATGCTGAGTCTTCTGACTTTGAGGTTTTTTCTCCCGAAGAGTATTCCATACAGTATAATTAAAAAGGCACTAATCCCGGCAATTGCTCCTGCCCGGGAAAAAATGAGGAGATAATCGCCCTGATACTTCATAAACAGGGCTGTGCGAAAGATCAGTTCATCCAGAACATTAAAGAGAACGAAAATAAGCTTCGGGATGTACATCAAAATAAAAAATCCGGTGAAGCGAAATACCCTGCGTGCCCCGGAAGGATTTTTCATATCCGGGGGTGAGATCATGAAAACCAGGAAAAAGCCCATGGTTACCGCGAGTATTCCCCAGTGTATTATAGAAACCAGGCTGGTAACATAATCCGGCGGGTTATCAAGGAAAAGGTTGATGGTCCGCATACTGAGCAGGTCCACAAGCCAGATAACGGCAATGATGATCAGTCCCACTGATCGCATTCTGTTCTTCATTTCATTTCTTTTCTGTCTGATTTTCTTTTTGATATAATGGCTCGCCTTCGGGTCTTCGATGCTTCCATCTTCGATGCGACCATAACCAGTATTCGGGCTGCTCACGTATCTTCTCCTCCAGTTTCCGTACATATTTTTCAGTAATCTCGCCGGGCTGTGCTTTGGAAGGATCAGCCACCAGGGTTTCAAAATTCATTTGGTAATGGTTCCTTTTGACCTTATCCAGGCTCAGTAAAATGACCGGCATGTTCATTTTACGCGCAATCTTTTCCATGCCCTTAAAGAATCCGGTTTCCTGATTCAGGAAAATTGTCCAGTGAGCACCGTGAGGTGAAGGAGACTGATCTGCAACAAAAGCGGTATTTGACACACGGTCGCGATTTTGCAGCATGTAACGCAACGTATCTTTCATCTTAACCGGCACAGAACCAAAGCGGGTTCGCATATGGTGCAGCATTTTTTCAAACCAGGGATCACTCAGCGGGTGGTATATCCCACGGAGCTCAAAATAAATGCTGGCATGATATCCGAAGTTTCCCCATTCCCAGCATCCATAATGGCCCATGGCGAAAATAGTGCTCTTTCCATCCTTATTAAAATTATCAACCACTGCTTTGCTTTGCGGCGACATACTGATATGCCGGCGGGCATGCCGCAGGCTCATAGTCAGCATTTTTAAGGTTTCCAGCATAATATCAGCCAAATGAAGGAAAAAGCGCTTTTCTATTCTTTTGATCTCCGAAGGAGTTTTCTCAGGAAATGCACTTTCCAGATTGTTTCTCACTACTTTTTTCCTGTAACCCAACACTCTGTACATCACAATATACATTATCCAGGCCAGCCCGCGCAGCATAAAAAAAGGCAGCAGGGCAACCAGGTAAGCCAGTGGCACAACAATCAGGTAATGGATTACGGCACGCATATCATCTGTTTTGACAGGCAAAAATAAGGAAATGTTTCTTCAGTAAGTGGTGTTCAGTGATCTGTATGCAGCATGGTGGTTGCAGAAGCCAGGTAGCCAGTGTTCAACGCTCCATGTGACCTATGTCCCGGTTGCTAATTACCGGTTTTTCTAAATCCATGCCACTGCAGCGAAATGCTCACAAACACGGGGGATGTCCTGTTTCTGAAAGCCATAACTAAACGTTTTATTTTGTCCGGGGATTTTTGGATATTTGCATGAAATTATCAAAACCTGAGAAAATGGAGACATTAAAAACATTATTGGAACACCGGACCATCAGAAAATATAAAGACCAGCCCATCGAACCGGAAAAGATGGATAAGATTTATGAAGCAGCGTTCCGTGCATCCACCACGGGAGGAATGCAGGTATACAGCATCATAAAAACTGAAGATGCGGGCATGAAAAAAAAGCTGCATGAAATACATTTCGGGCAGTCGATGCTGAAGGAAGCTCCTGTAACACTGACATTCCTGGCTGACTTCAATCGTTTCAACAAGTGGTGCCGCCAGAGGAATGCCGAACCGGTTTATGATAATTTTATGTCGTTTATGACTGCAGCCATTGATGCGCTGCTGGCCGCTCAAAATGCCTGCGTTGCAGCTGAAGATCAGGGGCTGGGTATTTGCTATATCGGTACTGTAACATACCAGGCCAAAAAACTCATTGAGCTGTTTGAATTGCCCAAAGGCGTAGTTCCCGTAGCATGTATTACTATTGGTTATCCGGCTGAATATCCTGAACAGGTGGATCGCCTGCCACCAAATGCCATGGTACATGATGAAAAATATCATGATTACTCAGAAGAGGATATCGATAAATGCTACAGCTATAAAGAAAGCCTGGCAGAAAGCCGTCAGTTTATCGAGGAAAATAAGCTGGAAACATTGCCGCAGGTATTCACAAAAGTTCGTTATCCAAAGAAAATGAATGTGGATTTTTCTAAAACGCTGCTGGAAGTTTTGGAAGAGCAGGATTTCATGAATCATGATGAATAATATTGCATATCAGATTGATGAACTGCAAATATTAAAGCTTTTATTTAAAACAGGGTAAAGCGATTTTTAAAGCTGGCAAACACCGGATGTTTGTCAGCTTTTCATATTTTTGCACGAAGAATAATTAGCTGGAAGATGAAGATACACGAGGTTACCACCAAAAAAGACAGAAAGCGGTTTCTTAATGTAGCAAGGGAAATATACAAGAACGATCCTGTGTGGGTTTGCCCGCTTGATTCGTCCATAGAGGGAATTTTTAATCCTGATAAGAATGTCTTTTTCAGGCACGGTATTGCCACACGCTGGTATATGACAGATGATGACGGTAGATTGACCGGCCGTGTAGCGGCATTCATCAATGAAAAGAAAGCCTACACCTTTGATCAGCCCACCGGCGGAATGGGCTTTTTTGAATGTATTGATGATAAGGAGGCGGCCTTTAAATTGTTTGATACGGCCCGCCACTGGCTGGAAAATCATAAGATGGAAGCCATGGATGGCCCCATCAACTTTGGGGAGAATGACAATTTCTGGGGCCTTCTGGTGGAAGGTTTCTCACAGCCCGGATATGGCATGCAATATAACCCGCCATACTACCGCAAGTTTTACGAAGATTACGGGTTTAAACCCTATTTTGAGCAGGTAACCAACCATCTTTACATGGATAAAGGATTGCCGCCGCGTTTTCTGAAAATAGCCAACTGGGTGGCCGGTAAAAAGGAGTATAAGTTTGAACACTTTTCCTTTCATAATAAAGAGCGCTATATCAATGCCCTCCTGGATGTGTATAACACCGCCTGGAAATATCACGAGAATTTCACTCCTATGACTTTTGACGAAGTGCTCGAGTCTTTTAAAGAAGCAAAACCGGTTATTGATGAGCAAATGATCTGGTTTGCCTTCCACGGGGAGAAACAGGACCCGGCAGCCTTTTTGGTCATGTACCCTGATGCCAACATGATTCTGAAGCATTTCAAAGGAAAAATGAACTTTTGGAACAAGCTGCGCTTCCTGTATATGAAGAAAATGCATTATATGACACGCACCCGGATGGTGATTATGGGAGTAAAACCCGAGTATCAGAAGCTGGGACTGGAAAGCGGATTGTTTGCCAACCTGAATGTGGCCATGAAAAAGCGTCCGTGGGTAAGAGAGCTGGAGCTATCCTGGGTGGGAGACTTTAATCCCAAGATGCGGAAGCTACACGAATCGGTGGGTGCTGAATTTGCCAAAAAGCACATTACTTACCGCAAACTCTTTAAAAAAGCAGAGTTCCAGCGGGCCACAATTATCCCTATGGATACTAAGCAGAAGAATAAGGCTTAGCATGACGTTGCTGCCAGGCTTTGTTTGCCTTCAGATTTTTCACCCAGTAATAATTTGCCATACCTGTGAGCATCATTATTTTGAACAGTAAAATCCTTCTCCTGTTCAAAGTACGCGGCTTTGCAAGGCTTTTTACAATTTCCGGATTGAAAGCCTGGTATTTGCAAAGATCATAGCCGGTTCGCCGCATTTTTCTATAAAGGCCCCGTGTAAAAACCGGGGGCATGATCTGTATTCCTTCCACACCGCCTTTGATTAAAGTGCCGTAATAATCTGCTTGTGATTCCTGTGCCAGATTTTTAAGATATGCCGCAGTGGTTTCCGAATGGATACTCTCAGGGAAGCCGCTCTGCACTATAAATCCGAGTTTTTTATCAGGAAACTTTTCCGGCAGATGCTCAATAAAATCTTTTAATATAGCAGGTATCATATCGGTATATAGCGGGAAAATGATCAGTACAAACCTGCTTTTATTAAATTTCTCAATGTTTTCCTTCAGGCGTGAAGACTGGCTCAAAAGAATAATATCAGGTTTTTGTCCGCCGGCACTAACATAACCCTTGCTGATGGCATCAGCCAGTAAAAAAGAGTTACTTGATTTTCCACGCGGGGATCCTATGAAAATGCTCAGGCTCATCATGTAATGTTTTTAATTGTATCAAAAGTAGTGTGAAAATTAATGGCCAGGCGCTTATGCATCTGATACACCAGCCTTCGTTGTTCATATGTCCCCCCGGAATACCACACGCAAAGCAGGGGGTAGTTCTTGTACCGCTTTTTATGATGTACCTCACCATTTACCAGTGTCATAAACGGATGCACCAGGGGAATCATCCTGTCCTGCACCTTCTTTATTTCCGCAGAAAGCATACCGCGGATCAGAGGCGAAGCAAAAACTACACGTTTGGAATTTATAATATCTGTTAAGATTTCATCAATATCATCCCTGATGGTGCATATGCCGGGTGTTTTCCACCAGCAGTTAAAGCACCCGCGGCAAAACCCCAGATTCATTTGCGCCAGCCTGTGTAGCCTGATTTCTTCTTTTCCGTTGGAAAGCGAAATGGCTCTATCAATTGACTGTATCCATTTTTTATCCTTTGGACTTGGATTCCCGTCGAGAATTGTGGTCATTGATTTTTGATTTGCTGTAACAATACGAAATTAGCGTATTATGACACTGAATATGAAAGTTTGATGTAAATTTTATGTTACTTTCTTTTGCGGGGAAAATATATGCCTTCCGCTGCTATTTTGTATCTTTACATCAAATAAGAATAGAAAAATGGACCTGGAATTTCAGAAGGTTTTTGAGGGCTTATCATCAAAGGGACATATCGATTCCATTAAATCGATAATTATGCAGAAGCCTGAACTTATAGATGAAACATTTGAGCTGGCACTTACGGGCCCAGAACGGCCTGCCTGGCATGCCGCCTGGATACTGGATGGCATCACGGATGAGAAGCCGCAGCTGGCGAGTCCTTACATTAGCCGGATTGTAAGATCATTGGACGGGTTAAAAACGGATGGACAAAAACGTCATTTGATTAAGCTTGTTATAAAACTGCCTTTACCGGAAGATGAAGTGCTGCTGGGAATGTTGTGCAAAACGGGCTTTGACTGGCTGGAAAATACCTGCCTGCCTGTTTCCATCCGGGTGCATGCTATGCAATTGTTGTTTGAACTGAGTAAAAAATACCCCGAAATAAAACAGGAGCTTCATGACTTGATTATCATGCAGATAGATGAGGCTTCAGCTGGTTTTAAAAGCAGAGCCATGAAAATCCTGCCTCATTTGTAGTCAGTTATTCTCAACAGGAGGATTTTCAGAATACTTCCCCATAAAATTATTGATCTTTTGGATATAGAGCTGCTCCTCACCGGCAGGCAACCTGAGCGCTTTTATGGCGTTTTCGGCATCTTCTTCCAGCCAGGGCAACACACAGCGGGGAGCAGAAAAATCCTGACCATGGGTATCCATAATAATATGTAGTACCTCTTCTATGAAATCGCCGAGTATTTTTTCAGCTTTTTCATTCACCTGTACTGCATTCAAAAGTTCCATATGTCATCATGTTATGATATTCACAAAAATATTATTTTCGTAAAGCAAAATCCAGTGTTTTTGCTTTTTTTTTTCACTATTTTTCAAAAATTAATTTATGCCTTAACCACCATAGATAATGAGAAAAAAATACTGCTTAATAGTTTTGATACTTCTCTTGATAACCACCCTTTTTTATAACCTGGACAAGGTACCGCTCATTGAGGATGAGGCTTTGCGCGGCCTTGTGGCACTTGAAATGAAATACAGCAAGGACCTTATCACCCCAACCACGGCAGGAGAATACTATTTTAATAAGCCACCACTTTATAACTGGATACTGCTTTGTTTTTTCAGCCTTTTTTCCGGTGTGAGCGAATTTTTGCTGCGGTTGCCGATGGTTTTATCACTCCTTGGTTTTTCGTTCACTCTGTTCTTATACCTGAAACGACACTTCAGGAAGGAAACGGCCCTGCTCACCGTGCTGTTTTTTATCACCAGCGGAAGGGTGTTGTTTTATGAATCCATGTACGGGCTTATAGATATTAGCTTTTCCTGGGTGATGTATTTTCAGATCGTGGCAATTTATGAATTTTACAGGAAGCAAAAATACAGGGAAATGTACCTGCTCAGTTATTCACTTGCTGCCATTGGTTTCCTCATGAAAGGGCTGCCTGTAATTCCATTTCAGGGCATTACCCTGGTGGTGTTACTGTTGATGAACCGGTCATTTAAACCATTTTTTAACCGATGGCACTTTGCTGGTATTGGGTTATTTCTGATGATAACGGGTGCTTATTTTCTGGCCTATTATATGCGTAACCCGTTGATGCTGGACGACTATTTGTCAACCTTATTCTTTCAGAGCAGCTCACGTACCTTATTTTCAAATTCAGCAGCCGAAGGCATTATGCATTTGCTTACCTACCCTTTTCAAATTATATATCACTTCCTGCCCTGGTCGCTGCTGGCTGTTATGCTGTTCAGCAGGCCGGTTCGAAGAAAGATAATGGCCGACAACAGGCAGAAGTTTTTTCTGCTGGCGTTTCTGTTCAATGTTATCATCTACTGGGTGTCACCTGTATTTTATCCCAGATATGTTTTAATGCTGATCCCGCTGGGACTGGCACCACTAACAAACCAATTGGTGAATAATGATCATGCCTTTGTTGCAACCTTAAGAAAATGGCTTTACCGGTTGCTTATTGCAGCGGGCATCCTGCTGATTCCGGGGATTATCTCCCTGAACTTTTTTGATGACTTCCAGGTGGTGGATAAACTGTGGCTTAAAACCACCCTGCCAGCCCTGATGATCCTGTTTCTGATAATGCGCTTTTTTAGTGATAAAAAGCACAAAATCTATTATATGATCGCTGTATTGCTGGTGGCCAGGCTGGCTTACAGTAGTGTAATCAGTGTGCAGAGACATCAAAGCAATGAAAATATGGTGGTTGAAGAATCACAAAAAATTGCTCAGATTACAGGAAGGGAACCACTTTATACCCTGTTCAGTCCTGATCATGACCGGGAAAACTATCATGGAAGGATCATGCATAAGTATAATGCGCAGTTTTATCTCCAAATCTTCAAAGGGGAGATTATCCCGGTAAAAACTGAGATGCAGCACGGGGTATTTTACCTGATTTCGAAAAAACATCTGAAGTATTTCGATGTTGATGTATATAAAAAATACAAGTATCACACAGACTATAAACCTAAATACCTGGTGAAACTGAAAAAGGAAATGGCATTTTAATAAATATGAGCGATTTTATTATTGGAGATATTCACGGCTGCCCCAAAACAACGAAAAAGCTGATAGAGGATAAAATCAGCCCCGGTAAAGACGACAGAATCGTTTTTGTTGGTGATTATATCGACCGCGGATCAAACAGCAAGGGGGTGGTTGATTACATTATTGAACTGAAGGACAGATCAAATGCAGAAATAATTACCCTAAGGGGAAACCATGAACAAATGCTGCTTAATGCCATAAGCAACAATGCTGAATTTGATCTCTGGCTAATCAATCACGGGGATACCACCTTGCGTGATTATGGCATAGATACACACGGAAAAACTCCAAAGCAAATACTGAATGAACTTCCTGAGGCTCACCTGGAATTTTACCGCAATACCCGGCTTTATTTCCAGGCTGAGGGTTATATTGCCGTGCATGCCGGATTCAATTTTGACAGAGATGATTTTAAGTCCGATGAATTTGCCATGGTCTGGACAAGAGAATGGAATCCGGATATGGATAGAACAAAAGGGAGGCCGGTTATTCACGGGCATACGCCAACCCCGTTGGCTGTAATAAAAAAAATGATTGCTGAGGAACGCAATGCAATTAATGTGGATAATGGATGTAAATTCAAGAAATTAACCGGCTACGGAAATCTGGTTGCTTATTGTCCTCAAAGAAATGAGCTCCTGGTTCAGCCAAATATCGATTAATCTTTCTACTTCAGAAATAAAATATCTTCTTTTCTGACAAAAACAGTCATTTCTTTTGATTTGTACCGTGTAATGTTTTCCTTAATGGATATGAATCCGGCCGGAGTCTGCAGCCAGCTTTTTCCTGAAGGTCTTTTCAGAAGTTTTCCGCTAAAGCGGATACAATCACTTCCGGGATTCTCAAAGATGATATTGCTGCTGTTAAACCCGATCCAGCTTATGCCGGCAGGGAATTCATTTTCCGGAACAGTAAGGCGGGAAATGTCTATAATATTTTCAACACCGGCAAAGGCAGCTGTGAACCTGTCACCGGGTTTGTTTAAAATATCAGTTGTAGTTCCAAATTGCCTGAGCATGCCATTCTGCACTATGCCGGTTCTATCGGCAAGATTAATGGCTTCTTTCACATCATGTGTAACATGTATAATGGTTTGCCCATCCTGATTTACTCTGAACAGTAACTGCATTATTTCTTTCTTCAGGTAGTTATCCAGGCTTGAAAGTGGTTCGTCCAGCAGCAGAATTTCGGGTGCGCAGGCCATTGCCCGTGCAAGTGCTATTCGTTGCCTTTCTCCACCCGATAATTCATGTGGTCTTTTATCAAGATGTGGAGTTACGGAAAAATGCGCCGCAAGTTCTTTCAATGTTTTTGAAGCGGTTTTCCTGTCGTGAACGGCATAGCTGATGTTTTCCGACACCTTAAGATGCGGAAACAAAGCCAGATCCTGAAACAACAAAGTAAAAGGCCTTTTGCCGGCACCGGCTTTTGTAATATCATTGCCATTATACCAGATTTTGCCTTTTTCTGCCTTCCGAAGGCCGGCTATAGTTTCCAGTAAAACAGTTTTTCCTGCTCCAGAGGGGCCGGCCAGTACAATATATTCACCCTGCTTAACGGACAACGAAATATCCTGTAGCCTGAAGTTTCCTGCCTTGCTGTAAAGATTTTCAATCTTAAGCATGCTTCCTCCTTCCTGCCATCCATCTAAGAATTATAAATACCAAAAGTGCTATCAGCACGAAAAGTGCGGCTACCGGTCTGGCTTCCTTAAGTCCGAAAGCACCAAAACGTTCAAATATCAGGGTGGGAGCTGTCATAGGATAATACGCAATGATGACCACAGCTCCGAATTCACTCATTCCACGGGCAAACATCATAATCATACCGCTTATGATACTTTGCCTGGCCAGGGGCAGCGAAATTTTAAAAAAAGTACGTGCCGGGGAAACACCCAGGCTGCGGGATGTTTTTTCATAGCTTTCGGGAACCATCTCAAATCCCTGCCGGGCTGCATTGATCAGGAAAGGAACGCTCACGAAGGCCATGGCCAGGGCGATCCCTGTATGCGTTCCTATTACCGACAACCCTGACTGTTGCAGTATGGCTCCAAAACCAGTTGACGGTGAAACAACAGTGAGTAATGCTATTCCTGCCGCGGTATGAGGAATTACAACAGGCAGGTCGATAAGTCCCTGCAGTACACTTTTGAGCGGGAAATGTTTTCGTGCCAGCAACCAGGCAAGTGGCACTGAAGGAACAGCAAATAGAAGGGTAGCAATGAATGCTGATCCAAGACTGTTGCCTATGGCTGCCATGGCTTGCTGATCGCCTGCCGTGCGTATATAGTCCGACAGGTAGGGCTTGAGTAGCAACGACAACACCGGTGCTGCCACAAACAGCATAACAAGCCCTGACAGTAACATAAAAATGAGCTGTAATCCGCGGTTATTCATTATGAAGGAGATGAGATATAGGTTTTTTCCAGATCAGAAAATTCTATTTTGTAAACTGACTTTACGGCACGGTCAGAAAAGAAGTCATAGGTGGGCAACAACCGTATCCTGCCGCCTTCCTGTTTTCGTTCCATCCAGAGCAGCTTAGCGTCATCGTTTCGGTTTACTATTTCGCTAAAGGTAAACATGGCACGGTAGCCGTCGGCTCCGTGGAAAATAACCTTTCCGTTGCGCAGATTCTCCGGCTTGCGGTAATCAGCAAAATATTTTAGAAATTCAGCCATGTCATAGCCTTCAAATTTGGTGATGCCATGAATTCCGCTGCCACGTCCGTAGAAGATGGTGGGAGCGGAGTATTTCCTGAACGCCTCAGGGCTTAACACCACTGGTGTATTATCACCGGATATCTGCAAATACAGTTCCTCGGTGTATAGGCTGTCCATCTCCAGCTCCACAGGTGCTTCTGAAACAGAATGTATGCTGATTGACTCTGGCAGGCTGATGTTACGGCTGTTATACAGATCATGACCGATAACCAGCTTAGGCAATTGAGGCTCTGGCCATTTTTCCGTAGTCTTTAAAGGCGCTATTTGCCTTACCGATGTGGCAATAATAATATCATAACGCACCTCGGGATAGTAAATCTCGCCCCAGCTAACGCTGGCCTGACTTCCATCTTTACCTTTAATCACTACATACTGGTCAATGACGGGTTTAAAATGGCCGGTTGCTTTTCGCACGTTCACATCTTTCAGAAGATCATAGAGCGAAACACCACTATACATATAGGCTCCAACAAAGGAGTCAGCTTCTGCAGTGGGTAATGCCTCCCGCACTATAACTTCTCTTACCGGGAAATCATCTAAATTAAACTCTAGTGTGGTATCGGTTTCTCCGCCAACTGTTACCACATGTCCGGCTGATGTGTATGGCGGACTGTTATCATAAAAATCGTTGTTTTTGTCCAGACTGTCAATTATAGGTGAGCTCACATTTTCTTCTGGTGATCCGGCAGTTTCGCTATCTTTTTGATTGTTAACGCAGGATGCTAGAATAAGCGCAGGTAACAAAAGCGTAAATATCTTCTTCATCTTATTAGTATTATTGATGGATAAGGCAAATCTACAATTTTCAGGATAAAATGAATATTACATGATCACATTCTGACCATTTTTGCGAATAATATCAATTCCTGTTTGGCTTTTCAAAAGCTCAATGAAATCCTCAGCATATTTCTTATCAGGAACATCGCGTAAAATACAGATACCATAAACCATTGGTCTTCCGGTTATAGTAAGGCTGTCGCCTCTGGTTTTTCCTGCAATGGTCACTGATACATCATCATAAATCTCCTTAAGTGCGGGATCACTGAGATTTACTGTGTCATTTAACTTAATATAATTCAGCTCATGCTGTTCAGCCACAGAGCGGTAAATAAACATATAATCTATGGCCATGGTTTCCAGTAAAGCCAGTAAATCTGTTTCCTTCGGACGGATAAACCTCCTGTCTTTCTTTAAAAGTGATTCCGTTAATTCTTTATCTGAAAAATATTTTTCCTGAAGTTTCATGGTCAGTATGCTGCGATAGCCGCAGGGGTCAAGATCAGGATTCGACCTGCCGTATTTAGTCTTTTCATCTAAAAGGATCAGTGGCCAGTTAATGGAGCTGAGAGTATCTGCGCCTGGAGCATTTTCATTAAATGCCAGCACCATTTCGTTGCCTGCAAAGGTAAAGGCTGTATCTGTAAAATCAGGAATCAGCATTTTATGGATGATCATAATATCTGCGGAAGCCATAATATCGGGCCTTCTGCCGAATTCAGTAATCTTGCGGGCACATATTACACTTCCTTCTGCTTCGAGCTTTACATCCACTTCCGGATGCCGGTGCCCGAAGGTATCAGCCAGTTCCCGAAAAGGAACACTCAGGCTTCCGGCATGAAATATTACCAGTTCATGCTTTGGGTTTTGACAGGACAATAAACTCAGCAAAAAGCTAATTGCAAGCAATGAAATATACTTCATAAAAGTGGTAAAAATAGTGAAAACACTAAAGACAACAGTTTTTTTTTATAAGTTTGTAAATGAAACCATAAACCCGGCCCAAATGAAAAAATATTTTGGAGTGAATGAGCCAATACGAACACCTCGAAAAATATTCAACCATAACAATATCACTTTCTGAAAGGAAAAAGCCCGGGGTATTAGGCTATATCGGGCTCGGAGTATATCACGCCGTAAAATGGCTTTTTGTAAGGAATTAGTATGAAAAGGAAACGCGCTATTATTTTTTTCTTTCTTACTCTGGCGGGACTCATAATTCTGATAACCGGGGTAATGCTTTTTCAACCGCCTGTCAGCCATACACATCAATATAAAATCGGGCAGCATATTGACAGTCTTAATGGTGTGTATGTTTACTACAATGGCAAAACCTCCAATGTTTCAGGACGCAATACTACTGCCAACGGATATAATCTGGGTTTAAAATACCAGTGTGTGGAATTCGTGAAAAGATACTATTATGAACATCTTGAGCATGTAATGCCGGACAGCTACGGACATGCTAAAAGCTTTTTTTTAAAAGGTCTTGGGGATGGAGAAATAAATAAGCAGCGCGACTTGTTGCAATTTACCAATCCATCTAAAACAAAACCTCAGATAAATGACCTGGTCGTTTTCGATGGATATTTTTTTAACCGGTATGGCCATGTGGCGATTATTGCCGAAGTAAGAGAGGATTATATTGAAATAATTCAGCAAAACCCCGGTAAAGGAGCTGAGTCCAGAGAAAAGCTGCGTCTCATGAATGTAGGCGGCAAATGGCAGGTTGATAACGGGAGAGTACCTGGCTGGTTGCGAAAAGATGATAAATTAAATCATAATAAATAATATGAATAAAAAAATTACGATTGCTTTTCTGCTGATATTTAGTGCAGTTATAATGTATGCTCAGGATTATGCGCTGGATAAAAGAGCATCAATAATATCAGCCAAAGGTAGTTTTTTATCTTTTACCTATGCTTTAACTTTCCTTATTTAAAGCCTGATAGATAATTGCCTGTATTTTGGTACGTATGCCCATGCTGATGAGTTTGCGGTTTTCAGCATCAGGATAAACACGATTTGACAGAAAGATATAGATGAGATCATGTTCTGGATCAGCCCAGGCATAAGTTCCTGTAAAGCCTGAATGACCGAAACTGGCATTAGAAGCTTCACGTGCTGTAGGGCCTCCGCGCTGGTTATCGGGCAAAGGCTTGTCGAAGCCTATGCCGCGACGATTCCGGCTAAGCGGAAATTGCCTGCTTGTAAATTCTTTTACAGTAGCAGAATCCAGAAAGCGTTGTCCGGCATAAGTGCCGTTGTTAAGCAACATCTGCATGATAGCTGCAAGATCTGAGGCATTGGAAAATAAACCCGCATGGCCTGACACTCCACCCATC
Source organism: uncultured Bacteroidales bacterium (assembly GCA_964477095.1). Taxonomy (GTDB): domain Bacteria; phylum Bacteroidota; class Bacteroidia; order Bacteroidales; family PWNQ01; genus PWNQ01. The sequence continues at coordinate 4,060 of CAYZDA010000023.1, read as the reverse complement.
ATGGCCGCCCCGGGATCATGAACATAACCATGCACCAGTTGTCCGCGAAATAAACGATCGTCTTCAGTGGGAGGAATTTGCTTGCGGGAGAATCTCGTCAACGGGCTGTAGGTAATACGTTTCAGGCCCATTGGCCGGTAAAATTTTTCAGCTACATATTCTTCAAGCTGCATTTCACTCTGATTCTCTATCACAAATTTTAGCATGTAAAATCCTAGATCAGAGTATTTATAGATATTTCTGCTTAGCAACCTGGATTCTGCTATTTCCTTCAGAATACTGTCCTGGTACCCGGGATAAGTGTACAGCTTGTCTGCCACCGGCATAGTGAAAACAGAATCAGGTACGGCATGATATATCATATTGCTGACCTTATCAACGTTTATGGTTTTTTTGTAGAACGGTATCCATGGGTAAAGCCCGGACTGGTGAGCCATCATTTCACGGATGATGATATTCCGTTTATCCGAGTATTCCAGCATCTTTAGATACGTTGACAGGCGCTGGTCTATGTCTATTCTGCCATCATCCTGTAAACGCATTACTGCAATTGTAGCTGCTGCGATCTTGGTTACGGAAGCCAGATCGTAAAGGTCTGTTTTTTGTACCGGCCTGATCTGATCATAGGTATGATACCCAAATGCTTTATGGTAAAATATCTTCCCGTCCTTGGCAATCAGTATCTGGCAGCCGGGATAAGCCTTCTTGCTGATGCCGCTTCTGGCTATGGAATCAATTTGTTGCAGCTTATCGCGGTCGATGTTCATAAAGAATGGAGAAGTTTCTTCCAGGCGCTGCTTGGCTGTAGATAAGCCTTCACCAGCCTGAAATGCTTCACTGGCGCTCACCGGTAGCCTTCCATTAGTGGCTATGGCTCCGAATAAAGCCTCAACAGCAGCCTCCTGTGTGTATTTATTATTTTGATAAGCCACCAGCAGGGCTGATGCACTTGTTGACCTGCCAAGCGCCTTTAAAGCATATGGATTACCAAAGAGTATTACCACATTTTTTGTTTTTTGACCAGTAAGCTCTGTGAAGTCAAAAGCTCTTTGACTAAGCCCGTAGTTGGAGCCGGGAAACAGGCTGGAACTGTGTAGCCCGGTTATTACGAGATCATAAGCTGCAAGCTTTTCTGCCATTTGCGTGTAGGTATTCAGGGAAGCTGATGAGGAGATGTGGAACTCGTCAAAATCAGCATACTGCCTTAATTCGCGTAAAAATACGGGCTCTTTTCCTTTACCCACGGTAACCACAGCCAGTTTCTTTTTCGAGAGGTCGCCAAAGGGGAGAAGAGCCGAATCATTTTTTAGCAGGGTCATGGCTTCTTCATATAATTTTCTGATGAGCTCCCTGTGGAATTCCTGATTTAAAGCAGAATCTATATCAGCAGCTTTTGCCCGGTGGGTTTTAATACCTGCCCAGTATTTATAAACCAGCACTTTACGCGCTTTTTCTCTTATCTCTTCAGCCAGGATTTCACCATCATCTACGGCTTTCCTTACAGCCTGCAGCGACTTTTCAAGGTCAGCAGGCATTAGCAGTATGTCATTACCTGCTTTCAGCGCCTCCACAGCAATTCGGCCATCCTGATAACCTTTTCTGACACCTGCCATCTCCAGGGCATCAGTAACTATGAGCCCTCTGTAATTGAAGGTTTTTTTGAGGATGTTCGTCAGAATCTGCGGAGATAATGAAGAAGGGCGATTATAAACAGTATCCAGCGATTGTACGTGAACGTGGGCAGTCATAATGGAGCCCAGACCTTGAGCGGATGCAAGTTTAAAGGGCAAAAGGTGGATGTCGTGCATTTCTTTTTCGGAGCTCTTGATCACCGGTAAGGTATGGTGTGAGTCTTGATCAGTATCTCCATGGCCGGGGAAATGCTTTCCGCATGCAATTATATTCTGACTCTGCATGCCGCGTGCATAGCTGATGGCCTTTTCATATACCTGAAAAGGATCTTCTCCGAAAGACCTGAAATTGATCACCGGATTATCAGGATTATTATTCACATCCATTACAGGCGCAAAATTCATATTCACTCCAACTGCTTTCAGTTCCTTTCCAACTGCCTCACCCATCAGCCTGATGAGATAATTATCCCGGACTGCTCCCAGGGTCATCTGGAAAGGGTAGGAGACAGTGCTGTCAAGACGCATTCCCAGGCCCCATTCACCATCGATAGCCACCAGCAGGGGAATTTTTGCTGCTTTCTGATATTGTTCAACCCAATATGCCTGCCGCTGAGGGCCGCCCTGAAAAAAACAAACACCGCCTACCTGTTGCTCTTTTATCTGGCGTTCTACTTTTCTCTTGTATTCGACAGATTTGTTAGAATGTGCACGGATCATAACCAGCTGAGCTATTTGCTGCTCAAGGGTCATAGTTTGCAGCACCGAGTCAGCCCAGTGCACCGCTTCACGCGATTCACCGGCATTATTTTCCTTAAAGGGAGGATATGTATTTGTTGCCTGTATCAACAGGCTGATAAATATCAATGGAATAAATAATAATCTTGACATTGTGCTCTCCGGAGTTTTAATGATCATGTAAAAATAGCGCTATGACTGTTTAATAAACGTATTCCTTCACGGATAATTATCAACATGCTAATGTGAAAACAAAAAACGGCAGAAGGTATCCTCTTCTGCCGTAAATTTTATAAACCTCAGTTAAAAATTTAACCGTTCATTGACATGAGAAATTCCTCATTACTGTCGGTGAATCGCATTCTGTCTCTCAAAAATTCGATGGCTTCAAGCGGATTCATATCGGCCAGGTGGTTTCTGAGTATCCATGTTTTCTGCAATACATCCTTGTTGAGCAACAGGTCTTCGCGGCGGGTACTGGAAGCAACCACATCAATAGCCGGGAAGATTCGCTTGTTGGATATCTTTCTGTCCAGCTGCAGTTCCATATTTCCTGTTCCCTTAAATTCCTCAAAGATCACCTCGTCCATACGTGAGCCGGTGTCGATAAGCGCAGTGGCCAAAATGGTGAGTGAGCCACCTTTTTCAATCTGCCGTGCTGCACCAAAAAAGCGTTTTGGCTTATGCAGTGCATTGGCTTCCACACCACCTGAAAGTACTTTTCCTGAAGCAGGTGATACGGTGTTATAGGCGCGTGCCAGTCGTGTGATGGAATCAAGAAGTATAACTACATCATGACCACATTCAGTCATGCGTTTGGCTTTTTCCAGCACCAGATTAGCAATTTTCACATGGCGATCGGCCTGCTCATCAAATGTAGATGCAATAACCTCGGCATCAACGCTGCGCTCCATGTCTGTTACCTCTTCCGGGCGCTCATCAATCAGCAGGATGATCATATACACCTCAGGATGATTGGCTGTTATCGCATTGGCGATTTCTTTCAAAAGAACGGTTTTACCAGTTTTTGGCTGTGCCACGATAAGTCCGCGTTGTCCTTTACCTATTGGGGTGAAAAGATCAACGATTCTGGCAGACATTCCGTTACTTTTAGAAGAAACCAGCTTGAATTTTTCTTCCGGAAACAAGGGTGTCAAATGGTCGAAGGCAATACGGTCGCGTACCTCTTCTGGCTTACGCCCGTTGATTTCGATAACCTTGATAAGTGGGAAATACTTTTCGCCTTCTTTGGGAGGGCGAATACTTCCTTTTACGTTGTCGCCGGTTTTAAGGCCGAATAATTTTATCTGAGACTGGGAAACGTAAATGTCATCAGGAGAGTTCAGGTAATGATAATCGGATGAACGGAGGAATCCGTAACCGTCAGGCATAATTTCCAGCACGCCTTCGCTTTGTGCGATACCCTCCATTTCAAAAAAGATGTCCTGTTTTTGCTGCTGATCATCCCTTCGCTGGTAATCGCGGTTATCTCTTTTCTCGCGGTTTTCCTGATGGTAATCACTTCGCTGGCGCTGATCATAGCGCTTTGAACTGTCCTGTTGATCAGATCTCCTGTCAGTCCTTCTTGTGTCATCAGAACGTTTTTGATCATCCTGCTTTCTCTGATCATCCTGCTTTCTCTGATCATCCTGCTTCCTTTGATCATCCTGCTTTCTTTGATCATCCTGCTT
>CAYZDA010000022.1:0-49051 GCA_964477095.1 uncultured Bacteroidales bacterium | reverse complement strand
GCACTTCTGTAGGGATCCATCCAGATTCTAACATACTTTCGCACCTACGTTGCTGTTTTGTAAAACTAAATTAATGCCTTGCCATCAGGGATACATCCCTGTTTCAACGAATTACCAATGAGGATATCACCGTCTTAAAACCGCGTTAGCGGTGACATATTTATAGCTAACATTGCCGGAATGTTGTAACGATAACTCCGTAGGAGTGACATATTAAAAGAGAATTAATCCCGCTTTGGGCCGCGTGTCTGCGCCATCCTGATAATCTACTAACTGCAAACCCTGAGACCTGCAAGCTTTTGAAAACCTGCCAGGGCAGCATTTTCCACCTCGAACTGCACTAACTAATTCGAGTCAATTGGCGTTATAAATCCGCGAAATTACCGGTTCCCACAAAGACATAGAGAGCACAGAGGAAGTGAATTCACCCACAAATCTTATCATGGATTTACCATTCTCTGTGTCCTTTGTGCCTCTGTGGAGGAATTTTCAATATTGAATTGGTTATTCAATTAACCTACCGGGCCTTCAGCCCTCAAGGTTGTTGCCGGATCAATACACAGGGCTGCACTCCGTTTGCCCTGTGCTGTTACCTTTCGGGCCTTCGGCCCTTTCCCCAGATCACCTAAGGCGGGCAACACAGGAGGTGGTCAGTCCTGTCAGAGGTCTGCTACAAATCAATAGCTGCAGTAAAAAACACCTACAAGCTTTTGAAAACCTTGAAGGTGGTGAAGTATCTATCCATTCAATCTTTTTCCAATCAATCTCTCTCAATCATGGACGGCTCAACAGCGCACGAATCCCCAGCTCATAGGAATTCATGCCGAAGCCGCTGATACTGCCCTGGCAGGCAGATGAGATAAGCGAACGTTTACGGTAATTTTCACGGCTCATCACATGCGATACATGCACCTCCACCACCGGGATGTCTATTCCCCGAATGGCATCAGCCACGGAAACAGATTGGTGTGTAAGTCCGCCCGGGTTCAGCACTATTCCATCCATATCACCAGCAAAATTCTGGAGCGTGGAAATAAGGTCACTCTCGTCATTGGTCTGATAATAAAAAAGGTGATGCACACTAAAAATCTTGCGCAATTCAGCAAAATATTCCTCCATGGTCTGCTCGCCATAGATTTCCTTTTCCCTTTTCCCAAGCAGATTAAGATTTGGTCCGTTGATGATGGCAATTTTCATGCTGTTGATTTATTGTAAATTAATGTCAGCTCACAGGAATGAGACGCCAAATTTAAAGGATTTTTTGGAATGTCTTCTCCTGGTTCATGCCGCAGTTCATCAAATCAACTGCCACATTTTAATGGTGCTCACTGTAAGATCAACGGCCTGTTTCACTGTGTAGCGGCTCATGTTAACACGCAGGTCAAATTGATGATAATCAAACCTGCCACCGGCAAACTCATCACGAACAGCAATTCTTTTCCTGTCCATTTCTTGCATCTTTTCCCTGGCATTCTTTTCATCCAGTTCAAACCACTCCATCACATTTTTAAGCCTGAAGTCTTCAGGAGCTTCCAGCATTATATGCAATGATTTCTCTACATCTTGCGTAATGCAAACACCGCAGCGGCCCAGGATGATCACATACCCCTGCCGGGCTATCTGCCTCAGAATCCTGCTCATAGCATTACGAACATACTTGTCATTTTTATAGTAGTGGTAGGTCATTGCGTTAAGCATCTCATCCATAATATCGCGCTTTTCATCTTTAAATACGTATTCCACCTGCCGGGGATTTAGCTTCATCTCCTCAGCCGCTTCTTTCATACTTTCCTTTGAGATAACTCTCCACAATGGACCAATCTTGTTGAGTTGGTTTGTCAGCTCAAGCGTGAACTCTTTGGCAGGGCAGCCAAATTCGCGTGATACAGTAATTACAGGCCCGTTTTGTGTACTTCTCCCCTCGCTAAGCTCCTTATGACGTTCAGTGAAATACTTTAAAAGTACATTCTCATTTTCCATAGTAATTTATTCCATTTTTAAGCATGCAAACATTCATTATTATATAGGTTTCATGGATTGGTTTTACGATAATGACTTACAGAATCTATCCATTTCCACCCGCCTTGGGAAACAAACGAACACGGAAATTGGTTATAATTCTAATGAAAAAATCACCCGGTCATATTGTCTTTTATGATGGTTTTTGCCGTTTTTGCACAGCTTCCGTAAAATTCATAGCTCGCAACAACAGCAGGCGCAATGTATATTTTGCCCCCTTAACAAGCCCCGTGGCAATGAAAATGCTGCAACTGGCTCCTGAGAAGGTCAGGAACTCTGGCTCTGTAATATATTTTCGAGATGGGAGCTGGTTTATGAAATCATCGGCAGCGCTGGAAGTAAGCCGGCAGCTCAAAAAGCCCTGGAACTATTTAAAATACCTGAAAATCATCCCGGTCAAATGGCGTGACAGGGTCTATGACTTTATCGCAAGAAATCGCTACCGTTGGTTTGGAACAAAAGATCCGGAAGAAATACTCTCCTCTGAAGAAAAAAACAAATACTCCAAAAACTTTTTAAGTTGAGTATTGTTTTTAAAAAAGTTAAACGCACTTAACTTAATCAGAAATGTCAGTTTCAACCGAGAATTTTATAAAGACCATTTACGCCATGCAGGCTTCGCCCTCAATGCGATTTAAAAGCTCGCTGCTTGCCAGCCGGCTCAATATCAGCAAGGCTGCGGTTACCGGCATGCTTCGAAAACTGAAGTCAGACGGGCTGGTACATTATAAAAAATACGGTACCCCGAAACTGACACAGGAAGGTGAAAAAATGGCATTGAAGATCCTCCGAAAGCACCGGCTTTGGGAAACATTTCTTCACCACAACCTGCAGGTACCATGGGAACACATCCACCGCGAAGCAGAGATACTGGAGCATAGCACCTCGGAATATCTCACTGATAAGCTGGATGAATTTATGCAGCACCCCGGTTTTGACCCTCATGGTGATCCTATACCTGACAAGAATGGCAGACTGCCGCAAATGCCGGATCATATAAGACTATCAGAAATAACCGAAAGCGGTAGCTATCGGATCAGCAGGGTGATGGACCAGGAAAATGACCTGGTGGAATTGCTGAACCAGCATAGTATTTATCCGGGAACAACTGTGGATGTTCACGATGATTTTGATGCAGAACAGCCTGCTGTTTATTGCAAAGAAAACAAAATAAAACTAACCAAAGAAATGGCTGCAAAGTTGTTTCTTGTATCACAAAAACAATCAGCAAAATGAAAAAGATCTTTCTGTTAAAATTCATTCTTTTAAATGTATCCGTTTTATCTGCTCAGACAGAAATCCCTGAGATGATAACCGACCGGCCCGATATGACCGAATCAGCATTTACTGTAAGCAAGGGCCTGTTTCAGACAGAGCTGGGAACCTATTGGGAAACCTTTGAAGACAGGCAAATCACCACTACGTATTTTTCCCATATCTCAGCACTGTTCCGCTACGGCATCAGTGAGAACACTGAACTCAGGTTTGGTGCCGAGCATTTGGCAACGCGCGTACAGCAAACGGGAAATAACGTTGAAAACAATGGCTTTGCCCCGGCCATGATAGGGCTGAAAACCGTATTGCTGGATGCCGGGGAAGCACCGGTCCAAATGGCCCTGCTGGCACATGTTTCCATAAGCAAACTTGCATCAGTACCCTTTGAATCCACCGGCCTGCTTCCTGAATTGTTTCTGGCAATTGATAAAGACCTGAATGACCGCTTTTCCATCGGAACAAATATCGGTGCTACATGGGACGAGCCGCAACCCTATCCACTTGGCCTTTTTACTTTTGTACTGGGATATGATTCAGGAGAAAAAACAGGGCTATTCTTAGAATATTTTCAGGAATTCAGAAAGCAGGACCACCCCAGCCCGAAAATAGGTGGCGGTATTACGCATAGCTTGATGCCCAATCTTCAGCTGGATGCCTCCGGAGGATATTTTCTGTATGGCGAAATGGGATATTTCGTAAGTTTCGGTGTTAGTTTTCGTTACCCTAAATAGAAAATCCAAATGGATTATACTACAGAAGCAATTCTAATTGCCTTTGGACTTACCCTCTTTGCCGGATTATCAACCGGCATTGGCAGTGCACTTGCTTTTTTCACCCGTAAAACAAATGAAAAATTTCTATCGGTAGCACTGGGCTTTTCCGCCGGAGTAATGATTTATGTATCAATGATTGAGATTTTTGTTAAAGCCAAAGACTCATTAGTGGGTGAAGTTGGAAATCAGCAGGGTAACTGGATTACGGTCATTGCTTTTTTTGGTGGTATCGCTATAATAGCAATTATCGACAAGATGATTCCAGCTCCGGAGAATCCTCATGAGATTAAAACAGTGGAAGAGGTGGATGAAAAAATTCAAGAGCGTAATCGCCAGCTGATGCGCATGGGCTCATTTACAGCACTGGCTATTGCCATTCATAATTTCCCCGAGGGACTCGCCACTTTCACCGCTTCGCTCAATGACCCTACTCTTGGAATCCCCATTGCCGTGGCCATCGCTATTCATAATATACCGGAAGGGATAGCCGTATCAATACCAATTTATTATGCCACCCAGAACAAAGCAAAGGCATTTTGGTATTCATTTCTATCAGGTTTGGCAGAACCGGTGGGTGCTCTGATCGGCTACCTGATCCTAATGCCATTCATGACCCCCATAGTCTTTGGTGTCTTATTTGCCGCGGTAGCAGGTATCATGGTGTTCATATCGCTGGATGAACTCCTGCCTTCGGCAGAAAAATACGGCGAACATCACCTGTCTATATATGGGCTGATAGCCGGTATGGCAATAATGGCACTGAGCCTGCTCATGTTTATTTGAACCTCATTGCTGATAACAGGTACCATCATAAGCGGCAGGTGTGGAAAATATGCTTAGATTTGGCTATTCTTAAGTATTGTATTATGAGAAGGATTTTACATGACCTTGTAAGATTAAAAGACAGACAATCATCAAATTCACACATACATGGCAAACAATTTCAGGATAATTGGAATTTTAATAAAAGACCGGATCAAGGAGGCCGGGCGCACACAGAAAGTGCTGAGCAGGAATGCCGGTATCATCCGTTCACGCCTGGGATTTCATGAAGTATCCGAAGAAGTATGCAGCCGTGTGGGCATGATTATACTGCAGCTCAGCGGCACGGAGCTTGACTGGCAAAAAATGAAGTCGGAGCTTGATGAAATAGGCGGCATAGAAATGAAAACCATGGAGTTTAATCCACAAAATCATATGAGATGAAAACAACAAGAATCTTAGGACTTTACATCACCGACCGTGTGAAAGACGCAGTACAGGTACAGGACATTTTAACCAGGTATGGCTGCTCCATCAAAACCCGGCTGGGATTGCATGAAGTGGTAAACGAGTATTGCAGCACCAGTGGTCTGATCCTGCTGGAGCTCACCGGCGACAAGCAGGAAATGGATAATCTGGAAAAAGAATTACGCCAGGTAGCCGAACTGCAAATTCAGAAAATGGAATTTGAACAGTAAAGATCATTTTCTGAAATAATAAAACCGGCCGGGTTAATCACCCCCGCCGGTTTTATTTTGTTTTTTTTGAAGTTGAAGGTTTACACCAATCTATAGCATAATACAGCTTTGGCCAGCCCGCTTCTAAAAGTACAAATCCCTCGCCCCCTCCTTAATCTGCTCAATGCGCCTGCGTATCTCCGGCACATTCTTCTGATTATGGGCTTCCAGATCCTGCAGGTTCTTTTCTATCACTTCCCAGCCCTTCTTTCTGGTTTCATCCGAAGCGTAATCTACCAGATACTCGCTCAGAGTGAGCATGGCATTGGGCGTGCAGTAACGCTTGATAAATCCCGGAACGGAGAACTCCATGAAGTGCTCTCCTGTCCTGCCCAGGCGGTAGCAGGCAGTACAAAATGACGGCAGGTAACCATCGTCCAGCAATTCATCTATGATCTCGTTGAGCGAGCGGGAATCATTGATCATAAACTGTTCCTTATTCAAATCCTGCGCTTCATTGATGGATTTATGATAGGAACCCAGTTCCAGCTTTGTTCCACCGTCAATCTGAGAAACTCCGAAGCGCATTACCTCTTTGCGCACTCCAGGATTTTCCCTGGCTGTGAGAATGAGCCCGGTGTAAGGTACAGCCAGGCGAAGAATTGCAATCAGGCGTGTGAATGTGTCATCATCCACCATGTATTTACCGGTGATACCAATGGAGGCGGCATCCTGTATCCTGGGGAATGAAATAGTATGTGGCCCAACGTTATAGCAGGCCTCAAAGTGGTTGGTGTGCCGTACCATCGCCAGGGTTTCAAAGCGCCAGTCGTACAAACCGAACAAAGCACCTATTCCCACATCATCTATTCCGGCTTCCTGTGCCCGGTCCAGCGAAGTCAGCCTATAGGTGTAATCCTTTTTCTTACCGCCCAGGTGATACTCTTTATATGCTTCGGGATGATAGGTTTCCTGGAATACCTGATAGGTACCGATACCTGAAGCGTGTACTTTTCGAAAACCCTCAATTTCCAATGGCGCGGCATTAATATTTACCCTGCGGATTTCACCATTACCCTTTTTTACACCGTAAACTGTCTTTACCGTATGGGCGATATAATCAGCATCATACTGCGGATGCTCTCCATATACAAGAATCAGGCGCTTTTGCCCGTTTTCCTCCAGCGCCTCCACTTCCTGTATGATCTGCCGGTCGTCAAGTGTTTTACGCACAGCATCACGATTGGTCACACGGAAACCACAGTATTTACAATCATTAGTACACTTGTTTCCTATATAAAGCGGGGCAAACAATACAATACGATTACCATACACACGCTCTTTCAACTGCCGGGCTCCTTCTTTTATCTCTCCAACCAGTTCGGGATCTGTAGCATTGACCAGTACAGCGGTTTCCTCCAGGTTCAGGCGCTGTTTATTCAGCGACTTCTGTATCACTTCACGCACCCGCTCTTTGGTAGCTTTGGTATTATTGATAAAGTCCCATATCTCGTCGGGATCAATAAAAGGCTGCATGCGTTTATCAGGAATGCGGTATTTCTCAGGCTTGAAGATCATAGCGGTGTTTTTAAGAAGTTCGACTTAATTGTTTTCATAATTTCATTCCATTGCTCCGGGTCCAGGTGGCTGATCTTTTCCACAACCAGGCCGGTATTGCTGTTTAATGCAATCCGCTGGCGCGGAATATCAACATCACGGCAGCCTGCAAGGAAAGCCCAACGCATACCGGATATGCTGCAGAAATAGGCTTTCAGCTCATATTTCTTCCGCAAATGCCTGCATAATTCCTCAAGAATTACTTCACGGGCTTTATTCTGATTAAAAATCCTGTTGATTTCCATAAGCTTCAGTTGACGGTGTGGAATTCTTCAGCAGCGCTGATTTCACGCTAACGCCTTTCAACCGTCCGAGCTTACCTGTAAGAGAGCCGATCCTGTCAAGATCACCGTTTAGCACCAGTGATATCACGCTGCGGCGCATATCACCGTCCAAAACAGGAATCCCCTGTCTGCCCGCTACTATATCAGCATGATCTGACACCACAGTGTTCAAACGGGATACAACATCCTTGTCTTCGATTAATATTATGACTGTGCCGATTCTCTTCTCCATCAGGTTTGCCTCCGGATCCGATTGTTTTTTAAGAAACTTCGGAATGAATACAATTCGTTCCTCAGTATTTCTGTTATTCAATTAACAAAAGTACCACCTATTTCCTGATTTTGCAAATTTTATGCACCCTGTTTATGATAAATGCAATAAAAGCAGGGTTGCATTCACGCTAACGGCCTCCGTCCTAAGCTTTTGTCAAATAGCGCCAATATGCTGCCTCTTGCAAAATCAGGAATAAGAGCAGTTTCCTTCCCGGACGTAATGAAGGTTTTAGCCGGAGATATCCGGATGGAATAAAAAAATTATAACAATCACTCTTCCCTGCTAAAAAAAAATTAGGATAGCTCGGAAATCCATTTTACCTTTGCGGCAGTTTATGGTGTACTATTTGGCAATCGGCCGGATAGCGCTTAAAAGGGAACCGGGTGAGAATCCCGGACAGTACCCGCTGCTGTATTCTCCGTAAACTTTGCAGTAATCATCACCACTGTTCGCCAATGGCGGATGGGAAGGTCACTGCAGAGGGAGTAAGTCAGAAGACCTGCCACGAACTACCAAAATCAAAGCTTTCGGGTTAAAGGCTTGTGGATAAAGAGCACATCGATCCTATTCACAAAATATCCTTATACAGCCGAAGGTTTAATAACAGGTTGACAAACCTTTTAAACCATGGAATCGAGATTCTTATATATTCGATTTATTTCCAGCCAGGCAGCAGGGATATTGCGCCGCGGAAGACAACTCCTGTGGGTGCAATATCACCGTGCTGCCATATTCAGAGAACCTTTTAAAAACGGTGGTCTGAAGTGAAAGCTGCATCACTGTCCATATTACTGATAATGATCAGCCTGCTAAGCACCGGACAGGATACGGTGCTGCTAAAGACCTTTTCCATCCGGGACGCACACATACAGGAGATGCAGGATGTGAACCGGCAGGTATTTGATTCGCTCACCATGGAAAGGGTCAGGCCGCTTCCGTTATCAGAGGCGCTGGCCACCTACAGTCCGGTGTTCATTAAAAGTTACGGACAGGGCGCCATGGCTTCATCATCTTTTCGCGGTGCAGGAGCCTCGCACACCCAGGTGCTCTGGAATGGGATCAACATCAATTCCCCAACGCTGGGTCAAATGGATTTTTCCCTGATCCCTGTCAGTATGATCGACCGCCTGACCATACTCAGCAGCGGCAATTCTGTGTACAGCAGTTCAGGCGGACTGGGCGGAGCTATCCTGCTCGATAACAAACCTCGCTGGGATGATTCACTCAGTTTTTCACTCAACCAGAAGTTTTCCAGCCTGAAACTAACCCAAACTTCTGTTGAAAACAATCTCATAGTCGGGAAGCTTATAATCAACAGCAAGATATTCCATCTTTCATCCGACAATGAATATTCCTTTAAAAACAATACTTCCGGACCGCCACCTTATTCGCGGGAAACACAAACCAATGCCGCCTATACCCAAACGGGCATCATGGAGGATATTTATCTGAAAATAAACAACAATAACACTCTCTCGCTTAAATTCTGGGCACAACAAAACTTCAGAGAAATACCAAAGCCTTTGACAGTGAAACAAAGGCCTGACACAGAAGAGCAGGATAATGACTTTGTCCGCACCTTATTCTCCTGGGAAAGACAAAACGGCAATGAGAAATGGCTATTCCGCAGCGGCTGGTTCCTGTGCTATTATGATTACCGCAATCCGGTTTCCAGCCTTCAGCTGCATAACAGATCCAGGTTATGGACAAATCAACTGGCCTATAAACTATATCCGGCAAAATCCTTTAATTTGGAAATCGGCCTCAATTCGGATTTGCATAAGGTGGAGTCTTCCAACTACAATAAGGATTTCACCCGTCACCACTATTCCATTTATTCCAGGTTGCTTTATAACCCGTGGAAGAAACTAAGCACCCTATTGACACTGAGAGGCGAAATGATTGACCGCCGAAGCCTGAAGATGCTGCCATCACTGACGGCAAAATACCGAATCATAAATAATAAGCTGATACTGACGGCCAATATTGCCCGCAACCTCCATTATCCCACGATGAATGATCTTTACTGGTATCCTGGTGGCAACCCTGATCTGAAAGAGGAAGAAGGCTACAACTATGAAGCGGGCCTGGAATATAACTGCAGCAACAAACAGGGGAATTTTTCCTGGAAAGCCTCGGCAAATTATTTTTACTCTGACATAAGGAACCTCATCCTTTGGCAGCCTGACTCCATAGCCAGTTACTGGACACCTTCCAATCTTAAAGATGCGCTATCCCGGGGCATCGAATCAAAACTGCAATTTACCAGGAAATGGCAGAAAAACTACCTCAGCATCCGGCTGCAATACCATTTTACACAAGCTGAAAATCAAACAGCTCTGGTCAAAGGTGATGCTTCGGTTAGCAAACAGCTGATTTATGTGCCGAAGCATGCAGCCACCGCGGTTGCTTATATAAAAATCCACAGCTGGTATGCTGCCTGGAATTACAGTTATACAGGCAGAAGATATACTGCAGCTGACAATTCACGATATATGCCACCTTTCATGTTGCATGATGCGGAAGTGGGCAAATCATGGGAACTAAATAACTTCAGCCTGTCAGCGGCTTTTCATATTGAAAATTTATTGAATACCGATTACCAGTCAGTGGCCTGGTATCCTATGCCGGGTCGAATTTATAACCTTAAAATCAGTTTAAAATGGAAAAAGTATTGAGATTTGGCATTTTTATGATGATCCTGGCTTCTTTTTGGGCCTGCGATGATGATGACTTTGGCGAGAAGAATGATAATGATGAAACCTTTGTTCATAAAGCAGGGCTCTTTATCATCAATGAGGGGAATTTTGGAGCCGGAAACGGATCTGTATCCTTTTTTGATCCGGAAAGCGGAGAAGTGGAAAATGGCATTTTTTATGCTGCCAACAGCCGCCCGCCGGGAGATATCCCTTTAGACATCGTGCTTTCAGACGAAACAGCGTATATAACCGTAAATAATTCCGGGAAGGTAGAAGTGGTTGACCTGGAAGATTTCGAGTCAGAATATACCATAACCGGCTTCAGCAGTCCACGTCGTGCTGAAATGGTGAATGATGTTATATACATTTCCGATCTGGAAAGCAGCAAGCTCTCCTGGTTCAATATGGAAGACCTTTCGGACGTAAAACATATGGATGCCGGAAAATCTACCGAAGCCATGCTATATGACGGAAATTATCTTTTTGTAACAAACTGGTCAGAATTTTATGTTCAGCAGCCAAACAATACAGTAATGGTGATAGATCCTGCGGACAATACGCTGGTAAAATCCATACCGGTAGCCAAGGAACCCAATTCACTGGCTAAAGATAAGGATGGAAACATCTGGGTGCTTAGCAGCGGCGGATATATGAATGATGAAGAGCCGGCGCTCAGCAGAATTGATCCGCTTTCGCTGACAGTGACTAAAACGATTTTATTCGATATCAACTCCTCGCCTTCTCACCTGGCTATCAACAAAACTGGTGACACTTTATATTATGTCAAAAACGGAATTTATAAGGTAGCCACAAATGCTGATTCCCTGATGACGAATCCGGTGATAGCTGCTGCCGGAAGAACCATAAACTCACTGGCCATAGATCCCGCCACAGACGAGATTTATTTTTCAAATGCCATGGATTATCAGCAAAAAGGCTGGATATACAGGTGCAGCCCGAAAGCAGAAGTAACTGACAGCTTCAGAGTGGGTATAGTACCTGGTTCCCTGAAGTTCTACAGGCCATAGCGTGACTACAGGCAGTTGACAGGAGGATGCGAGGGTCGCTCTATCCTTTCAATCAGCACCAGTTTTTGCGACTTACATTTTTTTGCCACGAATGCACGAGAAAACACCTTATCAAAATTCCGGGCGTTATGCTGGTTCAATTCACTCATTTAAAAATATTTGGATAGACAATGTAATTTATCTGCACGAAACACTTGTTTATCATTATAAATCTCCTGTAGAAATATCTGAATTCCTTGCAGGAGTTTTTTTCTTACTTTTGAAAAAAAATTAACCTAATGATCATGAAGCAAAGAAGATTAATACTGACCTTGAGCATGCTGGTGTTTTTTGCATTGGGTGCTGCAGCGCAGGAATATGAAAAACTTACACTGGCAGATGTATGGGCAAGCGCCAAATTCTTTCCCCGCAGCGTGCAGTCAATGTATCCAATGAATGACGGAAAGCATTACACCGTTCTTGAAAACGGCAAGATCAATAAATACTCCTACAAAAAGAAGGGAGAACCTGAAACAATCCTTAGAGAAAATCAACTGGTACTTAACAGAAAGGACGAACACCTGGAAATTAAGGATTATTCATTCAATGCTGATGAATCTAAAATACTGATCACTACTCAGCAGGAGCCTATTTACAGGCATTCCACGCAGGGTTATTTCTACATCTGGGACCGTGATGAAAAAACCGTGAGGCCACTAAGCGACAAGAGTAAGGGCAAACAGCGTCTGGCAGAATTCTCACCCGACGGAAAGCACATCGCTTTTGTTAGGAATAATAACCTATTTATAGTAAACTGGGAAACCGGTAAAGAAACACAGGTAACTTCTGAAGGAGAAAAAAACAAGATCATCTATGGTACAACCGACTGGGTTTATGAAGAAGAATTCGGATTTACCAAAGGATTCTACTGGTCGGCTGAAGGCAACAACCTGGCTTTTTACCGCTTTGATGAAAGCGCTGTAAAGCTTTACCAGATGACATTGTGGAAAGATGATCTTTATCCGGTGGAACATAAATTCAAGTATCCAAAAGCCGGTGAGGACAATTCGCTGGTAAGCATTCATGTGTATGATCTTGAAGCCGGCGAAACCCGCACCATGGACGTGGGACAGGAAACCGATCAGTATATTCCAAGAATAAAATGGACAAAAGACGATAATAAACTGGCCATCCAGCGTCTTAACCGTCTTCAGAACAAACTCGATATTCTTTTTGCTGATGCAAAAACCGGCATATCAAAAGTCGTTTATCAGGAAGAAAACCCATATTATATTGATATAGACGACCACTGGACATTCCTGGAAGAAAACAGGTTTATCATGACCAGTGAAAAAGACGGATATAACCACATCTATATGATTAATCCTGATGGTGAAAACAAGCAGATTACTGATGGCAGCTGGGTTGTTACAGAGGTACTGGGAGTAGATCAGGATGATGAGTGGATTTATTATATGTCAACAGAAACCAGTCCGCTTGAAAGGAATTTGTATAAGATCAAAACAAACGGAACTAAAAAGGAAAGAATCACCAAAAAGGACGGAACGCACAGTGTGGAATTTTCGGGTGATTTTTCCTACTTCCTGGATACCTGGAGTACGGCCACCCGCCCACCGGTTTATGCTATTTACAGGGAAAATGGCAAACTGGTTGAGGTTTTTCAGGATAACCAAAGTGTAGTGGACAATATGGAGGCTTATAACTTTTCAGGTATAGAGTTTATCGAAGTCCCAACAGAAGATGATATTATGCTCAACGGTTTTATGATTAAACCTTCCGATTTTGACCCCGATAAGCGTTACCCGCTTTTAATGTATGTATATGGAGGCCCGGGATCACAAGAAGTTTCTAATTCCTGGGGTTATTTCAATTATATCTGGTTTGAGTACATGGCCCAACAGGGCTATATTATCGCCTGTGTGGACAATCGCGGTACCGGTTACAGAGGCCAGGAATTTAAAAAAGCCACTTACCTGGAGCTTGGTAAAGTCGAAACAATCGATCAGATAAATGCTGCAAAGCATCTGGGTGCTATGCCATATATTGACAGGCAAAGAATCGGTATCTTCGGATGGAGTTATGGAGGATATATGACCTTGCTGGCGCTCACCAAAGGCAATGAATATTTCAAAGCCGGGGTGTCAGTTGCACCGGTTACCAACTGGAGATACTATGACAACATATACACCGAACGCTTCATGCGTACACCCCAGGAAAATGGCTCGAACTATGATGCCAATTCTCCGCTTTCACACATTTCCAGATTAAAAGGCGACCTTTTGCTGGTACATGGAAGTGCCGACGATAATGTACATATGCAAAACTCAATGATGCTTGTGAGAGAAATGGTAAAAAGAAATATCGACTTTGATATGATGATCTATCCAAATAAAAACCATGGGATTTATGGTGGTATGACAAGGCTGCATCTTTTTAATAAGATCACAGAGTATTTCAACGAAAACCTAAAGCAGCAATAATATAACTTTTCCTGCAAAGAAAAGCCCGGAGCGAGATGTTCCGGGCTTTTTTTGTTAACTAAGAATCGGATTATCTTCGCTCCCCATCAATATAGCGGGCTACAAAGGCATCTTTAACTTTTGACTTGATCTCTGCAAGCTTTTGTTTGGCAGAACTGTAATCATCAAATGGCCCTAAGGTATAGCGGTACCAGCCATCATCACCTTTTTCCACAGAGATTCTGTCGGCGTCAAGATCATACTGGCTTGCAAACACATCTACGGCTAAGCGTGCATTTTTAGTAGCAGCTATCTGTATCCTGTAATATTTACCAGCACGTTTCTCGGGTTTTGGATCGGGATTACGGATTTTATCCACTTCCCCCAGATTACTCAGGCGCTTATCATCATGGAAGGCTACTATGAATGCATCAGGTACACCCTCCTGTCTCAGCTTCGTCTTGTATTTATTTGCTGAACTGTAGTCTTCAAAATCACCAACTGAATACAGCGCATATCCTCTGTGGAAATGCTCGTAAACGGACCTGGTGAGCTTCAATTGTTTTTTAATTTCTGACACCGGTTGTTTACCATTATATATAGCTCTCACCTGTACCCGGTAAACTATCTGTGGTGTTTCCGGAACCTCTACCTCTTCTGGTTCTTCCTCAACAGGCTCCGGTTCGTCCTTCACAGTTAAGCTATAACTGTATTCTTTTGATTTCTCCTCCTCATTTTCCGAATAGAATAAAGTAGCGGGAAGCTCATAATCACCGGCAGCAACATCCCCAACCCTTAATTGGACACGCATGGAAATACTTTCCGATTTGGGTAGCCTGTCCCAGTTAAAGCTCATAATCTGATCCTCAAACTGGAATTTGGCGCCAATAGCATTTCCCGACACAGCACGTACTCCCTCTGGCAGGGTTTGCTGAAAACGGGCCTCCCCATCCAGATCATCTTTATCCAATCTGTAGGTAATGTTTACTGTACTTTCACTTTCAACTTGCTCAGGAATATCAGCAACCAGATGCACATCCACAGGCTCCTCAGCAATAACCGGTTCTGGTTCTGGTTCCGGCTCAGGCTCAGGCTCCGGCTCAGGTTCAGGCCTGGATTTTTTCTTTGCAAAATCGAACTTATACACCACTCCTATAGAAGTATAACTGTAGATATCATTTATCTCAGTGTTTCCGATTGTGGCATCAATATTATCAACGCTTACAATGTTAGAAATGGTTTCCAGGCGAAGATTAAAATTATCACTGAGACTAACCTGCACGCCACCACCCACCGGAAAACGGTTGGCTGAGGCCATGGAGGTTTTATCCTCTCCTTTGTTTTCATATCCCACAGCGTTGATATATTCCCCCGAGGTAAGCTGAGTTGTGATCGAGCGGTAATGCAGTCGTCCGTATCCTGCCTGTAAGTATACTGAAACAAGGCGGTTGTTATCATACCCTCCGATCAGATCATTAAGGTTAAGCCTAAAATTTAAAGCGTAATCGAAATAATCAGCTTCAAAAGACTGATTCAACATGCTCCCCGTTTCATATTTATCCCTTACTCCGGTAAGTTGCCCATATGAAAAGTCGGCACTTAGCAAAGCAAACGGTAATATTCTGTAGCCTGCACTCAGGCCATATGACCATTGACGATCGTCTTTAAACTTCTCCAAATAGTCGCCCTGATCCTCATTGACAGTAACATCGCCCCAAAATAAAGTGGGTCCGGCATTAAGGCCTAGCTGCCAACGTGGAGATACAGTTTGCGATAAAATATTACTTGAGGTTAGCAGCAACAAAGCAGAAAAAATTGTGAAAGTAAATATCTGTCTCATAGAATCTTGTTTTAGTCCTTAACAAATTTAATATTTAAAATCCAATAATCAAGGATTTCGATAATATTTTTTTTTATTTTTTATGTGATCTTTGCTATTCCCGATAAATGTTATACTTTTGCAGGCCAAAATTGTTTACAATTCTTTTGTTTTAAAATTTATAATCTAAAGAAAGGTGGTATAAACCCATGATTATTGTTCCGGTAAAAGAAGGTGAAAATATTGACCGCGCTCTGAAAAAATTAAAACGCAAGTTTGAAAAAACCGGTGTTATTAAGGATGTCAGAGAACGTCAGCATTACACCAAGCCTTCGATTAAACGCAGGCAGCAAATTCTGAAAGCAGAATACGTTCAGCAAATGAGGAACAAAGAAGAAGGCATTTAGTTTGCCTGCTTCAAAAAAGAGGGGGAAAACTTGAATCTGCTTTTCATTTGATATATTTTAGCAATCGTGAAAGTCAATTTATGTTTTCTTCCTTTTTTTGATCCATGCTGCAACAACACACAAGAGAATTTATAAGGTACATCAGGCACGAGAGACGCTATTCGGAGCACACTGCCAGGGCTTATGAAACCGATCTGCATGACTACTCGGAATACATTAGTCAAACATACGGCTCCATCGGATTAAATGATCATACACATAATCTGATCCGTTCCTGGTTGAGCGTTTTACTGGATAAAGGGTTAAAAGCAAAAACTGTCAGCCGCAAAATCACAAGCCTGAAATCGTTCTTTAAGTATTGCATTCAAAACGGATTTATCGAAAATAATCCAACAGCAAAGCTTCAGGCAGTCAAAATCCCGCAGCGATTACCGGATTTTGTCCAGGAAGAAGATATGAAAAAACTGTTTCGCGACTTAAAATTCACGGAAGACTATACAGGCAAACGTAATTATGCAATACTGAATATATTATATGGTACAGGAATCAGAGTTTCCGAACTTGTCAACCTGCAAGTACAAAACCTCAACCTGCACTATCGTTCTTTGAAAGTATTGGGTAAAAGAAATAAAGAAAGGATCATTCCTGTTAATAAAGAACTGAATGAAACTCTCGAAAATTACCTGCTATACAGGAAATCGTTTATCACTGATAACAAGGCAACACCGGATAAAGATTGGTTATTTCTTTCAAACCAGGGAAACAAAACCTATCCGAAATTGATTTATAATATAGTGAAAAGTCATTTGGAACAGGTTACCACCATTGGCAAAAAGAGCCCGCACGTATTGCGGCACACTTTTGCAACACATTTGTTAAGCCATGGTGCTGATCTGAATGCCATAAAGGAGTTGCTCGGCCATTCCAACCTGGCGGCAACTCAGGTCTATACACACAGTTCCATAGACCAGCTAAAATCAATATATGAACAAGCCCATCCCAGGGGCAAATAAACAGGAGGTTTATTATGAAAGTTGACATTAATGCAGTTCATTTCCGTGCAGATGTAAAACTGGAAGATTTCATCACCGAGAAGGTAAACAAACTCGAACAGTATTATGACGGAATTCTTGGCAGTGACGTAATATTGAAACTTGAAAACACTGATGGAAAAGATAACAAAGTTGCCGAGGTTAAGATAAAAGTACCGGGTGATGATCTTTTTGCCAAAAAACAGGCAACAAGCTTTGAAGAAGCTACTGATCAAGCAGTTTCTGCACTTCTCAAGCAATTGCTCAAATATAAAGAAAAGCTCAAAAGCGCTTAATTTTCAAGCTTCAGAAAAAAAAACAGAAAATCTGGTTAAAATATTTGGTAATTATCTTTAACCTTTATACATTTGCAGACCTTTTCACAGGGTCTGCATTTTTATGGCCTTTGAAAAAGTAATAATAAGCCGATGTAGCTCAGTTGGCCAGAGCAGCTGATTTGTAATCAGCCGGTCGGCGGTTCGAATCCGTCCATCGGCTCTCACGTTCTGAGAGATATTGAATTTACCCATTAAAAGGGGGGATACCAAAGTGGCCAACTGGGGCAGACTGTAAATCTGCTGGCGTATGCCTTCGGAGGTTCGAATCCTCCTCCCCCCACAGATTAATCACCAGCGGGAGTAGCTCATCTGGTAGAGCGACAGCCTTCCAAGCTGTAGGTGGCGGGTTCGAGTCCCGTTTCCCGCTCAATTGATCATCGCTGATCAATAAAAAGATAACCTGAATAGGGTGTCTTTTTTTGCGATTTCGGGAAAGCAAAGTGATTCCTTTTCTGAATAAGCCGATGTAGCTCAGGGGTAGAGCGTTTCCTTGGTAAGGAAGAGGTCACGAGTTCAATTCTCGTCATCGGCTCGGCGACAGAAATAAATTAAAAACCAACCAAATACATAAAGTGTTATGGCTAAAGAAAAATTCGATCGGTCAAAAGAGCACCTTAATATAGGTACTATTGGTCATGTTGACCACGGTAAGACTACTTTGACTGCGGCAATTACGTTGACCCTTTCTAAAAAAGGACTCTCCGAGGTAAAGTCTTTCGATTCTATTGACAATGCTCCGGAAGAGAAAGAACGTGGTATTACAATTAATACCGCTCACGTTGAATACCAAACTGAAAATCGTCACTATGCACACGTTGACTGCCCCGGTCACGCTGACTACGTTAAGAATATGGTTACTGGTGCTGCTCAGATGGACGGAGCTATCCTGGTTGTGGCTGCTACAGACGGCCCAATGCCACAAACGCGTGAGCACTTGCTCCTAGCACGTCAGGTTGGTGTACCAAAAATCGTAGTGTTCATGAACAAAGTGGACATGGTGGATGACGAAGAGTTGCTCGAACTGGTGGAAATGGAAATCCGCGAACTGCTCGACTTCTACGAATTCAACGGAGATGAAACACCGGTTATCCAGGGTTCCGCTCTTGGTGCTTTGAATGAGGAAGAAAAATGGGTTGACAAGATCATGGAGTTGATGGATGCCTGTGACACCTGGATCCCATTACCAAAACGTGATAAAGACAAGCCATTCCTGATGCCTGTTGAGGATGTATTTACCATCACAGGTCGTGGTACTGTTGCTACCGGTCGTATCGAAACTGGTGTGATCAATACAGGTGATGGTGTTGACATCATCGGTATGGGTGCTGAGAAGCTCAAATCAACCATCACCGGAGTGGAAATGTTCCGCAAGATCCTCGACACTGGTGAAGCTGGTGATAACGTTGGTCTGCTCCTGCGTGGTGTTGACAAGAAAGAAATCAGCCGTGGTATGGTAATTTGTGCCCCTGGTTCAGTTAAACCACACGCTAAATTCAAGGCTGAGGTTTATATCCTGAAGAAAGAAGAAGGTGGACGTCATACTCCGTTCCATAACAACTACCGTCCGCAGTTCTACTTCAGAACCACCGACGTTACCGGTGAGATTAAACTCCCCGAAGGTGTTGAAATGGTAATGCCTGGTGATAACCTTACCATCATTGTTGAGCTGATCTCAGAAGTAGCCATGGACAAAGGTCTGCGTTTCGCTATCCGTGAAGGTGGGCGTACCGTGGGTGCCGGTCAGGTAACCGAAATTCTGGAAGACTAAGCTTAAAGCAAAAATAGAGAAAAGGTGTTTGGTTTAAGCAAGCTTAAATTAAATACCTTTTCTTCTCAATAAGCGGGTGTAGCTCAATTGGTAGAGCAGCGGTCTCCAAAACCGCAGGCTGTGAGTTCGAGTCTTACCACCCGTGCTAAATTAAAATCAAATGGCAAAGATCAAATCATATGTAAAGGAAAGCTACGACGAATTGATGAACAAGGTGTCGTGGCCTACATGGAGCGAACTGCAAAACAGTGCTATTGTTGTATCCATTGCTTCCCTAATAATCGCGCTGGTCGTGTTTTTGATGGATATTTCATTCCGAAATATACTGGAGCAGTTCTATAAATTATTTGGTTAATTGTCATTGGTTTTATTCATCCTCCAGAAGTTAGTGTGGTATGTCAGAACAACAGGAAGATAAAAAGTGGTACGTGGTTCGGGCCCTTAGTGGTAGCGAAAAGAAAGTAAAGAAGTATATTGAGAGCGAAATCAAGCGCCTCAATCTTACGGATTACATCACGCAGGTGCTCATTCCTACAGAAAAGGTTTACCAGGTCCGCAATGGTAAAAAAATCAGTAAAGAACGGAATTATTTTCCGGGCTATGTGCTGATTGAAGCCAATCTTGTTGGAGAGATTCCCCACTATATCCGCGATATACCGGGAGTAATCGGTTTTCTGGGTGCTGAAAAAGGGGGCAATCCCAGTCCGCTTCGCCAGCAGGAAGTTAACCGGATACTTGGTAAAGTGGATGAACTAACCGATACGGATGAACAACTCAATGTTCCATTTATGGTAGGTGAATCAGTAAAGGTCATAGATGGCCCTTTCAACAGTTTCACCGGTACGATTGAAGAGATTAACGAAGAGAAGAAAAAGTTGAAGGTGATGGTTAAGATTTTCGGACGTAAAACGCCATTGGAGCTTGGGTTTATGCAAGTGGAGAAAGAGTAACTTTCTCCCGAATACCCATTCACAAATCAAATTTACCAGGAGAAAAAAATGGGAAAAGAAGTTGACGGTATTATAAAACTGCAGATCAAAGGTGGTGCTGCAAACCCATCCCCCCCCGTGGGCCCCGCATTGGGAGCCAAAGGGCTGAATATAATGGAGTTTTGCAAGCAGTTCAACGCCCGTACGCAGGAGCAAGCCGGTAAAGTTCTGCCTGTTATTATTACGGTTTATAAGGACAAATCCTTTAAATTTATTGTAAAGCAACCACCGGTTGCCGTGCAGTTGAAAGAAGCTGCCAAGATAAACAAAGGATCATCCGAACCAAATCGTCAGAAAATAGGTAGCGTAACCTGGGATCAGGTGAAGGAAATTGCTGAAGCGAAAATGAGCGACCTGAACGCTTTCACCGTAGAATCTGCAATGAACATGGTTGCCGGCACAGCTCGCAGCATGGGGCTTATCGTAAAAGGTAAGAAACCAGCCTGACAGCTTTGCGGTTTTAACCAGAATACCTATTAATTTAAATAGACTAATACCTATCAAGAATGTCAAAAGTAGCAAAGAAACGTAAGGAAGCTTTAGCCAAATACGACAAAACTGAAGCGTATCCGTTAAAAGAAGCATGCAAATTGGTAAAGGATATAACCACTGCCAGTTTTAATGCTTCTGTTGATTTGAGCGTACGTTTGGGCGTTGACCCGCGTAAAGCAAATCAGATGGTGCGTGGTTCTGTTACCCTTCCCCACGGAACAGGTAAAGAAGTAAAAGTTTTGGTGTTGTGTACTCCTGACAAGGAGGAGGAAGCTAAAGCAGCCGGTGCAGACTTTGTGGGTCTTGATGAATATATTGACAAAATTAAGGAGGGTTGGCTGGATATGGATGTTATCATTACCATGCCCAGCGTAATGCCTAAGATTGGCCGCCTGGGTAAAGTACTTGGTCCCAGAGGACTGATGCCTAACCCAAAAACAGGTACAGTTACCATGGATATTGCCACAGCGGTGAAACAAGCCAAAGCTGGTAAGATCGACTTCAAAGTAGATAAATACGGCATTATTAATACGGCCGTAGGTAAAGTCGGATTTGAAGAAAGCCAACTGTATGATAACGCCAGAGAATTGCTAACAACAATTCAAAAGCTGAAGCCTGTGGCATCTAAAGGCACATACATGCTTAGCGTGTATATGTCAAGCAGTATGAGCCCAAGCATTAAGATCAATCCCAAGTCAATCATTCAAGCTTAACAAAGACGCTCATAAACAGAAGTGATTGAACTATGAGAAAAGAAAATAAAACTCAGTTAATCGAAGAACTGACCAAACAGTTGAAGGAATTCCCTGTTTTTTACCTGACCGACATATCAGGATTAAACGTGGCTTCTACCAATCAGCTGCGGCGCCAGTGCTTTGGTAAGAATGTAACACTGAGAATGGTGAAAAACACTTTACTGAAAAAGGCACTTGAAAATGCTGAAAAAGGCGATGATGAGCTGTTTTCGGCACTGAAAGGCTCCACTTCAGTAATGTTTAGCGACACCGGTAATGTCCCGGCGAAGCTTATCAAAAACTTCAGGAAAGATTTTGACCGGCCCATTCTTAAAGCTGCATATATTGAAGAAACTGTTTACCTTGGCGATGACAAACTCGATTCTCTCATGGCAATTAAGTCCAGAGATGAATTAATTGCCGATGTTATAGCACTTCTTCAATCACCAGCAAAGAATGTTATTTCAGGTCTTCAGTCTTCCGGTGGTCAGAAAATTGCCGGTATCCTGAAAACACTTTCTGAGAAATCAGAATAATATTATCAGAACAAATTAATTGCATTGTAAAACAATTTAAAACAATAATAAAATGGCAGATTTAAAAGAATTTGCAGAACAGTTAGTTAACCTCACAGTTAAAGAAGTTAATGAATTAGCTGAAATTCTGAAAGAAGAATACGGTATCGAACCTGCAGCAGCAGCTCCAGTAGCCGTTGCCGCAGCAGGCGCCGAAGGGGGCGAGCAAGCTGCAGAACAAACTGAATTTGATGTTATCCTCAAAGCTGCAGGAGCTAAGAAACTGGCTGTTGTGAAGCTTGTCAAAGAATTGACCAGCCTCGGATTAAAAGAAGCAAAAGAACTTGTTGACTCAGCACCAAAACCGATTAAAGAAGCGGTTAGTAAGGACGAAGCAGAAGGTTTGAAAAGACAACTTGAAGAAGCTGGTGCTGAAGTTGAAATCAAGTAAAATATCAACTAATAGCCTGATTACCCAGACCTTCCCTGTCACCAGACAGGGTTAGGTCTTTTTCTGTTTTTACATATATTTCGTTCTTTATTAATCTTCTTTGGTAACTTAAAAAATTTAAAGCCTTGGCTTCAAACAAGAATCAACGTATTAGCTTTGCATCATCCCGCATACCCGCGGAGTATCCTGACTTTCTGGACATTCAGCTGAAATCTTTTCAGGATTTCTTCCAACTGGAGACTTCCCCTGAAGAGCGCGAAAACGAAGGTCTGTATAAAGTCTTTTCGGAGAACTTCCCTATCACCGATGCACGCAACAATTTTGTCCTGGAATTTCTGGACTATTTCATTGATCCGCCACGTTATACCATCGAGGAATGCCTCGCCCGCGGCCTAACCTACAGTGTTCCCCTGAAGGCTAAGCTTAAGCTCTACTGTACGGATCCGGAACATGAAGATTTCGAGACCATCATCCAGGACGTTTATCTGGGTCTGATCCCGTATATGAGCCCCAGCGGATCTTTCATCATTAACGGGGCCGAAAGAGTCATTGTTTCCCAGTTGCATCGCTCCCCGGGAGTTTTCTTCGGCACCAGCCGACATGCTAACGGGACTCAACTTTACTCTGCCAGAATCATCCCCTTTAAAGGATCCTGGATCGAATTCGCTACAGACATCAATAATGTCATGTATGCCTACATCGATCGTAAAAAGAAATTACCGGTTACCACCTTGCTGCGCGCCATCGGTTATGAAAGTGATAAGGACATCCTTCAGATCTTTAACCTGGCTGATGAAATCAAAGTGTCGAAAACCGGCCTTAAAAAAGTTCTCGGGCGTAAGCTGGCCGCTACCGTCCTGCGCTCCTGGATTGAGGATTTCGTGGATGAAGATACCGGCGAGGTTGTATCCATCGAGCGTACTGAAGTTATTATCGATCGTGAAACAGAACTTGAAGAACATCACATTGAACTTATTGTTGATGCCGGCGTTAAAACAATTCTGTTGCATAAAGAAAGTGCTAATTCCAGCGATTACGATATAATCTTCAGCACTTTACAAAAAGACACCGCAAACTCTGAAAAAGAAGCGGTAGAGTTTATCTACCGCCAGTTGCGTAGTGCTGAACCCCCGGATGAAGAAACTGCCCGCAGTATTATCCAGAACCTGTTCTTTAGCGACAAACGCTATGACCTGGGGGAAGTGGGACGTTATAAAATCAATAAAAAACTTGCGCTGAATATTCCTCTAAACACCCGTATACTTACCAATGAGGATATTATCCAGATTATCCAGCACCTGATTCAGCTCATTAATGAAAAAACCGAAGTTGATGATATCGACCACCTCAGTAACCGCCGTGTGCGTACTGTAGGTGAACAGTTATATAACCAGTTTGGAGTTGGTCTGTCGCGTATGGCAAGAACAATCCGTGAACGGATGAACGTCCGTGATAACGAAGTGTTCACTCCCACTGACCTGATCAACGCTAAAACATTGTCTTCCGTAATTAATTCATTCTTTGGAACCAACCAGCTTTCACAGTTTATGGACCAAACCAACCCGTTGAGCGAGGTAACGCACAAGCGTCGTATCTCCGCCCTTGGACCTGGTGGCCTTACCCGTGAAAGAGCAGGTTTTGAAGTGCGGGATGTTCACTATACACACTACGGCCGTCTGTGTACGATCGAAACACCGGAAGGCCCGAATATCGGACTGATTTCATCACTTTCCGTGTATGCAAAAATCAATAAGCTTGGCTTTATTGAAACACCATACAAAAAAGTGGAAAATGGTCTGATCAAACTCAGTGAAAAACCTATCTTCCTTACTGCTGATGAGGAGGAAGACCAGATTATTACTCATTCAGTTATTGATATTGAAGAAGACGGTAAGATTTCGCAGGAGCGTATAAAAGCAAGAAAGCTTGCCGATTATCCGCTTGTAGCCCCGGAAGATATCAACCTGATTGATGTGGCTCCAAACCAGATTGCATCAGTGGCTGCATCACTCATCCCCTTCCTGGAGCATGACGATGCAAACCGTGCGCTCATGGGTTCAAACATGATGCGCCAGGCTGTACCTCTGATGAGGCCTTCCGCTCCTATCGTGGGTACAGGCCTCGAAAAACAGGTGGCCATAGATTCACGTACCAATATCATTGCAGAAGGTGATGGTGTAATCGATTTTGTGGATGCCAGGAAGATTATTGTAAAATATAATCGTACGGAAGAGGAAAAACTCATTTCCTTTGACGAAGAGAAGAAAGAATATAAGCTGGTTAAGTTTGCCAAAACCAATCAGGGAACTTCAGTTAACCTGTCACCTGCTGTAAGAAAAGGGCAGAAAGTGAAAAAAGGCGATATACTTACCAGAGGATATGCCACTTCTGATGGAGAACTCGGTATTGGCCAGAATTTGAAGGTTGCCTTCATGCCCTGGAAAGGATATAACTTTGAGGATGCCATCGTGATAAGCGAAAACCTGGTGCGTGATGATATTTATACTTCCATTCATATCGACGAATATGTTATGGAAGTGCGAGATACCAAGCGTGGTGTGGAAGAGCTGACAGCGGATATACCAAACGTTAGCCTGGATGCCACCAAAGACCTCGATGAAAATGGTATCATCAGGATTGGTGCAGAAGTTAATGAGGGAGATATTCTCATTGGAAAAATCACTCCTAAAGGAGAAACCGATCCAACACCCGAAGAAAAGCTGTTGCGAGCTATTTTTGGTGATAAAGCAGGAGATGTTAAAGATGCTTCCATGAAAGCCCCGCCTTCGTTGCATGGCGTGGTGGTTGATAAAAAACTTTACTCCCGCTCGATCAAGGATAAGAAAACCCGCACCCGCGAGAAAGAGCAACTGGATAAAATGGAAGCAGAACATAATGCAAACCTTGAAAAACTCAGGGATGAACTTGTAGATAAGCTTCTGGAACTCGTGAGCGGTAAAACCTCACAGGGGGTTACCAATAAATATAAGGATGTAATCATACCCAAGCGCACCAAATTTACCAAAAAAGTACTCAGCGCAATTGATGATTACATCAATGTGAGTCCAAGAAAGTGGACCACTGATAAGGAAAAGAATGACCTTGTCAAAAAACTTCTTCATAATTACAGCATCAAATATAAGGAAGAAGTAGGAAGATTCAACCGCGAGAAATTCAACATTACGGTAGGAGATGAACTCCCCACAGGAATTGTACAGATGGCAAAGGTTTATATTGCCAAGAAGCGGAAGATCAAAGTTGGTGATAAAATGGCAGGACGCCATGGTAACAAGGGTATAGTAGCCAAAATAGTTCGCCAGGAAGATATGCCGTTTCTCGAGGACGGAACTCCTGTTGACATCGTGCTCAACCCGCTGGGTGTACCTTCGCGTATGAACCTCGGACAGATTTATGAAACTGTACTGGGCTGGGCCGGAGAGAAACTTGGTTTGAAGTTTGCCACCCCGATTTTCGATGGTGCTTCAGTTGATCAGATCAATGAATATCTTGATAAAGCCGGATTACCACTGAACGGTAAAGTTCAGCTTTACGACGGCGAAACCGGAGAACCATTCAAGCAGAAAACCACTGTTGGTGTGATATACATGCTGAAGCTTCACCATATGGTGGATGACAAGATGCATGCACGCTCCATCGGGCCGTATTCACTCATCACGCAGCAACCACTCGGAGGTAAAGCTCAGTTTGGTGGCCAGCGTTTTGGAGAGATGGAGGTATGGGCACTGGAAGCATTCGGTGCTGCCAACATTCTCCAGGAGATACTCACAGTGAAATCTGATGATGTGAATGGTCGCGCCAAGGTGTATGAGTCGATCGTCAAGGGCCAGAATATGATCAAACCGGGTATCCCGGAATCATTCAAGGTGCTTGTACACGAGCTTAACGGCCTCGGTTTGAACATCGACTTTGAAAATTAGTTAACAGGACAATAATGCTAAGCAATAAAGTATCCGAATATGGCTTTCAGAAATAATGCAAATCTTACTAAAAACGAATTCTCAAAAATAACTCTCAGCCTGGCCTCTCCTGAGTTGATCTATGAGAACTCTCACGGCGAAGTATTAAAACCGGAGACAATCAACTACAGAACCTATAAGCCGGAGCGCGATGGTTTGTTTTGTGAGCGTATTTTCGGGCCGGTTAAAGACTACGAATGTCATTGTGGCAAATACAAGCGTATTCGCTATAAAGGCATTGTCTGTGACCGATGCGGAGTTGAAGTAACTGAGAAAAAAGTGCGTCGCGAGCGCATGGGACACATCGAACTGGTAGTTCCGGTAGCCCACATCTGGTTCTTCCGCTCCCTGCCCAACAAAATCGGCGCATTGATGGGCCTTCAGTCCAAAAAACTTGATTCCATTATCTATTATGAAAGATATGTGGTAATCAATGCAGGTGCCGCTGCAGAACACGGAGTTCAGTATATGGACTTTCTCACGGAAGAAGAATACTTCGAGTACATGGAAAAAATCCCTGTGGAAAACCAGTACCTCGATGATTCCGACCCGGATAAATTTATCGCCAAGATGGGTGCTGAAGCAGTGCATGACCTGCTCGCACGCCTTGACCTTGACGAATTATCTTATACCCTGCGTCATAAAGCTAATACAGAAACTTCCCAACAACGTAAAAAGGATGCTCTAAAGCGCCTTCGCGTAGTGGAAGCTTTCCGCGATTCGCATAAAAGAAAAGAAAACCGCCCGGAATGGATGGTGGTGAAAGTAGTACCCGTTATCCCGCCAGACCTGAGACCTCTGGTGCCTCTTGATGGTGGACGTTTTGCTACTTCCGACCTTAATGACCTTTACCGAAGAGTAATCATCAGAAATAACCGCCTCAAACGACTCATCGAGATCAAGGCTCCTGATGTAATCCTGCGTAATGAAAAACGCATGCTCCAGGAAGCAGTTGATTCCTTGTTTGATAACTCAAGAAAATCAAATGCCGTAAAGACTGATTCAAACCGCCCGCTAAAATCCCTCAGCGACAGCCTCAAAGGCAAACAGGGGCGTTTCCGTCAGAACCTGCTGGGTAAACGTGTTGACTATTCAGGACGTTCGGTTATTGTGGTAGGACCCGAGCTCAAAATGAATGAATGTGGTATTCCGAAAGAAATGGCTTCCGAGCTGTTCAAACCATTCATCATCCGTAAAATGCTTGAACGGGGAATTGTAAAAACCGTGAAATCGGCCAAGAAAATCGTTGACCGCAAGGATCCTGTAGTTTGGGATATCCTGGAAAATGTTTTAAAAGGTCATCCGGTACTTCTCAACCGTGCCCCTACCCTTCACAGGCTCAGTATCCAGGCCTTCCAGCCCAAACTTATTGAGGGTAAAGCTATTCAGCTCCACCCTCTGTCCTGTACGGCATTCAACGCCGACTTTGACGGTGACCAGATGGCCGTGCATGTTCCATTAGGACACGCTGCTGTTCTGGAAGCTCAAATCCTGATGCTTTCATCGCATAATATCCTTAATCCTGCTAATGGTGCACCTATTACAGTTCCTTCTCAAGACATGGTTCTGGGTCTGTACTACCTTACCAAAGGCAGAAAAAGCATCCCCGAAGAACCGGTAAAAGGGGAAGGACTTACATTTTATTCACCTGAAGAAGTTATCATTGGATTTAATGAGCGCAAGCTTGATATGCACGCTATCATCAATGTAAGGGTGGAAATTCCGGATGAGGAAAACGGCGGATTCAAAAAGGAAATTATTGAAACAACCGTTGGCCGTGTGCTCTTCAACGAAGTTGTTCCGAAAGAATTCGGATTTATAAATCAACTACTTACCAAAAAGTCGCTCCGTGACATCATTGGCCAGTTGCTGAAGAAAACAGGAAATAAGAAAACAGTAGATTTCCTCGACAATATCAAGCATATGGGTTACCGGCTGTCATATGAAGGTGGCTTATCCTTTAATATCGGTGATGTGATTGTTCCGAAAATTAAGGAAGAATTAATTGCCAAAGCTCACGAAGAGGTTGATGAAGTAATGAATAACTATAATATGGGATTCATTACCAACAACGAACGTTATAACCAGATTATTGACATCTGGACACATACCAACTCACACCTTACAACCAGGTTGATGAAACAATTGACAAATGATAAACAGGGATTCAATCCTGTTTTCATGATGCTCGATTCAGGAGCCCGGGGTTCCAAAGAGCAAATCCGTCAGTTGTCCGGTATGCGTGGTCTTATGGCCAAACCTCAGAAATCCGGAACTACCGGAGCTGAGATTATTGAAAACCCGATCCTTTCCAACTTTAAAGAAGGGCTTTCGGTACTTGAATACTTTATCTCCACACACGGTGCCCGTAAAGGTTTGGCAGATACAGCCCTTAAAACTGCGGATGCTGGTTATCTTACCCGTCGTCTGGTAGATGTGGCTCAGGATGTTATTATTTCCGAGGAAGACTGCGGAACTTTACGTGGACTTACAGCTACTGCCCTGAAGCGTAACGAAGAAATTGTGGAAACTCTTCACGACAGAGTTCTGGGACGTGTTTCACTTCATGATGTTTATCACCCGATCACCAATGAATTACTGATCAAATCAGGTGAAGAGATTAATGAAAACGTATCCAGAAGAATTGATGAGTCACCCATAGAAAATGTGGAGATTCGTTCAGTTCTCACCTGTGAGTCGAGAGTAGGTGTATGTAGCAAGTGTTATGGTCGTAATCTGGCAACAGCCCGCATGGCTCAGCGAGGCGAATCGGTAGGAGTTATTGCAGCTCAGTCAATTGGTGAGCCTGGCACCCAGCTTACACTGCGTACCTTCCACGTTGGTGGTACTGCATCGAATATCGCTGTGGAAAACAATATCACCGCGAAATATGACGGTTTCCTGGAAATCGACGAGCTTCGCTACGTGGACTATAAAGACAAAGAAGGAAAAGATTATAAAGTGGTAGTGGGACGTTCTGCCGAGCTTCGCCTGGTGGACCCCAAAACCAATGTAGTTCTTGCTTCCAACAATATCCCTTACGGATCACACCTCTTTAAAAATGATGGTGATAATGTGAAGAAAGGTGATATCATTTGCGATTGGGATCCATACAACGCTCTCATCATTTCAGATGTTTCCGGAAATGTCAGATTTAAGAACATTTTGGAAGGTGAAACCTACAAGGTTGTTTCTGATGAGCAGACCGGTTATCAGGAAAAAGTGGTTGTGGAAACACGCCGCCGTTCCAAAAACCCGTCTATTCAGATTTATGACGATAATGATGAACTGATCAAGGTATATGATATGCCTGTCGGAGCTCATATTATTGTTAATGATAATGACAAGATCAAGCCGGGTGAAACGCTCTGTAAGATTCCACGTGCTCTTGGTAAATCAGGAGATATCACGGGAGGTCTTCCACGAGTAACCGAACTCTTCGAGGCACGTAATCCTTCTGATCCTGCCACCGTATCAGAAATTGACGGTGTGGTATCATTTGGAAAGAAACTCAAGAGAGGTAACCGTGAGGTAATCATCACCTCCAAAACCGGTGAAACCAAAAAGTATCTTGTTCCGACATCCAAGCAGATCCTGGCACAGGAGAATGACTTTGTGAAAGCGGGAACTCCCCTTTCCGATGGAGCTATGACACCTGCTGACATCCTTTCAGTTAAAGGACCAACCAAGGTTCAGGAGTATATTGTGAATGAGATACAGGAAGTTTACCGCTTGCAGGGTGTGAAGATCAATGATAAGCACTTTGAAGTGATCGTTCGCCAGATGATGCGTAAGGTTGAAGTTATAGATCCGGGTGATACAAAATTCCTGGAAAGTGAGATAGTTGAAAAAACGGACTTCCAGGAAGAAAATGACTGGATATTCAATAAAAAAGTAGTGGAAGACCCCGGTGATTCACCAACTATGAAACCTGGCCAGATTGTAAGCGCCCGTAAGTTGCGCGAGGAAAATTCCATGCTTCGCCGTCAGGACAAAAAGCTGGTGGTAGCCAGGGAAACACAGCCAGCAACTGCAACGCAGGTGCTGCAAGGTATCACCAAGGCTTCCCTGCAAACCAAGAGCTTTGTTTCGGCTGCTTCCTTCCAGGAAACAACCAAAGTACTGACAGAGGCAGCTGTGAATGCCAAGGTAGATGAACTCCAGGGTCTGAAAGAAAACGTGATTGTTGGCCACAAGATCCCGGCCGGAACAGGACTCAGGGATTACGGCGACATCATAGTAGGATCCCAGGAAGAGTACGACCGGCTAAAAGAGGCAGCCGCTGAAAAACAGGAAACTGAAGCAGATGAGTAATTAAACTAATCAATACAAGGACCTATGGACGAGAATAAAAAGCAACAACCGGATCCTGCCCAGATCAATATCGAACTGGACGATGATGTAGCTGAAGGTATATATTCAAACCTGGCCATTATCAATCATTCAAATTCAGAATTTGTGGTGGATTTTATCAGAATGATGCCCGGAGTACCCAAAGCAAAGGTGAAGTCAAGAGTAATTTTGACACCTCATCATGCAAAACGGTTCTTACGCGCTCTCATTGAAAATGTGAAAAAATTCGAGTCGATGCACGGAGAAATTGAGGAGAGCGAACCCCATAATCAGGTTCCTCCTATAAACCTTGGCGGTCCTACACAAGCTTAAGAAAAGCTCACCAAAAAACCGCTGCACGATTTGCAGCGGTTTTTTTTTCATTACTCAATAAACACCTTGCAGGTCTTATTGAAACCGAAACCATCACTAATGTGAAGGAAATAAATACCGCTTGAAAACTGACTGGTATTAATTCTTATGAAATCTCTGCTGGATACTTTACGCGCTTTTAGATTTCCATTCAAATCAATTACATCAATTATGAACTCATTGCCTGCTGGTGCAATCTCTATATTTATGAATTCAGAATCCTGATAATAATTGATAATGGTTTCAGAGATTTTATATTCTACAGCTACCGGCTTGAATATTGTAACTCTCCCGTCAATGTCCACTTGTTTTAAACGGTAAAATATCCTTTTGGAATTTTGAAGAGGCCTGTCAATATTAGAATAGTTTTTTATAGTGTTTGAATTAGCATAGCTTTTTGTTTTTTGTATGTTCTCCCAGTTTATTCCATCTGTACTTCTTTCAACTACAAAATAATCATTGTTGGTTTCACTTGCCGTTGACCAGGATATGATAACATCCCTGTTCTGCTGCTCTGCAACGAAAGATAAAAGCTCAACAGGAAGCGTTTCATTATCATTGTCACTACTGGTAATAATGTACTGTCCGCTAAAGTCTCCGCTGCTTGATTCATCCAGACTTAGTCTCAAATATCCATTCCCGTCGCTGTTGTTACCTTCATCATCTAGTGTAGCAGTAACTTCAGTCCAGGTAGATGCTTCAGCATCATTTCTTCTGAAAAGCTTTAAATTACTTTCATCAGCAATTCCGCCAATTTCATCAAAGTGAAAATCCACGACTGCACTAAAATCCCCGTCAAAATCTGCATCACTGGCATCTATTTCCCAGTATTTATTTGCAACATATGAAAGAAGATCATTAGTTGTGTTTGGTGTTGAATTTACCTGATAAACCGAATATGAATATGAGATGCCTTCATCGCTTAAATCAACATCCACCATACACCCTGCTTTTCTTGAAATATCAGAATTAGCAAACGAAAAAATTGATTCATCACCGACTTTGGCAGCAGACGTAACCCATGTAGGATTACTGCCTCCTGCAAGAATTCCGTCATTGTTATTTGAGGTTTGATCAACAAGTGTAGTTCCCGATCCCGAATCAAAATTCCAGTAAGCTTCAAGATCAGATTCCGTACCACTAAGCGTTTTGTTCATATTATTACGTATCTCGCTGGCCGTACGGGCAACCTTCCAAATTCTTACCTCATCGATCTCACCATTAAAAAGATATTCGTAATTATTATCACTGTCATCATTATCAGCACCTATTAAAACAGGATTAGAATCATACTCCGGAGGACTTTCCTGGGCAGCGGAAGCTACCTGTATCCCATTGAGGTATAAATAAACGGTAGCTCCGTCATAAGTTGCCGCTGCATGATGCCACACTCCTAATGCAAAATTGTCTGACCAGATATGCACACTGCTTCCAAATCCGTAAAATCTCAAATTATATGCGCCATTGTTATGGAAGCAATAAAGCGCAAAGCTATTTGCTGATGATGTACCATATTGTTTAGAAAGAATTACCTGTTGGTTGCCTGTTGTGGCTTCGATCTTAAACCATGCTTCCAGCGTGAAATTAGCTGGTTGCAATGTTGTTTTATCTGCTACTTCAACATAGGAAGAATTAGAATTATCAAAATCAAGTGAGTTTTCGGCGCCCTGGGAAAACAAAAATTGCGCAACTGCGAATAGCACCGCAGTACAAAAAAATCTATACGAAAGTTTCATGATTGGGGGTATTAGTTTATTATCATAAAATTGATTAGTTCCTGACAAAAGATCATTGGATTCGATTAGTGCAACCAAATATAATGAATTAATTCCTATTTTGCAAGATATCAAACAGTTAAAATCTACACACATTACCAGCTAAAGTGGATACAATTTTTTCCGGCATCCACTGTAAACGCTGGTTTCACTAAAATTACCAGAAATCGCAAAATCACAATTATTAACAGTAAAATTGAATATCGAGCGGAGTCAGGCTTTAACTATTGCCTGTCAGCGCCCGGCTTACTGCCATAATTTGATGGCACAAAAAATGATTTACCCCCGGAGATAAAATTCAACCATCACACAATAAAACTTCTGAAATAATATTTATTCCACCAAAAAAAAGGTGTGAGCCCGGAAAGCCCACACCATTATTTGCCTATGGCAGCATTCGTTTAAGCAATATCAATTTCTTTTGACAAATACACATCCTGGATAGCATGGAGGAGTTCCACTCCCTCCTTAAGCGGACGCTGGAAGGCTTTACGTCCTGAAATGAGCCCCATTCCACCAGCACGTTTATTGATAACGGCAGTGGAAACAGCATCCTGCATATCGCTATCGCCTTTAGACGCTCCACCGGAGTTAATAAGACCGCTGCGGCCCATATAATTATTTATCACCTGGTAGCGTGTAAGGTCGATTGGATGATCAGTGGAGAGCTCATCATAAACCTTTTGGTGGGTTTTGGCAAAATCAATAGCTTTAAAACCACCATTATTAAGTGGTAATTTTTGTTTAATAATGTCGGCCTGTAAGGTCACGCCAAGATGATTGGCCTGTGCGGTTACATCAGCAGCCACATGATAGTCCTTATCGGCTTTAAAATCGCTGTTTCTTAGGTAGCACCACAGCACGGTGTACATTCCCAACTCGTGAGCACGCTCAAATGCCTGTGCAATTTCAATGATCTGCCTGTTTGATTCCGGTGAGCCAAAATAAATAGTGGCACCGATACCGGCAGCACCCATTTCCCAGGCTTCGTCAACGCTTCCAAATTGGATTTGATCGTAGGTATTGGGATAGGTGAGCAACTCATTGTGATTAATCTTTACGATAAAGGGGATCTTATGAGCATACTTACGAGATACGGAAGCCAGAACTCCCATAGTGGAGGCCACAGCATTGGTGCCACCTTCAATGGCCAGTTTCACGATATTTTCAGAGTCGAAATAATCCGGGTTTGGTGCGAAAGATGCTCCAGCTGTATGCTCAATACCCTGATCAACCGGAAGAATGGAAAGGTATCCAGTACCTCCAAGCCGTCCATGGTTAAATGTATCCTGCAGATTACGCATTACTTTGGGGCTGCGGTTTGAGTGATACACCACGCGATCTACAAAATCAGGACCGGGAAGATGCAGTTTACTTTTGTCAACTGTCTTACATTTATGCTCCAGGAGGTACTCTGCTTTATCTCCTAACAGCTTTACAATTTCATTGTAATCCATATTTCAATATATTTTTGGGTTTTACTTCAGATTTTCACTTTCCACTATATGGCATCCGGCTTCTTTCATGTCTCTGATTGCCTGCATAGGCCTGACACCGTCACTGAGCGGCCTCACAGCATCTTTCACTATGAAAGTATCAAAGCCCGCTTTCAATGAATCCAGAGCCGTTGCCTTTATGCTGTTCTCAGTTGTTAGCCCGCATATGTATAGGCGCACAACATCCTCTGACTTCAGAAGGCGCTTTGCATCCATATTATCAGATTTAAATACCGATTCTACCGCCCTTTCATCTTCTGATCCTCTATAGAATACCTGCCGGATTCTGCCGGTTTCAAGATCCGGGTGAAATTCTGCTCCCCCGCTACCCCTCACGCAATGAACAGGTACCGCATCAAAATACGCCGAATTCTTATTAAACCATTTTTTTGATGCTATCAGCAGTTCAAATTTACCACTTATTTCATTAATCACAGGCACGATTTCTCCGGCTTTTTCAGCAGGAAGTGCACCATTCTGGAAAAAATCCCTTTGCAAATCACATATAAGTAAGGCTTCCATGTCTATTCAAAGTTTTTCTGTTTTTCAAATGCTATTGAATCGCGTAATTGCATAAGTTTCTCGCTTAGTCCCACTTTATAAATATGAGGATTCTCAAGTCTCTTTACAGGGTCTTCCAGTTGATTTAACCGCATGGCTGCATATTTGGATATCTCTTCCAGCCTGTCAGTTTCAATTTTGTTTACTCCCTTCTCCATTACACTGGTAAGCAAATACTCAGCTTTATAACCATCAAAATCACAGGTTTTTTCCTTATGATAAGGATGGATCATCATATCCACATGCTTCTCATCCCTGAGAGTAACAGCATCACCATAGAAATAGTTTTCCTTATCAAAGTAACGGATGATATTTTTCTTGCCCGGCAAGGAAAGCTTTTTAATATTCTCCGATAGCTTCAACCGCGGTTTACCCGCATATTCCGACATTTTATAAACACCGTCCAGAGCAGCATCTCCCGCTCCAGTCACCAGATTTGTTCCAACTCCAAATACATCCAGTGGCGCATTTTGCAAATTCAATGAACGGATCAGGTATTCATCAAGCTGATTTGAGGCAACCAGCTTCACATAGTCAAGTTTTTCTTTCTCCAGTGTTTTCCTTACCTTTTTAGACAGGTATGCAAGATCACCGCTATCCAGTCGCAATCCTTTAAGCTTATATCCTTTCTCCTCCAGTTCCCTGCCCACGATAATGGCATTTTTTAGCCCGCTCTGAAGAGTATCATAAGTATCGATAAGCAACACGCAGTTATCCGGGAATATCTCAGCAAAAGCACGGAAAGCTTCCAGTTCGGAATCAAAGCTCTGTACCCAGCTGTGAGCCATGGTGCCGGAAACAGGGATACCATACTGCGCTGCGGCAAGGACATTGGATGTGGAATTAATACCGCCAATGGCTGCTGCCCTTGCTGCTAAAAGACTGCCAAATCCCTGGGCTCTCCTGAGACCAAAATCTACAAAGATTCTGTCTTTTGCTTCCTGCCTGATACGAATAGCCTTAGTGGCTATAAGAGACGAAAAATTAAGGATATTCAATAACATGGATTCCACCAGTTGTGTTTCGATGATATTTCCTGTAACCTGCATCACAGGTTCAAGTGGAAATATTATTTCGCCTTCACGGCAGGAAATGATATCGCCACGAAAACGAAAATCCTCCAGGTAACTGAGAAAATCGTCATGAAAACCCTGTTGTTTCAAAAATTC
Source organism: uncultured Bacteroidales bacterium (assembly GCA_964477095.1). GTDB lineage: Bacteria > Bacteroidota > Bacteroidia > Bacteroidales > PWNQ01 > PWNQ01. The sequence continues at coordinate 12,958 of CAYZDA010000022.1, read as the reverse complement.
CAGCTCTTTCTGTCCATATCTAAAATGCTTAAGTTCACGAAGTAATTCCCATAAACCTGCGAACACAACATATCCGCCATCAAATGGATTTTTTCTGAAGAAATAATCGAAAGTAGCTTCTTGATAATGCTTGTTTTGCAGGAAATAACCCTGAGCCATGGTAAGTTCATAAAAGTCAGTGTAAAGTCCTTTGTGTTTAAAATGTTTCATCTGTCTATAATTTTTGTTTCAACGGTTCCAGCCAAAGCGGGTTTTATCCCGTCATTGTATGCGAGGGAACTCGCATACAATAATCCGCCGGAGGCGGATCATTCCCGGGTATGTTTAAAGCAATCATGTCATTTCATAAAAGAAAATCAGATTAAAGTTTTTAGTTTACAGCTGTATCAGCAAAGATAAGTAATTGCATGATAATGACGAAACGCAGAAGGCAAAACTCCCGGCTGAATCAGCTTCAGTAAAACAGGCAGTCTTAAAAGTTTTTTGAAAATCTATTAGCTGTTAAGGAACCTTATGCTTTTCATCTTCGGTAAGTTTAAACTACCTTGATTCTTTGAATAAATACACTGACTTATAAACAATTTCTACTTTTTTTGAACTTCCCGTTCCGGTTAATACGATGTTTTAATTTTTTTTTATATTTTACAGCCTGGTAACCTACACAAAACACCCCAAAACCGTGATAATTATGTCCAGAACCCGCCTTATTTTTGTAATAGCTGCTATTCTGACAATTGCAGGGATTATAGCTATTATCTCAAATCCAACGAAAAAGAAGCAAGTAACTGTTGATCCGAAATTCAGGACCTATGTCAATGCATTTACCTCAGGGATTATATCCAAAGATGCTACCATCAGGGTACAGTTACAAAACAGTTACGCTGATTCATCCATGATAGGAAAGCCCGTTGATCAGGCTTTGTTTGATTTTTCACCGGAAATAAAAGGAGATGCATACTGGATAGACACCTACACGGTGGAATTCCGACCCGGAAATTATCTTGAACCCGATCAACATTATAAAGCGGAGTTCCTGCTGGGCAAATTGATGGAAGTTCCTGAAGAATTTGAAACCATGGAATTTAGCTTTCGGACAATCCGGCAGTATATGGATATTAAAACCGGTAACCTCAAATTCCTTCCTGGCAAGCAGGTTAAATGGCTGAAGTTGAACGGTGAGGTTTTAACAGCTGATGTGGAATCTACTGACAGGCTTACGCAAACGCTTAAAGCCTATCAGGATAAAAAGCAACTGGAAGTTATCTGGACCAGTACAGCTGACCCGAATGCATACCAGTTTCGTATCGACAGCATTGAGCGAAAGGAGAAAGCAAGCACAATCCTTATTGAATGGGACGGTGAGCCTGTAAACTCAGATCAAAAGGGAAAGGAAGAAATTGAAATCACCCCGCTGGGCGATTTTAAATTAAGAAAAGTAACTGCGAATCAAAAACCAGATCAACATATAATACTGGAGTTTTCTGATCCTCTTGACCAGGATCAGGACTTAGAGGGGTTGATAAACATCAGTAATAACAAGCTGGATGTTGTTTTAGATCAAAACATTGCAAAAGTATATCCCAAAAACGACCTGCAGGGAAAAGTACAAATAAATATCAATCGCGGTATAAAAAACATACTGGGCAGCAAACTTTCAAAAACCTACAGGGAAACGGCTGAGTTTCCTGATATAGAACCTAATATAAAACTAAAGGGTAAAGGAGTGATTATGCCGAGTTCAAACGGGCTGGTTCTTCCATTTGAAGGTGTAAATTTACGTGCTGTTGATCTTACAGTTTTCCGCATTTATGAAGATAATATTCTGCAATTCTTACAGCAAAATAACCTGGACGGGAATAATGAGCTTTACAGAGTGGCAAAGATCGTCTATAAAGGCACCGTCACTTTAAATTCTTCACAAAATCCTGTTACCGATTATTCTACCTGGAATGATTTTGCCATCGACCTGAGCACGTTTATAAAACCCGAAAAGGGTGCCATTTACCGGATACGGATAAACCTGCGTAAAGAGTATTCCACCTACCCCTGTCCGGGAGAAGACAACAGTAATATGATTCCCTTATCCCGTGAGGATGATTCATATTCCGATGAACCTGAATATGACGACTGGGGTTATTACCGTTTATACAGCGATCAGGGCAGTTATCCTTCAGACTACAGCTGGCGCGAAAGAAATAATCCGTGTCACAGCTCCTACTACTACAGCAAAAGCTTTACGCAAAATATCATTGCCTCGGATATTGGTATTATAGCGAAAAGAGGAAAAGACGGCAGGAATATTATTTTTGTTAATCACCTGGTAAGTACCGAGCCATTAGCCGGTGTCAAAATTGAGGTATATGATTTTCAACAGCAGAAATTCAAAACGGCTATAACTAATTCCCATGGAAAAGCAGAATTCAGCTCACATAAAAAACCATTTGTAATAGTAGCTAAAAAAGGAGATGAACGCGGTTACCTGAAAATGAATGATGGATTGTCAAATTCACTTAGTAAGTTTGATGTTTCAGGTGCCGGACTTCAAAAAGGACTCAATGGTTTTATCTACGGTGAAAGGGATGTTTGGAGACCCGGTGATACCCTGTTTATGTCGTTCATGCTTGAAGACAAGCTGTCCAAACTACCTGCAGGTGTACCCGCAGTATGCAAATTCTACACTCCGCGTGGACAACTTCATCAGAAAATTGTGGATAACTCGCCTGTTGATCATGTGTATCATTTCCCCCTGAAAACTTCCAAAGAATCAGAAACAGGCATGTGGAGAATAGAAGTACGGGTTGGTCATGCCAGGTTCACAAAATATGCCCGCATCGAAACCATCAAACCAAACAGGCTAAAGATTAAACTTGATTTTGATAAAGATGAAATTAAACGCTGGGATATAAAACCAGGAGAACTGCACGTGGAATGGCTGCACGGAGGTACAGCTTCACACCTTAAAACAATCAGTGAAGTTACTTTGCGCCCATTAAAAAATGCTTTCGTGGATCACAAAAATTATCATTTCCATGATCCGGCAAAGGATTTTTCTTCCGAAACATTTACAGTTTTTGAAGGAACCGTGGATAATAATGGGACTGCCACCATCATCCCGGATTTTAATCTCGACAAATCAGCGCCCGGTGTTTTAAATGCTCAATTCAAAACAAGAGTGTTTGAAAAAGGAGGCAATGCGAATATCAATATTGATAATTTCACTTACCATCCTTACAGGTCATACGCCGGATTAATGCTTCCGGGAGGAGACTCCTGGTACAACCCGTTGGAAACAGGGAAAAACAACAGAATTGATATAACCAATATTGATCCTGACGGAAGGAAATTACCGGCTAATGAATTGAAAGTTGAAGTGTATAAACTCAGCCACAGTTGGTGGTATGACTATTCTGGCAATCGCCTGCAGAAACTTCTTAATGATAATTACAGCCGGCCATACTCCACTGAAAGGATACACGTGAAGAATGGAAAAGCCCGATTCAACCTCAGGGTTAACAAACCTGATCACGGACGGTATTACATCCGCGTGATGGATATGAACAGTGGCCATACGACAGGAGAAATCGTTTACGTATCTGGCAACCGGTGGTGGCAGAAAGATGAAGACAAGGACTTTGCGTCTCTGCTTATTTTTAAAAGCAGTAAAGAAAAATACTACACCGGTGAAACAATTGAGCTTAAAATTCCTTCCTCAAAGAACTCAAAAATTCTCATCAGCCTGGAAAATGGTATGGGAGTAATTCACAATGAATGGGTAAATGCATCTGATGATGAAACTACCTGGAGCATTAAAGCCACCAAAGATATGGCTCCTGCGGTTTACGCCCACATCACACTGATACAGCCCCATGCCCGCACGGAAAACGACCTGCCCATCAGGCTTTATGGTGTTATTCCCATAGCGGTTGAAGCAAAGGAAACACACCTGCATCCGCAAATCAGTTGTGCTGAAACTTTCCGCCCGGAAGCAAAGGCTACCATACGGGTATCAGAAAAGAGTGACCGCCCTATGACCTATACTTTAGCCATAGTGGACGAAGGCCTTCTGGACCTTACCGGCTATAATACTCCTGATCCGTGGTCTTATTTTTATCAGAAAAAGGCACTGGGAGTAAAAACCTGGGATATTTATGATTATGTGATTGGTGCCTTTGGCGGAAATATCAACCGGCTGCTTTCAGTAGGTGGAGACGGCTATGCTGAAATCGATAAAGACAAGGGAGAAGTTAACCGTTTTAAGCCTATGGTGCGGTTCTCAGGGCCTGTGAGATTAAAGGCCGGTGAAACCAATAAACATATTATCGATATCCCTCAATATATAGGCAGTGTAAAAGTGATGGTGGTTGCCAGGGAGAATGAAGCCTACGGAAGTGCGGAAAAAACCGTGAAGGTTAAGAACCCGCTGATGGTTCTTGGTACGCTTCCACGTGTGCTTTCACCGGGAGAGGAAGTTGAACTTCCCGTTAATGTTTTCGCCATGGAAGATGATGTGAAAAATGTGAGTGTTGATATCAGCGCGAGCGATATTTTTGAAATAGAAGGCGACAGCAGACAAAAGCTGCATTTTAAATCCACCGGTGACAAGCTGGCCAGATTCCGGCTAAAAGTGAAAGATGCTGTAGGCAACGGCAAGGTGGTAATTAAAGCCAGATCAGGTGGTCATACGGCAAACCACACTATCGAAATCAAAGTAAATAATCCCAATCCGGTTATCACCGATACTAAATCTTCGCTAATCAGCGCGTCAGAAAATATTGAGCTGAAATATCAGCCCGTGGGAATGCGTGGAACCAACAAGGCAGTGGTAGAAGTATCCAGCATCCCACCCATGGATCTTAGCAAAAGACTTGAGTATCTTATTCGCTATCCTTATGGTTGTGTAGAGCAAACCACTTCATCTGTATTTCCCCAGCTATATTTATCTGCCTTTGAGAAATTATCTGAAAAAGATCAAAAGGATATTGCACGCAATATTCACGCCGCCATACAAGTGCTCAGGAGGATGCAACATGGAAACGGAGGATTCGGTTATTGGCCGGGTGCATCAACCGCCAACGACTGGGGCAGCAGCTACGCGGGACACTTCCTAACCGAGGCTGAAAAGAAAGGATATAACCTTCCTGCCGGCATGCTGGACTCGTGGTATTCATATCAGAATAAAGCTGCCAACTCATATAATGATGCCGGCAACAACAGATATCGCTACGACCTGCGGCAGGCATACCGGCTTTATACTCTTGCAAATTACGGCAAACCATCAATTGGAGCCATGAACAGACTGAAAGAAAGCAGGCTGGAACCGGCTGCAGTTTGGATGCTGGCAGCAGCATACGCAAAATCAGGCCAGACATCTGTTGCAAAAGAACTGTTGAATAATGCTCCAAAATATATCGAGAAGTATGAAGAGTTTGGCTACACCTATGGTAGCCGAACCAGAGATTATGCTATTATGGTGGATGCTATGATAAATGCCGGCATGGACGCCAGGTCATTTGAATATGTCAAACTGATTTCTGAAAAACTCAGTAGTAATGAATGGCTAAGCACTCAAACCATAGCTTTTTCACTGTTAGCTGTCAGTTCTTATGTGCAAAATAATCAGTTGGATGAAAACCTGAAATTTGATGCGACTTATAATGGAAAAAAACATCAGATTTCACAAACTGAACCCATAAGCACAATTGAGCTTGAGCCATCATTTTCACAAAATATAACCATCAAAAATAAATCAGGTGTTAACCTGTTTGTCAGGTTGGTAAGAATGGGGCAGCCCATGGAAAACCCCATTAGCGACCGGCAACAAAACCTGTGGATGTCTATAAGATATGAAGATACGGATGGTAACAGGATTAACCCGGTAACATTAATGCAGGGAACCGATTTTGTGGCAGAAGTAACTGTAAGACATCCCGGAGGTATGGGTCTATACCAGGAACTTGCCCTTGAACAGGTATTCCCTTCAGGATGGGAAATAACCGGCATGAGGCTCCGAACCGGATATTCCGCTGAGAACGAATCAGATTATTTCGACTATCAGGATGTAAGAGATGATGCAGTTTATACATTTTTTGACCTTGACCACCAACAGGAGAAAACATTCCGAGTTAACCTGAACGCAAGCTACTCAGGACGCTTTTATCATCCTGTAATTCAGTGCAAGGCAATGTATTCTGATAATGTTTTCTCATACAGGTCAGGATATTGGGTTAAGGTGGAAACTCAATAAAAATTCAGATTTATTAATGATGCGAAATGCAATGCAATCACGTGCAGCCAAACTATTTATCGTATTAATTATAGCTATTAGTATGATCATATTCTGGTATTCATTGCCGCGCCAGTTGTTTAGTGATCCGGCATCAACCGTACTGCTGAGCAGAGACGGGCGGCTTATGAGCGCCGTAATTGCCGATGATACGCAGTGGCGTTTCCCTCTGATGCAGGAAGTTCCTGAGAAATTTAAAACCTGCATATGTCAGTTCGAGGATCAGTATTTCTACTATCATCCGGGTGTAAATCCACTGGCTGTCGGAAGGGCAGCATACCAAAACATTGAGGCTGGAAAAAGAGTAAGCGGCGCAAGTACGTTAAGCATGCAGGTGATCAGGATGTCAAGGAAAGGCAGGAAACGAAATATCCGTCAAAAAATCATTGAAACTTTTCTGGCCTTGCGCCTTGAAATGAGTGCTGATAAGGATGAAATCCTTGCCCTGTATGCTGCTAATGCGCCTTTCGGTGGCAATGTTGTTGGCCTTGAAGCGGCTGCCTGGCGATATTATGGAAGACCGGCAAAAAGGCTCAGCTGGGGGGAAACGGCAACCCTTGCTGTCTTGCCCAATGCACCTTCTCTGATCTATCCGGGTAAAAATAAAGATGAATTGCTTGCCAAGAGAAACAGACTGCTTAAACAGCTCCTGCTTCATAATCATCTGGATAGCTCCGACTATCAGCTGGCTCTACTGGAACCTTTACCCGGAGCACCACATCCCCTGCCGCAATATGCCATGCATTTGCTATCACGACTTATCTCAGAAGGTAAAAAAGGAACAAGGATAAAAAGTACCCTGGATTATGATCTACAGAAACAGGTTAGTGAAATTGCATCCCATCACTACCAAAGACTTTCAGCAAACGGAATAAGAAATCTGAGTGTGCTGATTCTGGAAAACCGTGAAAACAGGGTGGCTGCCTATATTGGTAATGTAATAGATAATCAAAGTCATCACGGCAGTATGGTGGATATAATCACAGCTCCTCGAAGTACCGGAAGCATTTTAAAACCTTTTCTTTATGCCGGTATGCTTGAAGACGGACTTTTATTGCCAGATGCTCTCATACGTGATGTTCCGGCGGTGTATGGCAATTATCGACCTGAAAACTTCAATAAACAGTTCAGCGGAGCAATTCCTGCTTCTGATGCCTTAAGCCGTTCGCTTAACGTGCCCGCAGTGCATATGCTGAATGAATACGGAGTTAGCAAATTATACCATTCTCTTGAACATGCAGGTTTAAGCACCCTCAAATATCCTGCTGATTATTATGGACTGTCTTTAATTCTTGGTGGGGCTGAAGCCACATTGTGGGACCTTACGAATGCATATAGCTTAATGGTGAAATCTTTATTATTCACGAATGATGACAATATATCCGAAGAAAAAATACTACAATCATCGGAGTATTATTACGGGCAGAAATCCCGCTTACTGAATACATCAACGCCTTATCATCCGGGAACCGTCTGGCATACCCTGAAGGCCATACAGAAGACTAACCGTCCAGGATCCCATGCGGGCTGGCAAAATTTCTACTCCTCACCCACTGTAGCATGGAAAACAGGCACCAGTCATGGAAACAGGGATGCCTGGGCAATTGGAGTAACTCCTGATTATACGATAGGAATCTGGGCAGGAAATGCTGATGGGGAAGGCCGCCCCGGGCTAACCGGAATAAAAGCAGCCGCACCGGTACTGTTCCATATATTCGACCTGATCAAACCAAAAAACTGGTTCCCAAAACCAGTTGACAACCTGATCAATATACAAATATGCAGTAAAAGCGGATACAAAGCATCCCCGCTCTGCCCCGGTACCCGCAGTGTTTCTGCTCCTGTAAATGGAACCCGGAGCCCACTGTGCCCGTATCACCAGATCATTCACCTGGATAGTACTGGCAAATTCAGGGTAAATTCATCCTGTGAGTCACTCGAAAACATCAAAAGTGAAGTATGGTTCGTACTGCCAACTCTAATGGAACAATATTATAAAAGCCGCGACCCTTTTTATAAATCGCTACCTCCGTATAAAGAAAACTGTGAAAATCAGGATGAAGATGTTCTGCAAATTATCTATCCTGAAGATTATGCACAGATTTTTCTTCCCAGGGATATATCTTCGGAAACAAAAAAGGTGGTGTTTAAAGCAGTTCACCGTGATAGTGAAGCAGAAATCTACTGGTTTATCGATAATGAGTTCGTCTGCAAAACCAAAGATTTTCATGAGATATCAGTGGTTCCCCGGAAGGGAAGGCACATCCTGAATATAACTGATAATAATGGCATTTCAGTTAGCAGACATTTCACAATCAGAAAAAAATGAACTGAACCCTGGCAATAATTAAACAAGCTAAAAAGCATCTGTAAACCTGATAAGGTGGAGGTAGTGCAACATGATAATTATAACCAGATTTAAATTCAAACTAATCATAGAACATCCAGGAAATACCAAACTGAAATGAGTCGTCTCTCATTGGATAAGATGGCATCATGAAATAGGCTTTATTCTCAAGCAAAGCATTGATATGTGAATAACGGACAAAAATCCTTGCTCTTTTTATATGAAAATTGGCGAATACGTCAATGTAGGGATAATCGCCCAGTAGTTGACTATTTTGCATAGCAAAGGCCATGGTTGCGGGTATATATCTGTCGCCATAAAAAGACGAATGCCAGGTAAATTGAAAACCTGCCTGAGTTTTCAATACATCCTTAATTAAATGAAACCCATAATAAAATTTGTTTTTAGTCATCACTGCAGGCAATCGCAATAGATTAGCCCCTATGGATTGTTGAAAAACATTTGTGCTTTTCAATGTAAAATCACGCCATTTAATTTCAGGAGCAATTCTTATTTGGGCAAACTGGAAAGAGTTTTGATCCTGCTGTGGTATGCCGAGCGGATCAAAATAAATATACCCTGATGTATTATACAGTGACATAGCTGCATTTAAATACTTGTTGCTGAACTCACCTGATAAATATGTCATACGAGTATCATCAAAACCCCTGTTCCAATTGTAGTATGTGGAATTATAGGTTGCCAGAAGCATTGCGGGAACAGTTTCCATTGCTCCACCTCTAAATTCCAGGTCAAATTTTTTAAATGACTTTTTTATGTTTCCCGCGATTTTCCATTCACGCTGCTGATCAAAGAAGTCAAGCTGTCCTGCTAAATTTATGAACCATTTATTATGCTCGAATCGTGCAGATGCTAAAGGACTAAAAGCATTTGCAAAAGTGTCATTTTCATTCTGCCATAATTCATAATAGGAATGGGCAACACCAAGATCAAAAGAGATTTTCCTGAAATTAAACCGTGCTCCTGCTTTGTTTACAAGCTGTTTTGTAGCTGTTGAATCCATTATATTTCCTATATCCTGCATACCCGGATAAAAGCCGTTCCTGTTCCCTCCGTCTGTATATTTGTAGCTATCCTTCTGGTAATATAAATCATGATAAATCGAAACTGTCAGAGATTCCACACTGGAAGAAGAATCAGCTGCGGGATAAAACTCCTGTCGTAAATGAGCTCCGCCCCCCCGGATGAATACTTTGGCCTGCTCCAGGTTCACGGGAATTAGTGAACGCTCTTCAAATGCTGCTGAATCGGTAAAATAAGTTAGCTCCCGGATTCCCCCATTATCATCGGCATCAACCTTATTATGAAAATAAGTAGCCAAAACGTGATATTTATTACTTTTGGTGTGATACCTTAAATTAAAAACCGGACTTTCATGATTGGCCAGGTGATGCCGATAGGATCCAGGTGAATGCAGCACGCTGAATTCCACACTGAAATACAGGCGCTGTGCCAGAGGCTGAGCGTGTAAAACCCTGAGTAATTGCTCCTTATTAGTGCCCATTACGTAATAAAGGTCTGTAACCGGTTTTATTGAGGTATAATATCTGATGTTGTCCTTCCGCCACATATAAGGATAATACGGATTGGAAAAGATCAGATCACGATCCAACTCACCCAAAAAATAATCAACATCAGGATCCAATCGCTTAACAGCCTGTCCCACATTAGACTGGCGCTGAAAAAAGTTTCCATAATCCAATGCTGGGCTGTATTGCTCAAATCCATCCAGCTCTTTCGAATACTCAATGCTATCTGTAATTAGTACATTTTCCGCATCAGCATACTGAAAGAACAGTGCTGATGAATCGACATCAGCTTGTTCCTGAGCAAAGGCTGACATACACGTGCTTACTATCAAAAATAGCAGGGATTCTATTTTGAGCTTTTTCATAACATTCAATAGTCAAAAATACAATAAATCACCCATTAGAACGAACGGAATTCAACAAATGGCATACCAGTGAAAGGAAAATGCTTTATTTCAAGAAACTATAAGAACAGAATAGGGGAACCACTTTTTAATACTCAGTGTGTTCCCCTATCCTTGCATTATTATGTATCAGGATATCAATCCTTTTTATAGTGCCTGTTTAATCTTTCTTTCTCTGTTCTTTGGGAGTACAACAACAAGATAACTCAACCCAACCACTGCAGATATTCCTGATGCTAAAAGTATACCGATTTTTGCCTGATCAAGTAATGCGCTACCGTTCTCAAATGACAGGTTAGCGATAAACAATGACATGGTAAAACCTACTCCTCCTAAAATAGCAACACCTACCATATGACTCCATTTAGTGTTGGCGGGAAGGCTGGCAAATTTGAGTTTTGTGGATAACCAGGAAAAAGAAAACACTCCCAGGAGCTTACCAAAGAATAAACCAGCTATGATGGATAATGACAAACCCTGGAATACTGAACCTTCAACTCCACCTACATAAACCCCTGCATTAACAAATGCAAATATGGGCATAATACCAAGCATGGTGATTCTGTGCAGTCTATTTTCATACCACTGCAATGGATTTACAACATTATCTGCATGCCTTTTAACTTTTTCAACAAAGTCAAGCTGCTCGTGTGTGAATGCTTTTTGCTCTTCCTCCAGGGAACCGGTCAATTTCTGAACTTCATCTTCAATATTCTTAGCGAACTTAAATCCTGACAGTTTTGCCTTTAAAGGTAAAGTGAGCGCAAGTAAAACACCTGCAATGGTAGTGTGGACACCTGATTGAAGGAACAGATACCAAACCACTACACTAGTTATGATAAACACTGTGCGATTGTGATACCCCTTCTTCCCCATAAAAAACATAAGAAGCAAAATTGCTGCGGCAGATCCCAGTGCAGCCCATCCGATTTGCGAGCTATAAAAAATTGCTATTACAGCTACAGCTCCCATATCATCAACAATGGCAAAGGCAACCAGAAATACCTTTAAGCTGAGGGGTGCGCGCTTGCCCAACAGGCTCAGTATCCCAATAGCAAAAGCAATATCAGTAGCCATGGGAATACCCCATCCTTCCGCTCCGGGTTTATCACCATTCAACATGACAAATAAGGTAATAGGGATGATCATACCCCCTACTGCAGCAACCACAGGAAGCATAGCCTGCTTTACCGAGGAAAGTTCGCCAACGAGTATTTCGCGTTTAATCTCAAGGCCAACTACAAAGAAAAAGATTACCATTAAGGCATCATTAACCCAGAAGTGAACACTTTCATCCAGATTCCCTATCGCGAAATGTGCATGTAAAAAGTGCTCGTACCACTCGCGGGCAGGAGAATTAGCAATAATCATGGCAACCAGGGCAGCGATCAATAAAAATATTCCACCGGTTGTACCAGCTTTCAGAAACCTTCGAAGAGCTTCAGTAATTCTGGCAGCATTAAAAATACTTCCGGAATCTTTTGTTTGCGCACTCATTTTATTAAGGTGTTTGTTAATTTAAAAACGCCAAATTTAATCCTTTTCTAAAAAATTTCCCTGAAATCCGCTGAAAACATTTTTGATTTATGAACAGGTAGAAATGCCAACTGGTTAATAACTTCTGAATAACAAAAGCTGTTAAGAATGGCTGATTAAAATTTCCAGGGAATCGAGTAGGAGGAAAATAAAGTAGTTTTTCTCCTACTTTATTTTCCGACCTCTCACACCACCGTACGTACGGTTCTCGTATACGGCGGTTCCTTAATTTACAATCCTGAGTTGTTAGTGAGGTTGTTTTCAGTTATCCCCATGTAGGTCTGCCCTTCCACATAGCCGTCGGATGCCGTCCTATCTTTCTGTGGAGAGGTCTTTGACGATGCAAAGATTTTCTGCTTTCCTTCCTTCATGTTGGTAACTTTCATTGACTACTCACTCTTTAAGGTTCAGCCCTTCCCACTTTGAGGAGTTCCGTGGTACTATGGCTTCTGCTGACTTCTCATGGCAAGCTTTACGCCGTGCTTCATACTCTGCTTCCACACGTCCATGAGACCTCCCGTGGTAAGATAAATAACCTTCATCCCATGTCCCCGCCACATCTACACTCCGATGTCCGCATAATCTTTGGACTTCGACTTGTTTGGCAGTCTCATCCCACCGATTGTGCCTAATGTGATTCGTGTTCCTCGGGGCAGGATTTTGCCGTAGGCTTCCTTCAGATTCCACCTCGCGATGGACACCCTTGCCCTTAGCTAATGGTTGGCGATTATGAACCCCCATAGTGGACTTGCACCACCAAGTTATTTACCATGCACGGCACACCAAAAAAACCTGCACAAAAGGCAGGTTTTTATGAGGTATATGTAATTCCTCGATT
>CAYZDA010000021.1:0-49816 GCA_964477095.1 uncultured Bacteroidales bacterium | reverse complement strand
ATGAATACTGCGAAGGATGGGTTGGTGTTATTTATGATGGTATTGAATCCAGTGATCTTGCCGGTTTCGTACTGCATCAGAATACACCTAATCCAGCTACAGGCGAAACCAGGATAGACTTTGAAGTGCCCTATGGCGGTGAAGCCAGGCTGATAGTTAGAGACATGTTCGGACGCGAACTGGTGGATAAAGAGATGAGCGTTATCACCGGACGCCATAATGTAAACCTTGACATCGGGAAATGGACAGCAGGTATCTATTATTACAGCGTGGAGTTTGATGGCTATAGGTTGGTTAAGAAGCTAGTTAAAACCAGATAATTAGCGTTTCCTCATTTATTCTCATTTTACCAAAAGGCTGTCCCAAAAGACAGCCTTTTGTTTTGGTGTGCCGTGCATAAGTTGTAACTTGATGGTGATAGTTCTCTATGGTGGTTTGTAGTCCCTAAGCATTCGCCAAAGGCAAACCTCTGCGCCCGCCGGGAACACGAACCGTATCAGGCATAAGGGATGAAATTGCAAAACGGATCAAAGTACAAAGACTCGTACATCTGGATGTAAATGTGGAGGGGCTGTCAGTAACGCAAGGTGATTAACGTTTTACATCCTCAAAAAATAGGGAATGCCTCATTTTTGTTGTGGACTTATCTGTAATTATTTTATATATTTGACAAAACATAAAACCCTTCGTGTATGAATAAATATTTTTACGCTCTCTATTTTCTTCTGGTAAATATTTCGCTGCTTAACGGACAAACAATTGTCTTTCATGAAGATTTTGAGCCACCTTCAGGTGCCGATAGTGTAGTAGCATATTCATCATCAGCTTCAAATCAATGGGGGATAAGCAATAATCTCTATGCTTCAGGCATGCAGTCGGATTCTGCCATATGCAGTCCTTATGACACCATTTCTCTCACTACAATTGCGTTTGATCCCGGCGCAGGTAATCAATACATCATATTGGAGTTTGATCATATATGTAAGATAGAAGCACTTGATATAGCAATTGTGGAGGTGTCATCCGACGGAGGAGTCAGCTGGACCAGGCTTGACAGCAATCATTATATGGGAAACTCATCTACTTTTGGCCCGGCTGGCAATGTGTTTAATGTCACTTCCTATGGTGGCCCCTGGAAAAGCGGACAGACCCAGTACATACCAGATAATAGCTGGTGGAAACACGAGATGTTTGATATATCATCGCTTGCTGCCAGCAGTAATAACGTTAAAATACGTTTTAGTCTTATTGATGCCAACGGTACAACTTTATTTGAGAATTACGGCTGGTTTCTCGATAATATTAAAATTACAGCCTCAGCCTCTGAAATGATACCACCAGTCATCGTAATGTCTCAACCGCTTATCCCCGATACAGTTATCTTTTCACTACCGCAAACTGTGAGAGCAGCCATAACGGATAACTCCGGTGTGGATTCGGCTTTTGTTGTTTATTCTATTAACGGTGTTTTGCATGACACCCTTGGAATGGTAAATACATCTGCTAATCATTACCAGGCCGATATTCCCTTTGCGGGTTTTGGGCGAACCATTACTTATTTTGTGGAGGCTGTGGATAATGCAGCTATACCCAACCGGGCGGTTTCAAATAATTATTCATATTATCTGAAATATGTTCCCGGGGCTTTGCAAAATATAGCATTGGAAGAAGGCTTTAATGGAAATAGCCTGCCTGCCGGATGGACAAGTACAAGCTCAGTCTGGCAGCACGGAACGGGTCAGACTTCATCTTCAAACACCGGTCCGGATGGAGCTTACGAGGGTACCGGATACGTTTACACTGAAGCCAGCGGCCATTCTAATCAAACTGATGAACTAACTTCACCGGTATTTGATATCAGCAATCACGTGGATCCACGACTAATATTCTCATATCATATGTTCGGGCAAGCCATGGGGACTTTGAGCGTTGAAATTTTTGACGGAAATTCATGGGTGCAGATATGGAGTAAAACCGGAGAGCAACACAATTCTGTGACGGACCCCTGGACAAGAGATACGGTGTATCTTCAGGCGTATAAAAACGCCAATGCACAAATCAGGTTTGTGGGATTGACGGGAAGCTCTTTTACAAGTGATATGGCTGTGGACTTTGTTCAGATTGGAGATCCGGTAACTGGAGTGTTGAATGATGCGGGAATCTCACAGCTTACGAACCCAACAGGTGGGGTAGTGGCAAACAGCAACTTTGACGTTAATGTAAAAGTGAAGAACTTTGGAAGTAACGACCTTATTAAATTTGATGTTGACTGGCAGCTTGACGGCGTTTCTAAACCCTCCTATACATGGACTGGTGCGTTAAGCCCAGGTTCTGAGTCAAATCAAATTACACTTGGCTCCGAAACTGTACCCCAGGGGCCGCACTCCCTCAAAATATGGACCTCTCATCCCAATGATACTGTTGATTTCAATATCTCTAATGACACACTTCATTTTAACTTCTTCGGCTGTGCCAGCCTACTGAATGGCAATTATACCATAGGCGGATCAAACCCGGATTATAATAATTTCAGCGATGCTGTCCTTGCTCTTTCTCAATGCGGTATTAGTGGTGCCGTTAGCTTTGATGTGGCACCCGGCACCTACAGTGAGCAGATTTCAATTCCTTCCATCAACGGGGCATCTGCTGTAAACAATATCACTTTTAAATCAACAGCTAACGACTCCACTCAGGTTGTTTTACAATATGATGCATCCTCAGGCGGAAAAAACTATGTTATGGAACTTGACGGCGCAGCTTATCTGGCCTTTGAGCAAATAACATTTAAATCATTGGGCAGTAGTAATTCACGGGTCATTTCTATTAAAGATGGGGCGCATGATCTGGATTTTACATCTAACCAGTTTATTGGAGCAGCCATAACCGCAGGAGGCGGAGGCTCTGATTCAGCATTGGTTGTTTCAACAGATACCATTGGCGATAATATTGACATTAAGCACAATTATTTCAAAAATGGTACACAGGGCCTTAATATAATCGGTCAAAACCTGGCGAATATTATGGTGGAATACAATGTTTTCAGGGATCAGTGGAGTGATGCCTTGCACGTTGGTGGTGCGGTGGCTCCTGTTATCCGCAACAACTACATCGAAACCAATTCTACCCATGACGATTTCAGCGGCTTGCAGCTCACTGAGGCCACAGGACAGTTTGAGGTTTACGCCAATCATATACTGGCACCATCTACCACTGTGGGATACGGCCTTCGACTTAATAATTCCCTGGGTGATTCACTGAGCCATGGGCGTGTGTATAATAACATGATCCTGGTGAATGGAGCATTGGGAACTACTACACTTTCTGCAGGGATATTGAATTTCAATACTGGTTTTACTGATTATTATTTCAATACTGTGAAGATGACCGGTGATGATCAGAATACACCGGCAATGTGTCTGTATGACATGACGTCCGGTATTTCAAAAGGTATTGAAATCAAAAATAATATATTCAGCAATTTTGCCAACGGGTACGTGCTGTTTACATATAATGTTGACACCTCTGCCTATAGCAGTAATTACAATAACTGGTATGCTGACGGGAGTGGTGATTATATGCAGGTAAGCAATTCCCTGGTTCCTGATCTAGCCGCCTGGCAGAACCTTTATAATCATGATGCAAATAGTTCGGCACTGGATCCTTATTTCCCCGGAGGGCTTGATCTGCATACATCCAATAATCTGTTGAATAATACCGGAGTTCCTGTTGCAGGTATAACTGTGGATATAGATGGCGACAGCAGGGATGCCAATACCCCTGATATGGGTGCTGATGAATTTGATGCCTCTGCTTATGATCTTGCGTTGATTGACTACATCGCTCCTTTGAGTGAATGCGGCCTCACTTCATCTGAAAATGTTACCGTTAAATTGAAAAACGTGGGAAGTGCGGTAATTGATACGCTACGTCTGACCTACAGTGTGAATAATCTGTCGTCTGCTGTTTTTTCTGACGATGTATATATTGCATTAAACCCGGGTGATACAATGGTACATACTTTCAGCCAGACATTCGACCTGGATATTACCTGGTATGGGAAAGACTCCATCTTTGAATTCAGGTCATGGGTTTTTAATACTCATGATCCCATACCCAATAATGACAGTATTACCTGGCAGGTTAATTCTATGTATGAGCCGCCTGCTCCTCTGGTGACAGATACGTCTGTTAATTACGGCAGTAGCGTTACGCTCACTGCTTTTTCCAACGACAGCCTCTATTGGTTTGCTGATGATACTACGAGCCAGGAACTGCATGCAGGCAATGGATTCACAACCCCTCAACTTTTTGATACTACCACCTATTATGTGGAGGCGCGTGCGGCTGCCGGCTCACCTATCCTTATCACAGAATTCAGTTCCAATCCTGATGACATAGAAATTCAGAATATTACCGGGGATCATGTGGATGCCACAGGCTGGCAGGTTATCATCTGTGATGGATCAAATATAAACAACCCGGTTTCCGCTACCTGGATTCTTGGAACATTTGCACCCTATGAAATTAAGATGCACGGTGACAGTTACGGTTTTCCTGTTAATCTTGCCTTTGCATCAAATGACTGGATAATGATAGTGGATGATAAAGGGAAAATCAGGGATTTTGTAGTTTCTGATTATTCAGCAGCTGAAATTCAGAATATGAGTGTTACAGCAGGAGGTTTTAGTGGCCTGAATCCTGTGGCTGATAATGAATGGACAGGGCCGGGCTTCACAAGCTCTTCCACCTTTTTTATTCGTCAGTACTATGATGCCAATGATGCCAGCGACTGGGTTAATGCCCCCACAGGTTCCTTGAACCAGCCTAACCCTAATATGAGCAAAAACCCATCATTTAAAGCATCGGACTGCCCCAGCCCACGTTCCCCATTAAATGTCTATATGAATTCGTATCCTGCTCTGGATGCAGGTATTACCGGCATAGTTAATCCATCAGGAAGTCAGCCTTCTGGAGTCAGCCTGCCAGTAAAATTTACCATTCATAATTATGGTCAATCTTCTCTCTCCTCAGCAGATATAACCTGGTCGGTGAATGGCGTAGTGCAAAATACCTATAACTGGACAGGCAATCTGCCATTCCTGGCAACTGATACGGTTACGGTAGGGGCCATGTCATTTAATGGTGGGGTATATGACCTGCAGGCCTGGACTTCCCAGCCCAACGGCATTGCTGATACTATTAATACAAACGATACAGCTTACCATACATTCAATGCCTGTATGAATGGGGTTTATACTATAGGAAATCCTTCCACAGGCTCCTATGACTTCAACTCTTTTAATGATGCGCTGAATGCCCTCACCACAGCTACCGTATGTGGGGATGTAATATTTGAAGTGGCACCGGGTACGTACTATGAAACTGTTGAAATACAGGAGATACCTGGTGTTGATGCACATAATACAGTTACTTTCAGATCACAGAACATGGACAGCACATCCGTAATACTGGAAGGTGCTCCTCAGTCAATTGATGAAGGTGTGCTTTCTTTCGTGGAAGGCGATTATGTTACTTTTAGTTACATGACCATTAGGGTTGCTTCTACAGCACCATATGCAGTTGCGATTTATTTGGATGGACAGCCGGAATATAACCAGGTGAATAATTGCCTTATTGAATCACAGTTCAACACCAGTTCCTATTCAAGATGCATATCTACAGATGGTGCCAGTGCGAATTATAACCGGTTTCTTAATAATCATCTGAAAAATGGATACTATTCAATTTACTGGAGAGGCATGTCCACTTCATCCAGAACCAGAGGCGTGGAATTCAGAAATAATATAGTGGAAGGGTTTGGCTATTTTGGCATGTATTTGTATTACCAGGATTCTATCATAGTAAAAGGAAATAAACTCTATAACCGTCTTAATTCAGGAATTACCTATGGTATTTCCGCCTATTACAATTTTGATGGTTTTGAATATGCCAACAATGAGATAATATTATGGGGTGACGGTAGTTCTGGTACTAAATACGGCTTCAGGCTCTATTATGGTAATTATTATCCTTACTATACTCCTTCCATGAAAAGCGGGTTGGTTTACAACAATATCATCAATATTAACAGTAGCTCAACCAAATATGGCTTATACAGCTATTACAGCAATGATATTAATTTCTATTACAATACAATAAAGCTTTCAGGCTCTACGGGAGGTACTTCGAGGCCATTATATCAAAGTAACAACCTGCTGAATAGTATAGGTGAAACCTTCCTGAATAATATATTCATCGACAGTGTGGGCGACTATGCTGCTTATTTTGCTACACCTGGCACAATCCAAAACTCTGACTATAACAATTATTATACAAGCGGTGGCATGATAGCCGGATGGAACGGGGCGCAGGCCACACTGGCTGACCTGCAGCTTGCATCTGGCATGGATGCTCATTCCAATAATGTGTTACCTAAGTTTATTTCACATAAGAATCTGCGCCTGGACGGATTCTCACTGGCCGGAAAAGGAACACCAATTACAGAAGTGCCAACAGATATAGACGGGATTAAGAGAAGCGATTCAGCCACCACACCCGGTGCACATGAAAAACACCTGGTTCCGGTGAATGTGGGGGTGGATAAGATTATTTCCCCTTCTCCTACAGTCAATGGAAATGCTAAATTCCCTGTTCAGGTCGTGGTTAGAAACGACGGCACAGATCCGGTGAGTAATTTTGTTGTTAAATACTCACTTGACGGTCAGGGTGATGTTTCTCAAATATATACCCAGAGCCTTGCCTCCATGCAAAAGGACACGGTTACCTTTGCGGATACCCTCGTTATAGGCGGACTTCATTCAATTTGTTTCAATACTGTTTTGGCGGCAGATACCATGCCTTCCAATGATCAGCTGTGTGAGACTTTCTATGCCGATCCTGAATATGATGTGGGAGTGTCTGCACTCATTAAACCCGATTCCGGGATATGTTATACCAGCGCTGAATCCGTCAGTCTGAGGATTACCAATTACGGATATAAGATTCTTAACCTTGTTAAACACCCGGTAACGGTGTATTGTGAAGTGGACGGGCCCAATCCGGATACCTTTGGAACAGTTACGCTGCAAAGTGGTGCGTTGGGGCCGGGAGATCACAAGGATGTTACTGTCAGCAACAGCTATGATATGCTGCAGGGAGGACTTTATACCTTTAATGCTTATACCAGCATGCCTGGTGATGGTGATTCACTGAACAATGCCATGCCGCCACAGGTTTTGAGCGTGGGTGGAACGATAAATACCTTCCCTTACCTGGAAACATTTGAAAGCTTTGATGCCGGAAACGGCAGTAGCGATCCCGGAGACCTGAAAAACGGCTGGTCGGCTGATCCAAGGTTATTCAGCAATGATTTTCAATGGTATGTAAATAAAGGGTCAACCAACACCTCCTCAACCGGACCTGATACTGATCATACGCTGGGTGATGACAATGGAAAATATATGCATGTGGATGCCCAGCATTCCAGTTTTAATCAGCAGGCTATGCTGATGACTCCCTGTATAGACCTTGGGAATCTCAATAATCCGGTGCTCCGTTTTTGGTATCATATGTATGGCGCAAATATTTATTCCCTGCGTGTGGATGTTAATAATGGCAATGGCTGGCAAAACAGTGTCGGATTTATTATCGGAGACCAGCAGAGCAGTTCTTCGGCTCCCTGGGAGCAAATGATTGTCAACCTGTCGAAATTTGCCGGTGATATCGTGAAAATCCGGTTCAGAGCAATTTGTGGTACTGGGATATATGGAGATATCGCCATCGATGATGTCATGATCTACGAACCTAACCCGGTGGAGCTGGGAGTGAAAAATATTGTCACACCCACAAAGGAACATGCCTCAACCGGCAATCTGGAACCAGTTGAATTGGTGGTGGAAAACCTGGGGCTTGATACTGTGAAAATGTTTGATGTGGGATTCTATTCTGGTTCTATGAATCCAGTGGCTGAAACCTGGACAGGATCACTAAGTCCGTTCCAGGATGTAACAATCACTATGGGTTCTCCATACCAGGTACAGAAAGGCAATGATCCGCTGAAGGTCTTTGTCTCGCATCCTGATGATAAAAATACCTCAAATGATACGGCTTACCACCTGCTCACCGGTTTTAGTACAGAACCTATTCCTTATTATGATGATTTTGAAGGTGAGGATTTCTGGAGACAAACAGGCTCGAGTGGCCAATGGGAGAGAGGTCAGCCGGCTGCTCAGGTGATAAATTCCCCACATTCCGGGAAGAATGTATGGGCCATTGATCTGGATAGTAATTATGGGGCTAATTCCAGTGATCTGCTCTACAGCCAGTACTTTGATTTTAGCCTGGTGCAGGGAGCAAGCCTCGAATTCTATCATTGGTATCACAGTGAGCAGGATCATGATGGAGGCTTTATCCAGTACACCAAAACGTTCGGCTCAGCATGGCAGGTATTGGGGAATCAAAATGATCCTCTGGGAACCAACTGGTATAACAGCAGCAATGGTGCTATGCCGATGTGGAGTGGTTCCTCACAGGGCTGGGTTAAATCCTCCTATGATCTGAGCCAGTTTGATAATTCACCATCACCGGTGCAGTTCAGATTTGCCTATACCACCGATGCCGCCAATAGTAATTACAACGGCTGGGCATTGGATGATTTTGCTGTTGTCCTGGCTAAAATACCTGCTGATGCAGGAGTTGTGGAGATAATTGAGCCTTCCGGCTACTTTAATGCCAATGGTAAAAATGTTACTGTCAGAATCAGGAATTTTGGCACAGATGTTCTCAATTCCATACCGGTGCAATTCAGTGTGAATGGTGCTAATACTGTCAGCGAAACATGGACAGGTGCACTGCAGCCAGGAGCTACTGTGGATTACACCTTTAACACAACGCTGAATGTTGCTTCCGGGTCGGCGTTCGAGCTTTGTGCATTTACAGATGTTACTGGTGACTCCAATACGGGCAACGATCAAATCTGCAAAGATTTTGGTCTGGATGCAGCGGTGCCATACATTATGAGTCCTATGCTGATCAGTTACAGCTCCGACTCTGTAGCCCTTATCATACGTCTTGAAAACGCGGGATCAGATACCATCTTCAACACGGATGTGTATTACAAAGTGAAAAATAATCCGACTGTTACCGAACAGTGGTCGGGAGTGCTTCCACCAGGAAAACATGTAATTTACACCTTTAAGCAAAAATTCATTTCTCCTTCCGGAACCTACCAGGTATGTGCTGGCCCTGACCTTACAGGTGATACTGATCCTATGAACGATGAAGCATGTAAGCACATCACAGGTAAGCAAAAAGATGATGTATCCATAAATGAAAAGTCGGGGAATCCTGATTTTGCAATTGCTGATTGCTATCCAAATCCTGCCGGTGAGCTGGTTAATATACCTGTTGAGCTTGGGAAACCAGGAGTATTGAATTTTGAGTTATACAACATTACCGGAGAAAAGATACTCCAACGCAGTCATATCTTGCCATTTGGGGAAAATATAATTCAGCTTAATGTAAAAGATCTCGCGCAGGGAATGTACTATTTCAAATTATCCTCTGCGCACGGGTCTGTGGCAGCTAAGATAATTGTCAGCCGCTGATAAAAAGGAAAGCGGCCTTTAGGATGCGGGCCGCTTTCTTTTATTTCTTTGTTTTCAGAATCTGATTGTCCTGTTTCTTCCGCTTTCTGTACATATCACAAACAAGGCCATCAGCCAGGCCTATCTTGGGGGCATATATATTATCAATGCCTCCCCATTCCATGCACTTTGCATAGATTTTGGCTGCCGGAACAATCACATCAGCACGGTCAGGGCGGAAGCCGAATTTAGCTATCCTTTGTTCAACAGTGAAGCTCCTCAGGTGGTCATAAGCATTGATCAGGGTAGTTGATTCTATATTTTGACTGGTTTTTGAGCCGTAGAGCTTAACGATCTTATTAATATTTCCTCCCGAACCTATACAATTGATCTTTCCATCATATTCCCTGACACTTTTAAGCCAGTGCTTCATTCTTTTCCATTCCCCCCTGTCTATATTATCATGCAGAGCCCTTATGGTTCCGATACGGAAAGACTCCGAACGCACAAAATTGGATCCTTCGATCTGTGTCACCTCTGTGGATCCTCCACCCACATCAATATAAACCGTCACAGGATGCTCCATAAGATGACTGACGTCGTTGTATTTAGAAATAATCTTTGCCTCCTCAATTCCATCAATTACCCTGATGGTTAATCCGGTTTTATCATAAACCTCTTTCAGAATCTCCTCTTTATTTTCCGCTTCGCGCAGTGCAGCAGTGGCACAGACAGCAAATCCGGCAGGATTATAAACTTCAACAAGCAATTTGTAGGCAAACAGGGTTTTAATCAGATAATCCTTTCTTTCGGTTGTGATCTTGTTCAGATTAAATACATCCCAGCCTAACCTTATGGGAATACGCACAAGGGTTGCCTTTTCAGCCCTTATCTTTCCGTTCTTTTCAAATGCATTGGCAAACAACAGCCTGGCTGCGTTTGACCCTATATCTACAGCTGCAAATAACATGCATCAAACCTACTAAAAATAAGTTTATTCTGGCTGATGTTTTCCTTTCAGATAATCATAAATATGGAGTTGGCTCCTTACTGCTTTTCGCGAACCGGTTTTGCGGTAGGCATTATGGTTGTTTCGCTCAAGGGTTCTGGCTTTGGTGTTATCCCGGGTCTGGATGTCAAGCATAGTGCGTAACTCTTCCTGTATATCGGGGTCGAGTATGGGTGTGGCTACTTCCACACGGTTGTCGAGATTCCTGACCATCCAATCGGCTGAAGAAATGAAGAATTTTTCATCTCCACCATTATGGAATATGAACACCCTGGAGTGTTCCAGGAATTTATCAAGGATGCTGATGGCTTCGATGTTTTCGCTCATACCCGGCTCATTAGGAAGCAGAGTGCAAATGCCTCTGACAATGAGCTTAATCTTCACACCAGCACGGCTCGCCTGGTAAAGTTTTTTTATCAGTTTATCATCTACCAGGTTGTTTAGTTTGATGATCATCCTGGCTTCCCTGCCTGCCCGGGCATTTTTTATCTCATTTTGTATCATTTTCATAAAGAAGCTTCTGCCATTGAACGGCGAGACAATAAGATGTTTGAAACGAAATTGTCTGTAGTTGGCTTCAAACAGATAAAAAACACGATTCAACTCTTCGGTAAGTTGAGGATTACAGGTAAGCAAAGCATCATCAGCGTATAAGCATGCAGTTTCTTCATTGAAATTGCCGGTTCCTATGTTGGCATAGATGCGTTCTGAGTCGTCTTCCTTTCGCTTAATGAGCATTATTTTACAATGAACCTTAAAGCCCGGAATACTCTGGATAATTTTTACACCGGCTTCGTGTAACTTCTGAGCCCAGTAAATATTTGCCTTCTCATCAAAACGGGCTTTCAGTTCCATGAAAACAGTTACTGATTTGCCGTTTCTCGCTGCATTTATCAAAGCATTAATCACCTTGGAATCCCTTGCCACACGGTAAATAGTCATCTTAATGGACTTAACATCAGGGTCCATGGAAGCTTCCCGCAGTAAATCAATGATATAATGATATGATTGATAGGGATAATGCAACATAATGTCTTTTTCCTTTATGGCATCCAGCAGGCTTCTTCTGTTTTTGAGGTCTTTATGGGGAAGGGGCCTGATCTTTTGATAAACCAGATCCTTGCTGCCTACATTGGGAAAACCGATAAAATCCTTGAAATTGTGATATCGTCCACCTTTTACAGCAACATCATTTTTCGTAATATGAAGTTTCTTTTTAACTGTTTTCAGTAGATCCTCCGGGATGTGCTTATCGTAAACAAACCTAAGTGGCGTTCCTTGCTTCCGTTGCTTAAGGCCTTCTGACATCCGGTCAATAAAACTCTTGGAAATATCATTATCAATATCCAGCTCAGCATCTCTGGTGAATTTGATAGTGTAGGCGCTAAAACGGTTATAGTTGAACATGGAGAATATTTTATGCAGGAAATACCTGATAATATCATCCATGATTATGATGTATCTTTTTCCTGCACTTGACGGCAGTACAATGAAGCGTTCCAGGTTGTCAGGAACACGGATCAGGGCATAATTGTGCTTTGGTTCCTTTTCATTGCTGTTATACATATCAACTGCAAGATAGATAGACTTGTCCTTTAATGATGTTGCCGGATCAAATTTTTTCAGAATGATAGGAAAAAGATTAGGCCTTATCGTTTCATCAAAATGTTGCTCGATATACTTGCGTTGATCTTCATTTAGTTCCTGCTCGTTAACTACGTGGATGCCTTCCCCGGCAAGTTTTCTTATCAGTTTTCTGTAGATGGAGGTGAAGCGCTTTTGTTGCTCTATCACCATAGCATTGATTTGCTTCAGAATCTCTTCAGGGTCGAAATCCACATAATCATAATTTCTTTCATCAAATTTTGCCATGCGGCTGACACTGGCTACCCTCACTCTGAAAAACTCATCCAGATTACTGGAAAATATCCCCAGAAACCTGATCCGCTCAATGAGGGGTGTATCCTCATCTTCAGCCTCCTGTAATACGCGTTCATTGAAATACAACCATGAAATTTCCCGGTTTATTACTTTATTTTTTTTGATTGCTGACATGTAAATAACTTTACTACAAATGTAAACAGATTAAGGCAAATTTTGAAGGAATGAGGTATTAAACCTAAATCATGCTTTCGTCTAAATATACCTAAGATCGTTCTCAGGCTTTTATTTTGTGCGAAAGTATTATTATATCAGCAAGATATAAAACTATATAATTTAACAGAATATATTTTTAAGCCTGTGGATCAATAATAATAACATAAACTTATCACCAGAAGTAAAAAAGAGTCAGACTTGGCTATGGACACTATAAAGCGACGGCCGGTTAAATATAGATGCAATATTATAAAAATCAGAAAACAAAAAGATATTTGATATGTTTTAGTGAAGTCAAATTTTAAAAGCGCTTGAGAAGCAAGTCCTAATAATTGTTCATTGTTATTAAGTTTTTGCTAAAATACTGCCATGCCAGTATGAGATATAACAGTATTTCAGGGCTTGTTTGCCTGTTAAGCGGTTTAGTTTCGCCTGCGCTATTTGGAAACCGAAACGAAATGATATACATTTGCAACTGTAAATCAAAATAGTCATTTTAATAAGATATGAATTAATATTGAATAATATTAATAATCGATTAGTTATGAGGAATATTATTGCAAAGACTTTAGCAGTCTTAACTGCTTTCATGGTTGTAATGTTGGGAAGCAGCCAGGCTGCAGCCCAGGAAGATGAAGATGGATTTACCTTTGGTGGTGCCATGCGCTACAATGTAATATACACAGATTATGAATCCGGTGGCGGAAAGACAAATCCTGCCTTTACCTGGGATACCTGGAGACTTAATGTGGATGGAACCATGAAAGGTGTTGATCTTAGCTTTGAGTATCGGTTTTACCCAACATTTGGGACACATTTTATCCACCACGGCTTCCTGGGATATGAATTTAATGACGCAGTTTATATGGAATTGGGTGTAACTCAGGTGCCTTTCGGGATTGAAGATAATGCTTCTCATTCATGGTGGTTCTCCGGAGCTTATTATGTGGGTCTGGAAGACGATTATGATATGGGTATCAATTTTGACATTACTCCTGCGGATAAGCTGAAGATCTCACTGGCATATTTTCGTCAGCAGGAGCCTGAAGGTCCGCGCTATGATGGTGTTGTGACCTTTGGAAATGCCGGCCCCGGACGTTTTTCCTATGATGTTGTTCCCACAGGAGATGCTATGGTTGTTGGCAATGACACTGTGATGGCGAGCCTGCGTGAGCTTAACCAGTTTAACGCAAGAATTGCCTATGACATTAACAATGACTGGCAGATTGGTGCTTCAGCTCAAATGGGACAGCTGTATAATTCTGTAGCAGACGTCAGCGACTGGACCACAGCCTTTGCCGGTCATGTGCTTGGTAACTTCGGAAACTTCAACCTGAAAGCAGAATACATTATGTATGACTACAGCGCTACTTCAGATGCAGGTAATAATCTGGATGTTATACAAATGGGTGCGTATGGATTTGAGTATGTTGGTGGAGATGGATATTCAGGAGGTGTTGCCGCTAAAGCTAATCTTTATGTGGCAGGACTGGCTTATACTATTCCTGTTGACCTGGGCCCCATCAGCAGCATTCAGCCGTATGTGGACTACACGCTTATTGATAAAACCAATGAAAATTTTTACGACACTCATCACCTGATCCCCGGCTTCCTGGTCACCGCCGGTAGCATCTACACCTATGTGGATTATGCAATGGGTAAAAACCAACCCTGGCTAACAGATAGCTTTGGTAAAGGACTCGGAACAGGTGTTAAAGATCCGGAATGGAACGCACGTCTTAATATCAATATCGGATATTATTTCTAAGATAATCTTTTTCAGGGGCAACATATTAATGCAATGAGCAAAATCCGCTGCAGCAAAAAGCCTGTAGCAGTTAAAATCAAAGTGGAAAATCTTTCCGTGGTCTTCTGAAACAAAATCAGGGAGACAAGCTTGTCGATAAACCGCAGCTCCGGCTATGTTTTACTGAAAATGCGTGAAGTTGGTGTTACTTCACTTCCTGTTCTGGCTAATGAAAACAAATTTGTTAGCTTTGTCAGGGATAAGGGCTTGCTGGAATTCAATAATCAGGGTGTAAAGGTTAATGAAGATAAAGTACATCGTGGCCTGAATACAGTGAATGAGAAATACCGGTAGCTGAAATGCTGGCGGTATTTCCAGGCTGTAGGGATGATCATAAGAAAATCACGGAAGTTTTGGTTCATTCATCTGTAATTGGTGAAAATGGTGACTGTGAAACTGACGAACTACTAAAGACGCAGGAGCAAATAATGGATAAAATTGAAAATACTGTAGGCATTCCCAGGGCAGATACCGGATATGGTTTTGTAGCCGGGCCGGGAATGGTTGTCAATGGCTATTTTTCCCGGACATTTAACTCAGGCTTTGCTCCCACAAGATAAATATAAAGTGAATCGATTATAAAAATCCTAACTTCAAAAACCAATTTGCTATGAAAAAAATGAACCTTAAATTAATTATGGCAATCCTCGTGGGTTTTGCGATGATTGCTATGACAGCCTGTAATGGTGGCCAGCGGGGCGACCAGGAAGGCGGCGAAGAAGGGACTGACTCCAAAGAAACAGTTCGAATCCTTTACACCGACTGGGATGAGGGAATTGCATTTACTCATCTTGCCAGGGTAGCCCTGGAAGAAAAAGGTTATGATGTGGATATCAAATCCATTGAGCCCGGTCCTATTTATGCTTCACTTGCCAAGGGTGATGCCGACTTGTTTTTGGATGCCTGGTTACCTCATACTCATGACGACTACATGAAAAAATATGGTGATGACCTTGTGAAAATCGGTGAATCCTTCAGTAATGGTACTACTGGTTTGGTGGTTCCGGAGTATGTTAACATCGAAACCATCCTGCAGCTTAACGATCGTAAAGATGATTTCGACGGAAAGATCATTGGCATCGATAGCGGTGCAGGTATCCATACCAACACCGAAAAGGCCATTGAAGCCTATGAGCTGGACTTCGAACAGGTAACCTCAAGTGACCCTGCTATGATGGACCGGCTGGAGAAAGCGTACAACAAAAAAGAACCAATCGTTATTACAGGATGGAAACCTCATTACATGTGGGCTAACTATGACCTGAAATATTTGGAAGATCCTAAAGAAGTTTTTCCAAAGGATGTTTGTGCTATTCTTTCACGTAAAGGCTTTGCTGATGACTATCCCACACTGGAGAAGTTCTTCGCCAATTTCAATCTGCAGGAAACGGAACTTCATGATCTTATGTCTGAAATAAAAAAATCTGAAGAAGCAGAAGAAGCTGCCAGGAAATGGTATGATCAGCATGAAGTAATGATTGAAAGCTGGTGGCCTGAAGATATTGAAGAGGTGGATGCTGAATAGAATAGTTGCTTAATAAAAAAAAGGTGTCCTGAATAAGGGCACCTTTTTTTGTGGATTATTTTTGGATTCACTATTAATATGCAAAAAGCGGGAAGTCTTTCATCAGTTCATTAACCTTACCCTTCACCTTATTGATTGCAGCCTCATCCTCAAGGTTAGAGATTACTTCATCAATAAAGTCAACGATCTGAGGCATATGCTCTTCCTTCATGCCTCTGGTGGTAATTGCCGGTGTACCCACACGCAGACCTGATGTCTGGAAAGGAGAACGGCTGTCGAAAGGTACCATGTTTTTATTTATGGTGATATCAGCATTCACCAAAGTGTTTTCAACCTGCTTTCCGGTAATATCAGGGAATTTGGTTCTGAGGTCTATTAGCATCAGGTGGTTATCAGTGCCACCTGAGATAACTTTATATCCCTTATCAATAAACGCCTTTGACATTATTTCAGCATTTTTCTTCACCTGTACAATATAATCCATGTACTCATCGGAGAGGGCTTCGCCAAAAGCCACAGCCTTGGATGCGATCACGTGTTCCAGAGGGCCACCTTGTTGTCCGGGAAAAACTGCAGAATCAATAAGTGACGACATTTTGCGCACTGTTCCCTTCTTTGTGCTTATACCCCAGGGGTTTTCGAAGTCTTTTCCTATCAGGATCATTCCTCCGCGAGGGCCACGCAGGGTTTTATGTGTGGTTGTGGTGATGATGTGGCAATGCTCCAGGGGGTCGTTGAGCAATCCACGGGCGATAAGGCCAGCAGGATGAGCCATATCACACATGAGGATGGCTTGTGCTTCATCGGCAATCTGACGCATACGCTCATAATCCCAATCCCGTGAATAAGCCGAAGCACCGGCAACGATCAGTTTTGGTTTTTCTCTTCTGGCAATTTCTGCCATCTCATCATAGTCGATCATACCATCTTCTTCACGCACATGATATGAAACCGGGTTGTAGAGCTTACCAGACAGATTTACCGGCGAGCCATGAGACAGGTGACCGCCATGAGCCAGGTCCAGTCCCATAAAAGTATCTCCGGGCTTCATTACTGCGAAAAACACAGCTGCATTGGCCTGAGCACCGGAATGAGGCTGCACATTGGCAAATTCAGCATTAAACAGTTCCTTCGCTCTTTCAATTGCCAGCTCTTCACTCTGGTCCACAATCTGGCATCCGCCATAATATCTTTTGCCGGGATAACCCTCAGCATATTTATTGGTCATTACCGACCCCATGGCTTCCAGCACCTGGTCGCTCACAAAATTTTCCGAAGCGATCAGCTCAAGGCCGCTCATCTGGCGTTCCCGTTCCTGGGCAATCAGGTTGAAAATTTTATCATCTCGTTTCATATCAAGTGGTTTTATTGAGTTTTTATTTACTTATTCCACAAAACAAAAGTAATAATTTTAATGGATTTGTTGAATTCATTGAGAAATACCACCGCCAGACCCGCTGCATGCTTATATCTTGATCCAATTGCTATAAACAAAATGCATTTCGGGCCGTTTGATTAGCATTAAGCGTGCTTATATCATCTGAATAATTAATTTTGTATCTTTATTCTACCATTATGATACCATATAAAAGATTTCAACTTGATAACGGCCTGAAGCTGATAGTTCACAGGGATGAACATACCGACATTGCAGCAGTCAACCTGATGTATGATGTGGGAGCAAGAGATGAAAATCCTGAGATGACCGGCCTGGCCCATTTGTTTGAACACCTGATGTTTGAAGGCTCCAAAAATGTTGCCGTATATGATCGCGAACTTGAGGTTGCAGGCGGTGAAAACAATGCCTTTACTAATAATGATATTACCAATTACTATGTCACCCTGCCTGCAGTGAATATCGAAACAGCATTATGGCTGGAGTCCGACCGCATGAAAGACCTTAATCTTAGCCAAAAAAAGCTTGACATTCAGAAAAATGTCGTAATGGAAGAATTTAAGGAGCGTTACCTGAATCAGCCTTATGGTGATGTTTGGGCACTTACCAGGGAACTAAGCTACAAAAAGCACCCCTATCGCTGGCCCACTATCGGGAAGGAGCTTTCGCACATTGAAAAAGTGCAGCTGGACAATGCCAAAAGATTTTACCAAAAATTCTATGCACCGGATAATGCAGTGCTGGCTGTTGCTTCTCCTCTGGAGGAAGAAAAAGTATTTGATCTGGTGAAGAAGTGGTTTGGTTCTGTTCCCCCTGCCCCTGAGCATTATCAGCGCTCGCTGCCTGAAGAGCCTGCTCAGCAGGAGCCCAGGACAAAGGAAGTTGAAAAAGATGTACCCTCTTCCATGATTATTCGTGCCTATCACATTCAAGGCCGGCAGTCGGATAATTACTACATTGATGACCTTATTTCTGATGTGCTTGGCAATGGCGAATCTTCCAGGCTGAAGAATCGCCTGGAAAAGAAAAAAGAGCTTTTTTATCAGATTGATGCCTGGGTATCCGGGGATATTGAGCCGGGATTGTTGATAATCGGCGGAAAGCTGAATGATAATATCAGTATCAGCCAGGCCAATGAGGCAATAGAAGAGGAGGTGAGTGACCTTATGGAAAATGAGATTTCAGACAGAGAACTTCAGAAAGCAAAAAATAAAGCCCTGATCAGGCTGGAGGAAGAAAAAACCGGTGTGCTGGAGAAAGCCATGAACCTTGCCTTTTACGAATTGCTTGGGGATGCGGAACTATTCAACATCCAGGCCGGAAAATATAAAGCCATTACTCCACCCGATGTGAAACGCGAATGTATGAAAATATTTTCAAAGAAGAATTGTAATACGCTGTTTTACAAATCAGCAAATATTAATTAGTCAGTATTTTTTCCAGGGCAACTTTTATCATCTTAATTCTGTCCTATACCTGAAAACAATGGCTTCGGAGAAGGAAATAATAAAGGGTTGTTTAAAGGGAGACAAGAGGTATCAAAAGCTGTTGTTTGATCAGTATGCTCCTGTACTTCTGGCTGTTTGCATGCGGTACAGTAGCGACCGGCAAAGCGCCGAGGACATTTTGCAGGAAGGGTTTGTAAAGATCTTTGATAATTTGAAGCGTTTTCGCAAAGAAGGCTCCCTGGAAGGCTGGATGAAGCGGATCATGGTTAACACTGCCCTGAATCACTACCGCTCCAACCTCAGGCATTATTATCATAAAGATGTTGACGAATATGCCGATTCCATATCAGGACCCTCCGGAATAAGAGAAGATCTATATGCTAAAGATATTCTGAATATCGTGCAGAAGTTGCCGCCGGGTTACCGTACCGTTTTTAACATGTTTGATATTGAAGGATATTCTCACAAGGAAATTGCAAAGGAGCTGGGAGTTACTGAAAATACTTCCAAAACTCAGCTGCTAAAAGCCAGAAAGCTTTTGCGGAAATTGCTTGCAGATTATGAAAAATGAAATGAATGAGCGAATACGATAATATAGGACAATTTGTAAAAGATAAGCTGGAGGGTCACCGTGAAACTCCTTCAGGCGAACTGTGGAACCAGCTGGAAGGCCGTATTCCTTCAAAGCCTGCTTCATCTCCGGTGAAAAACTGGTGGATAGCCTCCACCGGGCTTATTACCATCGCAGCTATTTTATATTTTGCTGTTTTTAACAATGGTGAAAACAACCAGTCTGAGCAAACAACACAAAAGCAGCTTACTGAACAAATTGATACTGACAAAAACAAACCGGAACCTGCACAGGAAAATAAAGCAGTTGTGAAGGAAACTCCAGCGAAACCTGATCCTGAACCACAAAAAGATCAGCCTAAAACTGTAGAAAAAACTGAAGCAGCCAAACAGATACAGCAAAAGCAAAAGCAGGTTTCAGAAATTCCATTTATTGAAAGCCGGAAGCTTGCTTTAGACAGCCAGAATCCCGTGAAAAACGAAGTTCCCATCGATAAACCCTCACCGGAACCATTCTACACCAGTGATAACAATTTCGCTTTAACCGATGAAATCAAAAGTCATGAGATCAGGAAGGTAAAATTTTCTGAGGATAAAAAAGTGTGTGCCGGTGAAAAAGTGGCTTTATGGGCCAGTGGTGGTAAACGGTATTTCTGGAGCACCGGAAGTACTGACAGTGTGATCAGCGTGCTGCCGCATCAAAATAGTGAATACTCAGTTACTGTAGTCAATGATGCTGAGCAGGAGATTATTCATGATTTTAATCTCGTAGTGCAGGAATGCGCGGAGGTATATGTTCCCAATGCCTTTACTCCCAATGCCGACGGGTCTAATGACATTTTCAGGGCTTACGGAGTAGCTGTGGAATCATTCCGTATGCACATCTATGATCGCACCGGAAATATTATCTTTGAAACTGAAAACATCAATGAAGGCTGGGATGGCAATCATCTTGACCGTCCCGCCAACGAAGGTGTTTATCTTTACCGCATTGTTTATACCGGTGTGGAAGGTGAGAGTAAAACATTAACCGGTACTCTCACGTTAATCAGATAGAAATTATCGTTATGGATTTAGACAGATCAATTGCTCCCGATGTAAAAGAAATCGGGGAAGTAACCCCTTTTGAATATATCACTGACAAGTTAAACAACGGTGCACCAGTGTATTATCTGGCTCATGGTGAATCCAGTCTTTTTAAGATGGTAATACGCTTTGACGGAGGTATCTCAATGGAGGAGAAGACCTTGCAGTCGCAGCTGGCAGCCCTTATGCTGCTGGAAGGAACCACGGATAAAAGTTCTGAAGAAATAGCTGAAACCATAGACTTTTATGGGGCTTCTATAAATCCAACCTATGAAAGGGATTTTAATTCAATAAAGGTAAGAGGGCTGCGAAAAGACTTCAATGAGCTTTTAAAGCTGGTATATGAAATTGTGGCAGAAGCTGCATATGCTGAAAAGGAATTCAGGCTGCTTAAAAACAAATACCGCGAATTACACAAGACGAATGTGAAGCGCAAAGCCTACCAGGCCCAAAATGAAATGAAACCACTGCTTTTTGGAGAGCATCATCCATATGGACACAAGGTGGACGACCAGGCTTTTGATCTTATCAACCGGGATGATCTGATTTCCTTTTACCAGCAGTACATCCTGAACAGCAGAATAAGGATATTTATTTCAGGTATGAACCCTGAGGAGGCAAGCCCACAGCTTAATGAAACTTTTGGGAAACTCAATCTGCCCGCTCATCCGGAGGAAATTAAAGCCAAATTGAGCAGTGGCAATGAACGCAGGGAACTACACATATATCATGATGATGCTTTGCAGTCAGCAATACGCCTGAGCTGGAAAACTGGAAACCGCAATCACTCTGATTTTGTTGATCTGAAAGTCCTGAATACCATATTGGGAGGTTATTTTGGCTCGCGTTTGATGAAAAACCTGCGCGAAGAAAAGGGACTTACCTACGGCGTAAGATCGGCCATAGGCAGTACACAGCAAACAGGCATCTGGGTAATAGCTACCGAGGTGGGTGCCCAACATACACAACTGGCTCTGCAGGAAATCTATAAAGAGATCAACCGGCTGAAAACCACCCTGGTGGAAGATGATGAGCTTGGCCTGGTGAAAAGGTATCTGCCCGGTAAGATACTCAGGTCACTGGAAAAAGATTTCGACCGCCTTAACTCATTCGTGGAACTTTCCGATCATCAGCTTCCTGCCGATTATTACCAGTCATTCGTTAATGCCGTGAAGATAATTGATGCAGAAAGAATCAGAGAACTCGCCAATAAATACATGATGTTTGATGATATTTGTGAGGTAGTGATTGGCAAAATATAATAAATGATATGAAGCCTGTAGCCCTGAAATCTTTACTTCTATTTGTGGCTTTCATGTCTGGATTGATGTCATTACACGCAGGAGATAAACAGGGGATTAAGACGGAAGCCGGCTTTTCAGCACATAAATTGCTTTTACTTGGCGATACACTACCGGCTCCTGAGCTGAAATGCATTAGTTTTCAAGATACAGGCGAAATTAGTGTTCAGTGGCTGGAAGTAGCTGATCTTACCTCTTCTTTTTATTGCTATGTCATTTACAGAAGTAGCAGTGCCACCACCGCATTTCAGGCGATTGATACCATCTGGGACAGAACAAATACAAGCCTATCCGATGTGTCTTCACTTGCAGTACCCGGGAATTTTTACTCCGTAAGCACCGTATCACAAATACTCCCACAGCAATTTGTGGAGGTTCACGGTGATACTATGCGCTCTATGCTGCTCACGGTTATTAACCCCGGCGTAAATACAGGCATAGCACAGCTTGGCTGGAACAGTCCTTACTACAGCAAACCCGCTCCTGGACAGATGTACTATATCTGGCAGAAACCACCTTCCGATAACTGGAAATTGATTGACTCAGTTAATTCACTGTCCTATGAGGATTCTATTAATATCTGTAATGGTGATTTGTTATATCAGGTAGAAGTCCGTGACTCACTCTGCATCTCCCGTTCAAATTATGACGGGGGCAGTTTTCAGGATAAGCTACCCCCGCCTGTGCCGGAAATAGACAGTGTGTCAGTAGATCAGGGAGATGTTGTTATAAAATGGAGTGAAAGCACTGCCCGGGATGTCTATGGATATATCATCTTCAAAAGAATAAATAACCTTTGGACACCTCTTGATACGCTTTATGGAATTAGTAATACATATTATTCTGATTCGCTGGCAGACGGCTGTAATGCAGTTAATAAATATAATGTTCTGGCCTTTGATTCCTGTTGGAATACCAGTCCCTCCGGGAAGGATCACCAGAATCTGGTACTGAATGCCAACCGGAATATCTGTGAAAACAAAGTTACTCTCAGCTGGAATGAATACATCAATATGAAAGACACGCTAAGTGGTTATCATATATTACGCAGCACCAATAATGGCCCATTTCAGCAAGTTGCATTTAATTCGTCAGGGAATCTGACGCTTACAGACAGTAATCTGGTTGACAGCACCCATTATTGTTATTTCATTAGGGCGGTAAATTCTTCCGGCACCAGATCATCATCCACCTGCCGGCAGTGCTTCTTACATGTTAAGCCGTCTGCACCCGGATTTATTTACCTTTCTTCAGCTTCAGTGGATCATGGTTCGGGAGACATAAACATTCGCGGAATAATAGATACGGTTAATAGTTCAGCAGGTATTAATCTCTATCGTTCTGAACAACCCGGAACCGGTTTTCAGCTGCTTTCTAAAATCCCTTATACCGGTTCACAGGTCTTTTCATTTCAGGATGCAAATGTTAACTCCGGTAATACAGTTTATTATTATCAGGCATATGCCACTGATACATGCGAAAACGAGGTAGTGGGGTCGAATGTGGTTAATAATATTCTGCTCACGGGTGAAGACGCTGATTTTATGCTAAACCGGCTTGAGTGGAACGAATTTGACGGCTGGCTGGGAACTCCGTCACTCTATAGCATATACCGGCGTGAGCAGTCATCCGCTAAGTATAGCCTTTTGTTGGCTCAGGATTTATATAACGGTGGAGTTTACCAGGATAATGTATCTGCTTTAAGCGGGTCCACTGGCAATTTTTATTATTACATAAAAGCTGTGGAAAATACAGGAAATCCCTATGGTATCCGTGATTCCAGTTTGTCAAATCTCATAATGATACAGCAGGAGTCGAAGGTTTATATCCCATCAGCATTTACTCCCGGTGGCTATAATCCGGTTTTTAAACCCTATAATGTTTACCTGGAAGCACAGGATTATGATTTCAGGATTTATAACCGCTGGGGACAGTTGATCTTCACTGCAAGCAATCCCACCCGGGGCTGGAATGGAAATTATAAAGGCGACCCTGCTCCGGCGGGAACATATATTTATATCCTCAAATTCAAAACGAAGGATGGTGCTTCTCACTCCAAAAAGGGAACAGTGATATTGTTGAGATAGACAGAGGCCTATTTATTCCTGACCTCAAGCTTTTGCGCAAATTCTCTCAGGTCGTTTTTCCTGTCGTCAGGCACACTGATTTCCTCAAGGTTCACATTCGCCTGATGGAAATATTTGTTCATTTCAGTGCGTGCAAACTCATCAATTTTAAGCTGTTTGTAGATCTTTTTAACTATATCAACCTTCACTTTAGGGTCTTCATGTGAGATGTATGTTTCCTGAAGCGTTTTGCGGGTATTCTCACCGGCCACTTCTATGGCTTTCAGGTAAAGATAGGTTTTCTTATTAGTGATAATATCATTACCCAGTTGTTTGCCTACCAGCTCCTCATTGCCAAAGGCATCCAGATAATCATCCTGCAGCTGAAAAGCTATGCCCAGGTTTTCTCCAAAACGATACAGCCTCTCCTGATCTTCCAGTGATGCACCGCCTGTCAAAGCGCCTATTTTAAGGCTTCCTGCTATCAAAACAGCTGTTTTCAATCTGATCATTCTGATATAATCAGCAATAGAAACATCTGGTTTTTTTTCAAAATCCATGTCATATTGCTGTCCTTCACATACTTTTCGGGCAATATCATTAAAAATAGCAAGTGTTCTTCTCAGATACCGGGGTTCTGTTTCACAGATAAGTTCATTGGCATGTACAAACATAGTATCTCCGGAAAGAATGGCGGTGCTGGTTCCCCATTTTTTATATACACTGGGCTTACCGCGCCTCATGGGTGAGTCGTCCATAATATCATCATGAAGCAGGGTGAAATTATGAAAAATTTCCATGGCAATGGCAGCAGGCATAGCCCTGCTTAAGCTGCCATCAAACAAGTCGCAGCCCATGAGAGTAATAACCGGGCGTAGGCGTTTGCCACGCGATTTTACAGTATAGCGTATTGGTTCATACAGGCTGGCAGGTTCAGCCGGAATGTGTAAATCTTCCAGTGCTTTATCAACTCTTGTTGAATATTTTTCTATTACGTACATGATAATCGGTTTTTTTAAGGTTTCCCGGAAAGGTTTAGCAGATAATCACCATAGCCGCTGTTAATCAAAGGCTCGGCCAGGCTTCGCAATTGCTGATTATCAATAAACTTCATCCGGTATGCTATTTCTTCAATACAGCCTATTTTAAGTCCCTGTCTTTCTTCGATAACTCTTACGAACTCACCGGCATTTTGCAATGATGCAAAGGTGCCGGTATCCAGCCAGGCTGTGCCGCGGTTTAGAATACCCACTTTTAACTTGCCCTGCCTCAGATACTTTTTGTTCACGTCTGTAATTTCATATTCACCTCTTGCACCTGGCTTCAGGGTTTTGGCGATTTCAACCACAGTGTTATCGTAAAAATACAAACCTGGAACAGCATAATTTGAACGTGGATTTTCCGGCTTTTCCTCTATGGAAACAGCATTCATTTTATCATCAAATTCCACCACTCCATAGCGCGACGGATTATTTACATGGTATGCAAAAATTACCCCGCCATCAGGGTCGTTGTTCGCTTGCAGTGTCTGGATTAATCCGCTACCGTAAAAAATATTGTCGCCCAGTATCAGGGCCACTTTGTCATCACCAATAAAATCCTCGCCAATAACAAAGGCCTGGGCAAGGCCATTTGGTTCGCTCTGCTCCTTGTAATAGAAGCTGCATCCCAGTTGCTTTCCGTCACCCAGCAATTTTCTGAAATTTGGAAGGTCGTGGGGAGTGGAGATTATCAAAATTTCCCTGATGCCGGTCATCATTAAAATTGATAACGGGTAATAAATCATAGGTTTATCATATACTGGCATTAGCTGCTTGCTAATAGCCTGAGTAAGAGGCTTTAGTCGAGTCCCTGAGCCGCCGGCCAGTATTATTCCCTTCATGATAATATTGTTTTTTCTTGACTGGATAAAAGTAGCAATAATTATCCAATCATCTCACGCAGCTTAGCGAAAAAACAAAGGACCTGAAACTCCCGTGTACTGTAGTTTATGAATTCTCATCTCCTTTTTTTACTTCCTGCTCATCTTCATCAATGGGTGATTTCCCATAAATTTTTACAAAAGGCTTATTAAAAGATTTCGTGGTGATCATCTTATCAAGAGTTAGAAGCAGTGATGGAAGTAACAACAGGTTTGAAAGTACTGCTACAATCAGGGTGAAGGAAATGAGATATCCCATGGATTCTATGCCTCCGAATGAGGACAGGATGAAAATAATGAAACCAAAAAACAGAACAATGGAAGAATAGATCATGCTAAATCCTGTTTCTATCAGTGCCTGATATACAGATGGTTTAATGTACCAGTTGTTGATTTTCAGCTCCATGCGATAACGAGAAAGGAAGTGGATGGTATTATCCACTGATATTCCCAGTGCTATACTGAATATCAGTACGGTGGATGGTTTTATTGGGATGTTGAGGTAACCCATCAATGCAGCAGTGAGCAGCAGTGGCAGCAGGTTGGGCAGCATTGAGATGAGAACCATCTTAAATGAGTTGAATAGCAGTGTCATCAGAAGAATGATGCCAAGAATAGCCAGAATCAGGCTGTGTTTCAGATTACGGATAAGATAATCTGATCCTTTCAATGAAACTATACTGGTGCCGGTCATGTGGACATCATACTCATCAGGTGGAAAAATTTCATCTATTTGAGTTCTCAGTTTCTTTTTCACCTCTTTTATTCTGTCGGAATCAATATTCGCCATCTGAACACTTACCCTGGTCTTTTGAAGGGTGCTATCTACTATGCTGGATGGCATGCCTTTGCCAAAGTTGTCCATGGATGAAAAATAAGGAAAGATGAAGTTTTTCTCCTGCGAATTCGGCATGCTGTAAAATGCCGGATTCTCTTTAAAGAAAGCCTGCTTGCTGAACTTAACCACTTCAGCAACTGACAGCGGGCCGCTAAAAATATCATATTCAGCCAGTGTATCCTGAAGCTGATCTATCTTCCGGAGTGTTTTCAGATTCATTAGGCCTTTGGGCTTTCTGGTATCAATAGTGATCTCGAAAGGTAAAACACCACCGGCCTGGCTTTCGAAGAACATTATATCTTTATAAAGAATATCTTTCTTCGAGATGTCATCCACCACTTTCCCGCCTGTTTGCAGGCGGCTCATTCCAAAGATTCCCACTGCCAGCAGCACAAAGGAAACAATGTAAATTACTGTTCTTCTTTTACGCACAAATACCACGATGTGCTTTAAAATGCTTTTTGTTGATTTGCTGTCGAGGTGCTTGGTATGTTTGAATTCCGGAGGTTTGATGTAGCTGAAGAAAATTGGAATCAGGAATAGCGACAGTATAAAAACGAACATTATACTCACTGCCGCCACAATACCAAATTCTATCAGGGTTTTATTTCCGGTTACGATAAAAGCAGCGAAACCTGTAGCAGTGGTAAGGTTGGTAAGGAAGATGGCATTTCCTACCCGTTGAACCACTCGTGAAAGTGACTTTATCTTATTGCCGTGATTTTTATATTCCTGATGATATTTATTCAGAAGGAAAATGCAGTTTTCCACACCAATAACTATGATCAGTGGAGGTAGTATTCCTGACAACATGGTTATCTGATAGCCCAGCAGGTCAGTAAGGCCCACCAGCCATATCACACTAACCAGAACGATTATCAGCGGGAAAAATACTGCTTTAAATGACCGGAAGAAAAGAAACAGCGCTATGGAAGCGATAAGCAACGCCAGCAATACAAACAGCAGGAGTTCGCGCTTTACCTTATTTGATACCTGCGTGCGGATATAGGGAAGGCCAGAGTAATATACCTTAATATCCTGCTTTTCGCTGAATTCTTCAGTTATCTGGCGGATGTTCTTCACCAGCTTGTTCCTTGATTTGGAATGAAGGTGGGATTCATCCAGCACGATCATCATCAGGGCTGAGTTATTCTCTTTATTATAAAGCTTTTGGCTGTAAAACGGCAAGCGGTGTATTTGCCGCTTCAGGCTGTCAAGTTCATCCTGGTTTTGAGGCTTGCTCCTGATGACATTGTAAAAGTCGAATTTCTTCTGTTCTGCATTCCGTTTAATGGAATATAATCTGGCCACGGAAAGCACTTCACTGACACCATCAAAATCTTTTATGCGGTAGGTGAGGTCATAATAGGCATTGTAATGATCCAGATCAAAGAGATCTTCATCCTCAATCCCAATATACATAGTAGTGCCATCCTGCCCGAATGTTTCCTTGAAGTCTTTATAAACAACGGTAGTGGAATCATGGGGCGGAAGCATGTTTTTCATTTCATATGAAATCTCAACTTTGGTGGCAAAATAGCCAAAAAAAAGTGTGACGATCCCAAGTATGATAATGTTTGTTAATCTGTTCCTCAGTATTATTCCGACTAAATTCGACCACATTTTTCGCTTTTCCCTTACTCTTCTGTAAATTCTCCTAAAAGCGCACAAAATTAATCATTTTACGGACAACCCCGGAAAAAATATTGGCTTTTGCATCTAATCCACTTTCTCAAAACCAGTTACATTTGGAGTTTATTTTCTATAGATGCCCTGAAGAAAAAAAATAAACCAACAGTCTTTTTCTTCAAGCTTTAGGTTCATATACATTGGCATAGCTCAAAAAAGCTTATTTTTGTCAATGGCCTGAATATTGTATCTGATTAATAAAAAGCTTTATGTTACAACGATTACTTTTATTTTTTCTGATTATCAGTCTGGCGGGCTGCGTTTCGTCCCGTAAATATCTTCAACGTGGGCATTATGACCGGGCAATAGAAAAAGCAGTAAGAAAACTCTCACGAAAACCTGATAAAACCGAGGAAACAGGGGTGCTAAAAAAGGCCTATCGCCTCTCGATGGAGGAAGACCGCAGGCGTATCAGGGAGCTTAGGATGTCAGGACAACCTGATGTATATGAGGAAATCTATCTCATCTATGAAAATATGGAAGAAAGGCAGGACCTGGTGAGAAGACTGCCATCCAGGGTGCTGAACAGAATCGATTACCAATATGTGAACTTTGAACAGGAAAAGGTTGAGGCAAAACGTAAAGCTGCCGAATACTTATATGTGCATGGTGTAAAACTGCTGGGTTCTGATTCAAGATTTGATGCACGAAGGGCCTATGATGAATTTAGAAGGGTGAAGCAGTTAATAAGCAACTATAAGGATGTTGACCGCTTGATTAATGAAGCATTGTATAAAGGAAAATCACAGGTGCTGTTTATCATGACGAATCAGTCGAATGTAGCGCTTCCACGTGGCTTTGAAAGCGAATTGTACAAAATAAGCCTGGCTGATTTGAATTCAAGATGGATAAATTACGATACCCGTGAAGTGAAAGACAAAAGATATCACTATCATATCACATTGAAACTTCAGGGAATTATGGTCTCACCAGAGCAGATCAAACAGAATGAATACACCGAGGAAAAAATTGTGGATGCCGGCTGGGAATATGTGCTGGATGAGCAGGGAAATGTGAAAAAAGACAGCCTGGGTAATGATATCAAAATAAAAAAGACAGAAAAAATATCTGCCCGGGTGCAGGAAACAAAGATGGTGAAACACGTGGCGATTACCGGCAGGCTTGAGTTTATAGAAACTGCTACCGGCCAGATAATGAAGACAGATCCGGTTACAGCTGAATGGCATTTCGAGCATGCCTATATACAGGCCAGAGGCGATCTGGAAGCCCTGTCAACTGAAACAAGGAAAAGGCTTGGAGTGAAACCTGTGCCGTTTCCACCCTCTGATATGATGATACTCAATGCTGCCTCAGTGCTGAAAGAAATGACCAAAGAGGCTATCCACAGGCATCGAAGATTATTTCAATAAAAAAGGCCGGACAATATGCCGGCCTCTTTCTTTATATCATTCCATTATACCATGTTTTCAGGTTTAACCCATTCATCAAATTGTTCTGGAGTTACTTTCCCTGACTGTATGGCTGATTCACGAAGTGTGATCTCTTCGTGGTGGGCGTTCTTAGCAATTTCAGCTGCATTATCGTAACCAATATGTGAATTAAGTGCGGTTACAAGCATGAGCGTATTGCGGAGATTCTTTTCAATATTGTAATGATTTGGTTTAAGGCCGGCAATACAGCGCCTGGAGAAGCTTCTGCAGGCATCACCGAGCAACCTGGCAGATTGCAGGAAATTGTAAATCATCACCGGCTTAAAAACATTCAGTTGCAGATGACCGTTCATACCACCGATATTAATCGCTACGTCATTTCCAAACACCTGTGCGCATACCATGGTTAGTGCTTCAGGTTGTGTTGGGTTGATTTTGCCTGGCATAATGGATGACCCAGGTTCATTGGCAGGAATTTCATATTCACCTATGCCGCAGCGTGGGCCTGAAGCTAGTAATCTCACATCGTTTCCGATCTTCATCAGGCTGCCGGCCAGTGTTTTTAGAGCTCCGGAAGCGCTAACCACTGCATCATGGGCCGAAAGGCTTTCAAATTTATTATCAGCTGTAACAAACGGATACCCCGTTAGTTCGGCTATCTTTTTCGCCACCAGTACATCAAATTTTTCAGGAGCATTTAGTCCGGTGCCAACGGCTGTTCCGCCCAGGGCCAGCTCCAGCAGGTGTGGGATAGTGTTTTTTAATGCCTTCAACCCGTGATCCAGTTGCGACACATAGCCCGAAAGCTCCTGCCCCATGGTGATAGGAGTGGCATCCATAAGATGGGTTCGTCCGGTTTTTACCACATCAGTATACTCCTTCGCCCTGGCATCCAGTTCATCCCGTAATTCTTCGATACCGGGCAATGTTTTTTCATAGAGCATTTTAACTGCAGCTATATGCATGGCTGTGGGGAACGTGTCGTTTGACGATTGACTCTTATTCACGTGATCATTGGGGTGGATCGTACCTCGACCCCCAAGCACACCTTCAGTGATGAAGTTTGCCCGGTTGGCAATTACTTCATTAAAGTTCATGTTTGATTGCGTGCCTGAACCTGTCTGCCATACCACCAGTGGAAACTGGGTGTCATGCTTACCCTTCAGAATTTCATCACACACATTTGCAATCAATTGTGCTTTTTCTTCTTCCAGCACACCTAATTCCTGGTTGGTTAGAGCAGATGCTTTTTTTAAAACAGCAAATGCCTCCAGAATCTCCTTTGGCATTTTTTCCTCCCCAATGGGGAAATTTTCCCTGGAACGCTGTGTTTGAGCTCCCCAATATTTATCTACGGGTACCTCAACATATCCCAAAGAATCTTTTTCTTTGCGGGTTTTCATAATTGGCCTTTGATTTTGAGTGTATGCTTAAAATAATTTGTCAATTTCAGATGGGGGATCACCCAATACTGCCTTGCCGTTTTTTTCCACGATAGGTCTTGATATCAGCTTCGGATATTCTACCATGGCTTCAATCCACTCTTCCCTGTTTAAATCCCTGCCTTTATACTTATCCCTGTACACTTTTTCCTGCTTCCTGATGAGTTCTTCCGGCTCTTTACCTGTTTTTTCAATGAGATTACTCAGACTCCTTTTTGTGAAAGGCTCTTCATTCAGGTACTTAATAACTTTAAAATCACCGGTTCTGCTTTTTAGGTGTTCCAGCCCGGCGCGGCTTTTTTTACACCTGGGGTTATGGTAAATCTTTATCATATAGTGAATCAGTTTTTGAGTTTATTCATCTGAGGTTAAAAGTAATAAAAGTTAAAAATACATACAAATTTTACATGC
The DNA here is from genome assembly GCA_964477095.1 of uncultured Bacteroidales bacterium. Taxonomy (GTDB): domain Bacteria; phylum Bacteroidota; class Bacteroidia; order Bacteroidales; family PWNQ01; genus PWNQ01. The sequence goes on along the minus strand of CAYZDA010000021.1, from coordinate 18,235 downwards.
TCAATGCAAATTCAGAAAAACAAATTAATAACTGTGTTTGTGGAATATCTCTTTTTCATCAACTGTAAGCGGGGCTTTGGTCAGAAATTTTTCCATACTCGGGTTCAGGGAATACTGGAAAAGCAGCATCACAAAAGCTTCAATAAAAAAAACAGTATTGCCTGTGATTAAAAACGTCATGCCGTTTAAAGCAGTGAAAGTTCCCATCAGATACAGTTGTTTGAGGTAAGCTTTTTTGAAAGCCTGTATTTTGCGTTCAAGATGTTCTCCTTCTTTATATTTGTATAGCTCGCGTGCTATCATGCCGGTAGTGTAAATAACGATAACCAGGTTCACCACAGCCGAAATAAGAATCAGAATAAAATCTTTTTCAATTTTAGATGCCAGCAATGGTCCTTTGATGTATGTGTAGAGTATGATAGCTATTAAAATCAATACCACCACTATCGTTCCGATGGTATGAATTTTCCGCATCCGGTAGAAAGCTTCCAGTATATCGTTTTTGTTCATTTTGCTGCTCTTTTGTATTTTCCCGCTTCTAATATAATTAAAATGTAAGCAAAAAGCTAGTGCCTGCACCTGCCTCTGTTTTCACAGTTATTCTTCCTTTGTGCAGATGCATGATCTGCCTCGACAGGCTCAGGCCGATACCCGAACCCGTTTTTTTGGAGGTAAAGAAAGGGACGAATATTTTCTCCAGGATATCATTCTTAATTCCAGGACCGTTGTCAGCCACTTCAATGGTTACTTTGCTTTGGCTGTTGAGAAATCCTCTCACATATATGTGAGGATTATCTGTTCCTTCCAGTGCATCAATAGCGTTGCGCACCAGATTGATAAGCACCTGCTCCAGCAGGTCGGGGTCAGCTGTAATCTTAAGGTTTTCCGGTCTGATATCTGATTCACAAGTAATATTCTTCCCTTTCATTTCCATATGCAGTAATTGATTTACTTCCTCAAAGAGCTCCCGGATTTCGAAATGCCGGAAGTTAGGTTTGGGTATTCTTGTCAGGTTACGATAGATTTCCACGAAGTTGAGCAATCCCTGGCTGCGGTTTTTGATCGTACTCAGGGCGGTCTGCACGCTTTCAAGCGTGTCTTCGTCAACTTCTGAAGGTTGCATCAGTTCACCTTTGTCATTCAGGAACATTTCCTGCATGGTGGCGGCAAGTGATGAGATAGGTGTGATGGAATTCATGATTTCGTGCGTAAGTACCCTGATGAGCTTTTGCCATGATTCTATTTCTTTTTCTTCAAGTTCGCTATAGATGTTCTGAAGCGAAATCAGTATGTATTCCTCTCCTTTGAGCCGGAACTCAGTGGCATGAACCGAAAGCTGGATCATTTCTTCGGAAACCACCAGTTTAAAGAGCTTTTTCTCACCGCTTTTCATTTTCAGCAGTTCCGAAGGAAGTTCTTGCTTTACTACTCCCAGTTCGTGAATATTTCTCAGGTTGTAAACCCCGAAGAGCTTTTTAACTGCATTATTGAAAAGATCTACCTTACCGTCCCTTCGATATGAGATGATACCGATCTGCACATGCTGAACCACCGTTTGAAGGTAATTGAAATGCTCTTCCTCAGCAGCGCGGGTTTTATTGAATTCCTGAATCACTTCATTAAAAGCCGTGTGCAGTTTGTCGAAGCTTTTCCCATGTCCGTGGGAGGAAAAAGAGGTGGAAAAGTCTGAATGCCGGATGCTTTCCAGCAGATGAGTCACCTTGTTATTGGTTTTTTCCACAAAGCGTATTAGAGCAATAATCTGCACAATAACAGCCAATCCGATGAGCGATGCCGTGAACTGTAGTCTGCCAGTTTCCAGCAGCCACATCAACAGGATAACCGATATACTGATCAGAATGACCCTGATGAATATCTGTAACCGGAAATTTTTAAAGGCCATATTTATCAATTCTTCTGTACAAGGATGCCCGGGTTAGGCCCAGTTCTTTGGCAGCTTTGCTGATATTGCCGCCATGCTTATCCAGAACTTTTCTGATCATCATTTTTTCGGTATCTTCCAGTGTCATATCACCGGGTTCGAACGAAGGCTTCTGATCATCATTCTGGTTCATAAAGAAATCCTCAGGTTGAAGGATGGAAGATTCACTTAAAATAACAGCGCGTTCCACAGCATGCTGCAGCTCGCGTATGTTTCCGGGCCAGTTATGCATCTGCAGCCGTTTCATGGTGGAGGGCTGAATGCGCTTCTGGGGCATTTTATATTTTTTGCTGTATATATCCAGAAAATGCTGAGCAAGCAGCGGAATGTCTTCAGGTCGCTCGCGCAGTGGCGGAAGTTTTATCTCCACAGTGTTTATCCTGTAAAGCAGATCCTGCCGGAATTTACCTTCATTTACCATCTCGTAGAGGGGCATGTTGGTAGCAGTTATCAGCCGTATATCTATCGGGATTTCCTTGTTTGACCCCAGCCTGGTTACTTTCCTGTTTTGTAATACGCTCAGCAGCTTAGCCTGCAGGCTCACCGAAAGGTTTCCTATCTCATCCAGGAATATTGATCCCTTATTGGCTGTTTCAAATCGGCCGGCCCGGTCTTCCTTAGCATCAGTAAATGCACCTTTCTTATAGCCAAATAACTCACTTTCAAACAACGACTCACTGATGGCTCCCAGGTCAACATTCACAAACACCTCATCTTTTCTGTTGGATGACCGGTGAATAGCTCGTGCTATCATTTCCTTACCTGTGCCGTTTTCTCCCAGTATCATTACATTGGCATCGGTACGGGCTACTTTTTCAACTGTGGCGAATACTTTCTGCATAGCCGGGGAGTTACCAATTATGGTGGAAAATTTTTGATCAGTATCCGATTGCAACATCCTGTTTTTGGAGCGAAGTTCCTCCAGCTCCTTCCTTGATTGCCTCACCTTGAGGTTAGCCGTGATGGTTGCCAGTAATTTATCGTTATCCCAGGGTTTAAGCAAAAAGTTAGTGGCTCCTTCTTTTATGCCCTGCACTGCCAACTCCACATCTCCATAGCCGGTGATCAGAATAACCACGGCAGAGGGGTCGATCTCCAGTATCCTGTTCATCCAGAAAAAACCTTCTTTACCACTTGTGGCATCCCTGGAGAAATTCATGTCCAGCAGAATCAGATCATAATTTTCATTTTGCATCAATTGCGGAATGTTCTTGGGGTTTTGTTCCGTGTGAACACTCTGAAGGTGTCGCTTCAAAAATAATTTTGCCGCTACAAGGATATCAGGATCGTCATCAACAATCAGTACTTTTGCCTCTAATTTCGCCATGATTTTCCGGGTTGGTTTTACTTGTACTAAAGTAATCAATTTTTACATACTGTTCAAAAATGTACAAAAAAATGATCGTTAGTGAACGGTTGTTTTTTGGCAAGCCCAGCCGGGTAAGGTGCAAGAATCTAACATACAGGACGTAATGTAAGCTGGCATAATGTTGTAATAAGAGCTGCTAAATTGCATAAAATGGGAATGGACCGAAAAATTGAAAAGAAAAAATGGAGCTGGCAAAGAATAGTTTTGCTGATGATTGGTGCAGTTTTTCTGATTTTTGTTGCCTGGCTGATCTTTTTCAGAAGTCATGAATCAAGACTCAGGGTTGAAAAGGAACACCTTTCAATAGCATCAGTAAAAAAAGACCGGTTTCAGGAATATATACCTGTTGATGCAACTGTTATCCCCAAGAAAACCGTCTATCTGGATGCCGTACAGGGCGGATATGTTGAGAAGATTTTTGTGGAAGATGGTGATACCCTCGTGCGATCTGATACTATCCTTAAACTTTCCAACACCGATAAGGAGCTTCAGTATATGGAGCAGGAGTCGAGGATGTATGACGTAATGAATAACCTTCAGAACTCCCGCATCGGGCTGAAGCAGAATGTGTACACCCGAAAGCTGGAGCTGAATAACATCACCTTACAGCTTGAACTGGCGGGGAAAGATTTTCGTAGAAAAAAGCAGTTTCATAAAGAAGGAGTTATATCTGACAAGGAATTTGAAGATGCTCAGCTCACATACAGCTATCTGAAGCGTGAACTGGCGCTTAAGAAAAAACTGGCTGAGCTGGATTCCGTATCAATGATAAGCCAGATTAGTCAGATCGATAATTCTATCGGGCGCATAAGGAAAAACCTGGATATGCTGGAAAAATCGCTGTCAAACCTATATGTAACGGCCACCATCAGCGGGAGGTTGTCATCTTTTTCTGCTGATATCGGAGAAACCAAACGAGCCGGGGAAACCATTGGTCAGCTTGATGATCTTGACGGCTATAAGCTGGAAGCAGAAATTGATGAAAGGTATATCAACAGGGTTTATCGAGGGCAGCAAGCAGAATTTGATTTCCGTGGAAAGACATATGTACTGGAAATAGTAAAAATCTACACCAGCATATCTGAAGGCATTTTCAGAGCCGATCTGGCTTTTGTTGACCAGCCCCCGGGCAGGTTGAAGAAAGGCCAATCCGTACAGCTGAAGCTAAAATTCAGCACTCCAAAACAGGCACTGATCCTTAAAAGAGGTGGCTTCTACCACAGTACAGGGGGTAACTGGGTGTATGTGGTGGAAGAATCAGGTGAATTTGCCTCTAAACGCAATATCAGAATTGGCAGGCAAAATGCACGCTATTATGAAGTGCTGGAAGGCTTGATGCCTGGTGAAAAAGTCATAATTTCATCTTATGACAATTTTGGAAATAAAGATAAACTGATTCTAAAATAAAAAATCATGATCAAAACAACTGATTTATCAAAAGTATTCAGAACAGAAGAAGTGGAAACTACTGCTTTGAATCAGGTTTCATTTGAAGTTAAAAAGGGCGAATTTGTCGCTATAATGGGACCCTCGGGCTGTGGTAAATCCACGCTTCTTAATATTCTGGGGCTATTGGATAATCCCACTTCCGGGCAGTATTATTTCCTCGACCGGGAAGTAAGCGGATTCAATGAAAAGGAAAGAGCCAAAATGCGTAAATCCAATATAGGATTTGTTTTTCAGAATTTTAACCTGATCGATGAACTGTCTGTGTTTGAGAATGTGGAACTTCCTTTAGTTTACCTGAAGCAAGGCTCAAAAGAAAGAAAACGCCGGGTTGAAGAAGTACTGGAACGCATGCAGATAATGCACCGCAGAAACCACTTTCCGCTGCAATTGTCAGGCGGTCAGCAACAGCGTGTTGCAGTAGCTCGCGCAGTGGTTGCCAATCCTAAGTTGATACTGGCGGATGAGCCCACAGGTAACCTGGATTCAGCCCACGGCGAAGAAGTGATGAATATGCTCTCGGAGCTCAATAGTGAGGGAACTACCATTGTTATGGTAACCCACTCACAAATTGATGCACAGTATAGCCAGCGCATTGTGCGATTATTTGATGGTCAGGTCATCAATGAAGATATCCGCTCAAGTGCTGCTAAAAACATTGTCGTTTAACCGGTTGTCATGTTTGGATATTATCTGAAAAGCGTATTTAGAAACCTGTGGAAAAAGCGGTTGTTCCCCGTGATCAATATAGTGGGTCTGGCATTTGCTTTTGCAGCTGTTCTGCTCATCCTGCTCTGGGTGATACATCAGTTTCGCTATGACAGCTTTCATGAAAACTCAGATAATATCTACCGTGTGGCCCACAGGCAGCAATATACGGATTCACACGACGATATTGTACTTACACCGGGCCCGTTGGCACCAACTATTAAGGAGTATTTCCCCTCTGTTACCCACGCTACCCGCTTTCAGCAGATGGACAGAATGATGGTGGAAGCAGAAGGGCAGCAGTTTATCAGCAGGTTTGCCATGGCAGATGCCGACTTCTTCCTGATTTTTAGTTTTCCGTTTATCGAAGGAAATCCTCAGCAATGCTTTGATAATCCGGAGTCGATAGTGTTAAGCCGTAAGGCTGCAGAGAAGTATTTTGGCTCTGCATCCGAAGCATACGGAAAGCAATTGATTATTGATGACAGGTTCCCGCTCACTGTAACCGGCATAATTGAAGATATCCCTGGTTTCTCGCACCTTCAGTTTGAGCTGGTATTTCCGCTTGTCAATATTGAGAACACCGGGGTAGACCTGTCTGCCTGGAACAGGATGTCATATTACACCTACCTGCTTACAAGGCCAAATACTGATACTGATGAGCTGGAGGCACAGATTCATGACCATATACAGCCATTTCTTGAGGAAGATTCATCTATAAATAAGATATTTCTGCAACCATTCGAAAAGATTTATTTGTATTCGAAATTTTCATACGATGTAAATGATCTGGGAAATATTGATACTGTAATGATATTTCTGGCCATCGGCTTACTGATTCTCCTTATTGCTTCTATCAACTTTATCAACCTGTCAACCGCTCAGTTTTCACGCCGCATACCGGAGGTGGCCATAAAGAAGGTGGCAGGAGCCGACCGGAAGTCGCTCCTGATACAATATACGGGTGAATCCATTCTTATGGCTTTGATAGCAGGAATTCTTTCCATCGGAATAGTTGAGCTTGTGCTTCCGCTGTTTAACAGCTACATCGGGGAAGAATTCAGGGTTGGTATGATATACAGCCATCCTGTTCCTCTCATCTTTTCCGCAACGGTGCTGCTTACTGGTTTGCTGGCCGGTCTTTATCCTGCTTTTTTCCTGTCGTCACTGAAACCGGTTAAGTTATTGCGGTCAAAGCAATGCAGACCCGGAAAACAGGGATTGCGGAAGGCACTGGTGATAGTGCAGTTTTTCTTTTCATCGGCATTGATTACCTGTTCAATTATAGTCCTTAATCAGCTGGTTTTTATTAACTCTTCTGATTATGGCTATGATATTGATCAGGGTTTAATGATACCTCTGCACGGAGACACCAAAGATAACTTCCAGGAACTGCAGAGAGTCCTCGAAAATCTGCCAGGGGTTGAGTCGGTTACAGTAGCCCGGGAAAATCCCACTCATACACGCTCAGCAGTGGTAGGTTTCAGGTGGCTGGAGGATGATTATAAAATAGCGCAGGTCATTTATACCATGAGAAGCAATTATGGCATAGTGGAAACCATGGGCCTGGAGCTTACAGCCGGAGAAGATTTTTCAAAAAAAGCCGGTCATCGTGCCGGTCGTCATTTTATTCTCAATGAAACAGCCGCAAAATCATTTCCCGGTGAAAGTGCTGTTGGGCAAAGGATAATACTTAACGAAGACACTGGAGAAGTAGTTGGTATAGTAAAGGATTTCCATCACCAGTCCTTCAGGGAAGTGCCAGGCCCGCTGGTGATTTCCATAGCAGCAAATGATCATAATTACCTTCTGCTAAGGGCTGAATCAGCAACTGCCTTGCATGAAGATGTAATGAAACGAATTGCGAAAGAATGGCCAAAAATACAACCGCAACAGCCACTGGAGATGAAGCCCCTAATATCTGAAAATCTGAGGCTTTATGAGAAAGACATACGGATGATGGCTATTTTCATGCATTTTACTTTTCTGGCCATTCTCATAGCCATCATAGGGCTGCTTGGGCTGGCCACTTATATGACCAACTATCGCTTTAAGGAAATTGCAATCAGAAAAGTTTTGGGAGCATCAGGTTCCGGCCTTTTGGTAATGCTGATAAAGGAATACTTTTGGCTCATTTTGATGGCCAATGTTCTGGCCGCTCCACTGGCATGGTACGCCATGTCGGTGTGGCTGGAGAGTTTCCACTATGTGGAAGGAATAAGGGCTCTTCCCTTTATTATGAGTTTGATAATTACCTTGTTATTGGGGCTTTCGGCAGTTTTTGTGCGAACCCGGAAAGCCGTCAGGAAATCTCCTGTGGATGCACTTAAATATGAATAAATCATGATCAGGAATTATATCAAAACAGCTGTAAGGAATCTATTCAAAAACAAAGTTTATGCAGTTATTAGCATGCTCGGACTTGTGGTGGGAATAGCTGCCCTGATGCTCGTTTACCTTTTTATTAATCATGAATTGAGCTATGATTCCGGCTTCAGTAAACCTGAAAATATTTACCGTATTACAGAAAAAGCTGATCTTAACGGGCAGATCGACCACTTTGCACCAACAACTATAAAAATAAATGGATACCTGCTGGATAACTATCCGGAAGTGGAGGCCGCCACTCATGCCATTATCTCTTCTATCAAAACTGTGAGCGACAGCAATACAATGATCAACTACGAAAACTTTTTCTTCGCAGATTCTTCATTTTTTGATGTGCTTGATTTTGAGTTGTTATACGGTGACCCGGAAACTGCGCTCAGAGATCCGGGTAAACTGGTTATTTCTGAAAAAATGTACCACACCTTTTTTGTTAAAAATGAAGACCCGGTAGGGAAATTATTGAAGGTTGATGGGAAAGATTACACAGTAAGTGCAGTGGTAAAGGAACCTTCATTGCCCACACATTTTAATTTCGATGCGCTTATTTCGCAGGGAAGTATGCCCAAACAAAGACTTAAGGCCCTGGAGCGGGACTGGCTGCACATTTGCTGCCATTCATACATCAGAACTTCCACGCAAATCGATATAACTGACTTTAACCGGAAGCTGAGTAAATGGGCAGAAGAAGAGATTGATCCATGGATTAAACAACATGAGGTGCATGGAGAGGCCAGGTTCTATCTTCAGAACATCAGTGATATTCATTTTGATCTGGACAAAATGTATGATCATGCCTCCAACTCCAATAAAAAATATATCTACATCTTTGGCTTTGTGGCTACATTTCTACTGCTCATTGCTGCCATCAATTATATAAACCTTGCAACCGTACGCTCGATGAGCCGCTCACGTGAAGTTGGCGTGAGAAAGGTTAGCGGGGCCGGACGATTCCAACTGTTCCGGCAGTTTATGATGGAGGCGTTAATGGTAACTCTGCTGGCTGCCTTGCTTGCTTTGATACTGGCTGAACTGGCACTGCCGGTATTTAACAATATCACTGATCTCAACCTGTCGCTCCCATCGGTGATAAGTTCCTCGCAGGGCTGGCGTTTTGTTTTGATGCTACTGCTGGTATGGCTCTTCACTGCATTTATCAGCGGGATCTATCCTGCTGTAATACTATCAGGTTACGATCCTGTGCAGGCGCTTAAAAGCGGGCTTTCTGGAAAAGGAGTCAGTACAAAAGGATTTAGTGCTGCCACCCTCAGAAAAGTTCTGGTTTCCTTGCAGTTGGTTATTTCCACAGGTATGATATTTGCCACGCTTGTAGTTTTAGCTCAGCTTAAATACATGGAAAACAAAGAGCTTGGGTTTGAAAGTGAAAACCTGCTTATTGTGAATGAAACCCGCACAGCTTCCACGGCAGGCAACTGGGATGTATTACGACAACGGCTGTTGCAACTTCCGGAGGTGAAAGAGGTGGCAGTGGCATCCTCGTTTCCCGGCTTCAGGCACGGCCGATTGCTTTTTTATCTGGATGACAATGGCGACAGGATGCAGAAAACAATGGCACTTAATATGGTAGATGAAAATTACCTGGATCTTATGGGGGTGAAAGTTACCCGGGGAAGGTTCTTTTCTGATGAGTATGCTTCTGATCAAAGCGAAAGCGTGGTGATCAACGAAGCCGCTGTGAACTTTCTTGGACTTGAAAAACCCGTGGGAACCAAGATCATGTGTGGCATGGGGGTGGATGGAGAAATTATCGGAGTAATTGCAGATTTTAATTTCGAATCGCTGCACAAAAAGGTTGAACCCCTGGCTTTTCTCTTTCTTCCGCAATATACTTACCGGGTGGGCATAAGACTTAATGTCTCCACCACGGAAACATTAACCAAAGTTAGTGATATCTGGAACGAATTGAATCCAAATACGCCTTTTATACACACATATCTTGAGGAACAGCTGAATAAACAATATGGGAAAGAGCGAAAGATGTTGCTGATATTTATGTATTTCTCCGGGCTTATTTTGCTGATAGCCTGTCTTGGACTGTTTACGGTGGCAGCATACACCGCCGAGCAGAAGACAAAAGAAAATGGCATCAGAAAAATTCTTGGAGCTTCAGTTCAGCACATTGCTTTGCTTCAGGTAAAAGAAATCCTGATGCTTGCAGTTATTTCTGGTTTTATTGCTACACCGCTTGCTTATTATCTCATGAGCAAGTGGCTGGAAGACTTTGCTTATGCAGTGAATATTTCATGGGTATATTTTGTAATAAGCATATTGGCCGCAGTGCTGGTGTCTATTGTTACGGTGGTATATATCGTCAGACGATCAGCACTGGCAAGCCCTTTAAATGCTATTAAGTACGAATAATCAATAAGCTATGATAAAAAACTATTTTCTTACAGCTATACGGTCACTGATTAAGCACAAAGGCTTTTCCATACTGAATATACTCGGACTGGCAATCAGCCTTGCCATGGCTTTTCTTATAGGCTTCTGGATAATTGATGAAAGCTCCATCGGGAAAATCCATGAGGATGCTGACCGGATCTACCGGATTGAGCGGAAAGGAGAATTCCAGGGCAATATGTATCATGTTCCCATCACATCTCCACCTTACGGTGAGACAATGGTGGAGGATTATCCCCAGGTAGTTGATGCCACCATGATCGACCTGAGGATCAATAATGTTAAGGCAGCAAATGAAGATGCATACAGCCGTACGGAAATACTGCTGGCAGACAGCAATTTCTTTGACTTTTTCAGCTTTAAACTGCTACAGGGTAATCCCGCCACTGTTTTGAATGCACCCGGAAAAGTGGTGCTCACCAAAACCAAAGCTGAGAAAATGTTTGGGCAATGGGAAAAGGCCATGAATCAGGAAGTGTTGATCGATTATTCAGGTGAAGAACACTCGTGCATGGTTTCAGGTGTTATGGAGGATCTACCTCATGATGCGCGGATGCATTTTGATCTGGTTGTGCAAATGTACACCCTGGTTTCACCTATCCAGAGTCAGAATGTGAGATGGGTTAGCAATTCTTATTTTTCATATATTAAGCTTGCTGAAGGGGCAAATATTGAGGATATTCAATCGCAGATGAAAGGATTTGTGGATAAGTATCTTTATGAACCCTATACGCAGGTGCTTGGGCAGAAAATAATACCCAGCGAGTATATGAATATTCATTTGCGCAATATCAATGATATATATTTAAAAGGCGGGCTTGACTGGGAAGATTTTGCCACCGGTGACAGGCAGCAGGTATTTTTGTTTGCACTGATTGCGATTATGATCATAATAATTGCAGCCTTTAATTATACGAATCTGTCTGTTGCGCTGGCCACAAAGCGCTCACGGGAGATAGGCATACGAAAATCGGCAGGTGCCACCAGGGGAGAAATACGTAAACAGTTTTATGGTGAAGCATTGCTGATCACCATGATCAGTTTGCTGTTGTCAATCTTATTTGTGGAGCTCCTGCTGCCATGGTTTAATGATATCACAGGAAAGGAATTCAGTATTGCGATGCTTGTTGATTTCAGGTTCGTATTACTGGTAATCATGGTAGTTGCAGTAACTTCGCTGGGAGCAGGATTTTATCCGGCCCTTTATCTTTCGTCTTTTGATCCTGTAAAAGTGCTTAAACCAGGCATGTACAGAGCGAAAAGCAAATCAGTACTCCAAAACAGCCTAATTATTTTTCAGTTTGTTATTTCATCATTACTGATCATAGTAGCCGGCCATATGATTTTGCAGTTTCAGTATATTGAAAACAAAGAACTTGGATTCAGGGATCAGGATGTGATGATTATTGATGCTGAGAATACAAGGGTTCAGGAAAATATCAGCACCATCGGAGCTATGTTACGGCAACTCCCTTTTACTGATGAGATTTCTTTCTGCTCCCAGGCTCCTTCCAGTGGTTACTACAGTGATATGGTGTTTGAAAATGAAATGACCGAGCGCCCGATACAGTCATTCCTGATCTATAGTGATTCTAATTATATTGATCTATTTGAGCTTGAATTACTTGCCGGCCGTAATTTTTCCCGCGCTGCCTTTAGTGACAGTACCCGTAATGAATACATTATAAATGAAACCACCATGCGGCGATTGGGAATCCAAAGCCCGGATGAAGCTGTAGGTGTGGATTTCAGATATCCTTTTGATTCCGTTTCAGACTATTCCAAAATAGTCGGTGTGGTAAAAGATTTTCATTTCCGCCCTTTGTATTACGATATAGAGGGGCTTACAATAACCCACAGCAATGGAGGGTTTCAGAACATCACTGTAGCATATACGGGAGATGACAGGCAGGAGATCATCGGACAGGTACAGGATCTCTGGCATACCCAATTCTCAGGAGCAGCATTTAATTATTACATGCTTGAGGACAGAATTGGCCGCTTATACGCCGGCGAGCTACGTACCTTTCGCACACTTATGATATTTGCTGTTTTTGCTATTCTTATTGCTGCACTCGGGCTGATTGGATTATCTGCTTTTATCACCCGGCAGAGGAAAAAAGAGATTGGCATCAGGAAAGTGCTGGGAGCCGAAACCAGCTCAATATTGCGGCTGTTTGTAGTGAGATTTCTGTGGCTGGTGTTGGTAGCCAATCTCATAGCGGCTCCGCTGGCCTGGTATTTCGTTGATAGCTGGTTTGCTGAATTTGCCAGTCATATCAATATCAAATGGTGGATGTTCCTTGTCACACTCTTCATTACCGGACTGATAGCTATGGTTGCTACTATAGGGCAGGTGCTGCAGACTGCTTACCTCAATCCTGTAGATGCGGTGAAATATGAGTGATTAACCTTCCTGTCCGTTCCGCCCGATGCTCCCGGTATTCCGGTCGCCCTGGCGGAACCGGTAGCGGATGGAAAGCGAAAATGTCCTGCTGAAATGTGTGGAATAATAATTATCGGTGGTTTCTTCTCTTCCCAAATAATTGGTATAACTACCGGATTTGATTAAGTCGTCAAGCAGGTTACCCGCAGTGAACGACAGCTGGAGCTTTCGCTCGAAAAAGCTTTGAGTAAATGTGATGAACGAATTAATATAGCCATAATCATAGCCTTTAAGGTCGATTTCAGGACTGCTGTATTGCATATAGAATAATGCCGAAGTGTTTTTGGCTATTCTTATGTTGGAATTCAGCTTTACATTATATCCAAAATCTCTTTTGATTACATTTTCCACGCGGGCATCCGTTAGCTTTAAGTTATCGTTGATGCCCGTGGCATCCAGGTAGGAATGATACAGGCTTGAAGATACGCTGAAAGAATACTTCCCGGCAACGGAAAAGAAGGTTGAAAGATCCACCCCCAGCCGGCTTTTAAAGGCAATATTGTCCGGCATGGACATATATATTGTTTCGGTTACCGGATATGAGAGATAGGCCGTAGCATTACTGGTCATATTATAGAATAATTCAGCAGTTGCATTCCAGAGCGGTTTGTTATACGTGTATCCCAGGTATGCATTTACATATTTTGAAGGTTCCAGATCGGGGTTACCTGACGACCATCCCACGGGGCTGTACTTACTGACAAAACCATCAAGGGTTGTATAATACGGCGTACGTACTGTGCGTGATACTGTCAGCTTCAGGTTCTGCAGGCTGTCTGGCTTGTAATAGATATTAGCTGATGGCTCGAAAGGGAAGTATTGATTATCAATTTTAATCAGAGTGTCCTTAAGTAATTCAGTATAATGCTCAATATTTATATTATATGCCTCATGCTCCTGTCTTATTCCACCATCAATTTTCCACTTGCCGAAATTACTTCCAAATCGAAAAGAAAAGCTTTGGCGGTGAGTGTATCCGCTCAATGATTCATTCAATGGCAAAATCACTGTACCGTTTAGCTCCTGCACACTGTTGTCTTTAGCTATATTGTTAAAACCTGCCCAGTATCTTATATTCCAGCGGCTGTCTTTATTCAGTGGGTGATTATAATAAATGCTGAAAAAAGTGTTGCTTTCTTTTTTAAAATCGTAGGAATAATAATGATCAGTGGTATTAACATCCTGGTTTTCCTTCACCATCCAGTTGTAATAAGTGTTTGTTTCATCTGTGATATTGAAGTCGGGAAAGCTATGCGAAAAATAAGCGGTAAACTCCCTTAAAGTAGAGTCAAAGCTCGCGCGATAATAAGCGCTGAATCGTGGAGAATAGCTCTCTGAAAAGCTTTCACTTTCAGATTCATACTGCTGGTAAATCTGGGCGTTGTTCGTGGTGGTTTCTGTGTAATCTCCCGTTCCGGCATACATTCTTCGGCTTAAGCCACCCGAAATCATAAGCTTGCTCCTGGGGCTGAAGTTTATCTGCATACCGGCATAATCCATCAGGTAGCTATAATTATATTTCGATGAACTGTGGTCGGTCATGGAATATAGATCACCTTCATATTTTTGAAATCCTTCGCTTCTTGATTTATTAATATTGACATAGTCATAATACCAGATGTTATTAAAGAACAGCACCTTTCCTTTTTTGTAATTCAGGTTCAAATATCCGTTGGAAGTGGTCCTGTCGCCTTTAGCAGTGAGCCCGCCTCTGATTCTCCCTGCACCGCTGATACCATCGCTGGTGGCATGTTTCAGTTTAATATTGATAATGCCGCCTGTGCCGTCACCGCCGGTTCGCATGGCTGCATCAATCAACTCTATTTTTTGCACATTTTCCACAGGTATCATTGCCAGATCAGGATAAATGTATTTTGCTGGCATATCATCCACCAGTATTTCCGGGCTGCCGCCTTTGTATCTGATGTTATTATCTTCATCCACTATTACACCGGGCAGGGTGCGCAGCAGGTCGAATATATCTTTGGCAGATGCTTTTTTTACCTCACTTACGCGGTAAACATCACGGTCAAATTTGCTGATTACTTCATTTTGAGATGCTATGCTTACCTCACTCAGTACCGCTGTATCTGGAGGAAGGTAGATTATGCCGGCATCAAAATTCCCGGTTGTGCTTTCTATGGGTTTGATTTTCTGTTTATAACCCAGGCTACTTGCCTTCAACTTTAAATCTTTAGCCGGTTTTATTTTTATTCTGAAGTTGCCTTTGGCGTCTGTCATACTGCCTGCTATCACTGTATTGCTGCTGTCCACCACGATCACATTTGAATAAGGTAAACCCGCCTTGCTAACACTGTCTTTCAGTGTGCCGCTTATTTTTATCTGTTGTGCATTTAAAATACCGCAGGAGCAAAGCAGCATAAGAATGCAACAATAAATGGTAGATTTACTCATGGGGTTAATATTTAGGAGATTTGTTCAGCTAAAATAATTAATTATTTATAGCATATTTATGTTTTAACAAAATTTATGAATTATACTGGCGCTATTAGTTTTAAATCTACTAAATTTGGTTCAAATGCAAAAACAGAACTATTATGAGACAGCTGAAGCTCCCCCACCGGCTTGTAATGCTTGATCACGGTCATCCGGAAAAAAAGATGCTCGTTAAAAAAGCGAGGATGCAGAATATAGTTACATTTGCTGCACTGGCCGAGGCTTATATGATGGGCAAGATTGATGTACAGGACGGTGATCTTGTACTACGGGATGATACTGCTACTGCTTTTCCTGTTATTAATCATGTGGTGGATGCCATTGGAAGCAATCAGGCATTAAAATCATTGCCTGAATGGATAGAAGAACTTTCGGTTCAGGTGCCTTTTTATGTGCATGTAAGGGATAATCTGGTTGAAAATGAACTGCTGGAGAAGGAGGAGAGAAAGATACTCGGGATACGATATAGTGTGAAGTATTATCCTGCAGGCCAGGAGTTAATTACAGATTTTATGGCTTACCTGCAGGAAAGGGCTGATTCCCCCGGAGCTGACTTAAGAGACAAATTAACCTTGATTTTTCTGAGAACAACCACACTGGGTAATATTTCATTTGTCAACAGCAACAGTGAAAAGCTGCTGAAGGCGGAAGAGGAAAGTGCTGAGTCCATATTCATTCATACGGCTGCCCGGCTGTGAAATTATTATGGATCCATTAGCTGGCGCTCGAATCAGGCCTAATTGGCACAATATTGGTTAACACCTGAACTTTAAATATAATCATGACCTATGACAGAATATGCCATTGAAACCAGTCGTCTCAGTTATGCATACGGAAAGAAAAAAGACGTTGTAAAAGATCTGAGTATCCGTGTAGAAAAGGGGAAAATCTATTCCTTCCTGGGCCCTAACGGAGCTGGTAAAAGCACAACCATTAAGCTTTTGCTGGGCCTGCTCAGGGCCAGGCAGGGATGTATTAAATTGCTGGGCTATGATAACAGCGACAGAATGGCTGTCAACAAGCGTATTGGCGTGTTGGTGGAATCACCCGGGCTGTATGAGCACCTGAGTGGTTATTCCAATCTTAAAATTCAGGCAGCCGTTCGTAATGTGGATGAAGCTCGCGTGCAGGAGGTGATCAGGCAGGTGAATATGCAGGAGGCCGCCCGTGCAAAAGTGAATACGTATTCCACAGGTATGAAACAACGGATAGGACTGGCAATAGCCATGCTGCAAAAACCCGACCTGCTGATTTTGGATGAGCCTACCAATGGCCTTGACCCCAAAGGAATACGTGAAATAAGAGACCTCCTTATTGAATTAAATCAGGAACTGGGAATTACCATATTCCTGTCCACGCATCTGCTGAGTGAAGCTGAAAAGGTAAGCCACAGGATAGGAATTATTCAGAAAGGCAAGATCATTTTCCAGGGAAGCCGTAAAGAATTACAGGCGTTGAAATCTTCCTCGGTGAGGGCAATTTTCAATACCAACAACAACCCAAAAGCAAAAGATATATTAGCCACGCACCGGCAGGTAGAAAAAAGGGAAGACGGATACCTGCTTGTGGAATGTGAGGACGAAAATGAAATAGCCGCACTGAACCGGGAACTGGTGAATAACAATCTGGATGTGTTTCATGCCACTGCTTACCAGGCTGATTTGGAAGAAATGTTTTTAAACCTGACAAATGAAGAAAATCATGAAAAGTAGTATGATAGCCATAGAGTTGCGCAAGATAAAATCAACACCTGCATTTTGGATATGTATTTTGGGGCCGCTTTTGCTGGCAGTACTGATCTTGCTGATTTATCTTTTTGCAGGTGACAAATTAATCGGGCATGGCGTAAATCCCTATGATAAAATCCTTAGCCAGGGGTGGAGTACGTCCGCATATTTTCTCTTGCCACTGTTTATCATTCTGTTAAACAGTCTTATTCTCAATGTTGAACACTCGAATGGTGGCTGGAAGATGCTGCTGACATCTCCAGTTACCCGTCTGAATATTTACCTTTCGAAATGGGCTGTAATTAATCTGCTAAACCTGTTTACCCATATTTTTTATGCGCTCATTTTGCTTGGATTTGCCTACTTATTGTCTGTAATTGCTCCCGGCCTGGGTTTTGAAGGGCATTCACCCGATCTTAAAAGCTTTTTCTGGTGGACCATTAAGATATTTATTGGAACGCTGGCCATGAGTACGCTGCAATATGAATTGTCATTATGGCTCAGCAACTCGTTTAAATCAATTGGCATTGGAATAATGGCTATGATTGCGGGCATTATCCTTATGCAGTGGCAACATGTGGATTATTATCCCTATGCATTCCCTGGCCTGTCTTTTGAAAGATTTAATTATCAGCATATGGAATTGTTCTTACATGAATATTTAAGCCTTGGCTATACGGCTGCTTTCTTAATAACCGGCTGGTTTTTATGGCGCCGGAAGCAATTCAGTTGAGAAAACTACGTTGATACCTAAACCCTAACCTAAATTCAAAAATCATGTCTGCACTGGAAGATCTGCCGAATATAGGCAAGGTACTTGCAGGTGAGTTGCGTAACGCGTTAATACCTGATCCTGAAACCCTGAGGAATATGGGTACAGAGAAAACCTTCATTCGTCTTAATTGCCTGGATAAGAATTCATGCCTGTCAAAACTCTATGCTATTGAAGGAGCTGTACAGGGTATCCGCTGGCATAAGATTGAAGCGCTGCGTAAGCAGGAGCTAAAGATGTTTTATTATCAGCTGAAACGGTAACATTACCCTGGCAGGAAGCGCTTTTCCTGCCAGTTTGTTTGTCGATTATTATGTGATTTTGACCCCGGTATGTAGTGATCTAATCCGGTAGCTGTGCGCTGCCGGGATATGATCTGCAGCTTCGCTCTTGATGAATGCACCTAAGCAGTTTTTAATTTTGCCTGGCCCGGGGGGCATATGACAGCCCATAAAATACTATTTCCAAATTCTCTGCATAATGGTTATGTGTTATTATTAACCTGGCCACAGCCGGTGGTAGCATATTATTGTAGATATAAAATTAAGCATCAGGCAAATTA
>CAYZDA010000020.1:0-50405 GCA_964477095.1 uncultured Bacteroidales bacterium | reverse complement strand
TATATTGACGGCGGCATTTTTGTTTACTTTTCTGCTGCAGAAAAAAGAAAAAACATTGAAAATCATTTGCATGAACTTTTCGGCGTGAGCTCAAGATTTATACTCAAAACAAAGATAACATCACCCCCCGGCTCAAGTATGTTCTAAATCAGACACCCATTACGCCACCAGCAAAATCCTTCAAGAATTATATTGCACACACAAAAAAAGGAGCCCTTTAAGGCCCCTTTATTTGCAGTATCAGTTTGTTCTGTAGAAAACCTCTTAACCTTTTTGCTAACATGAACAAAACAGATGAAATTACTTACGTATTTATACCAATATTATTGCATTTTGTTTCGGGCTGATTCTTCTATTGGGCAGGTATAATCAGTTGATATATAGCGTATAAAAAATTTGTTTTTTATTGAGGATATCCTAAAAGCAAAACCTGATGCAGGATTTGGAAGGCTTTTTAGAAAAGATCATTTTATGCGAAATTTAGAAAGAATCAAAATAATTTGCCGGAATTTATGCCAGTAGGCAGGAAGAATAAAAGCCAGTTTTAAAAAAAGGCCCTGCCTTTTTGAGCGGCAGGGCTTTTATCTATATTCCAAGGTCTTTCATTACAGCTTTTATTCGTTCATCAAGCTGGTTATTTACTTCCATGTAGTCATCGTTTTCATGCAGATCCTGCTTCACTTCAATGTAGAACTTAATTTTGGGTTCGGTTCCAGACGGTCGCATGGTGATCTTAGTTTTTTCATCCGTATAGAACTGCAACACATTTGATTTCGGGAAGTAAATCTGGTATTCATTCCCTGTCTCCATGTTGATCTCCACGGTTCTGCTGTAATCCACGATCCGGACCACGCGGCTGCCGTTTATTTCTTTGGGATGGTTACTGCGGAATGATTCCATCATGGCTTTAATTTTTTCCGCCCCGGATTTTCCTTTCTTCACTACCGATTTCAGGGCTTCTTTATAAAATCCGTATTCCCGGTGGATGTCCTGAAGCTGCTTTAGGAATGTTTTGCCGTTTTCTTTGGCAAATGCTGCGGCTTCAGCAATCATGCAAGCTGAGATAACTGCATCTTTATCGCGCACGAAATCGCCCACCAGGTAACCATAGCTTTCCTCGCCCCCTGCAATGAATGTTTTGGTGCCTTCCAGCTCCCTGATCACTTCAGCTATGTATTTAAATCCGGTAAGGGTATCATAGCATTCCACTCCGTTGTTATTTGCAATATCGCGTATGAGTTCCGAGGTAACTATAGTTTTTACAATATACTCCTTACCCATTAGATATCCGCGCTCCTGCCATTGGCTCACGATATATTGAATGAGCAGTGAAGCAGTCTGGTTGCCATTGAGCAGAATAAATTCGCCTTTGCCATCCCTCACGGCTATACCCACGCGGTCGGCATCCGGATCGGTAGCCATTACCAGTTCTGCGCCTTCACCCTTTGCCTTTTTGATCGCCATATCCAGCGCTGCCGGTTCTTCAGGGTTTGGTGAATCCACGGTAGGAAAGTTACCATCCTTTTCGTCTTGCTCCGGGACATTAATAATATTCTCAAAACCCATGGTTTTTAGCGCACGCGGAATAAGATCAACACCGGTTCCGTGCAGCGGGGTGTAAACGATCTTCATATCTTTCTGACTGATAATCACCTCGGGATTCAGCGAAAGGCCGGTTATATCATCAATATATTTTTTGTCGATATCCTGACCGATAGTCTCCTGAAGTTCCTGCCTGCCGTTGAACTTAATTTCATCCACCGTTGAGATTTTCTTTACCTCTTCAATCACGTTACTATCGTGTGGTGGCACCAGCTGAGCACCGTCATTCCAGTAAACTTTGTAGCCGTTATATTCCTTCGGATTATGGGAAGCGGTGATCACAATGCCGCTCTGGCAGTCCAGTTGCCTGATGGCATAGGAAAGCTCAGGCGTGGGGCGGATATCATCGAAGATATAAACCCTTATACCGTTAGCAGAAAATACATCTGCAGCAATCTGAGCAAAATAGGTATTATTGATACGGCTGTCGTAAGCAATGGCCACTTTGATTTCATCCTTATCGCTGAAGTTCTTTTTCAGGTAGTTTGCCAATCCCTGTGTAGCTCCTCCCACCGTGTATTTATTCATGCGGTTGGTTCCCACACCCATGATACCGCGCAAACCGCCGGTTCCAAATTCCAGGTCTTTGTAAAAAGCATCGGTAAGCTCGTCCTGGTCGGTGTCCATCAGCTTTTTTACTTCCTCTTTGGTTTGTTCATCGTAATTACCTTCAAGCCATGTTTTGGCTTTTTCCATAATAATGGGGTCAGTTGTGCTCATATCATTTGGTTTTTTGTAAGTTTTCAGCTTATATGTTTAGCTTTTTTAAACAGTCTTTTAAGCTGTCTTTCCAGTATGGAACTTTCACGTCAAAATCTTCTTTGATTCTTGCTTTGTTCAATACACTGTAGAATGGCCTTGGTGCCCTGGCGGGAAATTCGTGCGACTGTATGGCACTGATGCGACAATTCAGGCCGCTTTCTTCCATGATGGCTTTGGCAAAGTCGTACCAGCTAATGGCACCCTCATTGGAATAATGATAAATGCTGATTCCTTGCGCCTGATCCTGTCTGCTGATGATCTTCATAATGGCTTTTGCCAGGTCGGGAGCGTAGGTTGGTGTTCCCACCTGGTCAAAAACAACTCCCAGCTGCTCCTTTTCTTTTCCGAGGCGCAGCATTGTTTTTACAAAATTCTTTCCTGTGGCGGAATACAGCCAGGAAGTACGGATAATTACCGCACGTTCGGCTGAAAACAGAATGTTCTCCTCTCCCTGTATTTTTGATTTCCCATAGGCACTTGGTGCACTGAAAGGGTCATCCTCTTCATAGGGCTGGTGATTCTTTCCGTCAAACACATAGTCAGTGGAAATATGGATCAGCAGAAAATTCAGTTCTGCTGATAATGCCGCCATCAATCCGGGAACCTCACCATTGAGCAGATCAGCCATGTTTGGTTCATCTTCTGCCTGATCCACTGCAGTGTATCCCGCACAATTTACCAGTATGTCAGGCTTTATATTTCTGATCTGATTTGCCGTTTCTGACATATCTGTCAGGTCAAAATCATCCTGGTCAGCAAAGATAAATTCATATTTTTCTTCCGCTTTAGCCACATCCTGCATGGCGCTTCCCAGTTGTCCGCTTTTGCCAGTTACCAGAATTTTCATTCTTTGTATCTTTTTGATTGTTTTTTATTTCAGAAACTTTGAGTTGCTGTTAGGTTTTTATCACCTGCATGCTTTATCCTTTTCCCTGCCGGATAAGCTCCTCGAAGTAGGCTATGGTTTTGTTTAGACCTTCTTCAAGTTCCACGCGAGGTTCCCAATCCAGCTCCTTTTTCGCCAGGCTTATATCGGGCTGCCGTTGCAATGGATCATCAGATGGCAGGGGCTTATAAATAATCTTTGAGGCAGAACCGGTCATATCAATGATTTTATCCGCCAGTTCCTTAATGGTAAATTCATGCGGGTTACCAATATTGACAGGGCCCAGGAAACCGTCGCGGGAATTCATCAGCCTGATCATTCCTTCCAGGCAGTCGTCCACATACTGGAAACTGCGGGTTTGTGAACCTTCACCATAAATGCTAATGTTTTTATTCTGAAGCGCCTGCATGATAAAGTTTGATACCACACGTCCGTCATCGGGGTGCATACGCGGGCCATAGGTGTTAAAAATCCGCATAATCTTAATATCAACGCCATTCTGCCAGTGGTAATTCATAAACAGAGTTTCTGCTGATCTTTTGCCCTCATCATAACAAGCCCGTTTCCCGATTGGGTTAACATGTCCCCAATAGGATTCTTTCTGTGGATGCTCCAGCGGATCGCCATACACCTCGGAAGTGGAGGCCTGAAGGATTCGCGCGTGTATCCTTTTGGCAAGGCCCAGCATATTGATAGCGCCCATCACTGAAGTTTTTACAGTTTTGATAGCGTTATACTGGTAGTGAATCGGGGAGGCCGGACATGCCAGGTTATAGATATGGTCCACCTCAATAAAATAAGGCATGGTAACATCATGACGCACCACTTCGAAATATCTATTATCCATCAGGTGAACGATATTCCGCTTTTCACCTGTAAAATAATTATCAAGACTGATCACCTCATGGCCTTCATTTAAAAGGCGTTCACACAAATGCGATCCTAAAAACCCGGCACCGCCGGTGACTAGTATTTTTTTCTTCATGCCCATGGGTTGAGAATAGAAAAAGCGGTTGCCGCTATGTGCAACCGCCCTTATATTAAGCCTTGTTGGTGATTCCTATTCCAAAATAGTCGAAACCGTATTTTTTCACTTCCACACGATCGTAAATATTTCTGCCATCAAAGATAACGGGCTTTTTAAGCAGCTTTTTTATCACGTTGAAGTTGGGGTAACGGAAATCCATCCATTCAGTTACCAGTAGCAGTGCATCGGCATCCACCAGGGCGTCATAAGGATCTTTCGCATAATTGATTTTATCACCTACTCTGCGTTTGGCTTCCTCCATAGCCACAGGATCGAATGCTTTAATTTCACCACCAGCTTCTCTTATTTTCTCGATCAGATTCAGTGCCGGAGCTTCGCGCATATCATCGGTTTTCGGTTTAAAAGATAAACCCCACATACCGATTTTCTTTCCTTTGATATCACCGTTATAGTATTCCATTAGTTTGTTAAAGAGTATTGACTTCTGATCTTCGTTAACATCCTCCACGGCCTGCAACACGCGCAGCTTATAATTGTTCTGGCGGGCAGTGCGGATGATAGCTTTCACATCTTTGGGGAAGCAGGAGCCACCATAACCGGTTCCGGGATATATAAATTTATTTCCAATGCGGCTGTCCGATCCAATGCCTTTACGCACCATGTTCACATCGGCATCTACCAGCTCACAGAAGTTTGCCATATCATTCATAAAACTAATCTTGGTGGCCAGCATGGCATTTGCTGCGTATTTGGTAACCTCGGCTGAAGGAATATCCATAAAGATCACCGGATGACCATTTAGTGTGAAAGGCTTGTACAGCTTTTCCATAATGCTTCTGGCTTTATCTGAATCTGTACCCACTACTATACGGTCGGGCTTGAGAAAATCCTGTACTGCTGCACCTTCCTTAAGGAATTCAGGATTGGAGGCTACATCAAAGTTAAGATTAGAGCCGCGTTTATCCAGTTCCTCCTGCAGCACTTTTCTTACCTTTTCGGCAGTTCCCACGGGTACTGTTGATTTTGTAACCAGGATCAGGTAATCTTTCATGTTTTTACCCACTTCACGAGCCACATCAAGTACATACTGCAGGTCGGCTGAACCATCTTCATCAGGTGGGGTGCCAACGGCAGAAAATATTACCTGGGTGCCTTCCAGGGTTTCTTTCAATACTGTGGAAAATTTAAGGCGACCATTCTCAATATTCTTTTTTACCAGCTCTTCCAGTCCGGGTTCATATATTGGAATGATACCTTTTTTCAGGTTTTCAATCTTTTTCTCATCAATATCAACGCAGGTAACCTCTATACCAACGTCAGCAAAACAGGTTCCTGTAACCAGGCCTACATATCCTGTTCCTACTACCGTTATTTTCATAATTATTGGATTAGTTTATAATCAATTTTTTAAAACAAAGCAAAAATAATATAAGTAAGCGGGCGGCCAAACTTTTTCACCTAAAAGTATTACCGTTACGGCACTTCAGGGGTGTTATGGCCGATACTGCAATCAGGGTTAATATTTCCAAGCACGTAGCGTTTGATAACATCCAGTTCTTTAGCGTACTGGCTGCCACTGAAGCCCTGTATGTCATCATAGGTTATTTTTTCCTTAAAGTTGTGCATGTAATCATTAGCCAGTGGAAGATAGCTCCAGTGCCAGTGTTCTTCATTATAGCCATCCTCGCGGCCTGAAGTATATACCTGGCAGTAACCAAATTTTTTAGCATTTTTCACAAGCCATTCATAAACCTCTTTTCCTTTTCCGGAGAGGAAGTAAGAAGTATTCACACTGTTGATATCAATATCAGTTCCCCAGTGATGACGGGATGTTCCCGGCATGGCTGAATAATTCAGAATGGCATCCACTCTGTCTTTTGGGTCGGGAAATTCGTTTAGCATATTCTTCCCGCCGGATTTGCGTCTGCCGTCAAATTTGCTGTCCCATATCCACTTCTGATAATTAAAGCTTCGGAAGGCTGAAATAATTTGCAGGTTTATGCCGTCCTCAGCAGCAGCTTCACGCATTCCTTCGAAAGCATCCAGGGCTTCCTTTCTCAGGTATAAACCGCCTCGATTTGCCACCGGTACTTCTATTTCGGTGAATAGCGTATCTTTTTCAGCCTTAATCCTGCCGGTAAGGTATTCTGCGGGTATGTCGGGGTACTCAACTGTTGCTTCCGGGCTGTTTTGCAGGCTGTCTGATGAAACACTGTCCTGATCATTCGCGGAGTTCTCAATACCTGCACTATTGCACGCCATCAGCACGGGAATGATCAAAAAAAATGATTTGATTTTTTTCATATTTCATATTAATAATTCAAGTGATTGTTTGATAATATTTTCTTTGCTCATGCCGTATTTCAGCATGAGCTCCTCCGGTTTCCCGGATTCACCAAAGCTGTCGGGCATTCCAACCATATGCACGGGCACAGGATACTCCGCTGCGGTAACCTCAGCTACTGCGGATCCCAGTCCGCCATATATCTGATGTTCTTCCGCTGTTACTATTTTTCCTGTTTCTTTGGCGGCTTTTAAAATGATTTCTTTATCTATTGGTTTGATGGTGTGTATGTTGATAACCCGGGCTGATATATCGCGGTTTTCCATTTCATAGGCGGCCTGCAGGGCATGCCAAACCAGGTGGCCGGTGGCGATGATCGTAAGCTGGTTTCCATCCTTCATCAGTTGTCCTTTGCCGGTTTCAAACGGATAATCATGACCGGTGAAGTTGGGTACGGCCTCACGTCCGAAACGCAGATAAACAGGCCCGTTAATCTTATTCACGGCTGCCAGCATGGCTTTATGCGTTTGATCAGCATCACAGGGGGAAAGCACGGTCATATTTGGGAGCGAGCGCGTGATGGCGATATCTTCCAGTGCCTGATGCGTTGCACCGTCAGGACCTACAGATATGCCGGCATGTGCACCTCCGATAATTGCATGCACATTATTGTAGCAGATGCTGATCCTTAGCTGATCTGTGGTGCGCATGGCAGAGAAAACCCCATAGGTGGCAAAAACGGGTATCAGGCCGCTCAAGGCCATCCCTGCCGCAACACCCACGGCATTTTGTTCGGCGATGCCCAGGCTGTAAAACCTGTCAGGAAAAGCTTCCCTGAAAAAATTTACATTCACTGACCCGGTTATGTCTCCACCCAAAGCAATGACTTTTTCATTTCGCTCTCCGGCTTCTTTCAGCCCTTCGCCAAACCCAAGGCGGGTAGGCTTGTCACCTTTGTTTTTGAATATATGATTACTTTCCATGATCAATTGCTTTTAAAAAGGACTCTACCTGTCCGGCTGCCGGTGGTTTGCCATGCCAGCGGTAATCGTTTTCAATTTCCGGAATTCCTTTTCCCATTACAGTGCGGGCAATTACCACAGCAGGTTTTCCAATGATGTTGCCTGCTTTTTCAAACGTGTTCAGCAGATCTTCGAAATCATGACCATTACAGTCAAGAACCTCCCAGCCAAAGGCCTTCCATTTGTCCTGCAGTGGTTCGATATCCATGACATCACTGGTTTTACCATCAATCTGTACCATATTTCTGTCCACCAGCGCTATAAGGTTGTCAAGCTTGTAATGCGAAGCGCTCATGGCTGCTTCCCAGATTGAACCTTCCTGCAGCTCACCGTCACCGTGTATGCTAAAAACCTTCCAGCTTTTATCCAGGTGCTTTGCCGAGAGGGCCATTCCTACGCTGACAGACAAACCCTGGCCCAGGGAACCTGCTGAAAGCTCAAGTCCGGGCAAGCCGTGGTCTCTTCCCGGGTGTCCCTGCAGCCTTGAATTCAGTTGCCTCAGGCTTAATAATTCTTCTTTGGAAAAATATCCGGCTTCGGCTAAGGTAGCGTAAAGCACAGGAGCTACGTGGCCGATAGAAAGCACCAGGCGATCGCGTTCGGGCCATTCAGGTTCTTCCGGTTTATGATTAAGTATGTTGAAATAAAGGGCAGTAAACACATCTGCGAGGCCCAATGAACCTCCTGTGTGCCCGCTGCCGGCAGCTGCTATGCTATTGACAACTGATTTGCGGATGGATCTGGCAATGTTTTTTAATCTGGCAATGTCTGTTGTGTTCTTCATATCAGATCAGCATATTTACAAAGTGAAAAAGCATGATGCCTGAAACAGCCAGCTTCATAACGGTTCCGGCGATCAGCCCCATAAAGGATCCAATGGCTGAACGAAGCGCCTTTTGAGAATCATTGTGGGCAATCAGTTCTCCGATATAGGCTCCCAGAAACGGACCTATAATTATCCCGAGGGGAGCAAAGAATAAACCCAAAACCAGGCCTATGGTTGAACCCCAAACCCCTTTTTTTGTGCCACCGAATTTCTTAGTGCCGTACACAGGCACCACGTAATCCAGAACGGTAACAGCTACAGTAAGCAAAAACCATATGACCAGAAATTTGTCGCTGAAGCTGTATTTTTCTGTAAAATGAAGAAGCAATATTCCCACATAGGAAATGGGAGGGCCCGGGATTACCGGTAGTATGCAGCCTATCAGGCCAATGAGCATTAAAAAAGCCCCGATGATGATTAATACTATATCCATTTATTCCGGATTTTACTTCCTGACCAATTTATCCTTCCTGATCAGGTATATCAGGATAGCAAATATAGTAAGCTTTTATCAGCCCCCGAAGGTTTTTTCAATAGTTTTTAATGGATAGAGATCAGGGAATTTCTGCATCCATCCTTTGAAGCGTTTAGGTGATGGATAATTGTTTTCCTTAAACTCCAGGTAGCTTTCATTCACATTAGCTTTATTACGTACAAAGCTTGCGAATGCATATTGTTGCCAACCGAGCCCGCGCTCCACAGTAATTTTATCCACATTGGCCTCGAAGGATTTCCGATAGGTATCACTCATTACATAACCAATGCCATTACCGATTATTCTCAACATCGACTTTTGCATATAATCCACCACATGGCCCAGTTCATGTCCTACCAATCCAATGCGTGCGTTAAATGGGACATCATCATAATTCACCCCGTTTTTGCCTTCGAGAAGATTATTAATAAAAATCCGATACACACGTTTTTCCTTATCCTTAAAAATGGCATCCATACTTGGACGGCAAGCCATAGTAGTTTTAATCTTTTTTGGAAGAAAAATAATATTGACATCCCTTAGCTCGGGAAAATAGGAGAGGGCGATTAATATTTCCAGTTCGTATTCTTCAGGCATTATTTTGTGTTCTCCGAAATATTCTCTTAAAGAATCAACCGCCATTTCATGATCCGCCCGGTGGAAGTACTTCTTCACCTGTTTCGCTTCAGCTATACTGAAGGAAACTGATGCGGCAAGCAATATGAACAATACTATTAATTTACGCAAAACAATATCTTTTTGTGTGCAAATCTAGTTAATTAACAGTGGATATCAAAATTGATACCAATCGGGCATGGATTATCCTGCCCCGTTGTAAAATGCCGGTCCCCGGATCAGATTTCCAGATTAGACATTTCTTCAGTTATTTCGAACTCGTATTTGGGATATTCATACACCGGGATTCTGAACTCAGTCTCACCGATGGAATAGCCATATACATCGTTGTATTCTGTAAGGTCTTCCCCCATTTCCTTCATTTGCTGCAGGTAATTACTCATGGATTTGGACTCTACGACTGTTATTCGTCCTAATTTATTGATAATTGGACTGTGCCTCCTGGTGCCATCATGGTCAAATTCCAGGATTCTTCTGCCGTCGAATGTTATTCCGATAGTGCGGAATGTATTACTTTTGCCTACGCCCGGCAGGTTAAGAACATTTCTGTCAGTAGCCAAAAACGGGAGCTTATATTGCTTTCTCAGCTTGTGGATATTCTCCGTCATTTTCTCTGCATTTTCGGGGAAACTATGGATGGTTTCATACTCTTCTGAAGGTATTTCACCCAGCACTTTTTCTTCTATCTGCTCCTGTATGGAGCGGGAATTAGTGGCGAAGTTGTGTGAGTTTTCCATATATCCCTTTACTGTAAAGGTATAGTAGGTAAGAACACCGATGTCGTTTAATGTCTTCCGCAATTTTGCCGTATGACCACGACGTGAAGCCGCTGCGGTAAATACTTGCTGATTTGTTACAGTCCAGCCTGCCTCACGCATTTTTCTGACACACTCCGCAGCTTCCGGTGTCACTTCCATGGCTGTTTCAAAATGGGTCTGGATCACAAACTGTTTTATTCCGGCCTCGGAAGCCTTTACTTTAAAATCGCGCAAGATGTCCATAAGCTGGTCGGTAAGACGTTGCGGCAGATAAACCGGCAGCCTGGTACCCAGTCTTACGCGTAGCATTTCCGCTTTTTTCTCGCCTTCAGGCAATTCTTTATTTTTCTCGCGTTTTCTTTTAGCCATTTCATAAACAGCATTCAATATCCTCCCCAGGGATTTGTCGGAACTCATTAAAGCATCGCCACCAGTGATGAGTATGTCTCTCAGCTGCGAATCATGCTCAAAATATTTCAGCAGGCGCTGCAGCTTTTCCGGCCAGGTTTCCTTTGGTTTCAACCTGTCCAGGTCGAAGTTCAGATGTCCGCTCTGGAAATCATACATGCGCTGGCAGCTGGTGCATAACCCGCCACATGCGCGGCCCATGGATTCAGGTATCATAATAGCCACTTCAGGATAACGCCGGTGGATGCTGTGGTCATCGGGTAGTATCCACCCTGCGGCATTTGGCTCTCCGGGCTTTACCTGGTCTTCTTTCTCCCAGGCTTCAATATGTCCAAATTCATTTATCAGCTGTTCCGAATAAATAATATAATCGCGAATGGCCTGGTCGGAGGCTACATAACCATCCACCGGCTGTGTGTTTAGCAGCGACAGGTAGTAAGGATTAACAAAGAAAGGAATGCCTGCTTCCCTGGCGTCTCTCAGCACTTGCATAGTGGAATGCGACAGCGAATGCCCAAGCATATCATTGATGGTTTCCGGGTCGCGGAAAGCAAATCTGAGATGAAAAATGCGGTCGTTCCACCATTCCCTGGCTATTTTCAGCTTTTGGTCCCTGTCCAGATTTTTATTCTCAAATGTATATTTCTTATCATTGACTTTACCGGATTCAATCCTGTCTATTATTTTATTTAGAATCCTGTCACGGTTCTTTTGGCGAATTTTGACGATGTCCTCATCCAGCCCTGAAGGATGACGATCCATCCACTTCATTACAGTTTTATGATCGGGTTTATTTAGTTGACTGGGGGTTCCTATCTGGTTAAACAATTCGATCATGTCAATAAAATAACCGGCTTCAGCTCCGCCTTTACCGGCTTTATATGCAAGCCAGAGCATGCGAAACGGTTCATTTATAAACTTTCGCCCCCTCAGGTTGTGGTCCTCAAAAGTATTGCCTGTATTTGCGATATAATCCAAAACTCTGATGGCTGCAAAGTCCTGCCATCGCAAACGGTCAAAAACTGCTTTTCCCTTTTGCTTTTCATAATAATAATCCATCCCAACTTCACCGTTGGCCAATATTTCTTTGGCCCATTCAGAAAGTGCATTCTCAAATTCCTGGTATTTATCAGACTGATCAAGGAATTTTTTGACTTTTGGGTGTTTTTCCAATAATTCTTTTAATAACTGTTGTGCATATCCGCTTATGGAAATACTTTCAAGCTTCTGCATGAATAATTAATTTTTTCGATTGACAATTTTTTATCCTGGTCCATGGATGGAGAAGATTAGAAGCCAAGCTCCATCAAAAAGGGTTACAAAGATAACAATTTTTGTGCCGCAGTAGTTAAGCCAGTATTAATAAAACCCCATGCGTGCTCTAATGTTCAGGCTAACAGCAATTAATATCTGGTTTAAATATCTGTTTCTAACGGAAATTGCTGAAATCAAATCCCTGCCTGCGAGAAGTGTAATTTTTATTCTTAGAGGAAAAAACCATGCGAAAAGTGGCGTAAAGCATCAGGTAGGAGAGCGGCAGGCTGATGAAAATTCCAAAACCGAAAATCATAAGCCCCAGAAAGTTCATCAGGATTATACCCATGATCAACCCCAGCATGTTCCAGAAGTTTCTTGCTATGAGTTTCCGGCTGGCTTCCATGGCATCCCAGTAATCAAATTTGGCTATAACCATAAAGGGTATAACCAGGCTGTAGGATACTGCCAGGAAAATTCCGGGTATAACCAGCAGGAACATACCCAGGACTATAAAAATGCCTGAAACGGTAACTCCCACAAATATGTTCAGCCATGAGTTGAATCCTGCGAAGAAATCATAAAAAGATATTCTCTGATGATTTTCCATCTTATCAGCCACGGTGAAATAGCCGGCTATCAATGCCGGCATCAGGAAAACATTCAGCAGAGCACCCAAAGGCTGAAAGCGGATGGTGGCAAGGCTTAGAAAAACTAACAATGCAGTGTATCCGAAGAATAGCACTGGTTCAGCTCTGAAATAAGTAAATGCTTTCATGAAAACATCCTTGAAATCCAGGTGGTACCCTTCCTCAAGTCTTTCCTGTAATTTATCCTGATATTCCTGCCTGGTCATAGCTTGAAATTTGAGGCAAAATTAGATAAATTGAAATATATTGGCTGATATTTCATAATAAAGACTGATAATGAGCAAAAGCTGCCGGTTATCAGCATTCAGCTGCAGTCTTTAAAAGTATGATTAGTAGATTATAACGCGTCATAATAATGATGAAGCGAAGTTTTAATGGGAACAAGCTGGATTTTTCCTTTATTTTGCCTCATATGAAAGGCTTTCGATTTTTAATGCTGGTATTAGCAGTTACGGGCCTGTTTGCCTGTGATAATGTGCCGGATATACCGGAAGATAAACAGGTGTTCCGCTATAATCAGGCTTCAGGAATTACTTCTCTTGATCCGGCTTTTGCACGTGATCAGGCTAATATCTGGGCCGTGCATCAGATGTTCAATGGCTTGGTGCAGCTGGATTCCAATCTGAATATCCGGCCGTCCATTGCAAAGAACTGGGAAATATCCGAAGATGGAACAGTTTATACCTTTTACCTTCGGGATGATGTCTATTTTCATCCTCACGAGCTGTTTGAAGATTCGGCTGAGCGAAGGGTTACCGCATATGATTTCGTTTATAGCTTCAAGCGTTTGGCTGATCCTGAAACTGCAGCGCCAGGAGCCTGGGTATTCGCCAGTGTGAAAAAAAATGAAGGCAGTCCCGCCTTTGAAGCCATTAATGACACTACTCTGCGCATAGAACTGAAAGAAGCATTTCCTCCATTTGCTGGTATCC
Organism: uncultured Bacteroidales bacterium; assembly: GCA_964477095.1. Classification (GTDB taxonomy): domain Bacteria; phylum Bacteroidota; class Bacteroidia; order Bacteroidales; family PWNQ01; genus PWNQ01. Next base: position 36,922 of record CAYZDA010000020.1, on the reverse strand, counting down.
TCAGTATGAAATACTGTTCGGTGGTTCCACGGAAGATCGTGGAGCATTACGGTAATGACTTTAGGGAAAATCCGGTGGGAACAGGTCCTTTCCGTTTCAAGTTGTGGGAGGAAAACATTAAACTGGTGATGCTGAAATACGGCAGTTATTTTGAATATGATGCGGACGGCAGTCGCCTGCCGTATTTAGATGCTGTGGCGGTGAGTTTTATTATCGATAAGCAATCGGCTTTTCTGGAATTTGTGAAAGGTAATCTGGATTTTTTATCCGGGCTGGATGCCAGTTATAAAGATGAACTTCTCACCCGCAACGGAAATCTCAATCCTAAATACCGCGACCGGATAAAGCTGAGCACTCAGCCGTATCTGAATACCGAGTATTTGGGTATTCTGGTGGATGATTCTCTGGCGCGCGTGCAGGAGAGCCCGCTGCGGCATAAAAAGGTGCGCCAGGCTATCAATTATGGCTTTGACAGGGTTAAGATGATGCGTTACCTGCGCAATAACATCGGCACACCGGCACTGTCAGGGTTTATTCCTCGTGGATTGCCTGCTCATGACCCTGAAAAAGTGAAGGGCTATGATTATGATCCGCAAAAAGCCCGGAAGCTGCTCGAGGAAGCCGGATACCCCGGTGGGAAAGATATGCCGCCCATTACCCTTACCACTACTTCTTCCTATCTGGATCTGGTTAAATTTATTCAACACCAGTTACAGGAGCTGGGAATGAAGGTGGAAATAAATAACACCCCGCCGGCCACACTAAGGGAAATGGTGGCACAGTCCAGGCTTAACTTTTTCCGTGGTTCCTGGATAGCCGACTATCCCGATGCCGAAAATTATCTGTCGTTGTTTTATTCCAAAAACTTCGCTCCTGACGGCCCCAATTACACGCATTTTTCCAATCCTACTTTTGATAAGTGGTACGAAGAAGCACAGTATATCACTAACGACACGCTCAGGAGGAGAATGTATCAGCGGATGGACAGCCTTGTTATGGCAGAAGCTCCTGTTGTGGTGCTGTATTATGACCAGGTGCTAAGATTTACCTGGAAAAATGTTCACAACCTGGGCAGTAACCCGCTGAATTTGCTTACGCTGAAATACGTCAGCAAAGAATAGACCTTACATGGATTATTCTATTACAAGACCGTCAAATCCCAGAAATACATTTTCAGGAAGCAGCTTACTAACATCTTCATGTTTTCCCATATCATGACTGATATGAGTGAGATAGGCTTTTCCCGGATTAAGTTCAGAAATCAATTCAAGGGCCTCTTCCAGAGTAAAGTGAGAATGGTGCTCATGCTGCCTCAGCGCGTTGATCACCAATATGTCCAGGTTTTTAATCTTTTCTGTTTCAGAAGGCTCAATACATTTGATATCTGTAAGATAAGCGATATTTCCCAACCGGAATCCCCAAACCGGCATGCCGGCATGAGAGGCAAATACGGGTATTATTTTCTGTCCGTTGATGGTAAAAGCGCTGTTTTGGATCTGGTTTACATTAAAACTGGGTGCACCGGGATACGGTGTATCCTCAAAGGCATAATAATATTTTTTTCTGATGGATTTGATGGTTTCAATGCCGGCATATATTTCCATCGGTTCTTTTTGCCTGAAAATAAATGGCCTTAAGTCATCCATTCCGCCTATATGATCATGGTGCTGATGTGTGATAAGAACTGCATCGATTTTCTGAATATTATGCCTTAGCATTTGTTCCCGGAAATCGGGGCCGGCATCAATTACAATTGTATTTCCGTTATTTATATACACTGCTGATGTGCGCAGTCTTTTGTCCTTAGGATTATCCGAGCGGCATACGTCGCAGTTGCAGGTGATAACAGGTACACCTTGTGAAGTACCGGTTCCGGTTAATATCAGTTTCATACGTTTACAGTTTCGATTTTTTATGGTACCCGTCATATATACCGGGTGCTGCCATGACTGGCTAATTCTGCATCACACACTGTTTTTGCTATCATTATAATCATATGCGTGTTCCACCTGAGGCGGATCCCAGCCCTTTTCATAGTACAAAGGTAGATTTATTCAGGGAAACTATCCCGATGAATTGTTATTTTTGCACTTATGCGAACAAAGATATTTCTGTGTGTGTTCACTGGTTTATTTTTTCTGCCGTTTTTTATTTCAGGTCAGAATGATTTGCTGGTACCTAAAAAAAATGACGAAGAGCTGTACGGTTATGTGAACCAGTTTGGTAAAAAGAAAATTGACTACCGCTTTGAATATGCGGGTGATTTTTACAGTGGAATGGCAGTGGTAAAAACGGATTCGTTTTACTATATAAACCGCAGCGGTGAAATTATATCGCCTGGCTATGAGCTTGCATATCCTTTTCTTGATAATTACACGATAATAAGTCGCGATGGGAAATTTGCATATATTGATAAGGATTTCAAAATAGTACAGAATAAATGGTTTGATCAGGCACATTTATTTCAGTTGCGCTATGCCTGGGCAAAAAAAGGACACAACAGGTTTCTTCTGGCAGAAAACGGGCGCATAATGCGAGTGGGAAGTAACTACAGTTTGCCCGTTCAGGGTGAGGTGCATGAGGTGGCAGAAAAGATGCCCCATTTTCCCGGTGGCCAGGAGCAGCTTAACAGGTATCTGCGCGCAAAGCTTCCGGGCGGAGTATTTAATTCATTGCTGTATATAAATTTTGTAGTTGAAAAGGACGGATCGCTCAGCGGGCTGACTATTATGGGAGAGGTTAATGAAGACAGGCGGCGTGCTATTCTGTCTGTATTTTCTTCCATGCCTGCCTGGATACCGGGGCGCCAGGGCGGGGATTCAGTAAGAGTAAAAATGAACATACCGTTGTTTATGAATAATAATACGGAATGAATTAGCTTCAGTTTATTCTTGTTAATTTTACAGCAGAAAGAAATTTGGAGGAATCACATTGTTAGACGGGATAAAAAAATGGATGTGGAAACGCCGGCTGGCGCAGGAAGAAAAGCTTGTGAGCCGCCGGTTGTCAAACACTGATTTTTCAGCTGCAAAAAAGATAGGTTTGGTAGCTTATGTTGATAATGAAGACAGCCAGAAAAAGCTGGAAGAGTATATGCATAAGCTGCAGCAACAGGGCAAGGAGGTTTATATGCTGGCTTTTGTTGCCGGCAGGGAAGTGCCACACTATTGCATGCCAAAGCTTTCGGTGGATTATGTTCCCGGCAAAAGTATCAACTGGTACAATGTTCCCCAGGGAAAGGCCGTAAAGGAATTCAGGCAAAAACCTTTTGATTTGCTTATTGACCTTTGCCTGGATCATCGTCCTGAAAACCTTTTTGTGGCAGCCACTTCAAATGCTTCCATGAAAGTGGGGCCTTATGGAGAAAATATGATCCGTTATTATGATTTCATGATCTTTTCAAATTTTTCCGGGCAAAATGCATTGGAACAGTATTTAAGAAGCGTTGAAAAATATTTAGGACAATTAAAATCCCCTCAATCATGAACAATATTTTCAGGGGCACCGGAGTAGCCCTTATTACTCCTTTTAAAGAACACGGCGCAATTGATTTTGACACGCTGGAAAAACTCATTGAATTTCAAATAAACAACGGGGTGGAATACCTGCTGGCTTTGGGCACAACTTCTGAGTATCCGGGCCTGAGCCAGGATGAACAAAAGGCAGTGCTGGAATTTATTGTGGAGAAATGCAACCGGCGGGTTCCTGTTTTGGCTGGTGTGGGGGGCAATAATACCCTCGCAGTGCAGGAAAAAATAAGAAAGATGAACTTTGATGGTATAGATGCCATTCTATCTGTAACACCATATTACAATAAACCACAGCCCGGCGGACAGTTTCAGCATTTTAAGATCATAGCCGGGGAATCACCTGTGCCGGTGGTATTATACAATGTTCCATCCCGCTCGGGAGTGAATATGACTGCGGACACCATATTAAAAATGGCAAATGAAATCCCTGGTGTTATCGGAGTGAAAGAAGCTTCAGGAGATATGAATCAGGTGATGAAGATCATCCGCAATAAGCCTGATGACTTCCTGGTTATTTCAGGGGAAGATGCGCTGACCATGCCCATGGTGGCTGCAGGCGGAGATGGTGTTATTTCTGTGATCGCCAATGCCTACCCGCGTGAGTTTTCGGAAATGGTAAGGCTCACTTTGAAGGCTGATGTGGAAAAAGCCAGGAAGTATCACTATCTGTTATTTCAGTTGATAGATGATATTTTTGCCGATGGAAACCCGGCAGGGATCAAAGCTGCACTTGAGGAAAAGAACATATGCCGTAATATTCTGAGATTACCGCTGGTGAGTGTGAATGATGAGGTGAAGGCGAAGATCAAAAAATCGGTTAAGGAAATTGAAGATGCCTTACGCTAGATTTTTATTGATGATTTTAATGCTGCTGGGCTGTACCTTTCTTACTGCACAGCAGCAAATGGAGTGGCATGTCCGGTTTTCTGCTGCCGGAGAGCACCTGAATCAAAAGGGGATATATGTTGACAGAACCAGTCATGGAGCTGTGGAAGCGTATGTAAACCGTGACGGTATGGATTATCTGTTGGAAAATGAAATAGGCTTTCAGCTGATAAAAAAAATACCTGAAAAACATCGCTTCTTATCCAATGCCAAAAGCAGCCTGAATTTCCCGCTCAGTAGTTATCCTTCCTATGAGCAATATGACAGCCTGATGCGGGATTTTGCACAGAAATATTCCTCCGTCTGCCGTCTGGATACCATCGGAACCCTTAGTTCGGGAAGACAGTTGCTAATGCTTGTGATTGATGATAATCCTGATTCGCTGGAAAAAGAGCCGGTGTTTCTTTACACTTCCACTATGCATGGTGATGAAACTGCCGGTTACATCTTAATGCTGAATCTTGCAGATACCCTGCTGAAATCATATGGTTTAAATCCTCGCCTGACCGCGCTGGTGGATAATGTAAAAATCTGTATCAACCCGCTGGCTAATCCTGATGGTGCATACGCCGGGGGAAACCATACCGTGTATTATGCTACCCGTGGAAATGCTAATGGCATTGACCTGAACCGGAATTTTCCTGATCCTGAAGATGGCATGCATCCTGACGGTTATGGATGGCAGGAGGAAACCCAGCTTTTTATGTCGCTGGCCGACCGGATGAATTTTCATATGTCGGCCAATTTTCATGGTGGTGCTGAAGTGGCTAGTTACCCCTGGGATACCTGGAATCATGTGCATCCCAATACTCCCTGGTGGCTGCTTATTTCCCATGAATATGCAGACACTGCACAATTTTATAGTCCGCCAGGCTATTTCAGCAGCTATCTGTTCCCGGATGGTATCACAAACGGTTTCGACTGGTATATGGTAAACGGCGGCAGGCAGGATTATATGAATTATTTTCATCATTGCCGTGAAATGACCATTGAGCTTTCCACTGAAAAGCTGGTGTATCCTTCGCAATTAAAACCGATGTGGGAATACAACCGCAGGTCATTGCTGAATTACCTGGAGCAGGTAACCTATGGTGTGGCAGGCACTGTAACCGATTCAATCAGCGGGAAGCCTTTGCAGGCTAAAGTTGTGGTGAAGGATTTTGATATTGACAGCACTCATGCCTGGAGCCGCAGTGCTGATGGTTATTATCACCGCTTTTTTGCCCCGGGAAACTACGATCTCAGTTTTATCGCAGCCGGTTATAAACAAAAAACAGTGCGGGTTAATGTAGCAGATTACAACCTGACTACTGAAAATGTGGAGCTGGTTGCGGAAGATGTTTCAGCAGAGGCTAATCATCTGTCAGGCTTGAGGGTTTTTCCCAATCCGGTGTCTGATCATATTCATATTATCTTTAATGATGAGCCGCATAATGGCTTCCGCCTGCGATTATCAGATGGCACCGGACGCCTGGTTAGTGAAGCAGAAGTTAGTCCGGTTACTAAGCAATACAGCCTGACAGTTTCAGGTATGGATGCAGGTGTTTATTTTCTTGAGATCAGCAATGGTAAGGATCGACTGGTGAAAAAAGTATTGATTGGATATTGATGATGTATTTTTCTTTGCACTGATTTTATTGCTTCTCGATTAGGCAGCGAAGTGTTCATAGTGCATAGGGCTCCCGGGCAGAGGCGTTCTTTAGCTCCTCCAGAGTGAGTTCAACCGTTCATAGTGCATAGGGCTCCCGGGCAGAGCTATGGTTGATGATTCTTGTTTAGTGTGATAAGTTAAGATGATGATTATTTTCTCTGCTTTCTCTTCCTTTTCTGTTCGTCAAATATTCTTTTTGTCTATCCATAGTTTTCGGAATGGGCTCATAATTAAGTTTGAAAACCCTTTCAGGCTGGATATTTGAGATTCAAATAATTGCCGTACTGGCAGTTGCTATAGCGGTTATGACGGAAGCGGCCCGGCGTAGGCGGAAATACTTTGGAAGGCAACGCTTAGCTGCCGCCCCGTGGCAGAGCGGAGCGTAAGCGAGCTCCTGTCCGCGGGATGTGGCAGCTTTGCTTTTGCCGACAAAGATTGCAGCCGCAGACGGATCAGCCGCCCAAATATTCACTTTGAAACTCTGCCGGCACTGCTAAACAATCTTTGCCTGACTGCTGTTGCATTAAAAAAGAAATACTATGGAAACTGTAAAATTGCATAATATCAACCTGCCTGCGAGCAGGATAGGACTTGGAACCTGGGCAATTGGCGGATCAATGTGGGGCGGAACTGATGAAAATGATTCCATTAATACCATCCATACGGCTTTGGATCTGGGTGTGAACCTGATTGATACGGCACCGGTGTACGGTTTTGGTAAAAGTGAGGAAATTGTTGGCAAGGCGCTGAAAGATTTTGGTAAGCGGGATGAGGTTATCCTGACTACCAAGGTGGGCCTTGACTGGGTGAATAAAGAAATTTACCGGAACTCTTCCTGGAAAAGAATCAGGAAGGAGATTGAGGATTCGCTGCGCAGGTTACAGACGGATTATATCGATGTGTATATGGTGCACTGGCCTGATAATGGGACCCCGTTTCACGAAACGGCGGAGACCATGCAGAAGCTGATGGATGAAGGAAAGATACGCTCCATAGCGGTTAGTAATTTTAACACGCAGGAAATGTCGGATTTTATGGATACGGCGCCTGTGCATGTGCTGGAACCACCTTATAATATGTTTGAACGGGAGATAGAAATGGATATCCTGCCTTATTGTGTTAATAATGACATTCGGATATTTGCTTATGGAGCCCTGTGCCGGGGCTTATTGTCGGGCAAGATGACGAAAGACCGTGAATTTAAGGGTGATGACCTGCGCAATAAGGACCCGAAATTCCAGGGCAAACGCTACGAGATGTATCTGGATGCCGTGCATAACCTGGATTATTTTGCCAAAGAGCATTTTGGTAAGCGTGTGATCCACCTGGCGGTGCGCTGGTTGCTTGACACAGGTGCTGATGTGGCATTATGGGGTGCCCGCCGTCCCGATCAGTTGGATGTGCTGCCCGAAGTAATGGATTTTAAGCTGGATGAAAGTGAGCTTGAAATGGTGGATAATTTATTGGATCAGTTGATCAGCAATCCGGCAGGGCCGGAATTTATGGCTCCACCCAATAGGGAATAACAATTTACTGATGTTTGGAAAGCTGCCTGTGCGTATTGTGCGGGCAGCTTTTTGTTTACGCATAACCTTTTCCCAGGAAACTGAGAGTTCAGATTTTGGATCAAAACCATTTTCAAAAAATCGTTACAATTGTTATCTTTGAAAAAAACATCTACAGCCATGAAAATACTTACAGTTGACAAGATCAGAGAAGCAGATGCCTATACCATTAAACATGAACCCATAGAATCGCTGAATCTGATGGAGCGGGCAGGAATCAATTGTTTTAAATGGATATTTGACCGCCTGGCGGAAGACCAGAAGGTGATGGTTTACGCGGGCCCCGGCAATAATGGTGGCGACGGGCTTGTTATCGGCCGCCTGCTGGCTGAACGTAATGTGGAAGTGGAGGTGGTATTGCTGAAATTTAGCGATAAGTTATCAGCTGATTGCAAGGCTAATCTGGAGCGGTTGCAGGAGCAGGGAAAGGCGAAGATTACAGAGGCAAAAGCAGATGATGATATTCCTGTGCCGGATGGAGACGATCTGGTGATTGATGCTATATTCGGCTCAGGCCTTGGCCGCCCGGCCGAAAAGATGCCGGCCACGGCCATTAATAAGATGAATGCCTCCGGAGCTGTTATTGTGGCGGTGGATATTCCTTCGGGTATGTTTGCAGATAAGATCACGGATGAAAAAGAAGGAGCCGTGGTGCATGCTGATTATACACTGAGCCTGGAGCTGCCGAAACTGGCTATGATGATCCCTGAAGCAGAGATTTTTGTGGGTGAGCTGATTGTAATTCCTATTGGACTTCATCATGACTTTCTGACGAAGGTGGACACAGATTACCATGTAACCACCAGCCATATCAGTTCTATTTTGCCTGTACGCTCCCGGTTTTCGCATAAAGGCCATTTTGGCCATGTCCTGGTAATAGCGGGTAGCTATGGTAAGATGGGCGCCTGCGTGCTCACTTCAAAAGCGGTGCTTAGAAGTGGTGCCGGACTGGTTACGGCTCATGTGCCTTCAAAAGGTTATAATGTAATTCAAACTGCCCTGCCTGAATGCATGGCGATTATAGATGATGATCCTGAAATACAGACTAATATTCCGAAACTGGATGAATTTGATGTGGTGGCGGTGGGTCCGGGCCTCGGCACGGCAGAGCCAACACAGAAGATGCTGAAAATACTTATACAGGAGTTTTCCAGGCCCATTGTGCTGGATGCAGATGCACTGAATATCCTGGCAGAAAATCCTACCTGGCTTTCTTTTTTGCCATCCAATAGCATCCTGACACCGCACCCGGGTGAATTTGACCGCCTGGCCGGCAAAAGCAATAACCACCTGGAGCGTATTGAAAAAGCCAGGGAATTTGCTAAAAAACATAGCATCTACCTGGTGTTGAAGGGTGGAATTACGGCTGTTTGCACCCCTCAGGGAAAAGCCTGGTTTAACACTACGGGTAATCCCGGCATGGCTACTGCCGGAAGCGGAGATACACTCACGGGTATTATAGCCGGTATTCTGGCATTGGGATTCAGCCCCTTTGATACTTCCCGCCTGGCAGTATTTCTGCACGGGCTGGCCGGCGATATTGCCGCTGAGCGCCTGGGTGAAGAAGCCATGATCGCCTCTGATATCACCGATTGCCTGCCCGATGCCTTCTTCGAGATGATGGAGTAGAGGGCAGCTGGATTTTTTCATAGTTAATGGTCATGAAGAGTACTAAGAATTAATTTGTTCAATTCTGTTAAGGATTGTTTTTTGATATAAAATCTCTTATTTTTACTCTCTAAATCAAAATCCATGATTATGAAAAAGCTATTACTCTACATTTGTTTATTGTTTATGTTTTCAGCTACTTCAGCTCAGAAAACTTATGATTTCACCGTGTCCAAAGAGTCATTTGGCGGCGATATCAAATTTATGGGTTTTTTTGATGGTTATTACTATGCCTATCAAACTTTGGAAGGCCGCGGCAGGATATTGAAACTTGATGAAGACCTGGAGGTTGAAGACCAAAACAGCTTGAATGAGTTGATGGAGGTAAAGGAAAGTGAAAACCGGATGCTACTGGATGTATTTCTGATAAAAGGCAGGATTTATATTTTGTCAGCCGTGCGAAAAATGGAAGAGGTTGGCGTAGGATTTTTTGGCCTGCGCAAAGGTAAAATTACAGGTGCTGCAGATATCTATATTCAAAGTGTGAACCTGCGTCGTCTCACCTCCGGAGACGATCGCAGGAAAATCCTATCCTATGAAGACTGGGATATTAATGACTGGGAGCTTTCACCTGATTCAAGCTATTTTGCCATAGTGCTCAAAGACCGCGAAAAAACCCAGGTACGCCGTATTCATGTTTTTGATGCAGAGTTTAATGAAATGTTTAATACCACTGTTGTCCCCCAATCAGACCAGAAAATTCTCGGCGAGTTAACCAATTTGCAGTTTGATAAGAAAAACAGACTTTGCTTTAGTACCACCAGTTATGATTCTGAAAGGCAAAAACAATTATATAATCATGTTTTTTTGTTTGACAAAGAAGGTGAACTGCTCAAAAAGTTTAAGCTGAATCAAACAAAAAAGAAGAGTATTCGCCGCATAAGATCAGTTCTTACAAAAGACAATATGCTGATATTAGCTGCCAATTACGACAGGGTTGGCTTAGTTGCGGGTGAGTCCAGCAGGCCTCTGGAGCCCGTAAATGGAGAGTATGTAGCTAAAATAGATCTTAATAAGGAACAGATTTTATTTGAAAAATTTTATGGTTATAGCAGGAATGTAACCCGCCTGGTTAACAGGTTCAACAGAGATGGTGTTGTTTTTGGTAGTGAGGCTTATGAGGCAAAGAAGAAAGGAAAATTGATGAAAGTAGCACATAATATTAAGACCGTTGTTCTTGAGAATGGCGATATCCTTTCAGTAAAAACAATTTATAAATATTTGCAGCCTACTGTAATTTTATGTCCTTCCTTCGTGATTACTTGCTATGATGATTCAGGCAATATTAAGTGGATCAGAGAGGTTAACAGGGCTTTTACACAGTCAATTTACACCAGTATATCTTTGGGCGAAGTGTTTTGTCAGGGGAATACTGTCACGATAGTCCACAATGAGCTCCCCAAAATGCCGGCTGTTTTGTTTGGAGCTAAGGATCCTGAGTTGATTAAAATAACTGTTATTACAGATGATGCAAAGGTGAAAGAGTCCATTTTGGGGCTGAACAGTCCCGTAGCGAAAGAACATATATTTGTGGTTAATTCAACAGATACCACTCTTCCCGGGGGAGGTAAAGTGTTATATACCGGTAATACGGAAAATGAAGAAGTGAGACTATTGAAATTTTATTTGCAGTAAGTTAAAACAAAAACAGCGCGGCTTTTTTAAACCGCGCTGTTTAAATATCTTTATTTGAGCCCAGTCCGAAAAGTTCATACAACTGATTTTCAATGTTTTTTTGCCCTGAATCCCTAAAAGGAAAACATTGAAAATCAGTTGCTCTTCCTGCTCTGTCTGTGCAAATTAAATATTCTTTTTGTCTATCAATAGTTTTCGGAGTTGGCTCTTATTTTGCTTATCAGAATTCTTTAGTGGAGATAAGTTCACCTTTTTCGTTCCACATCTTCCAGGTGCTGGTTCGTTTACCATCTTTATAAAACATCTCATACCGCAGGGTGCCATTTTCATCCCAGATGTACCATGGGCCGTCTTTTTTGCCATTATCATATCTGGCTTCAGCTGTTTTATTACCATTTGTATCCCAGGTAATCCACAGGCTGTCTTTTTTTCCTTGATGATAAAAGCGTTGCTCTTTTATTTCGCCGGATTTGTAATAGATGATCATTTTACCATGGGGCTGACCATTTACGATATTAATTTCCAGTTTGGTATTTCCGGTATCATCCTTTTCTACGTGAGTGCCGGTGTACAGTGCCCCGCGCTTGTAATAAAGCCCGTTATTCTGAACAAGTTCCTGACCGTAGGCAAAAATGGTCATCATACTTATTATCAAAAGCAAAACTATCTTCTTCATAATAAAATTTTCTGTAAATATACTTAATATAAAAACGAATTTATGGGGCCTAATGTTGGATTGATGGTAAAACTTAATATTGAGGATAAAAAAAAGTGCTTTCCGCTAAGAAGCACTTTTCACTATTATATTATTAAGTCATATTTTTATTGTTCCTGCTCCACGAGGTGGATATTGAGTTTTCTGGACTGCCCACCCTGTACAGTGATATTTTCCACAAAGCTTTTGTTGTAGGAAATATAGCTGATAACCAGGTTGTAGGTTCCGGGTTTAAGATCAGGTATAACAAAGTTGCCTTCAAGGTCGGAGTAAATTACCATATCAGTACCTTCTACTTTGATAGTTACGCCGGCAAGGTTTTCGCCCGAGGCTTTATCCAGCACTATACCATTGATGGAAGCAGAGCTGTTATTTGCTTTAGCGCTGCTGTTGCCGTCGCCGTCATTGCCTGCCATGAGGCCGGATGAAAGGGAGATAAGAATTGCCGCTGTGATTATGATAAATCGTTTCATGGTTTTTAGTTTTTTGTTACTACAAAAGTATATCGGCAGAACAAATCTGTGATGAAATCCAGGTAAAGCTAAGTTTAAGTTTAGGTTAAGGCTGGCGATTGGCTGTTCTTTTTTTCAGTAGGAGCTTGTATTCATACACAACTTCAGTGATATCCACAATATAATCACCAATTTTTTCTCCCATGGAATAAAGGTCGTTGAAATAAGAGCCGGCTTTATGGTGCGAAATGTCATTCTTAAGCAGGTCAGCATGCTGCCGGCGCATACGATCCCTGAGGTTGTTAATAAGTTCCTCGGTCTCGAAAGCCTCCTCAGGCACTATTTGTGAATACTCCCGGTTAAGGTTGGTTTCCATAATGGAAAGTGCCCTGGCCACCAGCTCAAAGAGTTCATTAAGGCTGTCGCGTATGTCCTGTGTAAACCATACCTTATTTCTGTTTTTACTGTCGATACTTCTCGCCATTTGCTGGATAAGATCACCAATGCTTTCCATATCATCAATGATCTTCATCATCACACGCACCCTGTTGGAGGTTTCCAGGCTCATTTCCGACTCTGATATCCGTGTTAGATAGGTGGATATTTCCACTTCCATATGGTCGGTTATTTTTTCATACTTGGATATCCGGTCCATCAGCTGCTCGTATTTCGACTCTTTTTTCTCAAGCAGAAGTTCCGGAATAAACCCGAACATCTTACGCAAGCGTCGTGCAAATACGCCCACCTCGTTTTTAGCCTGTATGGTGGATAATTCTGAAGTGGACAGCAGGCTGGTATCTATATACTTCAGCTTTGCCATTTCACTATCCTCCTCTCTGATGCTTACCATTTTGGCGGATAGTTTTTCCAGCCATGATGAAAAGTTTAGCATGATAAGGGTATTGACCACATTAAATACCGTGTGGAACAACGCCAGGCTGATCAATATGCTATTGTTGTTTGCTACACTGGGTTTAACTATGTTGGACACCAGTAGTTCGATACCGTGTATCACCGGAAAGAACAATGGAAATGCCCAGATCAGCCCCAGGATATTAAATAAAAAGTGTATTCTGGCTGATTGTTTCGCCTTGCTGTTGGCAATTAGCGCTGCAATATTAGGTGTGATGGTGGTGCCGATGTTTTCTCCCAGCACCATGGCGGCACCCATTTCAAGCGGGATCCAGCCTTTAGAGCAGAGGATAAGCGTGAAGGCCATAGTGGCGCTGGAGCTTTGTATGATGATGGTGATCACCATGCCAAATAAGGTGAAGAGCAGCAGGGGCCATAATCCGCTATGTGGCAGATCAGAAAAGCGTGCAAAAAACTCCGTATTTGCATTTATGTCTGGAAGGGTCTCTTTCAGGAAATCCAATCCAAGAAACAAAAGTGCAATACCTATAATAAGTTCACCATAGGTGCGGTGTTGATGGTTCCGGGAAAAAAAAAGTGGAAAGCCAAGTCCGATTATTGGCAGGGTGAGGATGCTGATCTTTCCCTGTATGCCTATCAGCACCAGCCAGGCGGTGACTGTGGTGCCGATATTGGCACCCATGATAATCCCGATACTCTTTGTTACCGATAACAAGCCTGCATTAACAAAGCTGACGAGCATTACTGTAGTCGCTGAAGATGATTGTATGATACCAGTGATTAATATTCCCGCCAGCACCCCGCGAAACGGGTTTGAGGTGATAGCGGATAAGGTACGGCGCATACGGTCTCCCGCCACTTTCTGCAGTGATTCGCTCAGGAACTTCATTCCGTAAAGAAAAAGACCCAGTGAACCCAGAATAGATAATATGCTTATGATAATGTTGTTAGCTTCCATATTTTATTGAAACCAGGCTGCAAATAAACAAAAAAAGATTTTATTCAGGGAAAAGCAATTATCGCTTAACGTAAAGTTTACATTGGGGGCGTGGGGGATTATTTATTTCCTTTTGCCTGCCATAGTTTTCTAGCCAACTGACGCATATCTATGTTCTCGTCAAATTCATCCACGATTTCCATACCGAGTATGGTTTCCACGATGTCTTCCATGGTAACAATTCCGTCAAGTCCGCCATATTCATCCACTACGAGTGCAATCATTTCCTGTTCTTCGGTGAGCTTTTCATACAGGCTGGATATGCGGGTGTTGCTTACTACTATGGGGATTTCCCGCTTAAAGTCCTTCAGCCGGATGTCTTTTTCATTATGCAACAGATGTACCAGAAGTTCATCTTTCAGAATGTAGCCGGTTATATTTTCCGGATCATTTTTATATACGGGTATTCTGGAAAAATGAATATGCTGCACATTATCATGAAAGTCGGAAATGCGGGTGTCCTCATCAGCAGAAACGATTACTACCCGCGGTGTCATAATATCTTTGGCTTTCAGGTAATCAAATGTCATCAGGTTCTGGATAATACGTGATTCTTTCTCATGTACCTCACCGATATTGACCCCTACACGAGCCATGGCCGACAACTCGTCACGCGAAATCAGTTTTGTTTTGCTGCCGCGCTTTAACCATTTAGTGATCCACTGGCTGACAAGGATAAAAGGATAAAGCGGAGAATATATCATTATCTGCAAAGTAATTGCCGTGAAACCTGCCAGCTGCCTGTTGTAAATGGCCCCTATGGTTTTCGGGATAATTTCTGAAATAACAAGGATAATTATGGTGAGCACAGCGGATATCAACGAAAGATGTTCCTGTCCCCAAATGATTTGTGCCTGTGCACCTATTCCTGCAGCTCCCAGGGTGTGCGCAAAGGTATTTAATGTGAGTATTGCAGCCAGAGGCCGGTCCACATTAGCTTTAAGTTTAGCCAATAGCTTTCCCGTAGTACTTCCTTTTTCACTCAAAACATTTACATAGCTGGGTGTTATGCTCAGGATCACCGACTCCAGCATAGAGCAAAGAAAGGAAAAAGCCAGGGCGAACAATAAATATATAAGGAGTAGTTCCATGGAATTTCAAGTATATGTAATAAATCTGGGTCTGATGGTTTTATTTTTTAGAATAGAAATATCATAAATGAAATGATTATTACGCAGTTGAATATTATACTCTTTAACAAGGACGGACGGGAAATGTTTTTTATGTCCTTTTTCCTGATTATGATTATTAATGCTGATAACAGGCAAACAAATACCCCTGCGGCAAAAAAAGTTTGCATGTCGAAATAAAAGAATGAAAGCGTGTAAACACAAGCAATCAAATTAGTATGGTAGAGCATAAGGGTATGCTTATTACTGCCTGCAGATTTTTCCTTTATGCTGCGGATGCCTTTGGCTGCATAAATTAACGAAAGAAACACAATTCCGGCAAGAACCAGCAGGTTGCCAACAGTGGATTTACCGGACAGGTTTATAACCACTCCGGCGTGCAAAACCAGAAGCGCAGCAATAGTTGAAAGTCGTTCAGTATTTAAGTTCATTGGTGCAAATATACAAAGGAATTAGAAATTGAATAGAACATTTAAGTTTCCCTGAAACGCTTTCTCTTTTATTATGGTAGAGAAATTCCCTGATGCTACACTGAGCTATCCTTCAGTAATACTGACAACTGTTTCACAGGCTATAGCCATGAGTATTATCAAAAAGAAACGAATGATGAAGATTTTCGTTTTGCCGCAGCCATAGAACAGGCGATCTATTATCATGTTCGCTCACGAAATGGAAGTATGTGCTGAACTTGCGAAAGACATTAGGCTAAACAGGGAAGCTTTTATTTTGAAAATGAAAGAACAAAAATATCTTCAACTGGCCGCATAGGATTTTGAACGGACGACACAAATTAATCAGGCGAAGAAATAATAAAAAAAAGGCCCGCTCAGGCAGGCCTTTTTAAATGTTTTAACTGATCTTTTCATAGGTTTCATTACCACAATTCGGGCAGGCCGGAAGCTGATCCGCATCATTGTCCAGTGTTACCACCTGTCCGCAGTTAGTGCAGCGATATTCGCCTTTTCCTGGTTTTTCTCCTGTTTTGTGCATAGTTAAATAGTTATGTAGTTGCTTCCGAATTATGGACCGGAAGATTGTCCGTTTCCAGGTAAAGCTAAATCAGCCATACCTGTTAAAGTCTTAACATCTATGATTCGTTTCTGTTTAGTCAGATGAACGTATTTATGTAACTTAACACGATCTTTAACTTACAACTGCATTTATAAGGCATATTAAAACACAACTTATTATTCCGGATCAAGTTGATCTACTGCTCACGGTTTATTTTTCCTCGGTTATAGGAAAAATAAATACCAGCTACACTGATAATGGCAAAGCTGATGAAAGCCCAATCAACGGCCTTTAGAAACCGTTCGTCAGCCACTTTTTCAATGGCCACATTACCGATTAGCCCGGCAAAGAACAGGGTGGCGATGGTCATACTCGTGATTTGGCCAAGCACCCGCATGGTAGCTGCCGTCCCGGAGGCAAGGCCGTATTTTGTTTTTTCAACCGAACTCAATTACGGCGCCACTTTTGCCATTGTATTCCTGCTAAACCACCTGGTGGCACCTCCAAATCTCTCCATACCCTTGTATTTGTTGTATTACAGTATTTGGTACAGATGAAGAATATAATAATGGTTTTCTCGAAGAAGTAACATTAATCTTTTAATCATTTATTTTATGTTCAAAAAAATCTTTCTTACGTTAATAATATTTGTTAGCCTTTTTCAGGTTCCGGATTTGAACGCGGGCCTTGTGGATTCTGTCTCAGTATTTGAAATCAACAACCACCGGTATATCTATATAAAAGGTGAGTTTGGAAGCAGTGGAAATTATATTTCACGGATTGAAGATTCAAAGCACGGCACAGGCAGCATAAAGGTAGATGTATTTGTAACCTTATGTCCCGGTTGGGCTGTGTTGACACCTTTTGATACAACATTTCAACTGGATGACAGTTTCTCGGATATTAATGGCCTGGCACTTAATTTTTATAAAGATACGAATACATTTGCAACCATGCTATTATAATGACAGTATCGTTTTGATGGATAGTATGACATATAGTTTCCCTGCTGCTAAAAAAGAAACTACTTCAGAAAGCAACATCAGGGTTTTCCCTAATCCCGCTGTTGATTTTTTACTCCTGAAAGTTAGCGGTGGCCTGAATATTACATCCATAGAATTATTGGATACGAAAGGAAGACTGGTGAGAAGATATAATCAAAGCGTTTCAAAAATAGATGTAACAGGAATTAAAGCAGGTGTTTATGTTCTTCGAATGCATAGTTTTACCGGGGTGTTAACCAGGCGTGTAATCATAGAATAAAAAAGAGGCTGCTCTCAGGGAACAGCCTCTTTATAAATCTTGCAAGATTTATTTTTTTTAGTCTTCTGGATGAATTGCTTCAACCGGACAAACATCAGCGCAAGCGCCGCAGTCGGTACATACATCAGGATCGATCTTATAGATGTCTCCTTCTTCAATTGCTTCTACCGGACACTCGTCGAGGCATGATCCACAAGCTGTGCAATCATCTGTAATTACATATGCCATAACACAAATAAATTTTAATGTTGATTTACTTTCATTATTTCAATGGCAAATGTATAACAGATATTCTTAACCAAACAAATTTCCGGTTAAAAAACAGCTATTTTGGATTGGTTCAAAATAATGGTGTTGATAAATCAGAATGAATCCATGTAAAGACTAAATCAAAAATTATACTTTTGCATTCTTGTGGAAGAATTAATAAGATCACTGAACAAAGAACAGCAAAAGGCTGTAAAGCAGGTGGAAGGGCCTGTGATGGTAGTGGCCGGAGCAGGCTCCGGTAAAACACGTGTACTCACCTATCGCGTGGCTTATATGATCAGTAAGGGAGTTGATCCTTTCAATATACTTGCGCTGACATTTACCAATAAAGCTGCCCGCGAAATGCAGGAACGTATCACCAAAATGATCGGCGGCTCCGATGCCAAAAGTGTCTGGATGGGTACATTTCACTCCATCTTTGCGCGCTTGTTGCGTGCTGACGGCAAGTATTTGGGCTATCCGTCAAATTATACCATATACGATACGGATGATGCTAAACGGCTCATCAGGAGTATCGTGAAAGAAATGAACCTGGATCCGAAAACTTATACACCGGGCTTTGTATTGCACCGGATTTCATCAGCCAAATCAAATCTTATATCGCATGAAGCATATAATGCCAACGTGGAGCTGATGAATCAGGATAAACTTGCCGGGAAACCATATGTGGGCGAAATATTCAGACGCTACAATCTGAGGCTAAAAAAATCCTCAGCCATGGATTTTGATGACCTGCTGTTTAATATGAATATCCTGCTTCGCGATTTTCCCGAAGTGCTCTACAAGTACCAGCAGCGCTTTAAGTATATTATGGTGGATGAGTATCAGGATACCAACTATGCCCAGTATCTGATTGTGAAAAAGCTCGCGGCAAATGATGAGAATATTTGCGTGGTAGGTGATGATGCCCAGAGTATTTATGCTTTTCGCGGAGCGAATATTGAAAATATTCTGAATTTTAAAAGGGATTATCCGGATTTGAAAGTCTTTAAACTGGAGCAAAATTACCGTTCGACACAGAATATTGTCAATGCGGCAAACAGCATAATCGATTACAACAAAGATCAGATAAAGAAGAAGGTCTGGACACAAAACCTGGAGGGGGAGAAGATACGGTTGATAAAGTCCTCAACTGATCAGGAAGAGGCGATGCAGATTGCTTCAATTATTTTTGATACCATGCAGAATGCAAAAGCCAGGTACAGTGATTTCGCTGTGCTTTACCGTACCAACGCACAGTCGCGTGCAGTAGAGGAGGCCCTGCGCAGAAAGAATATGCAATACCGCATTTATGGTGGCGTGTCTTTTTACCAGCGCAAAGAAATAAAGGATATACTGGCTTATTTCCGGCTGGTGATCAATCCCAATGATCAGGATGCCTTAATGAGGATTATAAATATCCCGGCCCGTGGGATAGGCACAACCAGTTTGGAGCGACTGATAGTTGAGGCAGATAATCAGGGTGTTTCGGTGTGGGAGGTTTGCGAAAATATACACAGAAGCCAGGTTAAGCTAAACTCGGGTATCCGTAATAAGATCGATAACTTCGTGATAAAGATTAAGAGCTTCAAAGCGGAGCTGAAAAAAAAGAACGCCTTTGAGCTTGCGACTCGTATTGCCCGCGAAAGTGGCATCAGGAAGATGCTCGATGATGACCAGAGCCCGGAAGGCATCAGCCGGCATGAAAACATAGAGGAGTTACTCAATGCCATTAGCCTGTACGTAGATAAGGATGAAGATGAAATGCCGGGCGGCATGCCCTCCACACCTGAAGAACAACAAGAGGATAATGGCCTGCGGACCCTGGATAAATACATGGAAAACATTGCGTTGCTCACGGATGCTGATAATGATGACGATGACAGGGAGCGGATATCCTTAATGACCATTCATGGCGCCAAAGGCCTGGAGTTTCCCTATGTGTTCGTGGCCGGGCTGGAGGAAAACCTGTTTCCCTCCATGCAATCAATGGGAACGCGTGCGGAACTGGAAGAAGAGCGCAGGTTGTTTTATGTGGCGGTAACCCGTGCTGAGAAGCAGGTTTGGCTCACCTGGGCCGAAACACGCAGGCGGTATGGAAATGTCATATTTTCAGAGCCGTCACGGTTTATAGATGAGCTGGATGAGAAATTTGTTATAAAACCGGATGAACCTGCTGTGCCTGGTTGGGGTGGCAGAAAGAGTTTTGAACGCAAACAGAAACCGGCGCAAAATCCGCTGGCTTCACGTACGATTCAGAAGCCTAAGCTTAAAAAACTGAAGAAGAAATCAGAAGAGCCTCATCCTGCTGCACCCCCTTCGGATATCAGTGAAATAGTTGCAGGAGCGATTGTAGAGCACGTGAAATTCGGGCAGGGAAAGGTGATAAGCGTGGAAGGAACAGGGCCGAATGCCAAAGCAACGGTGCATTTCAATTCGGTTGGTCAAAAACAATTGCTGCTGCGATTTGCGAAACTTCGCACGAGCGGTTGATTTTAATTAAACTAAACTTTTATTATCTTTGCACTGTTATTTAGAAGTGGAAATCTGGCTTACCTATTAGAATCAAAACATTAATGTTATTTTCCCAGATTTTTTTCAGAAATACTTTATTATGGAATACAATACAGCCCGAGAGAAACTTATTATTCCCGAATACGGGAGAAATATCCAGAAAATGGTTAAGACCCTGAAAGAGGAGCCTGACCGCGATAAACGAACACAAATGGCGAAAGTGATCGTGAAGATCATGGGGCAGGTGCGTCAAACTCAGGACCGGGAAATTGGTGGAGACTTTTATCAAAAACTGTGGGATCATCTTTTTATCATAGCAGATTTCGACCTGGATGTGGATAGTCCTTATCCGCCACCTTCAGAAGAAGTGATGAACTGGAAACCCGAAAAATTGGAACGCGACAAGGAGCCTATCCGCTATCGCTATTTTGGCCGGAATATCCAAAAGATTATCAAACAGGTGGCCGAACTGGAAGAAGGAGAGCAAAAGGAAACGCTCATCAAGGTTCTGGCTAATCACCTCAAGAAGCTTTTCCTCACCTGGAACAAGGAGTCAGTGGATGATGAGATTATTTTTCAGCAAATGGAGCGCATATCTAATGGGAAAATCAAGATTACAGATGAAACCAAGCTGAATGAAACCCGTGAGATACTGGCCAAAGCCAATACTCCGCGTAAGAGAAGAACAACAGGAAAGCCGCATCAACGGAATCAGAAAAGTAGCAGCCGCAAAAGGCGCTTTTGATAGTTAACAAATAATCGTTGATAAAAAGCCGGCAGGATGTAGTATCAGCCGGCTTTTTTGATATATTTTTATGCTGGCGCAAAATAGCTGCCAGCCAACAAAAAAAACAGAATCCATGAGTATCTTCGAGGTAACAGGTGGAAAGACCCTTTCAGGCGAAATAATACCACAGGGTGCGAAAAACGAAGCTTTACAGGTGATATGCGCTGTTTTGCTTACGGATCAGCGGGTAGTAATTGATAAAATACCGGACATCCTTGATGTAAATAACCTTATCAGGCTGATGGAAGAGATAGGCGTGGAGGTGGAGCACCTTGAAAGGGAAAAATATGCCTTTACTGCCAGAGAAATCAATCTTGAATATCTAAGCACGGAAGCATTTCGTAAGCGTGCTGCAAGTCTGCGCGGTTCTGTGATGATACTCGGCCCTCTGCTTGCGCGTTACGGGAAAGCCTACACCCCCAGGCCCGGCGGAGACAAAATTGGCAGGAGAAGGCTGGATACGCATTTTTCCGGTCTGGAAAAACTGGGAGCCAAAGTTGAGATACTGGATGATAATAACTTCAAGGTATCCAGCAGCGGTTTGAAAGGAACCTATATGCTGCTGGATGAAGCTTCTGTAACCGGAACTGCCAATATTCTGATGGCTGCTGTACTGGCCGAAGGAACGACCACTATTTTCAATGCAGCCTGCGAACCTTACCTGCTGCAGCTTTCACGAATGCTCATCAGCATGGGTGCCAGAATTTCAGGTGTGGGTTCCAACCTGCTTACCATTGAAGGTGTGGAGAAGCTGGAAGGATGTGAACATACTCTGCTGCCTGATATGATCGAGGTGGGCAGCTTTATCGGGATGGCTGCCATGACAGCATCGGAGATTACTATCAAAGATGTGCATCTGAAGAGTCTTGGGCTGATTCCTGATGTTTTTCGCCGCATGGGAATTATTATAGAGGAAAAAGGTGATGATCTGTATATTCCTGCTCAGGAGCATTATGAGATAGAATCATTTATGGACGGTTCCATACTTACCATAGCTGATGCACCCTGGCCCGGCTTTACACCAGACCTGATATCAGTGGCACTGGTGGTGGCCACACAGGCCCGTGGCAGTGTGCTTATTCACCAGAAGATGTTTGAATCGCGCTTGTTTTTCGTGGATAAGCTCATTGATATGGGCGCTAAAATTATTCTTTGCGATCCGCACCGGGCCACCATCATTGGTCAGGACCGCAGGTTCCCTCTGAAGGGAATTCATATGGTTACCCCGGACATCAGGGCAGGAGTTTCCATGTTGATAGCCGCAATGTCAGCCGACGGAACTTCGGTGATCCACAATATTGAGCAGATCGACCGCGGATACCAGAATATCGATGAAAGACTTAATGCGCTGGGCGCCGAGATTGTGCGAAGGTAAGTTGGTCGAACCGCTAATTTCGCGGATTTATAACGCCAATTAACGCGAATTAAAATCGGTGCAGTTTGTGGTGGAAAATGCTGCCGCCTTTGGCGATCCGGGAATAGGGCCGAAGGCCCGAAAGGTAACAGCACAGGGCAAACGGAGTGCAGCCCTGTGTAATGATCAGGCAACAATCTTGAGGGCTGCTGGCCCGGCAGATTAATTGAAATAACTGATTCTGCGATGAAAATTCCACCACAGAGGCACAGAGGCACGAAGGACACAGAGATTTTTATAAACCCAACACTGCATATGATGCCCTCGCGGCCCGGCGGAGGCGGAAAGCCTGTGGCAGGGGAAGCCTGGCAGCCGCCCCGTGGCAGAGCGGAGCGTGAGCGAGCTCCTGTCCACGGGTTGCGACTGCCTGGCTTAGCCAACACAGCTTGCAGCCGCAGACGGAAATGCCGCCCAAATAATTATCCTGACAATTTGTCCCTGCAAAACTACTTACGGCTTTTCAGGTTGATTATAAATGCTATTTTTGCAGAAAATTTCACGTTGGCAGGTAATTTGCTCTGCCGTGGGTGATTTTGAAAAAAAAGAAGATATCATGATAAAGAAGAAAAAAAAATCTGATAATGAGGAAATCAAAGATCAGGGTGTGAATAAGGAAGATAATGGCAGTCGCGAAGAAGCGGTGGAAGGAAATATCCCGGAGAATAAAGAGGAAGAACAGCAGGAGCAAACTGATGATCAGGAACCGGGAATTGATGAATGGCAGCAAAAGTTTAATGAGCTTAATGATAAGCATCTTAGGCTGTTTTCGGAGTTTGACAATTTCCGTAAACGCACTATGCGCGAGAAGTCGGACCTGATTAAATCGGCCTCGGGTGAACTTATAAAAGAGATGCTTCCGTTGCTGGATGATATGGATCGGGCATTAAAAGTTGTTCCGCAGGAGCAGAAGGAAGCGCGGGAGGGCATTCGCCTTATTTATGAAAAATTTTTGGGTATCCTGAAGCGAAAAGGCCTGGAGGAAATGGATTCCATGGGCACAGAGTTTAATACCGATTATCATGAAGCTATCACCCAGATTCCCGCTCCCTCTGATGACATGAAAGGTAAAGTGATGGATGTAGTCGAAAAGGGTTATTTTCTGCAGGGGAAAGTATTGAGATACGCTAAAGTTGTAGTGGGAAAATAAGATTTTAATTGATTTATGGAAAAAAGGGATTACTACGAAATACTGGAGATATCCAGGGATGCTTCAGCGGAGGAGATAAAAAAGGCTTACCGCAAGAAAGCACTGAAATTTCATCCTGATCGCAACCCGGGTGATTCGCAGGCTGAAGCTAATTTTAAGGAGGCGGCAGAGGCCTATGAGGTTTTGCGGGATCCGAATAAGCGCAGCCGCTATGATCAGTTTGGGCATGCCGGTGTGAAAAACGGTGCTGCCGGTGGCGGTGGTTTTGGTGGCGGTATGTCGATGGACGATATCTTTAGTCAATTTGGTGATATATTTGAAGAATTTGGTTTTGGTGGCGGCTTTGGCAGAGGCACACGTGGTGGCAGATCAAGGAGAGTAAACCGCGGAACTAACCTGAGGGTGAAAGTGAAGCTTACACTGGAGGAAATTGCCACTGGTGTAAATAAAAAGATAAAGGTAAGCAAGTATGTTAACTGCGACACCTGTAAGGGGAGCGGAGCCAAAGACGGATCATCTTTTCAGACCTGTTCCACCTGTAATGGCATGGGGCAGGTAACCCAGGTTACCAATACATTTTTAGGACAGATGCAAACGGCCAGTACCTGCCCCTCATGCGGCGGTGAAGGGAAAACTATTTCGAAGAAATGCCCCTCCTGTGCCGGAAATGGTATTCAAAAAGGCGAGGAAGTTATTTCTATTGATCTGCCTGCCGGTGTGGAAGACGGTATGCAGCTTTCTGTATCAGGCAAAGGAAATGCAGCCGCCAGGGGAGGGATCCCGGGTGACCTGATCGTGCTGATCGAACAAAAGGAACACGAGCACTTTACGCGTGATGGCAACAACATACTGTATAACCTGTATATTTCTTTTCCGGAAGCGGTGTTGGGTACATCCGTTAATGTGCCTACACTCAACGGTAAAGCCAAAATTAAAATAGAGCCGGGAACCCAGGGCGGACGTATCCTGAGGCTGCGTAATAAAGGCATTCCTTTTCTGCAGGCAGGAGCACGTGGCGACCAATTGATCAATGTCAACATCTGGACACCGCAGGAGGTTGATAAAGAGGAACGAGAAGTTCTGGAGAAAATGATGAGTTCCGGTAATTTTAAACCGGATCCCGGCAAAAATGAGAAAAGCTTTTTCGAAAAAATGAGAGAATATTTCAGCGGATAAAAAAAAGGGGCTTCAGGCCCCTTTTTTTATTAATTAGGCGAAAATTAGTACTTTCCCACGATTGATTCAACCTTATCGCGATCGCGAAATTTCTTCACCGGGTGTTCTGCTTCCGATTCAAAGCGGTAATCCTGTCCTTCTTTTTGGATGCGTTCACGGATAACCTGCTGGCTGGGAACACCGTCCTGATTTACCTTATTCTGGAAATCAAAGTAGCGGTGATCATCTGGTAATTCAGATGTTTGCGTGTAATTGGCACCATCACCGGTTAGGGTTAGCTGATTTTGCAGTATTTCTCTTACATACTCCTTATTAGGCTGAAACTTCACCAGCTCAGGAAAATCATCCGGTATGATTTCGGCCGGATCACGGTTTTCTTTTTCTTTGAATAAGTCGGCAGCCATGTGCAGATGTCCGATTTCATCTTCCAGGCAACTTTCCCAATAAGACTTCACACGGTTTTCAGTTTCGTACTGCAAGCAGGAATAATACATGTAGCATTCCGTGTATTCATGCAACAGGAGGCGTTCATACCATGAAATCCGTGGGTCCATCAGGCTTTCATAATGGGACACGTGTTGTTCCTCTATCATGGCAATTTCCTGATAAAGGCCTCTGGCAACTTCATCTTCTTCAGTATTACCGATATTCATATAAAAGTTCATGGTTTGTTGTTCACCGGCCACGATGATCTGCGAATGCAGCTTGGTAAGTATGTCGGCTTGTTTGAAGTCAACATAGTCACGGGGAGAGTCGAAAGGATGCCTGTGTTCATCGGTGGTAGGCCTTCCGGGAAAGATTTCGGTGTATTCTCCTACCAGTTGTTCAGCTTTAATTCCTTTACGCATTTCCAGGAGGTTAGCGTAACGGTAGAGGTGGTCAAAATCTTCGAGTAATGCAAAGTCGAGAGCTGCCTTCATGTGTGGGTCTGGTTCATTTCGCGCAAGCCATGCTGTAAGATCAACAGCCACCTGCTCAAATCCAATAGTGGTTTCCAGGGCCGTTTCATTACCGGGTGAGAACCAGTTGATAACTTTTTGTTGTTGCTGCTCAATCCGGCGACCTGCTGCAAGTTTGCGTTTCAGCTCCATGTCGCTGGTGTGACGTGCAAACTGATGCAAAAACATGCTGGCTTCTACTTCTATGCCATTCATCAGGATGATGCGGCATTTGGTGTAGGGGTCAACTTCATCTTTGTTGTAGGGTTTCACATTGAGCTTGTCCCAGCTTCTAAACTGGTCTTCCATTTTGCGGCCTTTTTCTTCAAGTGGATTAAATGCCATAAGTTTTGATTTTTAGTTTGTTATTAGAATCGGTTTTATTTTTAATTGCTATGGGCATTATTTTCCTCAACCTGAAACTCCTTGAAGCACACCTGCTTTTAAGCCTGTTTAAATGAAAAACGGGCAAATTCTCAAAAGAATAACTTGCCCGTTTTCAGGTTTAGTGATTCAGTAGATGTAGTTTAAGCAGTTAAATGAGTATGCTGAGTAGGTGAAGTAAAATTTAGTTGAGCCAGTATGTTTAGTTTAAACAAAGTATATTTTTATAATATCGCTTAGTTCTACTTTAGCAACAGATGCATATTTTTTTTGTTCATAGATTCTTATCTTTTTGTACTTTTACTTTTTATTATAAACCTGAGTCTGACGGATAGTTCCGGCAGTAAAAACCTGAAAATGAAAATGAATATACTGGAGGTGAAAGAGGTAGTGAAGGATTACGCCAACCATCGTGCCCTGGACGGCGTGAGCCTTCAAATCCCCGAACGCAGTATTTTTGGTCTTTTGGGGCCAAACGGCGCCGGGAAAACTACCTTGATTAGGATCATTAATCAGATTACAGCACCCGATGAAGGTGAGATTATGTTTAAAGGCGAAAAATTGCGGTCGTATCATGTTGACAGGATAGGTTATTTACCCGAGGAACGCGGACTTTACCGCAAGATGAAAGTGGGAGAGATGGCACTGTATCTGGCCCAGCTTAAAGGGCTGAGCAAGCGCCAGTCCATGGAACGCCTCGAACACTGGTTTACAAAATTCGATATTATCGACTGGTGGGGCCGCAAGGTGGAGGAGCTCTCCAAAGGAATGCAGCAGAAGATTCAGTTTGTGATCACGATTATCCACGAGCCTGAATTGTTGATTTTTGATGAGCCTTTTTCAGGCTTTGATCCGATTAACCAGACCATGCTTAAGGAAGAAATCCTGAAGCAGAAAGAAAGGGGAGCCGCTATTATTTTTTCCACGCACAATATGTCATCTGTGGAAGAGATCTGCGATAATATTGCCCTGATCAACAAGTCGAAGCTTATACTAAAGGGCGATGTGAATAAGCTGAAGGAAAGTTACAGAGCCAATGAATATGATGTGGTGATAGGTAACTGCAGTGGAGGATTGGACAGTATTACCGGCCATGATCTGAAGGTAATACACGAGTTTACGGAAGATGGTCTGATCCATGCCCGCCTTAAAACTTCCGGAGGAGTGTCAACCAATGAGTTGATCAAGCGCCTGATAAGCTGTGGTGAAATACGCGGTTTCAAGGAAGTGCTGCCTAATATGAATGACATTTTTATCCAGAACGTAAGTGAAACTCCTAAATAGCCTGAGCCATGAGTAAAGTATCATTAATAATAAGACGGGAATATTTGTCGCGTGTCAGGAAAAAGTCATTTATTGTAATGACTATTCTGGGGCCGCTTCTTTTTGCTGCCATCATGGTTCTTCCGGCCTATCTGGCTACTAAAACCGATGAGCAAAGCGTGGTGAGCGTGGTAGATGAAACCGGACTCTATTACCGGTCGATGCTAGACAACAGCGCGGTAAAATTCAAATATCTGGACACAGACATAACTGAAGCACGTGAGAATTTCAATGGCGATTCCACCAACGCACTGTTGTATATTCCCAAAACCGAGAGCAGCCGTACGGCCCGGGCTATCCTTTTTTACAGGGAAAGCCAGCCCAGCCTTTCGGTACAGGAGCATATAGAACGGCAGATGGATGACTTGCTGGAGCAGGCATTGATAAGATCCGAGCTGAATATAGATCCCATGGTGCTTAAAAAGCTTAATCCTGATGTTAAAGTAGAGGCTAGAGACATTGAAAGTGGTGAAGAAAGCCTTGCTTTTCTCACCATGGGCCTCAGCCTGGTAGGCGGACTGCTGATCTATTTCTTTATTTTTATCTTCGGATCACAGGTGATGCGTGGGGTAATGGAAGAAAAAACCAGCCGTATCGTAGAGGTGATTGTTTCTTCAGTCCGTCCGTTTCAGTTGATGATGGGAAAGATAATAGGCGTTGCCCTGGTGGGACTCACACAGTTTTTATTGTGGATACTGCTTACCTTCATCATTGTTGCTGCGGTTAGATATGCCAGTCCTGAGTTGCTTGATCCGGCAGGAGCCCAGCAAAAAGTGATCAGCGACAGTGGCACACTGATGCCTCAGGGAGCTGACTCGTCCACAAAGACTGATGCCTTTGAAAAGGAAGAGGGTTTTGCTGCCGTGGCGCAGGGCCTGATAAATGTGAACTGGCCGCTGGTGTTGGGTTCATTTCTGCTATACTTCCTGTTTGGATACCTGCTGTATGCCGCACTTTTTGCTGCCATAGGTTCGGCAGTGGATAATGAAGCCGATACGCAGCAGTTTATGCTGCCTATCACCGTTCCCCTGATACTCGCAATTATTATGTCCTCTTTTATCACACAAAATCCCAATGGACCGGTAGCATTCTGGTTATCCATCATCCCTTTCACCTCACCGGTGGTGATGATGATCCGGATTCCTTTTGATGTGCCGATGTGGGAACTGATCTTATCGCTGGGGCTTCTGGTGCTGACCTTTATAGGTTCAGTGTGGCTGGCCGGGAAAATTTACCGCACAGGTATTCTGATGTATGGTAAGAAAGTAAACTACAGGGAATTGTGGAAGTGGATCCGTTATAGTAATTAACAGATAAGATTTTTAATATTAGAACCCCGGTACAGCATATCATGTGCCGGGGTTTATTTTTATAGAAAGAAGAACCGGTTATTTCAAATAATCTGCCGGGCCTTCAGCCCTTTGTGTTGTTACCGGATCAATACACAGGGCTGCACTCCGTTTGCCCTGTGCTGTTACCTTTCGGGCCTTCGGCCCTTTTCCCATATCGCCTAAGGCGGGCAACACAGCAGGTGGTCAGTACCGTCAGGGCAGCATTTTCCACCACAAATTGCCGCACAGAGAACGCAGAGAAAATAAATTCACCCACAAATTCTAAGATCATGGATTTATAAAGCTCCGTGTTTGATTGATTAATTGATGGTGCCATTTAAATTGCACCGATTTCAATTCGCGTTGATTCGCGTTATAAATCCGCGAAATTAGCGGTTCCAATTTGCGGAATTAGCTGTTCCATCCGCAAATAAAAGGCCATCCTAAGACAGCCTTTTTCTCAACGGTAATCAATGTTATCACATGATCAGAATTCCATGAGTTCCACGGCGGCATCATATATCTTGTTCTTGTTAGGCAGGATAGCCTGCTCAAGAATAGGATTGAAACCCACGGGTGTGAAAGTGGAACCTATGCGCCTGACAGGTGCATCCAGGAATGTGAAAGCCTCATCGGCAATAATGCCGGCAAGTTCACCTCCGAAGCCAGCGTGTACCTTATCTTCATGTACCAGCAATACCCGATTGGTCTTTTTCACACTGTCGATGATTGAAGCCTTATCCAAAGGCATGAGCGATCTCAGATCCAGTACATCAGCCTCCCAGTCGTTTTCTTCTGCCAGCTTTTCAGCAGCATCCAGACACTGATGAGTGGTGTTGCCAAAAGTGATAATACTCAGATGCTTGCCCTCGCGGCGCAGCCTTGCTTTGCCAAAAGGCACTTCAAAATCATCCGGTATAGGAGTGGCGGCGCGGGGCGCATTATAAAGCGCCTTGGGCTCCAGAAACAGTGTCGGACCATCAGATCGCATAGCTGTGCGTAGCAGCCCGGCAGCATCATCTGCAAAAGATGGATATACGATTCGGATGCCCGGGAAGGTGGTCATGGCTCCCTCAATAGTCTGGGAGTGATACAGCCCGCCACCTATATATCCACCTGATGCCAGGCGGATCACCACGTTGGGTGCAAACTTGCCTTTCGTACGCCAGTATTCATGCGTCATCTCCACAAATTGCTCCATGGCCGGCCAGAAATAATCCGCAAACTCGGCCCCTTCAATCACAATGTGGATCTTCTTGTCATAGCGGCTCATACCATTTGCCGTACCTACAATGAAGTCTTCAGCAATGGGTGCATTCCAGATGCGTTCATTACCGAATTCCTGCAACATGCCCTTGGTGACATTAAAAATGCCGCCCTTTTCCTTATAGGCCACATCCTGACCCCAGAGATAAGTGTGTTCGTTATGCCGGAATTCCGCTTTAAGCGTTTCATTCAGCGCTTCCACCAGCTTCTTTTTATCGCCCGTATATTCATGCGTGCCTGCCTTGTATTTTTCAGGCTTGTAGGGTTCAGGCAGCACGAAATCATGGATGCTGTCCGGGCTGGGGTCATCCATCCTGATCACCTTTTTATGCTCTTTGGATATCTCCTTTTTAGCCTCCGCGTCCATTTTGTCCAGCTCATCTTCCGTGAAGATCTCCGCGTCAATAAGTTCCTTGCGGAAGCGTTTCAATGGATCCATCTTCTGTGCTTCTTCCAGCTCATAATCATCACGGTACAGTTCCTGCCGGTCGCTGTTGGAGTGTGAGCGCATCCTAACCACGCTGGCATGCACAATAACCGGTTCCTGCTTTTCCTTCGCGTGGTTTTTAGCCTCTTCCATGGCATTCATGGAATCAAAAATGTTTTTACCGTCACAATGGATGATACGCAGATTTCTAAGGCCCCTGAAATTATCCGAAGAGCGCCGGTTGGCTGACTGATCTTCACGTGGCACCGATATACCGTAACGGTTATCCTGCATCACAAATATCACCGGCAGCTTTTCACGGGCAGCCCCGTTGATGGCTTCATAAACATAGCCCTCGGCGGCCGATGACTCTCCTTGCGAACTTATCGCCACGCCATCTCCCTCGTATTTTTTTATGGCCCTTGCCACGCCTACTGCGTGCAACGTATGATTGGCCACCGCGCTGGACACATTATGTATGTTCCATTCCGGCTTGGCAAAGTGATTGGACATATGACGGCCACCACTGGCCACATCTTCATCCTTGCTGATACCGTTCATTAAAATCTCTCTAGTGCTTAAACCTGCCGAAAGGGCAGTAAGCATATCACGGTAGTAGGGGAACAAATGATCCTTCTCCTTATCAAACACCTGACCAATGGCCAGCTGTATTCCGTCATGCCCGGCATATGGTGCGTGATACGACCATCCCAAAGCCTGTTTCAGGTAATTGGGGGCCTTATCATCAATCTGCCGTCCCAGCGTGAGCAGGTGATACCACTTCTTCAACGTTTCCTTATCCGTGTTTTTTATTGAATAGTTCTTTCCTTTTGCCATGATCTCAATTCTCCTGTTAATTGTTCGCCTGATTAACAAAGATTAAAACACCTTTGTTCAAGACCGCAGCAAGCATTTGAAAGATTGTGAATTAGCAAATAACAGCAATGGATATCCTGACATTAAGCCCGTTGCCTGTGCGGCTGAAAAAATAGCAAAATAGCTTGGCGATTAAAATAAATTGCCTATATTTGCACCCGCTAAACACGGCTCCGTAGCTCAATTGGATAGAGCGTCTGACTACGGATCAGAAGGTTGGGGATTCGAGTTCTCCCGGAGTCACAAAGCGAAAAGGCTCGTGCAAACCGCACGGGTCTTTTTTGTTTTCCGGTGGTTTTTTTCAGGGCGGCTGATCTGTCTGCGGCGGAAATCCCGTAGCGGCGAAGCCACGGGGATTTGCGATTCCGCCGGGCCGCGAAAAAAAAAGTACCCTGTGGCAACAGAAAGACTTCCTCCGTTGTCGCATGAGGTGCTGTAAAGTATAAGTTGGATTAGATTGCTATATTGTAACCCGGATTTTAATCGGTGCTATAAATACACACCACCGGCCGGCCCTTAATTTTAAAAGGCGAAAAAACCTATGAAATGGGCATCGTGCTGCCTGGATTCCTCAAGAATTTGCATGTGCTTTATTTCCTGCATGTTATTTTATCCATTTTTTCTTAATATTCAATAAGCTGATCCAAAATAAGATTACGCAAAAAGATATAATCAGAACCAGGTCCAAATATATTGAAAAAGAGTTGCTCCCGGATATAGAAAATCTCAAAATATCAACACCATAGGTTACTGGCAAAATATAAGATAAAGGCTGAATAAAAACCGGCAGTGATACGACCGGTACAAATAATCCACATAGAAAAATCATCGGGAAGCGGAAAAAATTGGAATATGTCTGCGCTTCAAATACCTCTTTCGCAGAAACAGAAATAAAAAGCCCAAGTAAGGTAGAAATGATTGATAAGAGTACTATACCTAAGGTTAGCATTGACCAGTTAACTACTGTTGCTTTGAAATATAAAACAGAAAACAAAACAGGAATTATGCTATTAAAAATACCAAATAATATTGCACCTGCAATTTTTGCCGTTATAAGCAATCTAATACTAACCGGCGCCAAAAGCAATCGCTCAAATGACCTTGATTTTCTTTCGAATGTAATGGTTACCGCAAGCATTGATGTTGTTCCAAAAAGAATTGACATGCCTACGATTCCTGGAAAAACTTCGTCAATGTTAAAAGCGGTTTTGGTTTTTATAAACATCATCAACATCCAGGCAAAAGGGAAAATTATTCCCCAACTGATATTTGGCGGTTTCAAATAATAATTTCTCATGTCTTTTGAGAGAATATTCCAAAAAGCGATACTTGATTTCATTTCTTCTCTTTTTCTTTTTTCATTAAATCAATTTCAATGCCTGTCATTTTCACAAAAGCATCTTCCAGTGTCGGTCTGATTAATTTTGCTTCGGTAATGAAAATATTTTCCGATGATAAGAATGACACAATAGGTGAAATATCAATTTTATCAGGACTTAAGATCCTGATGGTATTCAGGTTTTTTAAACTGCATTCAATGCTTGTAAATCGCTGATTTAATTTAAGTAGCAATTCCTCTTTGTTATGGCTTCCGGGTTCAAAAACCACCTCAATTATATTTGCTTCTTTTGTTTCGTTCAATAAATTTTCAACCGAATCAATTTGGATGATTTTCCCATTATTTATAAAGGCAACCCTGTCGCATAGTCTTTCCGCTTCTTCTATATAGTGAGTCGTTAGAAAAACAGTTGTTCCGTTGTCATTCAGATGTTTAATCATTTCCCTTATCTGCCTGACACTGGCAATATCAATACCTGTGGTTGGCTCATCTAAAAATAATATTTGAGGATTGTGGATTAACGCTGCTGCAATGGTTAGTTTCCGTTTCATTCCTTTTGAATACGCTTTAAATTTTTTGTTTGCAGCCTCTGTCAACTGGAATTGATTTAATAATCCGGTAGCTTTTGTTTCTCTCTCCATCTTTGTAAGACCGTATAAAGAACCACAAAAACAAAGATTATCAAAGCCACTCATTTCATCATATAAATTGCTTTCATCTGCAACAATACCAATAATTTCCTGTGCCTTTTTTATGTTTTGTGTCAGGTCTTTGCCATTGTAATAAATATTGCCTGATGAAATTTTTGCCATTCCAATCAGCATATTTATCGTGGTGGTCTTTCCTGCTCCGTTTGGCCCTAAAAATCCAAATATCTCACCTTTATTTATGTTAAATGATATATTATTGACTGCAATAAAGTCCTCATACTTTTTAGTGAGGTTTTTAGCTGTTATTATATTTTCCATCAACTATTATTTCAATGTTTCTACGTTTGCTGTTTCGTCCTCTGGCATTGCTACCGGTTTAGCTATGCGCAGTGCCTTATAATTTAGCACTCAACAATGCATTAGGTATAGCTTTTAAGTGTGCCATACATGAGCAGTGGTGCACCAGTTTTGAAGTTCCGAAAAAAGTTTAAAAATACAAAATCTTTTCTGAGAGCCATGAAGTGTGGGGTAAATTTATCCCCGTGAGATAATTTTTGCTTTGTAAAGTTGCTTTACTTTTCGTGAGGTATTCATTGAAGGAAGCAACCGGCTGATTCCGTTACTGACAAACAGGAACTGTATATGATATCCCGGTTTCACAGGGATGAATGTGAAAGGTGCTCCGGTGGGTTAGCGGCTCACTGCTATTAAAAATGCTCCGCCATGTAAAACTGAATGACGGAGCATTTATTCTAAACGTTTTTATTTGATACCAAACGGAACTTTCAGGTTTACACTAACATTTCGTCCAATATTGTAATAGCCCATTCCTTTAAGTGTTGACAAATGGTCAATATAAGTTTCGTTTAACAGGTTGTTTGCCTGAACAGATAAAGATATCATCTGATTTGCCCACTTTATTTCTGTACCAATTCCTGCATTCAACAAAAAATAACTATCAGATTCCGTTTCAAACATGGCAGGGTTGTTTTGTTCTGATGCATAAAGTCCCCCAATTTTGAAGAAATTATTTTTTAAAAACGATAGCTTTTGTTTTTTTAATATCATTTCAAAACGCAGTTTATTTTGCGGAATAAATGGCAGATAATTCCCGTCTTCTTGTTTACCTATCAAATACGCATAGCTTGTTTTTAGATTTAACCAGTTAACAGGCAGAACATCAATTGAAAGTTCACCACCATAAAGCGCTGCATTAGTTTGTGAGTACCTGAATATCTTATCCCCACTTTGGATGGTATCATTGGTTGGAGCAATGAAAATGTAATCATTTACATGGTTATAAAAACCGGAAATATCAACCATAACAAAATTTGAGTGATAGTGAGCGCTTATGTCGGCTTCATAATTACGCTGTGATGCTAAGTCCGGATTTCCCTGCTCATATCTTGCGCCGTGCATGCCATTTTGTGTTAATTCGGCAATGTTTGGCGTTCGGTAAGCAGAAGCGATATTGGCACGTAATAAAAAGTTTTCCTTGACTTTATATGTTGCACCCATGGATGCACTTAGGTTTCCGTAATTTTTATCAACCGCTTCATTGTTTGTTTCTACTTCTGTTGATATTGAGCGATAATCGTACCTTATTCCTGCTTGAGTTTTTAGTTTATCAATAAAAGTATGTTGAGCTAATCCAAAAGCAGAGAGATCATTTACATCAGCATCCGGTAGCACACGATCTGGTGCTTCATGATTCCTGTTTGTTTTATTCGCTCCCTGCAACCCAATTATATACTCTGAATTTTCTGTTGATGGCAGATACGTCTTTACCTCATAACTAAATGTATTTAAATCCATATCTACCATTTCAAATGCCGGCATATTCTCATCGGTTTGCAATCGCCTGTTATTCATTTGGTATGCAGCATTTAAATCAACTTTGTATTTGCCAAGGAATAAGCTGTTACGGGAAGAAATAACATGATTGGTTAAGTCCTGATACCAATTTTTGTTTTCCCTTCCGTTTTCGGTAATTAATGGAACAGCATTACCCACACACATGCCAAGTTTAGGTTGGTTATAATCATAATATAAGCGAAACAATCCAAAGGTTTTATTGATACCAATATTGGCTTTAAGACTGTTTTCATTGAAGCGTGAATTAGGCACATAATCACCATTGCCATCTTTATAATCGGTATGGCTTTTTACCCCGGCACGTACTCCCCAGAATAAATGTTCAGAGCTTCCTTTTACGCCAAGATTGCTAACAACCCCTTCTGTATTGGAATGGTATTGTGTGTTAAAATCGCCAAGTATTTTGCCCACCGGAGCCGGTTTTTCTTTTAAAACATTGATAACGCCACCAACTGCATCCGAGCCGTATAGCAATGATGCAGGGCCTTTTATAATCTCAATTTGGTCAACACCAAATTCATCGATAATAAAAGGGTGATTTTCAGAAAATTGAAAGTTCTCCATTTTTACGCCATTGTTAAGCATCAAAATATTGGTCATTGATAAACCGCGAATAACAGGCTTGGCAACACCTGTTCCTTTGGAGATCATATCAACTCCGGGTATTTTGGCTATGGCTTCGGTAAATGTAGGTGTACCGGCAGCGGCAATTTCTTTGCTTTGAATCAATTCTATCTTCATCGCATTTTCGTGTTGGGTGGAATGTCTCCCACCGGAGATTACAACTTCCTCAGCCTGCAATACGGACGGTTCAAGTTCAATATTTAAAAACATTTCCGGTTTATCCGGAGTAATCGTTTTGATAATGGTTTTATATCCAATATACGAAAATTGAATTTTATACTCGCCTCCGGGTAAATTTGACATTTCAAATTCACCATTTTCATCAGTTAATGTTCCCTTATTCTGTTCAGGAAGATAAACACTGGCAAAAGGCAAAACCTCACCATTTGTTTTATCTGTTACTTTTCCCTTTATCTGATTTTGAGCATTTGCTTTTATAATAAAAAGAAACAGCACAAAGAAAATGAAAATGATTTCCTTCATCTTATTACGAGTTTTTATTTTACAAATAAGTTTATTACATCATTTGGTTCTACTGCAAAACTTAGAGGAAAACCAGGATTATCTGAGATTGAAAATTTATTTAATTTCACTTATTCTTTATGGTTTTCTCTAATCCATTCAATGATTAACCAGAAGGTTTATATGGCTAATTCTATTTGAATAACTATGTGTTCTGCTGTGCCTATTGTGATTCCAACCTGAGATGTTTCCAAATTTTTGAACCACAGTAGGTCAGCCCACATAGAAAAGCTAATTATACACCTGTTTTCGTACTTCAGAATTGAAAATTACCGGTATTACAAAAAAGGATTAGGTAAACAACCAGCTAATCACAACCCATTAAAATTGCAGTAGAACCCATCATTTAAGTAAGGATGTCACTATTTTATCTGTAAAAGTTGGCGGTGCACGTAATAAGAATGAATACTTTGAATTATTGCAACAAGGCCTAAAGCTGTATGCTTCGCATTGTTCTTCTTCAAACTCCTGATATTCTTTATTATGAAAATGCTTTTCAATAGCAAAAAACGACAATTCAAAATAAGGTACCGGGCATTTCTTATGGTAGGTATGAAAATGTTTTTCGTTTTTTGCAGTGCAATGAAAATGGTCGTGATGGTGGAAAAGGCCGTCAAACACTTTAATGGTCATTGGCAATAAAAAAACTATAACCAATGAAATTGAAATGGTATGTTTTACTTTTCGATGCACCTTAATTGATTG
>CAYZDA010000019.1:37223-51300 GCA_964477095.1 uncultured Bacteroidales bacterium | reverse complement strand
GATGCTCGAAAAACTATTAAATCAAAGATTTCTGGTTTTTCGGCATTTGTTGTTTCGCTGCGCTGACGTGGTTTGTCAATCAATTCTAAACCGAAGGTCTCAATGTATTATCTGTGTTTTAGAAGGGCGGGATCAGTCTCTACTCTTATAGCTTCACTTTAAGCCCGTCATAGGCAAGATGAACATTACCGGGCAGTTTTTTTTCAACATCCTCATGCCTGCCGATAAAGTGACTCATGTGGGTTAGATAAGCAACTTCAGGTTTAATGATTTCAACGATTTCAAGAGCTTCAGAAACTGATAAATGGGATACATGCCGGGAGTTTCTCAGTGCATTTAAAATGAGTATTTTACTGCCTTCTGCTTTTTGAAGCTCATCAGGGCTGATGGATTTAGCATCGGTGATATAAGTGAGATCGCTTACACGATAACCCAGCACGGGCATATCCTTATAGTGCCACACTTCAATAGGATGGAATACAATACCATCTTCAGGGCTGAAAGGTTCTTTATTTATAATGTTAACCTCGATCTGTGGAGCACCGAAATATCGGGTGTTCTCGAAAATATAAGGAAATTCCCTTTTTAAAGTCTTTAGTACCCTGCTGGTACCGAATACTTTAATTTTTTTATTGAGCAGATAATTAAATGCCCTCACATCATCCAAACCTGCAATGTGATCGCGATGCTCGTGAGTGAAAATGATAGCTTCAAGGTCGGCTACTTGTTCCCGGATCATCTGGTAACGGAAATCGGGGCCGCTGTCGAAAACATAGTTTTTACCATTAATGGATAGCAGGGCAGAGGTGCGCAGACGCTTATCGCGTGGGTCGGCTGAGGTGCAAACCGGGCAGTCGCAGGCTATTACAGGCACGCCGGTTGAGGTGCCGGTGCCCAGAAATGTAAGTTCGATATCCGGATTTTGCTTGTTCATCTGCTAATAAATTAATTCCATAGTTTCCGATAATGCTTCCCTGTAGGCCTTTATATCCTGCTTGCCATCTTCAAAAAAGTCCGGTCCTCTTATCTTTTTATGGAATAAAACGGTAAGGTCCTGCTTTTCGGGAGGCACTACCCGGTCGAATAAACGGAAGCAGAGTAATGGTTCTTCTTCATTGGATGGCAGCCGAAACAGTATCCCACGGACATGTTTTTTATCCCAATCCACATTCACGGCATAAATACCGGGTGGTGGCACCAGTTTTTCCTCTTCTTCAATTTTTAGTCCGTAAGTGGTAATTTCCTTGTCTTTCAATGGTTGTCTGCAATCTTTCCTGGTGCCAATTATCATGTAGATATGATTCAGATATGCGTTTGCACGCTGCACATTTCCTTCCACCAGGGCTTTCCTGATCTTGGTAGAGCTTACCGATTCGTTTTGTATATCCTGCTCGGGTATTTCCTCCACCTCAAAACCATGTTTTTCTCCGATGGCACGCAGAAAATCAAAATTCCCTTCACGATTATGTCCGAAGTAATGATTAAACCCAACAATAACCCTTTTAGCCTGTAGTTTGTCCACCAGTACATTCATGATAAATTCTTCAGAAGAAAGCTGTGAAAATGCTTTGGTGAATTCGATAATAACCAGATGATCAAGTCCTGTTTCCTCCAGTAGTTTGATTTTTTCCTTTTGAGAAGAAATCATCTTCAGGTTTTTACCCTTGCTATCAGGATAAAGTACTTTTCTGGGATGTGGCCAGAAGGTGATCAGCACCGATTCGCCCTCGATCTCAGCTGCCAGTATGTTCAGGCGGCGGATGATCACTTTGTGTCCGATATGCACACCATCAAAGGATCCTGTTGTTACTACTGCATTTTTTACATTTCCAATATTTTCCAGGCCGTAATGTATCTTCATGAATCACAGGAATCTTTTGCGGGTTATTTTGAAAAGAAAGCCACTTTTTCAATGGAGGTTATCATATCATATTCTTCCAGATAGGCATGCGGCTGTACGTTTACAGGGGTGGGTGTGTAATTCAGTATCCCTTTCACACCTGCCACGATACAATCTTCAGCCACCTGCACCGACTGATCGGCGGGCACTGTAAGGATGGCAATGGTGATGTTTTCTTTCTCTATCACATCTTTTAAATCATCAATGTGGTAGCACCGGATCCCCGAGATCACACGGCCTACTTTATCAGGATTTACATCAAAAGCGGCTTTAATGGTTAACTTGGTTCGCTTGCCTTTAAGATACCCCATAATCGCTTTACCAAGATTTCCTGCTCCTACCACAGCTACTTTCTGTTCTTTTTTGCAATCGATGATCTCTCCGATGGACTTAACCAGTTCATTGATTTCATAACCTTTGCGCAGCGTACCGGTATGTCCGATAAGCATAATATCGCGGCGTACCTGCACTGGGGTGATATGCAGAAGATTAGCCAGTTCGTGTGAAAAGATATGGGTTTTGCCATCTTCGGCTACTTTCATCAATACCCGGCGGTATTGACTTAGCCTTTCAACTGTTTTTTCCGGCAGCTTTTTCATGATCTGCTATATGTTTTAAAGCGGATGAGCCTTGAAGTGCCCGGTCCGTTTTCAGGTTAGACTTTTATTTATTATGTGATTCCTCACCGGTATTAGTAGACACCGGCAGTGTAATGGTAAATGAAGTTCCCTCATCAGGCTGGCTGCAAACGTTGATATCTCCATTATACAAATCTACCAGCTTCTTCACTATGGATAATCCCAGTCCGCTACCGCTAATATTCTTGGTTTTTTCATTCTTGATTCTGACAAACTCATTAAATAACTTGGCTTGTTCGCTTTTGTTCATGCCTATGCCGCTATCGGTGACGGTTATGGTCGCAAATCCTTTGTTTTCGCGGATACTGCAGTCGACAGTGCCATCTTGCTTATTGTATTTTATGGCATTTGATATCAGGTTGTTAAGGATGATCTCCATTTCATCGGGGTCGGCTTGCAGCTTGAGTTCGCCGGGGCTGTGCAGTTTCACCTCCACATCCTTTTGAATGGCATAGGGCTTCATCATGTCAATGGCTGAGTTAGCCACCTTTATCAGGTCTATTTCCGCCAGTTCCCGCTTTTTCTTTCCTGATTCTATTTGAGTAAGATCAAGCATGTCCATGATCAGGTTACGCATGCCTTCCGTGCGCTTTTTCATCCGGTTGATGATCTCATCGTAATCATCAAGGCTTTCACCAAATTCACGGCTTTGCATCATCCTGATGTATCCTTCGATGGCATTAAGTGGAGCTTTCAGTTCATGCGACATCACCGAAAGGAACTGAAACCGGATTTGTTTACCTTCCTTGTTGAGCCTGGCAGTCATCCTTCGCAGGAAAATATGGCGAGTGACATTTTCCATGGCCGACTTCAGTTCCTGTGGGGTGAATGGCTTGGGAACAAAATCATAGGCGCCGTTTTTTGTGGCCCTGACTGCCACTTCCAGCGAAGCATGTGAGGTAATCATAATAACATAGGTGTCGTATTGCTTCTGGTTGATATATTCCAGTACATCATTTCCCTGTATGCCGGGAAGTTTGTTGTCAAGCAATACAATGTCGGTTTTATGACTATCGATGAATTCAATGGCCTCTTCTCCGGTAGGGGCCACTTCGATATCATATCCTATCACATCATCCATAAAAGGATAATCCACAGAGAATTTTCTGAGAATCCTGTGGATACCGGATCGAATTCCGGGTTCATCATCTACAACTAATACAGTTAGCTTTTCCATCTTCTATCCCTGGTCAAAAAAAAGCAAAAATACTACATCTTTAGCAGCTTGTTTATCTCACGGTGCAATTGATCCGAGCGGATACCCTTTTCCAGATACAGGTCGGCTTTAATCCACTTGCGCTCTGACTCCGATTGCAGATCAAAAGATATACCTGTTTCGGATGCAACAGCTGTGGCAATGATAATGGGAACCCCGGGATACTTCTGCCTGGTTTTATAGCTTAAAATAAATCCGCTGTCGTCATTTTCCATCATCAGGTCATAAATTGCCAGGTCAGGCCTGAAATCTTCCAGCAATTCTTCTGCGGCTTTCTGGCTTTCGGCAGTAACTACATTAAAGCCGAACTTTTTTATGTTATGCTGAAGCTGAAACAGGTAATCAGCATCATCATCTACCAGTAATATTGTTTTTTTCTTTTCCATTATATGGGTTATTTATTCTGAAATAGCTTCTTTTGCTTTCCTGGGTAATGCCACCCGGAAGGAAGTACCCGTGGGCCCTTTCTCCGGGTCGGTGTTTGATTGCACTGTGATTTTTCCATTGTGCATTTTAGCAATACCGTAAATGGTTGCCAGTCCGAGGCCGGTTCCTTTTCCAATTCCCTTGGTAGTGAAAAAAGGTTCAAATATTTTGTCCAGATTCTCTTTGGGGATACCTTCGCCGGTGTCTTCCACGAAAAAGTTTATATCTTCACCTTCTTCTTCAATTCTTATGCTGAGCCTGCCTCCATTGGGCATGGCTTCAACGGCATTTTTACAAAGGTTGGACAACAGCTGGAGCATTTGCTCTTCGTCAAGTTCGGCATATTTATCCTTTGCATGGCAAATTACTGCCGTTGAAACATTTTCGGGTACGATAACCGAACTGATGCTGTGCCTTGCCAGTTCTTCCACATCAAGTTCGGTACGTTTCACCTGGTTTTTGCGCGCGAAATTCAGTAGCCCTCCCACAATTTTTTTGCACCTGTCAGCCTGATCCACGATCAGCTTCAGGTCATCGGATATTTCTTCATTTTCCCCCATCTCATCCAGCAGGATATTGGCATACATAATCACTACTCCAAGCGGATTATTTAGCTCATGGGCAATGCCTGCAGACAGCTGACCCATGGAAGCGAGCTTTTCCGATTGTTTAAGAGCTTCGCGGGCAGTTTCAAGTTTCTGATTGGAAACATTAAGCTGGGCTACCGATTCATGCAGGGATTCGATAGTGTAGGGCAGGCACATTTCAGTTTCTGCCAGGCCCTTGCAGATGGCAACAGCATGCTCTTCGCAGGTTTCATATCCGCAGGCTCCGCAGTTCAGGTGGTCCTTCGGATCGAATTTGCCCATTTTTTGTAATGCTGAAATGATTTGCTCGCGGGAGGGCAAAGCCATACGCTGATCATTCTCCCTGAAATTAACTGAGAGATCAAGTTTCAGGTATTCTTCCATTTCCCTTTTCCACAATTCTTTATCGCTTTGTTCCAGTTTGTTTTTTACATAATTCCTGATGAATGTCCGTTTAGCGTAACGGTTTACGGATGAGGTCATGCCTGCTCCCATGATACATCCCTCACAACACAGCAGTTCCAGGTGTTCCTGCCGGATAAGGCCTGATTCAAATTCCCTGATGGCTTCCTGGAAATTTTGCCTGCCTTCGGCTACTATAATGTCGCCTTTATAAACATCATCATCCAGGTTAACAGCCTGAATCAAACCCCGGCTTACAGGGAAAATGGCTCCTTTGCCGGAAAGCGGGGGATCAAAGCCGGATGGCTTGGTATTACCCGGGGTGACCATCTCATGCTCAAACATTTCCCTCAGTTCCTTAAACGTAATCACTTCATCAATTTCTTCGGATTCCTCCTTTTTTGCAATGCAGGGCCCAATAAATACAATTTTAAGATCATTGCCATGCTTATTTCGGAGCACTCGCGCAATGGCGACCATTGGGGATGCAATGGGAGAAAGAAACTGTACAAGGTGTGGATGGTATTTTTCGATAAATGAAACTATAGCCGGACAATCAGCGGATATGTATTTACGAATATCATCCGACTCCATCAGTTCCTTGAATTTGTGTGCTATGAGATCGGCGCCAAAAGCCACTTCATTTACATAATCGAATCCCAGTCCGCGCACCATTCCAACAAATGTCTGATGGCGCGGAAGAGACATAAACTCAGCGGGAAAGCTTGGTGCTACAATGGCTGCTACCTTATTATCAGAATTTATAAGCTCCTTAACACGTTCAGTGCTTTTCTGAAAAACCTTGGCTTCCTGGCTACACATTTTAACACAGTTACCGCAGGCAATACAGCGTTCCTGTATCACCTCTGCCTGTCCGCCCACTATGCGAATAGCTTTTGCAGGGCATTCTCTCACGCAGGTGTAGCAACGCCTGCAGCGTTCTTTTCTGGTATATACAAGCTGGTTTTTATCCATTTGTGTGCAGTTCATAAGTAAACCTTTCGCTCAGTGAATTTAGTATACAGAAACTCCCTGGATTTTTCGCTCAAGGGTTCCTTCAGTAGTTCATTATAAAGACGTATTAGAGCAGGATTTTTATAGGATTCTTTGATGGATTCCTTGCTATCCATATCATAGAGTGTTTTATAGCGAAGCTTCAGATATTTTTCATCAGAGATAATGGGCTGCCCGCCACCGCCAATGCAGCCATAAGTACAGGCCATTACTTCCACATATTGTACATCGTTTCGTCCCTGTTTTATCTCATCCAGTAATGCAGCGGCTTCATGTTGCCCGCTAACTGCTATAAAATTTATATTTTGCTTCCCGATCTTCGCCGTGTATTCTTTCCTGCTTTTTAGTCC
Organism: uncultured Bacteroidales bacterium; assembly: GCA_964477095.1. Classification (GTDB taxonomy): domain Bacteria; phylum Bacteroidota; class Bacteroidia; order Bacteroidales; family PWNQ01; genus PWNQ01. The sequence continues at coordinate 44,767 of CAYZDA010000019.1, read as the reverse complement.
ACGCAGTTGCTTGATTTTAAAATTATCAATATTGTCTTTTTCATACATATAATGGAGCATTCTCACCAGGGCTTCTGTTCCCCCGCCGCCCACTGCAGTTATTTTGGCAGCGGAGCTTCTGCTGTTAAACGGTGCATCGGGTTCTTCCTCGTCCAGTTGCAGCATGTCTATGCCATTGAGCTTGAGAAATTCCACGAACTCGCGTGTGGTCATCACTGCATCCACAGCGCTCACCCCTTTAAAAGTCATTTCATCGCGCTGAGCTTCAAATTTCCTGGCGGTGCAGGGCGCTATGCTCACCGAATAAATGTCATCCGGGTTGAGGTCATGCTGTTGCGACCAGTACCTGTTGAGAAGCGTACCTATTATCTGCTGCGGTGATTTTACCGGTGAAATGAAGGGCAGTAATTCTGGGTTAAACTGCTCTGCATATTTAATCCAGGCGGGGCAGTCAGAAGAGAACATAGGTAGCTTTTCTCCGGATTCCAGTCTCTGCTTCAGTATAGCGGCTTCTTCCATAAGCCGCAAATCAGTGGCAAAGGCAGTGTCGAATACCATATCAAACCCTGTTTTTTTCAGTGCAGCCACTACCAGGCCATTGAGGTCTTTTCCTGATTTAAAATCATAGGTTTGTGAAAGAGAAACTGTGAGGCCGGGGTCTATCTGGGCCACTACTTTTTTGTGCGGATTATTCAAGGCATCCTGTATGCCTGCCAGGTGATTTTTTTCATGCAGAGCGCCGGTGGGGCACACCATGATACATTGCCCGCAGTTTATGCAGCTGGATACATTAATTCCCTGATTGAAGGTAGTATGGATAGAGGTGGAATTGCCGCGGTTGGCAAATTCCAGGGTGTTGCATCCCTGCACTTCCTCGCATATTCTTACACAACGCCCGCAGAGTATGCATTTGGAAGGATCACGCATAATGCTGGCACCTGAGAGATCACGTTTTTTGTTGGAGCTGTGGGCCGGAAAGGTCCTTTCCCGTACATGCAGTTCCTCAGCCAGCTTCTGCAATTCACAATTTCCATTACGCTGGCAATAAAGGCAGTCATCGGGATGATCAGCAAGCAGTAATTCGGTGATCTTTTTTCTGGCCTGTATAACACGCGGCGAATGAGTGCGGATGTTCATGCCGTCAACAGGAAATGTGGAGCATGCGGTTTTGAGTGTTTTAACGCCATCAATTTCCACCACGCACATACGGCAGGCTCCTGTGGGTGTAAACCCCGGCATCTGGCAGATTGTAGGTATGGTAATGCCGTTGTCCTTCAGTGTTTGAAGGATGGTGCGGTCGGTTTCCGCGCTGATTGGGTTATTGTTTACCTTTATATTGATTTCCATAGTTATTTCACAAAAATAGCATTGAACATACATGCTTCCTGGCACAGTCCGCAACCTATGCACTTATTCTCAATGATAAAATGCGGATGCCGTGGCAACCCGTAAATAGCTTCAGTCGGACACTTATTCACGCAGGCAGCGCACCCCACGCAGTTATCCACACTAATGTAGAAGGTGCGGAGGTCGCGGCACACATTGGCGGCACATTTCCGCTCAAATATATGCTCTTCATATTCCGTTTTGAAATATTTGAGTGTATCCAGTACTACATTCGGAGCATTTTCTCCCAGGCCGCACAGGGCCGTGTCACGGATGACTTCTGCCAGGCTTTCAATGGACATTACACCTTTGAAGCGTTCAAGTGTTTGGTTACCTGATTCTTTTTCGGGCCGACGGGTAATGCCATCCAGTATATTGAGCATGTTTTTAGTGCCTTCTCTGCAGGTAATACATTTTCCGCAGCTTTCCTCTTTTAAAAAACCCATGAAGTATCTGGAAATATCCACTACGCATGTATCCGAATCCATCACCACAATACCTCCGGACCCCATTTTAAGGCCTTCTGTTTTCAGCGGATCAAAATCGATCAGCATATCTGCTTTTTTGTCAGGCAGTACATGCCCTGTGGGACCACCCAGGATAAATCCTTTCAGCGATTTTTTAGGCCGTGGCCCTTTGGCAAGATCATTAATAAGAAAAGAAAAGGTTTTACCCATAGGCACCTCAACCACACAACTGCTGTTAACATGTCCACCAATGGAAAATATCTTGGTTCCGGGGCTGGCCTCTGTACCGGTTTCTTTAAACCAGTCAGGGCCATATTTCAGTATGCCGGGGATATTGATCAGGGTTTCAATGTTGTTGATCAGGGTTGGCCGGCCAAACAAGCCTCTTTCAGTAGGGTAGGGAGGACGTTCGCTGGGAATGGCTCTTTTTCCTTCAATGCTATTGAGCATAGCTGTTTCCTGTCCGGCTACATAAGCTCCCGGCGAAACAAAAATGTTGATATGGAGATTATATCCCGAATTAAAAATGTTATCACCAATTAATCCTGTTTCTTTAGCCTGCTCCAGGGCTTTTTTTATTCTGCTTACAGCCAGCTGGTCTTCCCATGACAGATATATATAGGCTTTGCCTGCTCCCGTTGCATAAGCAGCAATGGCTACACCTTCAATAACGAGGTGTGGATCGCTTTCTACCAGAAAACGCTCCATAAAGGCACCCGGATCACTCTCATCAGCATTGCAAACAATATATTTCTGATCTCCCGGAGCCTTATGGGCTTTTTCCATTTTTAAACCGGTGAAATAGCCTGATCCGCTACGCCCCCTGAGTTTACTCTCCTTTATAACTGAAATGACCTCATCAGGAGTATACTGGTTGATAATTTTTACAAAAGTGGAATAACCGCCATTACTGATATAATCGTTGATGTTATCAGGTGAAACCAGTCCGCAGTTTTTCAGCAGATTCCTTTTTTGAAGGTTGAAAAAGCCCAGTTCATCCAGGTAGGGCACACCTTGCCAGGGGGTGTGAAGGTTGTTTCTAAGCTGTGCCAGTACATCATCCTGAGGCACTATATGATTAAATATATTGTCGAGCAGGGAAATAACCTTATCTGCAGTAATGTTTTTAAAGATGATGCGGCTCATGCCCGGGAGTTGCACAAAAACCAGAGGTTCGGCATTACAAAGGCCCAGGCTGCCGGTAATTTCAAGATCAGCGTCCGTATTTCTTTCTTCCAGATAACCGGCAATGGCTTTTCGTGTTTTCTCTGCGCCTGCTACCAGGCTGCAGGAATTATGGCTAACCATAATTAGCGGGCGTGAAATGCTGTCGCGCCTGAATTTAGCCAGTAAGCTGCTGCCGGTTTTAATATCGTTTTCACCGTTATTTAGTGCTGCCTGCTCCAGATATGTTCTTATTTCCTTATTATTTGTCATTGCTTTGGTTGATGTTCTGATACAGACTAATGATATCATCCAGTGTTTTCTGATCCACCGCGGTGTAATACTCATCGTTCACGGCCATTACAGGGCCCTGTCCGCAGGCTCCCATGCAAGGCACTATCTCCAGGCTAAAAACATTGTTGCGGTCAGTTTCCCCTTCGCGGATTCCCAGCTTGTTATAGAGCGTTGCCAGCAAGACCTTGGAATGATTCATGTGGCAGGAAGTACCCCTGCACAGCCGGATATGATATTTTCCACAAGGATGATACACGAACTGGTTGTAAAAAGTGATTACTCCGTGTATCTTTGTAGTAGAAATATTCATCTGGCTGCCTATTTCCGCCACAGCAGAACGGGGCAGAAAGCCAAAGTGTTGCTGGATATCCTGTAGGATGGGGATCAGTTTGTCGCGGCTTTTACCTGCATGCCGGTTGATGATATTCTGGATGTCTTTGTTCATCTTTATCTTGCTATATTGTGTTACAAAGATAACAATCAATGATGTTTTGTTCAAGGATTTTTGTTATCAAAATAACATTGTTATCTTTGTAACAAAAGAAAATCAGTTGTTTTTTGCTCTTATAACGATTGTAAGAATCAGTATTGCAGTAAGATAAGATAACAGTTTGTGAAGATTGCCCGGATTATGGGCAATAAAAATTTATAATCAATCTGAATAGTCGTTTAGCATAGAAATAAAAGTGGTGAAAACTTTCGCTATTTGCAGAAGTTTCACTACTCTTGTGATAAATTCATAAGCAGAATCATGGATAAGATAGAAATAATCATTTGTTTGGGCAGCTCTTGTTTTTCAAGAGGAAATAAAACCACCCTGCGAATCATAGATGATTTCCTGAAGAAACATGATCTTAAACAGTATGTACATTTCAGGGGGAATCACTGTTTTGGCCTGTGTGAAGACGGGCCGATATTGAAGATCAATGAGCGGGTGTTGCGGCAGGTTGATGGCGAATCTGCGGTGAGAGCATTAAAGGCACACTTTAATATTGAATAGATTCATGTCAGAAAAAGAAAACAATACGCTGATCCGTATAAATTGCCGGAAGTGCAAGCGTTGCTATGCCTGCATACGTGTGTGCCCTACCAAAGCGCTGAAAGTTGCAAGTGAAGATGCATGCCCGGAACTGATGCCTGAACGGTGTATTGGCTGCGGACATTGTGTTACTGCCTGTTCGCCGGGTGCAATCACTTATCAAAAGCAAAAAGATCTGGCCCGTGAGCTGATAAAAAGCGGTAGCAAGACAGCAGCGATCGTGGATCCTTCCATATCTGGTGAATTTAACGATATAACTGATTACCGGAAATTCGTGGAGATGATAAGAGCCCTGGGCTTTACCTACGTGAGCGAAATAGCGTTTGGGGTTGATGTGATAGCACGGCAATACAGGGAGCTGATTGAAAACTTTAAAGGAAAATATTATATCAGTGCCAATTGTCCAGCCGTGGTTAATTATGTAGAGAAATTCCATCCTGAACTGGTGGATAATATGGCTCCCATAGTTTCACCCATGGTGGCTATGGCTAAAATTATGAGGAAGGAATACGGCGGAGACCTTAAAATTGTGTCCATTGGGCCATGTATAGCAGCAAAACAGGAAGTGCTGCGTTATACGGGAGCCAGCAAGGTGGATGCGGTTCTTACTTTTGTAGAGCTCCGTGAGATGTTTGATGAAAATGATATCAAGGAAAGTAAGCTGGAATATTCGGATTTTGATCCACCCATCGGCAGAAAAGGGTCCCTTTATCCTATCAGCCGGGGATGGTTGCAGGCAGCGGATATCAGTGAAGACCTGATTGAAGGTAAGATGATTACCGCTGAAGGTCAGAAAGATATGATTGACGCCATATTCCAGTTCAAAGAGAATGTGAATTTTATTAAGCGGAATCTCAACCTGTTTTATAACGAAGGTTGCCTGATGGGGCCCGGTACTTCACGAGGTGGAAAGAAATTTGTCCGGCGCACTCTGGTCACTGATTATGTATCCAAACGGCTCAACACCATTAGTAAGGGGAAGTGGAGCGAGAATATGAAGAATTTCTTGCAGCTTGATTATTCCAGGGTATTCATCAGGGATGATCAGCGCCTCCCGGAACCATCCGAAGAAAAGATCACAGAAATACTGAAAATAATCGGCCAGGAAAGCAGCGACCGTGAAATGGGCTGCCAGGTTTGCGGGTACCGCTCGTGCCGCGACTTCGCCATTGCGGTGAGTAAAGGCCTTGCCCGTCCGGAAATGTGCCATACCTACACTGCTCATAAAAGCAAACAGTATATACAGTCTTTACGAAAGACAAACATGAAACTGGAAGAAACACAGCAGGCACTGGAGGCTTCCGAGAAGCTTGCGCGTCAGGAACAACAACTTGCCAAAGAAGCTTCACAACGTTCAACCACCATGCTTAAAAAACTGCCCTCAGCAGTGGTTATCGTGGATGAGAATCTGAAAATCCTGGAATCCAATGAGCAGTTTATAGGCATAATGGGTGATGAAGCACGTGAAATAAATGATATTATTCCTGGCTTAGTGGGAGCCGATCTTAAATCACTGTTGAGTTATAATGTGCATAATCTCTTTTCTTTTGTTCTGAAGAAAAACGAGGATATCATGAACCGGGATATTAAGATTGGTGACCGGCTCTTTAATATGTCAATATTCACCATCAACAAAAACAAGATAGTGGGAGCGGTGCTACGTGATATGTATCAGCCCGAGGTGAGAAAAGAGGAAGTGATCCGCAGGGTGACCGATGTTATTGATGATAACCTGAACATGGTACAGCAGATTGGTTATTTGCTTGGTGAGAGTGCTTCTGTGATAGAGAAAAAGCTCAGCACGATTATAGAATCATATAAGGAGGAAGATCAGAAGAAAAAGAACAGGGAAAGCTGATGAGTGATTCATTCCACATAGAAGTTGATCATGAGCGTAAACCACATGAAGGCGAACGCATCTGTGGAGATGTTTTTGTGTCGAAGCGCGTGGGCGAGGAAAACAGAATAGTAGCAGTGTTGTCTGACGGACTTGGACATGGCGTAAAAGCAAATATTCTGGCCACACTCACATCGTCAATGGCACTGAACTTTGCTATAGAGCACAGAGACCCTGTGAGGATAGCCGAAGTGATCATGAATACGCTTCCGGTTGATGATGAGCGCAAGATCAGTTATGCCACTTTTACCATTATCGATATTGAAATTAACGGAGATGTAAGTATCCTGGAATATGATAATCCTCAGACTTTGATAATGCGCGGAAACGAGGTGTTTATGCCTGAGTGGCAGTGTATTATAATGGAAGGGGAAAATCGCGGTAAAGAACTGCGCTTCTGCCGGTTTAAGCCTCAAAAAGAAGACAGGATTATCTTTGCTTCTGACGGAATCACCCAAAGCGGCCTGGGTTCAGAAGCTTATCCAATGGGATGGGGCGAAGAAAACCTGCAAAACTTCGTGAAGACCACAATAGAACACGAGCCGGACGTATCGGCATCTAAGCTTTGCCGGCGGGTTGTGACAAAGGCAGCTAAAAATGATGGTTTTATATCAAAAGATGACACTACATGCGCGGTGGTTTATTTTCGTGATCCGCGCCGTCTGCTCATATGCACCGGGCCTCCTTTTAAAAAAGAAAAAGACAAAGAGCTTGCCGATGCCGTGAACTCTTTTAATGGGCGTAAAATCATTTCAGGTGCCACTACTGCAGATATTGTGAGCCGCGAGTTGGGACTGGAGATTGAAGACAGCTTTGAATTTGAAGATCCTGACCTCCCTCCAATATCTTTTATGGAGGGTATTGACCTGCTGACCGAGGGAATACTAACGCTGAGTAAAGTGTCCGAACTTCTGAAAAAATATGACAATAAAACCCGCCTGGGAAAAGGGCCGGCTGATCAGATTGTGAAAATGCTGCGTGAATCGGATGAAGTGGTGTTTATCATTGGAACGCGTATCAATATCGCGCATCAGGATCCCAGCCTGCCGGTGGAACTGGAAATAAGGCGTACGGTCGTAAAACGAATTGCGCGCATACTGGAAGATAAATTCCTGAAAAGAGTTAGCATCAGGTATATATAAAAAATCCGGTTATGTGATTACTTATTGGTTATGGTGGTGTGCAGCTGCTTCATCTCATTTTCTTAAGAATAGACCTTCGAAAACATCATCAGTATGTAATTTCAGGCCGGTGGTTTGCTTAGTTTTTATGGCAGCTGCAATCAGTTTATGAGCCA
>CAYZDA010000019.1:0-37123 GCA_964477095.1 uncultured Bacteroidales bacterium | reverse complement strand
TTCAGGCCGGTGGTTTGCTTAGTTTTTATGGCAGCTGCAATCAGTTTATGAGCCAGGGTGATTTGCTCAATAATATTTGTCATATCCTTCTCCTCCTTTTTCTTTCACGATGATGCGAGTGCGTAATGATGAGGAAAGCTGATAGTATCTATCTTTTCTTATGGAAAATTTTATTCAAGGGTTACCGCTTTCATGGATCATTGTTTATAACGGATTCACGCTAAGGTAGTGTTCGTATTTCCGCTATGCAAAAAAGCACCGGAAGAATTAAGTGTTCCGGTGCCTTTTTTTTATGATTTTCTGATATGATCAGCGCTGACCTTTTCGTGCAGAGGTTATCATAATGATACCCACCACCAGTATCAGCCCGCTCAGTATGACGGGTGTCCAATTGGCTGAACTAACGGCTATAGTTGCACCGAATACGTTGATGCTTTCCGATTCCTGAAGGGCATGATAACCGAATAATACAAATGCAATTAGGCCGATAATTGTCAGAATAATACCTATTGTTCTCATAATCATTTTTGGTTTAGTGAATACACAAACATAACAGTTTAGTATATAAGTTGTTCAAACGGCATAAACTTAAACTTTCCTGTTTAGCCACTTTCCTCTGCGGAAGATGACCCAGGCGATAATTGCCATGATGCTTTCGGCGATTACTATCGAGAGGTAAACACCGGTTTCCTTCAGGTCGAAATGGATGCTGAGAAGCCATGCCAGTGGAATTTCGAGTATCCAGAAGCAGAAAATATTGATAAAGACCGGTGTGGTGGTATCACCAGCTCCGTTTATGGATTCCACATACACCATACTCAGTCCATAAAAGACAAAGCCGGCACTGATAATTTGTAAGCCGGTTGTACCACTTGCAATGACCTGCGGGTCCTGTATGAAAATACCCAGCACATGTTCAGGGAAAATCATAAAGATCACAGCTATGACACCGAGCAATATGGCGTTGATGGTTGCAGCTATCCCGACGCTTTTCACTGCACGGCCGGCCTGGCGGGCTCCAAGGTTTTGTCCCACCATAGTAGCAGCAGCATTACCAATACCAATGGCAGGTAGCAGGAAAAAGATAATAATCCTGATGACTATGGTATATCCGGCCACTGTTTCAGAACCAAATTCAGCAATGATCCGCACCAGCACAATCCAGCTTGCGCTGCTGATCAGATGCTGGCTCACTGCTCCAAACGAAAGCCTGAATACCCGCCTGATAATTGTCCAGGAAAGCATCAGATGTTTCTTTAGCAGTTTGATCTTTTGCTTGCCGTTTATTAGCAGGTAAATCTGATATATTAATGCCAGGCCACGACCGCTGGTGGTTGCAATGGCCGCGCCTTCCAGCCCCAGAGCAGGTATGGGCCCCAGACCAAAAATCAAAATGGGATCAAGAATGATGTTCAACAGATTGGCGATCCACAGTACACGCAGTGACAGGGCGGGATTTCCAGCACTGCGGAATATAGCATTGATGATAAACAGCAGTATGACGGTGATGTTCCCACCCAGCATGATGGCCGTGTAAGTAGCCATTTCAGTGTATATCTTTTCGGATGCGCCCATCAGCTTCAGTATATCCGAAGCATAGATAATTCCAATGAGCGCGATGAACATAGAAACAATGGTTCCCACTACAATAGCCTGAAAAGCTGCCAGGGCAGCGCGATCTGGCTGTCCTTCGCCTATTCTGCGGCTGACCATGGCAGTGGTGGCCACACTGAAACCCACGCCCAGCGAATACACAATAGTAAGCAAGGATTCGGTAATACCCACTGCGGCCACAGCTTCTGCTCCCAGCCTTGATACGAACCAGATATCCACCACTGCAAAGATTGATTCCATGAGCATTTCCAGCACCATGGGTACAGCCAGCAGAATGATGCCGGTGCGTAGGCTTCCGCTGGTGTAGTCAAATTCTGCACCCATAACCGATTTGCGCACAAGGATCACAAAAGCCATAAATGTATGGCGGTTGATCTTTGATATATCGATTATCTGGCTCATTATTAACAGACTGAAAAAATGAGTGCAAATTTAGGGATATTTATATCATACGATGTGATTCTACGGATTTAAATACAATAAATTTATCTGATCAGTATAAAAGCCTCACAGGCAATAAAAAAAGCCCCGCGTAAGCGGAGCTTTTAAACTCTGTTGGAGGTTATGGTTATTCGGCATCTGCGTATTCGGCGATAATATCCTGCACGCCGTCAGGAGAAACCCGGCCATAAGTTTTGTCGCCCACCATAACAACAGGGGCCAGTCCGCATGCTCCAACGCAACGCAGACAGTTAATGGAAAATTTACCGTCTTCGGAAGTTTCACCTATCTGAATATTCAGCTGGCGCTTAAATTCATCCAGTACGGTTTCTGCTCCACGTACATAGCAAGCTGTACCGGTGCAGATGGATATGGGATAACGACCTTTGGGTGTCATGGTGAAGAAGGAATAGAAAGTGACCACACCGTAAACCTTGGCGCTGGAAACATTCATCTCTTCAGCCACTATTTCCTGTATCTCTGCAGGAAGGTAGCCGAAATGATCCTGGGTGGCGTGCAACACGTTGATTAATTCTTCCGGGTCGTTATGATGCGCTTTCGCGATCTCTTTTATTTTGTCAACATCATTTTGATGCAGTTCTACTTTTACACTTGACATGGCATTTAAGTTTTTTTGTTAAACGCTTATTTTTTAATCCACCGTTTCTGACGGTCGAAATAATGAGTATGAAGCAATTCATGTGATTTTTCCCCGCAAGGCTCACCCAGATATTCTTCATAAAGTTTCTGGATGAAAGGATTCTCGTGGGATTTACGGATAGCCTTACCGGCATCCTCTTGATAGATTGCTTTCTGACGTGCTTTCAGTATGCTGGAGTCGCCATGGTGTATGGGTTGTCCGCCGCCACCGATACATCCTCCGGGGCAGGCCATGATTTCAATTGCGTGAAAATCAGACTTACCCTGCTTGATATCTTCCAGCAGCTTTCTGGCGTTACCAAGCCCGTGAGCAATACCGATACGGATTTCCTGACCATCAAAGTTAACTTTAGCTTCACGGATGCCTTCCATTCCGCGCAGCTCATCAAAGTCAACTTTCTCCAGTTTTTTGCCGGTATATACTTCATAGGCTGTACGGGTAGCAGCTTCAATCACACCGCCTGTAGTGCCAAAGATAACGCTGGCGCCGGTTGATTCGCCCAGGGGGGCATCAAAATCATCATCTTCAAGTGTGTTGAAGTCGATATTTGCCTGCTTGATCAGGTGAGCCAGTTCGCGGGTGGTGATGGAATAGTTTACATCAGGGTCGCCGTTAACAGAGAATTCTTCGCGTGAACGCTCATATTTCTTTGCTACGCACGGCATGATGGAAACAACCACCAGGTCTTCGCGTTTTGTATGGATTTTTTCAGCAAAATAGGTTTTGGCTATAGAGCCGAACATTTGCTGTGGTGAACGTGCAGTAGAAGGAATATCCTTCATTTCCGGGAAGTGGTGTTCGAAAAAGCTAACCCAGCCAGGGCAACAGGATGTCAGGATCGGCAGCTTTACCTCTTTGTCGCCGTTTAGATGTTTGTTCAGACGGTCGAGCAGCTCGGTGCCTTCTTCCATGATGGTAAGGTCGGCAGCAAAATCAGTATCGAAAACATAATCGAAGCCAAGTTCGCGCAATGATCTTACCATTTTTCCTGTTACCAGATTTCCTGGCTCCATACCAAACTCTTCTCCAAGCGCGGCACGTACGGCAGGAGCTGTTTGAACAATAACTTTTTTCTTCGGATCAGCCAGTGCACGCAGCACATGGTTGGAGTGATCCACCTCGGTGAGAGCAGCGGTGGGGCAAACGGCCACGCACTGTCCGCAATAGGTACAGGGTGAGTGCTCCAGGTTCTGCTCGAAAGCCGGTGCAACTACGGCTTCAAATCCACGGTTTATGCCTGAGAGAACGCCCACTGTCTGTACATCGTTACACATGGTTTCGCAACGGCGGCAGTTAATGCATTTATCCATCTCACGAATAATGGCCGGTGAAGTATCTTCACGATAGGTAGATTGCTCCCCCGGGTAATGAATTTCACGTATTCCAAGGTCCTGCGCCAGCTTCTGCAGGTCGCAGGTACCGTTCTTGGCGCATACCAGGCAGTCGAATGGATGATCGGACAGGATCAGTTCCAGTATTGTTTTTCTGGCATTAAGAACCCGCGGTGAGCTGGTTTTAACAACCATGCCCTCGGTACATTTGGTTACACAGGATGGCGCAAGGTTATGTGCTCCTTCTACATCCACCACGCACATGCGGCATCCACCGGGGTTGTGCTTCACGCCCATGCCCTCCAGTTCCATATAGCAGAGGACCGGGATTTTTATATTGATTTTTTTGGCAGCCTGATAAATGGTTGTTCCTTTCTCAACCTCTATCTGCTTTCCGTTTATCGTTAATTTTATCATTTCTTGCATTGTTCTAATCCTCTTTGTTTAAATGATCTCAACAGCACTGAATTTACAAGCGGTCATACAGTTTCCGCACTTGATACAGATGCTCTGATCAATTTCGTGTACCTGTTTTCTTTCGCCGCTGATACAGTTTACCGGACATTTACGTGCACAGGCAGTACAGCCTACACAGTTTTCTGCGATAATGTTATATATCATGAGGCTCTTGCAGCTGCCGGCAGCGCATTTTTTCTCACGAACATGCTGCTCATATTCATCCCAGAAATTTTCCATGGTGGAAATTACCGGGTTGGGAGCAGTCTGCCCAAGGCCACAAAGAGATGACTCTTTAATTACTGTACTCAGGTTTCTGAGTTTATCAAGGTCTTCCGGTTCACCTTTACCTTCAGTTATTTTGTCGAGGATTTCATAGAGGCGCTTGTTACCAACTCTGCATGGTGTACATTTTCCGCAGCTTTCTTCTACGGTAAAATCGAGATAGAATTTAGCAACTGACACCATGCAGTCGTCTTCATCCATAACAATCATACCGCCTGAACCCATCATGGAGCCCACTGCAATGAGGTTGTCATAGTCAATTGGTGTATCCAGGTGAGCTTCTGTAAGGCATCCGCCTGACGGACCACCGGTTTGCACAGCTTTAAATTTCTTGCCGTCCTTAATTCCACCACCGATCTCAAAAATAACTTCACGCAGAGTAGTGCCCATGGGAACTTCAATTAAGCCCACGTTGTTCACCTTACCCGCAAGGGCAAATACCTTGGTTCCTTTTGATTTTTCAGAACCGATACTGGCAAACCAGTCGGCACCTTTGTTGATAATAACCGGGATATTGGCAAAAGTCTCCACATTGTTCACGTTGGTAGGCTTGCCACGGAATCCTGATTCAGCAGGGTAGGGAGGCTTCACGGTTGGTTCACCGCGCTCACCTTCCATGGAATGGATCAGAGCGGTTTCTTCGCCACAAACAAATGCACCAGCTCCATAACGGATCTGGATGTCGAAATCAAAGCCACTGCCCAGGATGTCTTTTCCGATCAAACCGTATTCGCGGGCCTGATCCAAAGCTATTTTAAGGCGCTTGATAGCAAGGGGGTATTCAGCGCGGATATATACCATTCCAACATTTGCTCCAATGGCAAAACCGTTGATGGTCATAGCCTCGATTACGCTGTGTGGATCACCTTCAAGGATAGAACGGTCCATAAAGGCACCGGGGTCCCCCTCATCGGCATTACATACCACATATTTTTCATCAGACTGGTTGTCGTGGGCAAACTGCCATTTCAGGCCAGTGGGGAAACCACCGCCACCACGACCACGCAGCCCTGAATCTTTCATTATTTGAATGGTCTTTTTCTGCCCAAGCTCACCCAGCACTTTACCCAGTGCCTGATAACCTTCACGTGCAATGTATTCTTCGATGCTTTCAGGGTCGATAACTCCGCAGTTGCGAAGTGCAATACGAATCTGCTTCTTGTAAAAGTCCATATGAGCAGAATCGCTGATGATTTGATTTCTTTCAGGATCCTTAAACAGCAGTTTTTCAACTTTTCGTCCTTTAATCACGTGTTCTTCCACAAGCTGTTCAGCATCTTCAGGCTGAACCTGCACATAAAAAGTATTGTCGGGCAGCACTTTTACGATGGGCCCTTTTTCACAGAAGCCGAAGCATCCCGTGGTCACAACCTGAACTTCTTCTGATAGTCCTTTAACTTCCAGGGTTTCATTCAACGCTTTAGCAATGTCGGCGTGGGAAGAGGCAATACAACCGGTTCCACCACATACCAACAAATGCATTTTATGCTTTGCCATACTGATTTCCTCCTGATTATTTGGTTTCGTCAATGGTTCTGTGCGTCACCGGGATGATACCATCCACCAGCTCGCCACGCTTGACATGTTTTTCCATTATCTCATCTGCTTTCCTGGTGTCCACGTTACCGTAGATCACTGGTTCTTCACCGGGGCGGATAACCTCGATAGTAGGCTCGGAATGGCAATAGCCCATGCAACCTGTCTGGGTTACCACGGCATCAATATTGCGTTTTTCTGCTTCCTGAATAAGGAAATCCATTACCTCCTTGGAACCGGAAGCAATCCCGCAGGTAGCCATAGCCACTCTTATTTGCACGTGTGCATCCGGGTTTTCACTTTGCTCCCTGAGGGTGATTTTGCCCTGGAGATCCGATTTCATTTTCTTCAGATCGTCCAGTGATTTAATTTTAGCCATAATTTTTTTAACCTCCAATTATATGTTGCTAATCTTTTCTTCTTTTGATCGTATGATCCAAATTTCTGGTGCAAAAATAGTGTGTTGTTCTGTATTTTACAAGCTTTGCTGTTATAAAAATAACATTGTTATTCAAATAACAGTGAATTTATAACGATTTTAAATAAGTTCGTCCTTTTTGCATTGCGAAATTAATGGAAATTAAACACTTGCAAACAGGTCTTTGTTGTTTAAAATCATTCTGTATTATGATGCCGGCTAAAAAGTAATTAAAGCTATTCATGAAGATTTAACCCTCGTTATAACTGCGCTTATGCAACCTTGGTTATTTTTGCAAAAAAAAATACTGCTATGAAACAAGTATTGGTCTTACTGTCTTTATTATTTATGCTGGCAGTAGCTTCCTGTAATGCGGATAGAAACACTTCGAATACTTCAGGTGATACTGAGCGGCCACAGAATGTGATTTTGCTCATAGGTGATGGAATGGGCCTGTCTCAGGCTTCGATTACCTTTTATTATGGTGAGTCTTCTGTATTTGCCCGCTTTCCCTATACCGGGTTTGTGGGTACATCCTCAAAAAGTGACAGGATCACTGATTCTGGCGCCAGTGGAACTGCTTTCAGTACAGGTTATAAAACATACAATGGGGCAGTGGGTGTTAGCATGGATTCTTCTGTGATGGAAAATATCAGCGAGATAATTGCCGGCACCTATAAAATCGGACTGATTGCGACCTCATCTATCACTCATGCTACTCCTGCAGCTTTTTATGCTCACGTTCCAGACCGGGAGCAGGAGTTCGAAATTGCCCGCCAGCTGGTTGGTTCTCCTGTGGATTATTTTGCTGCCGGCGGATATAAGTTCTTTTCAGAGCGTCCGGACGGCCTAAACCTGATGGATAGTCTTGAGCAAAAAGGGTTCGTGGTGGATACCGGCATTGCCTCATCTTTTAACGGATTCCAGGCGAATAAAAAATATGGGTTTTTACAAGCCAGAGAGGCCATGCCAACAGCAGACCAGCGCGGAGATTTTCTATCCCGGGCCACGAAAGGAGCCCTTGATTATTTTAATACAGCCGGAAAGCCTTTCTTCCTCATGGTAGAAAGCTCGCAGATCGATTGGGCCGGACATTATAATGATACTGATTATCTGATCGCGGAGATGCTGGATTTCCAGGATGTAGTGAAAGTAGCGATGAGGTATGCTAACGAACATGAAAACACGCTTGTCATTGTTGCATCTGACCATGAAACAGGAGGCTTTGCACTTAGTACTGATTATGAAAACCAGCAGGATTATAATAAACTAACACCGGCATTTGCCACGGGAGGACATACGGCTACACTGGTTCCTCTTTTTGCCTTTGGTCCTGGTGCCGAAAACTTCACCGGCGTTTATGAAAACTCCGATGTATTCCATAAAATAATGGAGCTGATCAGGAAATAAATGGTTTTGCACCTCATTCTGGAAGTCTTCATGTCAGCTGCAGGTAAAGCATAAATACGCTCATCATTGAGTTGAACTAAATTTGTTATTGACTGTCTGATTAAAAGAAAGCTGTATATCATGAAAAAGAACAGACATTTCTTATTAATACCTATACTTATGACAAGCTTGCTTTGCTGCCGCTCCACACGTGATCTGCCGACTGTTAACAAGGTAGATCTTCAGAAATATACCGGTACCTGGTATGAGATTGCCCGTTTCCCTCATGGTTTTGAAGAAGGGTTGAAATGCGTCACAGCTACATACAGTCTTAAAGATAACGGGAAGATAAAAGTGGAGAACCGTGGCCGTCCGCTGGAGAATCCATCCGAAGTAAAAAAGGCAACAGGTACGGCCCGTATCCCGGATAAATCGGAGCCGGGAAAGTTGAAGGTGGTTTTCTTCTGGCCTTTTGGAGGCGATTATTACATTTTGGAGCTGGATGATGATTATCAGCATGTATTGGTAGGGTCGCCCTCGCGAAAATATCTATGGATACTTGCCCGGGATCCGCAGTTGGATGAAAGCACTTACAGGCGACTTGTTGATAAAGCTCAAAATCTTGGCTTTGACACTACCAGGTTGATGAAAGTAGAGCAGGATTGCTGGTGAAGTAAAGCTGATTTACTTAAGCTGATCCATTTATATGATTTTCCAGGCTGTGGAGTGTATCTTTCAGTTTTTCGTGCTGCCTTCCATAGAGCCACCAGATAGTCATGAAAACAACAATTGTAATTGCATTGATGCTACTCACAGTATTTGGCGCTGTGCGGGCCGGCGAAAAAAGCCTTTTATGGAAAATAAGTGGAAACGGGCTGGAAGAGCCATCCTGGCTTTTTGGTACTAACCATATACTCTGCCCGGGGATGATCAATATTCCTGACAAAGTTAAGAAAGCTGTTATGGAGAGTGAGCAACTGATACTGGAGCTTGATTTCGATGATCCAACGGTGATGCAAAAAATCCAGCAGGGAATGATTTACAAAGTACCACAGCAGCGGATTATCTTACAGAAGAGGAGTATAAGCGGGTTTCTGCTTTTTTTCTGACAGTATGAACCTTCCGTTTTCCCAATTGCGGATAATCAAGCCATTTTTCCTGTCATCCATCACCTTAATGCATTACCTGGGATGTCAGCGGTGTCCATGGAGTCGAGTCTTATTAAGCTGTCCAGCGATAAAGAAATGGAAGTATAGGGACTTGAAACTGTTAGTGATCAGTTTAATTTTGTTGAAAGCCTGCCCGTGGATAAACAAAAGGAGATACTGCTGGCTCAGGTAACTTCATACGACTGTGTGGGAACCATGTATAAAATGATGGTTGATAAGTACCTGGAGGAGGACATATTTGGATTACATGAAATTACCACCGGATATGTGACGGGTGAATATTCCGGGTTTGACGAGGAAATGTTGGTAAAGCGGAACCTGAGGTGGATCCCTGATATCGAAGAAATCATCAGGGATGAATCTTCTTTTATTGCTGTAGGTGCCGGGCATCTACCAGGTGAAGGTGGTGTTATCGAACTCCTGCGTGAAAAAGGCTATAAAGTAGAAGCTGTTATGCAGGCTCCTGAGTATTAGCATAACAGGCAAATGATTATGGAGGATTAATCCGGAGAAAATAAGCAGGATAAGTTATTTAATAAAAAAAATGATAATCATATAATATAGCTGCATTTGAGTGCGTTGTTTTTTCTTATGCAGGTAACCTAATCAACTCTTGCTTACTGCAAGAATCGGGCTGGAATATGCCATTCATCCGCGGGTATTGATAACTGCCGGTGTGGGTTATGCTCATGGGTTTACCACTATTAACCGGCAGGAGATGGAAAAGCAAGGTACCATCCGGTATAAGGGTAGCCGCCGGGAAAAGAAAATTGGTATGCAGTACCGTCTGGGTAAATTATAGAATATTTTTCATAGCTGTATAAAAGCGTCGTGATCAAATTTTGATCGCGGCGTTTTTTTATTCAGGAAAGCGCATCAGATCATCTGTATGGAAGTTCCATTCCGGAGTTCTGAAGTCTCCTTGCATATTGGCGCTGTACCAGGGGCTGAGACTTCGGTTATTGGGGTTTTTCAATATTTGTATTTCCTGGGCCGGCATATAGCTTTGGGCCAGCAGGAACAGTTTTTCCCCGGTGGTTTTGTTTTCAGCCATATCCACCACTATCACCACATGCCCGGGATTTCCACCCCGCATAAATACATCTCCAATTTTCATCCGGTCAATACTAACTTCCATCAGTTCCTGCTCCAGCGAATAGGTGTTGGCATAGGCAAATACTATTTCAAGATATTTCCAGAAAACGTGGTAGCTCTCAGAAGCTGCGTCAGCTTTATACCAGGAGGTAGAATTTCCATTAACCTTAATGCGGTAGCCATTCATCCATTTGGTATAATCAGCACGAAAACCATTCAGGAAATTAAAGTGGATTTTATCATATTCCTTTTTTCTCCAGTGATAATCAGCCTTGAGGTGCATAACTGCATCCGCACACTGGTGGAGATCGCGTTTGCCAATGGGCATATCAATAACAGCATCATAAACCGCTATTTTGTCTTTAATTTCCCCCGTATGATATTTAACTTTTGATCCGTGCTGCTTCAGCGGCCGCTTTCGCAGGTATTCTTTCCATGAACCGGGTTCAGCCGGTTTCCGGGTAAAGCCTTCAGGTAGCAGAAAACGGCTTTCAATGGTTGTGCCTTGAGGGTTAATGAAAGTGCTAACTGAACCCTGGTCACAGGAATACAGTGGAAGCATGAAAAGCAAAAAATACAGAAAATGAGGGGCCATGGCGAAACGGATTAAATGATTATGATGATAACGCCCTGGCAGCTTCAGAATTTTCGGTAAATTCATTTTTATTCAATTTCTTTCAGAATATTTTCCACGTAGTCTTCCAGTTTTCCTTTTTTTCTGATTTTTAGAAGCTTTTTAATCTCTTTGCTGTGATTTAGCTCGTCTTTGTTTTCTTCATAGAAATCAAGAAAGGTTTCCAGGGCATAAAGTGCGCATTCCTCTTTTGTGCTTTCTTCATTTTCCAGTGCGTAATAGGTCCAGCCGGCAAGAAAGATAATTGACAGTTCCGGATTGCTTTTATCCATTGGAGGTAGTCCTTCAGCAAGTATGACAGACACATTGGGAGCACCCGTCACCCATTTCATCAGGAATGTAGAAGCTTCCTTACGCTTTCGTTTGTTTTCGCCAAGCGGTGTTTCTATCAGCCATTTGCTGCATGCCATTATCTGTTCTTCATATTCGGCATAATCATCTGCTTCTGCCAGTACATATTTTTCGGGTACTTCGCAGTGTTGCGAATAAGCTGTAATCGCCAGCAGGGCCAGCATCAGAGTAAATAACTTCTTCATATGATTTTGTTTTGGGGTTGAATTGATGGTAAATTTATGCAAAATAATTAAATCAGCAAAATAATATTTAGATTTGCAGTAAAACATTGATTGTATGAAGAGACTGTTTACTTTTCTGTTGATTTTGCCCTCCGCAATGCTTTTTGCCCAGGATACAAGGCAGGTACTGTTTCTAGGCAACAGTTATACAGGCGTCAACAACCTGCCGTCGTTGATAGCTCAGGTGGCAGAATCGGCGGGTGACACACTGATATTTGATAGTAATACACCCGGAGGATACACCCTGCAGGCACACAGTGGTAATAGCAGCAGCCTGAACAGGATCGCGCAGGGTGGCTGGGACTTTGTGGTATTGCAGGAGCAGAGCCAGCGGCCATCCTTCCCCATCAATCAGGTGGAACAAGAGGTTTTTCCTTATGCTGTACTGCTCGACAGCGCTATTCGTCATCATAATCCCTGTGGTGAAACCATGTTTTATATGACATGGGGAAGGGAAAACGGTGATGCCTCCAATTGTGCCAACTGGCCGCCTGTATGCACCTATGAAGGTATGGACAGCTTGCTTTATCTTAGGTATATGATGATGACAGATTCCAATGATGCAGTTGTTTCGCCTGTGGGAGCAGTATGGCACTACATCCGTGAGCATTATCCTGATATAGATCTTTACAGCACGGACGGCAGTCATCCTTCCGGGGCCGGCTCGTATGCTGCTGCCTGTGCATTTTACACTGCAATCTTCCGTAAAAGCCCTTTGCTGATCAATACAGATTATACCCTTGATGCAACCATAGCAGCTGATATTCGCAATGCTGCAAAAACCGTGGTGTATGACAGTCTTTCAAAGTGGTTTATAGGTGCATATGATGTTTCTGCCGGATTTAGTTATTCCATAGTAAGCGGATTTGAATATCAGTTTCACAATTTATCAGCAAATGCAACTAACTGGCAATGGACCATAGATGGGAATTATTTTACAACAAAAAACCCAATATATACCTTCAGTAGCTCTGGGATATATGAGGTTGAGCTAATGGCTACAAACAATTGCGATACTGCCTTTGTCAGCGATTCGGTTATAGTGGACCCTGTCGGGATAAATCAGCAAGGTGTGAAAGAGGCCGGAATTTTCCCAAATCCCGCTGGTGATTACCTCGAAGTTACAGGGCTATCGAAATTGCCAGTCTGTGCAGAGATTTTTGATGTAAAGGGAAATCTTTTGTACAGTAGTGAAATAGGCAGGCATGGAGAAAAAATTAAGATGTCTCATTTAAAAAACGGAGTGTACATACTTCGGTTAAGCTCAGAAGAGGGCAAAAGGGAATTCAGGTTTGTTAAAAGCCAATAATTTAAAATGACTAAAATCCAATAGATGGAGAAGGTTTTTATTGCTTTGATAACAGAGAAGGATCGTTTTTGAAACACATGCAAATTTAAACTTTTCTTTACCTTTGCAGGCTCATTAATGACTGACTTATGCAACAGAAGCCAAACTTATACGAAATATTCAAAGCTGAACTACAAACATTTTATCGCTACACTTTACGTGGTGTTATTATTATAGTGGCCGGCATGCTTTATATCATCTATACAGGTAAAGAAATCACCCACGATTTGGGCATGGCAGACGGTGATTTTATGCTGATCATATTCGGGATTTTTTTATTAATTCATGCCCTGGCTTTTATTCTGAAGAGAAAGATCAAAGCCGATATTTTGAAAACAAATGATACAACAGGCCGCCTGAAAAAATACAAAAACTATTATCTTGCCGGTATTGTAGATTATAAGCTGCTAATGACAGTTGCCCTGGTGGGTTACAGCCTTTCGGGATTAAACGTACTGCTATTGTTTGCTGCACTTGCTGTGGCAGCCATCATCCTTCAAAAACCTTCCGTGGAGAAGTTCCGGTATGTGTGTCAGTTGCCGGAAAATGAGGCGAAAACCGTAAGCTAAAGATAGCTGTGGTAGGTTTAAGCCCGAGTTAAAAGCCTAACCGAAGGCTTGTAACTGCAAACCGCCGTGTTTGCTGTATGCGTATGAAATATTCTTATTTTTGTATCTAAATCATAAGGTATGAAGAAATATTACTTGGTAGCTTTTATCCTCTGCGGCGCATTATGGACTTCCGCGCAGCAGCAGAACCAGCAGACGATACGGAAGTATTGGAGTGAAGGTGATTTATCGTGTGAAGATTTTAGGGGAAACCCCATACCAAATTCAGCTTATTCGGCTTATCTTGAATATTCTATGGAGTATTCATTGGATACCAGGGAAATAAATGGAGTAACATTTGAGGGTTACAGAACGAAGGTATATATGTACCGGAATATATCATGGATTAAAGAAGGCCATTGTACTGAATTTACTTTAAAGTATTGTCAAACAATGTTCAATATTGCCGAATTTCATGCCAGAAAATTGCAATGGGATTTGAATAAACTAACCGATTCTGATTTTAGTTCCGATTTCTCGCCCTCTTCCTATCATGCCATACATGCTGATAATAGGAATATTGAATTAGCACGGTTTACAAGCGAGAGTGATTATGGCCGCAGGGACTCGGTTATTCAGTATTGGTATGAGTTATCAAAAAACAGGTTGGAAGCTTATCCAAAGGATACCATTCCTGTTATGGAGAAGCGAAATTTTGCTTTTCGTTATGGTTATGGGCTTGGTTATACGGCGTTTAACGGTCCCGCAACCGAATATCTTAAAAATCATATCCGGGCGGCGGATTTTCACTTCTCCATGACAATCAACAGCTTTGTCTATGAATTTGATATGATACTGGACGCTGGCAGAAGTCGAAAGGAATTTAATAATAAATATTATTCGCTTGATAAAGATACTGGTAATACAGTGGGTTTTTTTGAGTTGGGGTTTGGATATCAGTTGTTTGAAGGTAAAAGGATAAGTGCTTATCCTTTCCTCAAAGCCGGAGCAATGCAGTTTACACGGCAGGATAGGTATGAGAATGACTACATTGAGGGGCCATGGCGTTTCCAACCGGGAATTGGAATATCTTTTACATACAAATTTGATGAATATCACAGAACCTTGATTAATTCAAGTTCTCCTTATTTACAAGCCAGAATTTGCTGGAAACCTTTTTTCTACACCGGTCCACTTAAGGGAGATATGATAAGTTTTTCTTTGATCTTTGGCTTATTTGGTCAGGGATTAAAAGTATCAAGCTGGAATTAAATACCGTTGTTATATAAGTTTTTATCATGTTGAAGGTTATTATTTTCTGGTCTCTAATTTTAATGGTTTCATGCAACTGGCTGAATTCTTCATTCGAAATTACTCGCCTCCACCAGAGCAAACCACAGTTACTATAGCACAAAATATTATTATAAAGATTTTATGATGATGGAAAATACAGCATTTTGGGCACTGACGTTCAGATAATGAAGTTGAATCATATTAGATTCGCTTTCAAAGGAAGGTTATAATGACTCTGTGTTGATAATGGATGCTTATAGAAGTCATTATAGAAATTTTTGATTATGCTGGTGAACGCAATAAAAAGGTGCTGATAGCGATTAAACCGGGATCACAACTTTTAAAGATATTTTTCAGATGCGTGAAGTATATATATCAGTGTTTTATTAGATTTGAAGTCTGGTTATAAAAACAATTACCATGCACATCACTCGCGTATCAATTGAAAATGCAGAAAAGGAAGGGTTTTTCTGTATCAAAAATAAGAAGGCTGCCGGTTTCCGCAGAAAGCTCGACTGGACTTATTCACATGCTAAAGCCGGGCCGGTAATTTTCCTGGCCAAAGATGATAAAGGCAAGCAGCTGGGATTTGCCGAATGTATTCCCGCCGAGAATGCCTGGCGACCAGTAAAAGCTGACGGGTACTTTTTTATCCATTGCATCATGGTGCAAAGTAAATCCGATCGTAACAGCGGCATTGGCAGTGCACTTATCAAGGCCTGCGAGCAGGAGGCTAAAAAGCAGGGAAAAATTGGCTTATGCGTGATGAGCAGTGAAGGTACATGGATGTCAGGAAAGGAATTGTTTAAGAAAAACGGATATCAAAAAGCAGACTCTATTGGCAGATTTGACCTGATGTTTAAGTCCTTTGGAGATAGTATTAAGCCTGTCCTTCTGAACTGGCAGCAAAAGGCAAAGCAATACAGCGGCTGGCATTTGTTTTTTGCCGATCAGTGTCCGTGGCATATCAATGCCGTGGAGGCCATGGAAAAGACCGCCCGGGAAGAAAAAATCCGGCTGCAAATTCATCAGATGAAAACAGCTGAAGAAGCAAAGCAGTCACCTTCCGGCTTTGGTACGTTTGCTCTGATCCATAACGGTAAATTGCTGGAAGACCACTATATTAGCAAAACCCGTTTTAAGACGATTATTAGCAGGCAAATGCGGGGATGAAATATTCTTATATTGTGCTTTGGGATCCTATAGAAATCTAAAACCATTTTTGGTTATAGGTGTTGTTCCTTTATCAAATCCCGGTCTTATGGAGAAAAAGTCACCTTCCAAAAAGCCTAAGCAGCCCTCTTTAACAAGCACTAAAAAATATTTTGATGTTGATGGGCCGGTATTCTGGCCCGCAGCTGTGTTAATAGTAGCTTTCATTACCATTACCCTGATCATTGGTGAACCCATGAACAAGGTATTTACCGCCATTCAGGATAGTATGTCCAACTATGGTGGCTGGTTTTTCGTTATCGCGGTTAATTTTTTCCTTTTTTTTGTTATTTACATTGCCTTCAGCAAATACGGCAAAATTCGCCTGGGTGGCACAAATGCCAAACCTGAGTTTGGACTGGGCTCCTGGTTTGCCATGTTATTCAGTGCCGGGATGGGTATTGGTATTCTTTTCTGGAGTGTGGGGGAGCCTGTCAACCATTTTACTAATCCGCCACATGGCGAGCCAGGCACCGTGGAGGCTGCCAGCACAGCCATGGAAATCACTTTTCTGCACTGGGGTCTACATGCCTGGGGCATTTACGCACTGGTGGGTATGGCGCTGGCTTTTTTTACGTTTAACAGAAAACTACCGCTCACCATCAGTTCGGTATTTTACCCCATGCTCGGTAAAAAAGTGCATGGGCCCTGGGGAAAAGTCATCAATGTGCTGGCTGTGGTAGCTACGCTGTTCGGGCTGGCTACTTCACTTGGTTTGGGTGTAAAGCAGGTAAGTGCCGGACTGGCACATCTATTTAATGTTAATGATACAGTGAATACCCAGGTGGTCCTTATCACACTAATTACGCTTGCAGCCACAGGTTCAGTAGTTGCAGGGCTTAGCGCTGGTGTGCGTCGTTTGAGTAATATAAACATGGTGATTGGCGCCATATTCCTTATTTTCATTATTATAGTGGGCCCGTCACTGTTTATCTTTGATTCCTTTGTGCAAAATACCGGAGCCTATCTTCAGAATTTCTTCCGTATGTCAACCTGGACAGAATCTTATCAGCAGTCCGACTGGCAGAACGGCTGGACCGTTTTCTACTGGGCCTGGTGGATAAGCTGGTCTCCCTTCGTGGGCATGTTTATTGCACGAATATCACGGGGAAGAACACTTAAAGAATTTGTGCTCGCGGTGTTGATCGTACCTACCATACTCACCTTTTTGTGGCTAAGTACCTTTGGCGGAAGTGCCCTGTTCCTTGAGATCAATGCCATGGCTGACATTGCCGGTGCAGTGTCAGAAAATGTGGCCACCTCGCTCTTTGTTTTACTGGAGCAGTTCCCCATGGCCATGCTCACTTCAATAGTGGGTGTAGTAATGGTAATCGGATTTTTTGTTACTTCATCCGACTCCGGTTCTCTGGTAGTGGATTCGCTCACTGCCGGTGGAAAGCTGGATGCTCCTGTGGCCCAGCGAATATTTTGGGCGGTTACTGAAGGTGCTGTAGCTGCTGTACTACTTGTGGGAGGCGGACTGGGTGCCTTGCAAACTGCAGCTATCTCTACCGGGCTGCCATTTGCCATCATCCTTATCCTTATGGCGCGGAGCCTGCTCAAAGGACTCGGGCAGGAGCATTTTGAGATGCTGCAAAGTCAGAAAAAAACCGAACGGCAGAAATATCAGGATACAATTACCAATATTATCAGAAAAAGAGATAAAAATAAAACCGGAAACGCCCGGTGAAACCGATAATCAAAGTGATATAAAATCTTAAAAACTATGTACAGCCTTGATCATATACTGGTGTGCCTGGATCTGAGTGAAATGGACGATTTCCTGATCCGCTATTCGGGCTTTCTGCTGGAGAAGTTTCAGCCAAAAAGCCTCACTTTCATTCACGTAATGAAGTCCTATGACATCCCCAAAGATCTGATGGATTCTTTTCCTGATGTGGATGACCCGCTCACTGAAATGGTGCGGGAAGACCTGCAGGAAAAGGTGGATGAAACCCTTCCGGAAACCGGGAAGGTGGACGTGAAAGTAAGGGTGGAAGAAGGGGTGATCACAGAAACCATCATACAGTATGGCAGGGAACACAATATCACCCTCACCGTATTGGGCAAAAAAGTAGGTTACGAAGGCAGGGGCGGCATTGCCAGAAAAGTTCTCAGCCTGATGCCTTCATCTGTGCTGATGGTAAGTGAAACCACACGACTTTCTGTGGAGCACATGCTGGTGAGAATGGACTTTTCTAAAATGAGCGATATGGCTATGAAGATGGCCCTGAAACTGAAAAAGCTCACCGGCGCATCCATTTCCATTCATCATGTGAATAAACTGCCTTTGCATTATTTCTCCATCTCTTCTGTGAGAGACAAAGAGAAGCTCCAGAAAAAAATAGAAAGCTATAGTGCAAAGGAATTTGCCAGGTTTAAAAAGCGGATGAGGATTGACGAAGATTTTCCGTTTACAACCTCCATTGATTTTGAAAACGAAGAAGCTAATATTTTATACAGCCGTGCGGTTACTATTGGTGCGGATATGATAGTGATTGGTTCTCGTATAAAGTCGAGTATGGCGGATGTGATAATGGAATCTACATCGGAGAAACTGGCGGCAGCCGAGAAAAATATGCCGGTACTCGTGGTTAAAGACCGCAAGAAAACCATGGGGTTTTTGGAAGCAATTTTTGAATAAAACTTTGAATTATGATATTACGATCATCTTTTTCAACAATTCTGATGCTGCTCATGCTCACAGGCAGTTTCGTATCCTGTAACCTGAATCCGGTGGACGAGGAGCAGGAGCGGGAAATCCGGCTGGTTTACACCGACTGGTCGGAAAGCGTGGCGTTGACCTATTTATCCAGGGTATTGCTGGAACAAAAGATGGGTTATGATGTTATGATGAAGCTCACTGATGTGGAGACGGCCTACAGTGAGTTGGCTGCCGGCGAGTCGGATGTGTTTGCGGATGCCTGGCTGCCTGAAACCCACAAGCGGTATTTTGATGAGTATGGCGATAAACTCCAAAAGCTGGGAATCATCTATCAGGGTGCACGTACCGGGCTGGTGGTACCTGAATATAGTAATCTGCAAAGCATACGCGATCTCAGGGAATACCGGCAGGCTGTGTTTGGTATAGATTCCGGGGCCGGAGTAATGATGAAGACCCGGAAAGCCCTGCAGCATTATGATCTTACAAACCGGCTGAAGAGCATGCAGGAAGATAAAATGGTGCGGCATCTGCAGGATTCCGTCGAGCGGCTGAAGGAGATCGTGGTAACAGGCTGGGAACCTCATTGGATTTTTGCCCGCTACGAAGTGCGTTTCCTGGAGGATCCTGATAGTATTTTTGGTCGGAATGAAAAAATATTCACCCTTTGCCGTAAAGGCCTGGAAGATGTCCATCCACATGCCGTCCGCTTTTTTGAACGCATGCATCTCAGCGAAAAACAGCTCAACAGTCTGGTATATGAAGTGAGGCTTAGCAATGATCCCGTGGTTGGCGTGAAAAACTGGATCCGTGATAATGAATATATTGTAAACCAGTGGGTGAAAAACCTGGGCAAAGAGCGAACAAAAGTGATGTAGCAGAGGCACGCAAGGCCACCGGCTAAAAGTATCACCTGTCAATTATATCAATCCTTTATATTAATTAACCTGATGATTTTTTGGGCGGCTGCGGGCTACGGCTTATAGCTTTAACCCGCCGCTTTAAGCTGCTGTATGCTGTGGACAGGAGCTCGCTTACGCTCTGCTCTGTCCACAGCACAGCAGCTAAAAGCCGCGGGCCAAAGGCTGCCAGCCTCCGCCCTGCCGCAGGGCTGCAATTCACAGGTTTTTTTTATCCATAGCTTTCTTATTGTTCAGTACGCCACAAGGCTTAAGGCTCTAATATAGATACAAAGAACAGACTTAGCTTCAGAAAATGCATTAGTAACTTTTTGCGTATTTTTACGTCTATTGAAAAAATCATATATCAAAGATATCTTATGAAGCAATGGTGCCCGATTCTTCTTTGCTGCATTATGCTTGCCGGCTGCGAAATGCTGAATGTAAACGGGAGTTTTAATAACAGTGGATATCATAGCCTTAATGCCGGGTCAAAAGCGTATATCAAAGCCTGCGAAGCCGCTGATTCGGCTTCATGCTTTTTTAAAGACGAGGCTGTTTATGAAGTGGGAACAGCAGACCTGGAGAAGATTTGCCAAAGTACGGACACAATATTGCTGAGATTTTGGGTTGCCGGCTGCAGTGGCGTGGTCAAAACTATTCCACAGTATATTGAAGTGGTAAAGCAAAATAATATCAAGCTGTATCTGCTGATGCGAGATTACAGTATCCCGCAAATCATATATCAAAACACCCGGCATCCCTTGCTGGCAAAAATATATGTATTAAAATACACTGACTTTACTGATAATCAGCGCACCATCACGAACCGGTATAAGCAAACACTGGAAAGAATAACCGGCCAGCAGTTTGACATTTTACCCCACCAAATCATTTTATATAAGAAAAAGATAGTGGCAATGAACCAAGAGGTTGACCGCTTTCTGCTGGCGAACAGGTAGAACTTGTTAGTAGAGTTTAAATTCTGGAGGAAGAAAGCCGGGCTGGATCAGAAGCAGGAAAAAATCGCCTTCATTTGTCTATACATTTTTTATAAGCCCCCTCATGCAAGGCTTAGCCTGCCAGATTTAGTCGAGGTGATGAGAGGGGAACCATTTTTTAATGATCCAGCCGAAGATAACGGCATTGAAGAAGGTGAACATACCGTAAACCACAGCGGGCAGTGCCATTTCATGATTGCCCAAAAAGGCTGTGCTGCCGGCAATAGTAATGGCTAAGGCGCTGTTTTGTATGCCTACCTCGATGGACAGGGTGATCTGCTTGGCTGTGCCAAAGCGGAAAATGCGTGCAGCGAAAAACCCGACCAGCATACCGGCTATATTGAGCGCCAGTACGTAAGGGGTTATTTTAAGGTAGCGATCTATTTGTGTGATGCTACCTCCGTTTTTTTCGAAGATGACAAAGGAAAATACCACGGCCAGCAAAATGATGGTGGCGTATTTTAGAAAACCTTCCAGCTTTTCGGCCAGCTTCCTGGCACGGGCTCTCACCACCATACCAATGATAACGGGAATTATGATCATGGTAAACACGCGTGAAAGGGTGTAGAGCACGGGCATGTTAATATACTGCGATTCAGTCATAAAGGTGATAAGGCCCAAATGGACGATCAGTGGGATGGTAAACAGGATGAGAAAGCTGTTGACAGAGGTGAGTGAAATGGACAGGGGCACGTTGCCCTTCAGGTAATAGGTGATCATATTGGATACGGCTCCGCCAGGACAGGCTGCGATGATTACGATTCCTACCTTTACCGCGGGTGCCAGCGGCGACATGGCAGCGATGGCAAAGGCCAGGCCGGGCAAAATGATCATCTGGCTGAACAGGCCCACGAAAAAAGATCCGGGATTGTGAAGTATGCGCCCAAAATCGCTTAATCTCAGGCTTAAGCCCAGGTTAAACATGATAATGCCGATGACTACCGGTAACAAATATGTTGATGCAAATGAGCCACTCATTTCTTTCCTTCTCCTGCCTTTAAAAACGGCACACCAAAGCTAATAATAGATTTGGAATTTTTTATCCAAATTTAGAGTTTTCATACTATTCCAGCAAATCTTTGTCATCGCCAGGATAATAGTAATATTGCTTTCCGTCAAAATCCATGCGGATTACTTTCCAGGCCAGCAACTTAACAAACAGGTCGCGAGCCCGGTGGTAGGGCAGCTTTTTAATCCGGCGATATTGTGCAAATGTAACATCATCGTGTTCTGACAGGTATTCCAGCAGTTCTTTTTCCGTATCGGAGTATTCGAGTATTATTTGCTTATTCTGTTTTTTCAGTTGATGAGCCAGCACGAATATGCCATTGGCCAGGATATTTTCATCATCACGCCTCAGGAAAACCTTAAATTCGCCGTTTTTATCGGGTGCTTTCACCAGTTCGCCGTCCTGCCTGGGCACGGTGACTTCAAAAACGGTTTTTCCGTCCACGTTCCACACGGTATATCCGAAATTCACTTCGGGGCGGCAGTGCAAGCTGGCTGCTGACTCGATCATATAGTATTCCTCATCACTGCGCACCCCGGCAATGGAGCCATTATCTTTTACTCCCACCAGTAGCCTGCCGCCATCGGTATTTGAAAAAGCCGAAAGCGAGCGAGCAATCTTTTTGGCATCAGAGATTTCAAACTTAAAATCCTGTTGCTGGTGCTCTCCCTCTGCTATCCGGTTTTTTATGTATTCGCTCACAACTGTTCTTTGTTGGCTAACGTTGAACAAGGATTTTTGTTATGAAGCAATT
Organism: uncultured Bacteroidales bacterium; assembly: GCA_964477095.1. Classification (GTDB taxonomy): domain Bacteria; phylum Bacteroidota; class Bacteroidia; order Bacteroidales; family PWNQ01; genus PWNQ01. The sequence continues at coordinate 14,793 of CAYZDA010000019.1, read as the reverse complement.
GATAACTGTTTCCACCGGCGGGATTAATGGCTCTGGCGGTGAAGGGAAATAAGCCTGGAGGGTGGTGCAGCCCGGCGGAGGCGGAAAGCCTTTGGAAGGCAAAGCTTAGCTGCCGCCCCATGACAGAGCGGAGCGTTAGCGAGCTACTGTTCATGGGTTGCGGCAGCTTTGCTTTGACAACAAAGCTTGCAGCCGCAGACGGTAGCCTGCCAGGGTGGGCCGGTGGGCAGGACAGGCGTAGCTGCCCAAATCATCACCTTAATACGATATTTCCTGATATTTTTGTACTTTCGAATCAAATTTTACTGATCCATGAAAAAGATATTCCTGTTGATTTTGGCTGCTGGTTTATGGCATGCATGTGATATAAACCGCCTTGATTATGAAAAGAATGAGGATATAAATGCTGAGCTGCGCAAGGCCATGCATGAGAAAACCGACGCGCTGATGCAGGCCTTGCATGAAAATGATGCACAGGCCGTGAAAGATATGATGTCACCGGAGATGAAGATTGACAAGATGGCGGCTATGGATACGGTGATTCCGGTTATCAGCGGGGCGTTGCTAAGTGCGGAATATGAGGTGGTTGATGAGTTTAGCGTGCAAAACAGTATCAGAGAGCAGGCGACCATTATCCCTGGCAGGCTGCGAGATGCCAATTACCGGGTGCGATATAAGGCTGAAAATGAGCGGAGTTATGGTATGCTGCTTTTGCCTGAAGGTGATGAGGATAAACTACTGGTGACGGTGATTTTCGGCAAGTATGAGGATAGCTGGCGGATAAACATCCTGCGGGTGGGGGAGTTTGCGTTGGATGGAAGGATCGCGCCGCAATGGTATGAACAGGCAAAGGATTTTTATGATAAGGAGCATCTGGCTAACGCGGGCATTGCCGTTTCGCTGATGAGCCGCTGCATGTATCCGGCGGAGGATTTTCTTATATATGAAAAGGAAGAGCAAATGCAGGAGTTTCATGATGAAGTGATCAGCAAGGTTTCGGCTACTTATAATCTGCCGCTGGTGGTGGAGGAGCTGGAAAGCCATCCGCAGATCATCAGTATTTATATGAAGGGTTTCAGGCAGGGATTTTTCCCGCAAATTAGTTATGTATCGAATGTTGATTTTGCTGATTCCACTGCGCTGGAGGCGGAAAATATCAGGATGCACGAGATGATTGGCGATTTGTTTACCGGGCTGGATGAAAATACTGATTACGTGACGTATAATGTGTATGAGGAAATGCCCGGACAGCAGGATTCGGTTCAGATTATGGGTTTTGTGCGGGAGAACTAATTGTTGCCCCGCCGTCATGCTATCGCATTTTGGCGGGGGCGCGAGATGGAGAAATTGTCCTGATCCGGCCACAGAAAAAATAAATATTTCAGTTACGGTTAACATTGTGCGGGAGAACTAATTGTTTCCCCCGCCGTCATGCTATCGCATTTTGGCGGGGGCGTGAGATGGTGAAATTATCCTGATCCGGCCACTTTCGAGGATTTATGTTGTTTAATTTGCAGCAAGTAAGTGTAGAACATGGCGGAGCGTTTTGCTACATCGTGAGAACCGGCAACTCATTAATCCGGATCATTAATAATGGGTAACGCTATTTTCAGCCGTAATGCTTCTCGATCATCAGTAGTAAGATCTTTTGCTTCCAGCTCTATTGCGTATAGCTTTTGGATTTCTGTCAGGACATGTTTTTTTCCCTCATTGGGACGTTAAATTCTATTTATTGGAAAAATGATTTGGAAGTGTTATTTGTATTATTATTTTTGTCCCTGCGTAAAGCTATTGTTTTAAAAACCCTAAAAAAAAATTTATGAGGAGAAATAAGAACCTTACTTCTTATTATCAGAGTATATTGGATAGCAAATACCGGAGCATGACAGCATATGAATCATTGATAAATGATACTCGCCTGCCGGTATTTTTTTCCCGGCAGAAAATAGGTGAGACTCATGGATTTAGCCTTGGAGATGATTTACGTAATATCAGGAGCAGCCTGGGTAAGCCTTTGGCAGTTGTTAAACCTGTTGGTACTGCACATCTCAAAATTCTCTTCTATAAATTAAAGATAGACGGATACAAAACCCGGCAGGAATATCATTTCTACAAGGACAGGCTTTTTATGTATATTTATCACTTCCCCGGTAAACACACCACCGACTTTGATCCCATTAAATCTTTACTTATCTATAAATATTTCGACAGAAAGGAAGCTCATATTGATAACTGCATAGTGAAAAATGACGATGGATGCATTCTGAAAATCCAGGAAAGTCTTGATCTGAATCTGCAGTATTTTGATGCAAACAGTATAATGGCGCAGCAACTTCGTGACCTTAACATCAGAAGGCAAAAAAGAAAGCAGGAGATAAAGATGCGCAAATTCAAGGTTCTCTATTCCTGCCTTTGATCATAATGCAATACTTGAGGCTTTTTTAATGATCATTTTTTAATCTGTTATTTTTCTTTTAGCTTTTTTACCTTATTAAAGTAACATGTCCGTGTGGATGATATTTTCCACCTTCACTTTTCATTCCTTTCCACACGGATCCGTCTTCAAATATGGCTCTCGCTTTCCATACATAAACGCCTGCAGGCAGCGGATCGCCCTGATAAGTGCCATCCCAGGCTTCAGCAGGGGAGCCATTTTCTAGCTGTGCTGATTCCCATATCTTATTTCCCCATTTATCGTAGATAGCAATCCAATAGTCTTTTATCCCTTTACCTTTGGGCTTGAATTTGCTTACACCTTCATTCATATCATCCGGCGCCAGTGCATTGGGTATGAACAGACCCTTTACGGCATCCACTTGCACGCTCTTCATTACCTCATTGCTGCAGCCGTTTGCATTGGTTACGGTAAGCAGTACATTATACACCCCATGTTGAGGGAATGAGTGGACGGGGTTGGCCAGTGTGTCGTTGGTTCCGTCATCAAAATTCCAGTACCAGGATACTCCTGGTGAGGAATAGCTGTTAAAAGCTACCTTACCAGTATTTGGCCTGGGATCCTGTGATATTTCATAATCGAAATCAACGGCCGGTTTGGCAAATACTTCTATGGTATCATTGTATTTCAGTGTATCAGCACATCCGTCGGAATTGGTAGCGATCAAACGTACTGAATATACACCCGCATTATCATATGTATGAACCGGATCATCTGCAGAGGAAGTATAGGAGTCACCAAAATCCCAGAGGTATGATGAGGATTGGTTGCTGGTTTTATTGGTGAAGTGAACTTTCAGTGGCTCGCAACCTTCTGAAGGGCTGGTGCTAAAATCAGGATTAATTGGTTGCGACACAGTGAAGGTTGCATTACTTGTATCTTTACACTGATACATGTTGGATGAAATCAGTCTGATGTTAAAGGTGCCAGGATCATGATAAGTAATCTGCGGATGCTGCAATACGGAAGACTGTCCATTACCAAAGTTCCACTGATAATCCACAGCACCAATCGACTGATTATTAACCTGCACCGTGGCAGGGGTATCACACGCTAATGTCTTGGGCAGTGTAAAGTTACTTACCGGTTTAGGATGAACGATCACCTGTAGCCGGGCGGAATCACGACAACCATAGTCGTTTTCAACTTTTTGCCAGATGGTATAGGTTCCCTGCTGCGTATAAGTTACGGCAGGTGAAGGTTGAGCAGATGAATTGCCATTATCAAACAGGTAGTTGTAATACTTCGCTCCTGAGCTGGTGTCAAGCAGGTTTACATGTAATGGCATGCAACCCGATAATGATGAACTGGTAAATCCTGCATCCGGTCCTGGTCTTACATGTATGGTTTTTATCACTGAGTCCGTGCAGTAAGTTCCCTGTTCCTTCATTACCATCTTTACATGATATACACCGCTACTGTTGAATGTATGCGTAGGATGAGTATTGCCCGATGTGGTGCCATCATCGAAATCCCAGGTGATGCCAACCGGGTTTACTGACAGATTGGTGAATGCAATCTGCTCACCCGGGCAAATGGTATCCTGGCTCATAATGTAATCAGCAAAGGGAGGGGTGGAAACCGATATGGTTCTTGTCATGGTATCAACACTGCAGGAGTCATACACCAGCAGTTCCACTTCATAAGTTCCCGGGATAGTAAAGGTATGTATTGGATCGGTAACTGTGGATACATTTCCGTCATCAAAATCCCATTCCATAACCGATCCCGGGGTGGAATAGTTGGAGAAATCAACGGTCAGGGGTGCACATCCGCTCAAGCGTGACGGGGTATAGAAAGCATTTACTGTCTGCGGCCTCACCGTAACGCTGGACTGAGCAGTGTCTGTACCGCAGCTGTTAAAACTGATAAGACTCACGTCATAAGTTGTATCGGAAGATCCGTTATAGTTGAAGGTATGTGAACTTAAACTACCATTGGTACTGGTGTTGCCATCGCCGAAATCCCAAAGGAAAGCCTTCGGATTACCAGTGGAATTATTGGCCATCTGCACAGTAAGCGGTGAACAGCCATAGTTGTTACTTAGTCCGAATGATGCTTCCGGAGAAGTCTTTACCAATACCGTGTCTTTTTGTATGCTGGTACCACATTTGTTGGACAGGCTGAGTGTGATCACATAGCTGGTGTCAGCATGCTGACCTGCCTGGTAGGTGTTTTGAGAAGGCGAGGAGCTGTTACTTACCATGCCGTTGCCCATATCCCAGTGATAATTAACGTAATTGCCTGAACTCATATTATTGTATTGCACTTGCAGAGGTGTGCAGCCGCTGTCGGTGGAAAGTGCGAAACCGGCTGAAGGTTGACCGATTACTTGCACGGTTTTCTTAAGTGAGTCCGTGCAACCATGGGATGTAGCTGCTTCCAGTGTTATGTCATAGTTTCCTGCAGCGGAATATGTATGTGTGGGGTTGGCTGCTGCAGATACTGATCCGTCACCCATATCCCAGCTAAATGTGGAAGCATTAACCAAATTGTTATTGATATTGAAGGGAGAACCGGCGCATAAAATGGAATCAGTCACAAAATCAACTTTTGGTGCCGGGTGTACCACTACTGTTTGGCTGGCCTGGTCGGAACACCCTTCGGCAGTGGTTCCGGTTACGGTATAGGTGAAGGTAGAGTCAGGGGATACCTTTGAACTGCTGATATTGGTTTGTATATGATTCCAGTCGTAGGTGGAGGCTCCTGATGCAGTGAGCACAACAGAATCACCAAAGCAGATGTTGTTCTGGCTCACACTCAGGTTTACTTTAGGTTGGGGGTCAACCATCACTGTAATACTGTCAGTAATTTCGCAACCCTCTGGTGAGGTTGCGGTGATATAATATTTTGTGTCCGCTGAAGGACTGGCAACCACACTGCTTCCTGAAGAAGTGTTGAGTGAAGAAGCCGGTGACCAGGAGTAATTAGCAGCTCCTGATGCAGTAATGGTGGTGGAGGAGCCAGAACAAACAGAACTGTCTGCGGCCACAACAGTGAGAGTTGGCGCCGGATTCACGTTCGTATTCACAGTAGCAGTATTGGAACATCCATTGGTATCGGTTCCTGTTACGGTATAAGTGGCTGAATTTTGCGGTTGGTCATAAAATTGCTGTTGCTGCGAATAAGGAATTCCGTTTTTATACCACTGATATACGTCAGCGCCGGTGCTCCAAAGTCTTACGCTGTCATTGGTGCACAAAGATGTCAGGTCGCTGTATGCATTTACCGTTGGGAGTGCCTTTACTTCAACCGGAATATTTACAGTATGGATACATCCTGCGCTGTCAACGCCGGTAACCTGGTAGGTTGAATTGGCTGTGGGAGCCAACAGCGCCGTGTTTCCGCTGATCTGTACTATTCCGGCTGTATTGCTCCAGGAGTAGGTGGCTGCACCGTCCACTGTTATCTGGGTGGTGTCGCCCATGCAGATGCTGGCTGAAGAAGGAGTTGCTGTGAGCTGTGACCCCTGAAATGCCTGTATGTCGATAGTGGCTGTGGCATCGCAGCCGAAACTGTTAACGCCGGTTACCTTGTACGTGGTATTAGCCATAGGCGTAGCCATTACCGTGTCGCCAATGCCAGTGTTTAAACTGTTAGCCGGGCTCCAGGTGTAATTGCTGGCACCTGTGGCCGTTAGCTGAGTAGTGAGCCCTTTACAGATAATCGTATCTGAGGCCATAATACTGAGTTGTGGCACCGGGTCTACATTAACAGTAATTGTGGTGTCGGCCTGGCATCCGTTGGTGTCTGTTCCGCTAACGGTATAGTTTTGTGTTGCCTGCGGGAATGCTTTCACATTGCTTCCGCTCGTCTGGCTCAGGCCTGTTGCCGGTGACCAGGAGTAATTGCTTGCTCCGCTGATATTTAGCGTAGTGGTGTCTCCCTCACAGATGCTTGAGGAAGCTGCTGAAACTTGTAGCGTTGGCTTTGGTGTTACCGTTACCGGTATAAAGACGGTATCTGTGCAGCCCGTGGCTCCAATGCCAATCACGCTGTAAGTTACAGATGAAGCCGGGGAAACGGTAAGTGAATCGCCGGTAAAGCCTGTATTAATTCCTGCTTTAAACCATTTCCAGGTGCTTGCTCCGCTCACTGTTATGGTAACAGAATCATTTGTACAAATTGATGAAGAGCTGATGTTGTGGGTTACATCTGGCTTTGGAGTAACAGTTATGTTTACGCTATCGGTAGCCGGGCAACCGTTGGCATTAGTTCCGCTACCGTAATAGGTGGTGTTGGATAGTGGTTGCACAGTAATATTCTGTCCGCTGCCGGCTACATTTCCATTATCATCAGTCCATACATAGTTGGTTGCTCCTGTTCCGCTTAGCTGTATAATCTCACCTTCGCAAATGCTGGTGTCTGTTGCAGTAACTTTTACTGAAGGCAATGGATCAACTGTTACATCTACACTACCGTTAGATGAACAGCCGATTGCATCTGTTCCGCTCACATGGTATGTCGTATCGCTGGTTGGTGATGCATATACTGTTGATCCTGATGTGGACGACAGCCCGGAAGAAGGTGACCAGCTGTAAGTAGCTGCACCGCTTACATTAAGCTGTACACTATCTCCAGTACATACCGACGGATTAGCCGGAGCAAAGCTCAAAACCGGCGGATTATGTACATTAATGGTAGTAGTTGCTGATGACTGGCATCCGGCGCCATTTGAACCGGATACAGTATAGGTAACGCTGCTTACGGGCTTTGCTATCACAGTATCGCCGCTAACAGCACTAAGGCCTGTAGCAGGTGACCAACTCAGTTTCGGTGCTCCTGAAGCTGTGAGAATCACAGAATCACCGGAGCAGATATCTGTATTGGATGGAGTTACTGTAATATTAGGAACCGGCTTAACAACTATTGTGCTGGTATCCGTATTGCTGCAACCGTTATTGTCAGTTCCTGTAACATAGTAGCTGGTTGTTGCCGGCGGGGAAGCATTTACTTTTGTGCCGGTGTCTTTATTTAGTGATGATGCAGGGTGCCACAAATAAGAACTGGTTCCTGAAGCAGTGAGCTGGATGTTCTGGCCTTCACAAATAGTGTCGACAGAAGGGGTAATGCTGACAACAGGCAGCGGCAGTACTTTTACTTCCACACTGTCCACGCTGCGACACCCATACTGGTCATGTGCTATCACCGTGTAGCTGGTGGTTTGTGAAGGGCTAACCGGGATGCTGCTGCCAGTGGCTATCTGGCTTCCGTTAAGCATCCATTGATATGACTGTGATCCGCTTACCGTTAACTGAGCAGTATCTCCCACACAGATTTCAGGTGTAGCCGGACTAAAAGTGAGTGCAGGTGGGTGGTTCACCTGTATGTTTATGCTGTCGTCCGAAACACAACCCATTTGGTCGGTGCCGGTAACATATATTACTGCATCAGTAGTTGGTGCCAATGAAACTGAAGCTCCTGTATTCTGAATTAGTGGAGTTGAAGACTGAAAATTGTATGATAAAGCTCCTGTAGCAGTTACCACAGCGGTATCATTTTCGCAAACCACAGCAGGGTTCGCGCTTAAGTTAACTACCGGAAGCTGATTTACATGAATATCCAGAGTGTCGTGATTTACACAGCTGTTAGTATCAGTACCTTCCACTATATATTGTGTGGGATTGGATGGTGTTGCCACAGGTGAAGAAATATCCGTTGCCGAAAGGCTTCCGGAAGGAGTCCAGTTGTATGCCACAGCCCCACTTGCATTAAGCTGCAGGCTGTCTCCGGCACAGATGGTATCTGTAGTGCTTCCGGCAGTTACTGCCGGAAGATCATGTATTACAAGTATGGCCGTATCAACAGCACTTCCACAATGATTAGCAGCTTCCACAATTACATGATAATTGCCAGGGGAATTGTATTGAATCGTTCCGGGCTGAGCGGCGGCGGATGACGAAGGAGTACCGCCATTAAATGTCCAGTTATAGGTATGGATGGCCGAACCATGACCATCATACTGTGCAGTTGGATTTATAGTGGCGCTACCGCAAAAATCCGGGAGAGCAGCTATATCTGCTTCAGGTGTATTATTAACTTTTATGGTAATGGTAGTGTCGTCAGCACCACAGTAATTGGAAGCGGTCAGAGTTATATCATAATTGCCTTCCTGTAGAAATTGCAGTGTAAGGTTTGAGTCTGTCATACTTCCGGAAACATTATTAAAGGAAGCCGGGGAAACTGACCACTTATAGTCAGGAGATGTTCCACTGGTAAAATTGGTGAAATTTACGATTCCGTTTTTACAGATTTCCGAGGTGTCCGCTTCAACACTCACTTCCGGCTCTTCAACCACAGTGAGTTCAATAGTATCGGCTTTAACACCGCAAATGCCGTTATCGGCCTCAAGTACGATTTTATAATCTCCCGGTGAATGATAGGTGTGCGATGGTGATTGCTGGGTGGAGGTGTTGTTGGCAGAGGCAGGGTCATCGAAATCCCAGTTATAGGCAGCCACCGAATTACAGCTGTAACCAAATCCGGTTATGGTATTGTTGACAAATTGAACGGGATCTCCTGTGCAGACTGTGTCTGTGGAAGTTTTAATATCCACCACAGGAGGCTGATATATCCTGATATTACTTACTGTGGCTTTGGTGTAATCACAAGCATTATAAGCTGTAACGCTCACTGTAAAGTAATTGTTTGGCTGATGACAGGAAGTGGTATCAAAAGTGTGTGTGATAGTGTCATTGATATATGGTTGATCATAATTCCAGGTTATATTGGGTGTTCCATCGCCAAAATCCCATACATAATAAGTGCCGGGTGAGTTTGACTTATACTGGCTCATCACAAATTTAAATGTCTGTGGAGCACAGCCCTGGGTGTAACCAGGGGAGCTAATGCCGATGGCCGGGTTACTCTGATTTGTAACCGTATAAGTAGTATCCCAAGTACAGCCGGAAGTATCTGTTACAGTCACCGTCAGGTTAAAAATATCAAGTGATGTATAAGTATGGCTGACCGGGAAATCACCATTTAAATATGTATTGGTTTGTCCATCGCCCCACTGTACCTGATAGGAGGCCACACTTCCAGGGTGTTGTGTGCTGTTATCCACATTCAGCGTAAAATCAGGATTGGACAGCGAAGGGGAGTTTTCGCAGTTGCTGAATGATGAAACAGGATCTAAGTCAGTCAGTGAAACATGCGGATCATTATCAATAGTTACCGTTTTTTGTACGCTTGCTGTACAACCTGCAGTGTCTGTGGCTGTGAGCGAAACTGTGTAGGTGTTTCCCTGGCATGCATGAAAGGCATACTGATGTAAGGGGGCGGAACTACTGGAAGTATTACCATCACCGAAATCCCAGGAATAACTTACAGTGCCCTGTGCATTCTGGATTTGTGGCTGGAATTGTATTTCCGTGCCGGCAGGAGAATTGTTGGGGCTAAAACTGAAATCTGCCGTTAGGTTACACTGGGCCGTGGCTTTGTTAATGCTGCTTAGTGCTACAGTGAATAATAGTAATATGCTGATAAAATAAGAGTGCTTTATAACCATTTTAAAAATTGTTTCCAGAGGCAAAAATAAGGTAGCACCATTAGTTATGGAAAGTATTTGGCTAATTATTGGAACGAGATTCCATAATTGGGAATAATATTCATAAAATGTTGATAGATGTTATTTTTGTAAAATGTAAATATTGGCAAGGGGATAGTAGATTTCATGTTACCAGCATAAATTCCCATTTCAGGAATTATAATTTTGATGCAACCTTTTAAAGAAAAAGTTGTCTATCTTTAAAGAATAATGTAGTGATTCATTAGATCTATTTAAGAAATTCAATTATAGACCAAACCAGGAGGAGCCTTTTATGAAAAAAACATTTACTCTGATTTTTTTAATACTGCCATTTTTTGTTTTATCTCAGAACAGCTTTCCAATAGTTAAAGAAGGTGCTGTGTACAGGGAAGGGGTAGGGTACTTAGTTAATCCACCTAATCAATTTGAATACGAGAAAAAGCAGTTTCTTATGAATGGAGATACTGTGATGTTCGGGAAGACTTATAAGAAGCTGTATGAAACCAATTATGATTCAATAATCAACAGCAAAATCTATATTGGTGCTATACGCCAGGATTCTGCCTCCAGGGTTTATTTTGTAAAGGATAGTTCATTCCGGTTCTTTACTTTTTTCCCTCCGGAATTTACACAGGATAAAGAAGTCTTACTATATGACTTGGGTGCTGGTATAGGGGATACCGTAATTATACCCAATAACGTGGATAGTTTCAATATTATTAGTGGTGCAGACAGTGTATTGATAAATGGAGAGTACAGACAGCGGTTGCAGGTAAATACTCAAGCGTTAATGGGACAGGTATATTGGATTGAAGGGATTGGCAGCTCCAAAGGTCTGTTTTCACCTGCTCTTGATGAATTCGAATGGAATTTTAGATTAAACTGTTATGAAGATCAGAATATATTCTGGAATAACCCGGAATTATCCGGAGAAAGTTGCTTTACAGTGAGCACCAGTGAAGAAAAGCGTTCCCCTACAGTGCAGATTTACCCCAATCCCGCCAGCAGCCATATCATTATAGAGATTGAAGCTGAGTCTGAAAGGGCTGTTGATATTTATAACCTGGGCGGACAGTTGATCCTGAGCAAAGAATTAGCTAATAATCAGGTAAGAATCAGTGTTTCCGGTTGGAATCCCGGGCTATACTTCTTAAGAATTAATACTGTCAATGGTATAGTTACCAGGAAAGTAGTGGTGAGGAAATAATTACATTCACTGGATCATAAACGCAAAACATCCAACAGCTCATCCAGTTCTGCTATTTTGTCCTCCTGTTTAGTTTGTTGATAACTAAACATAAGATTGTTGATCATACGCTGTAGTGTCACAGCATTTGAACAGGGAGTAAAGAATGAATCCTGAGGTTGGATTTTTATCTTCTTTAAGAATTGCGTGATCTCATGCCGGGTAAAAATAACGCCTTTATTAAAAGGGTTAATATAAAAAAGGATATCGTCTATTCCTGCCTGAGTAGCATAAGGAGAATCAACATAGGCCAGCACAAAATGCTCCGGCAGATTTACCCCGTAAACTGGTATATCCAGCTTTTGGGCTATCACCGAATACAGGCTGCCTAAAGAAATGGGGTTCCCTTTTTTGAATTGGAGCAGATCATTGATATAGGTGTTTTCAGGAGCATGAAAATTTTCCTTGTTTTCTTTAAACCCATGGATGTCAAAGATAACGTGATTCAATATTTTTATTTGTTCAAGTGCCGTAAGGTTGAGGTTCAGTTCCAGCCAGGCATCCTTCCTAATCAGGTCGATCTTTTTCCTTACCTGTTCGGTATTCAGTTCCGGGTACCGGTATTCGGCTATCAGCAACATGCCGGTGAGCAGGTCCTGATCATTGCTGTTTTTCCAGATGCTGAGTTGTTGTTTTACATAGCCCAGATTAAGCTTAGAGATGAGTATGTCAAGTCGTTTGCGCCTTATATTATCCACCACCTCATAGCTGGCATTTTTCAGATGCTCCCTGGCTTCAATGCCAAAGGATAAAATCCGGTGCTCCACATCCCTGTAGATATTGGAATCCGGGTCGTCCAAAAGTTTTATCAGCGCGTTTAGCTCTCTGTTTGTTTCCATGGTGATTAAATAATAGTTTCAAGAACAAGTTCGATTAATTTTTTTACAGCGGACTTATGGTCCCTGCTATAGGCTCCTGCTGCACGGTTGGCAATTATAGCGCAGATGCTGAGCGTATTATGTCCCAGTTGGCGCCCCAGGGCGTAAAGCGCTGAAGTTTCCATTTCATAATTGGCCACATGCACGCCATTCCAGCTGAAACCGGCCAGTTTTTGATTCTGCATTTCATCTGAGGGTTCTATGCGCAACTGCCTTCCCTGTGGCCCATAAAACCCCGGGGCAGTAACGGTTATGCCGCGATGCAGATCATCAGGGAAAAGCTCATCCAGCTCCCGGGAGTTTTCTACTATATAAGGAGTAGATCGCCCGGGCTGCCAATTGCTGTGTTCCATGAAGGCCGTCACGGCAGCCTGTTCCACCACATGTTCATCAAGGCTGTAAAACGAACCCAGATTATCTATACCAAGTCCATATTTACTTATTACAAAACTGTCCACGTCCAAAGAAGAATGCAGAGCACCTGATGTGCCCAGCCTGATAAGGTTTAACTGCCGTTTTTTTTCTTTTTCCCGGCGCTTTTCCAGGTCAATATTGGCCAGGGCATCCAGTTCATTCACCACAATATCTATATTATCGGTGCCAATGCCACTCGACATCACTGTGAGGCGTTTATTGCCGATCCGGCCGGTATGCGTCACAAATTCCCGGTTAGTAACCCGGTGTTCCACATTATCAAAGTAGGCTGATATGGCTTCAACCCTCCCGGGATCACCTACCAGGATGATGTCATCTGCTATTTGCGAAGGGTGAAGATTAAGATGATATATCTTGCCTTCAGATGTCAGTATCAGTTCGGAACTCTCAAATTGCTTCATCGACCGCGTAACATTTTTCACAAATGTATTTACATCTGATTCAGTTTGCAATCTTTTTCTGTCTTTTTATTTAACAATCAATTGTTCACTACGTTCAATCCCTGAGATATTGCTGAATTATAGTGCTGTAATATAACAGGTATGATGTAATTTACAATATACTGTCATTTAGAGCAATTTGTTATAGCTACTGCAAGCTATGCTTACAGCATTTTTCCAGGTTTTAAAGCGGGAAAAACATGAATTTGCTGAATATTTAAAAAAAGCATATGCTTTTTTTAAATGCTATTTACTACAGGATGGCATGATACCCCACCAGGGTTTTTCTGTGAAAGTTTCCAACGATTATTTTACTTATTTGTCATTACATTTGACAAGCTAAAACCAAAGGATGAAAGCACATATTATTTCGATAGGTGATGAGCTGCTGATTGGGCAGGTGGTAAATACAAATGCAGCAGAAATAGCAAGCCGGTTAACAGAAGCAGGCTATGAAGTGAGCGGCATCAATACTGTCAGCGATAATGCGAAGGCATTGATAAATGCACTGGATGCTGCCTCAGTTCAGGCTGACGTGGTAATAGCCAGCGGTGGTCTTGGCCCCACTTCTGATGACAAAACCAAAGAGATACTGACGGATTATTTCGGAGGGGAGCTGGTGTTCAACGAATCTTTATTCAATCATATCAGCCGGCTGTTTGAGCATCGCGGCTTTCCACTTACCGAAAGCAACCGCCAGCAAGCTTATGTACCAAACAATGCCCGGTTGTTGCATAACAGCATTGGCACTGCAGCAGGCCTTTCGTTTGTCAAAAATAACAGGAGGTTTTTTTTCCTTCCCGGCGTGCCTTTTGAAATGATCAACATGATGGAAAATGAATTAATCCCCGTGTTGAAAAAGCACTTTTCCAATGGTAACAGGAGTCAAAGGACCTTGCTGACCTTCGGACTTGGCGAGTCATTTTTGGCCGGGCGGATCGCTGATATAGAAAACAGCCTGCCGGAAAATGTCAGTCTGGCTTATTTGCCTTCACCCAAACGGGTAAGGCTAAGGCTCACAGCTACTGGTGATGATAAATCAGAAAGAGAAAAGCAACTGCAGGAATACACCGGCCGGATCAGGGATCGTATCCCGGAACTGGTATTTGGAGAAGGAGATATGGAACTGGAAGAAGTTGCAGGACAGCTTCTGAAGGATAAACAAATGACTCTTTCCACTGCAGAGAGTTGCACCGGCGGCACCATAGCACAACTAATCACATCAGTGCCGGGTAGTTCTGATTACTTCAAAGGCTCGGTTGTGGCTTATTCCAATGAGATAAAAGAGAATGTGCTTAATGTCAGTGGCCAGAAATTGCAGGATTTTGGCGCGGTGAGCGAAGCGGTGGTCGTCCAAATGGCTGAAAATTGCCGCAGACTAATGAATACTGATGTAGCTATATCCACCTCAGGTGTTGCAGGGCCCGGAGGAGGAACCAAAGAGAAACCTGTTGGTACAGTATGGATAGCCGTGGCTTTTCGGGATAAAACGGTAAGCCGGAGAGTGAATTTCGGCAAAGACCGGCAGCGTAATATTATCCGCTCAGCCAGCTACGCGCTGAACATGCTCCGCCTGGAGCTTCTGAAGGAAGCTTTTGCGCCCCGAAAGTCTTGAAAGGCCCTGGGAAACAGGTGAGCTGAGAAAAAATGGAAGCATGAACAGATGCCGTTAACCCTGATAGCGCTTCCATACTTCTCTTTTCTGAAACAAACTGGCACCTAATCAACAGGTAAAAGGCACAGGGCAAACGAAGTAAGCTATAAATATGTCACCGCTAACGCGGTTTTAGGACGGTGATATCCTCATT
>CAYZDA010000018.1:0-54085 GCA_964477095.1 uncultured Bacteroidales bacterium | reverse complement strand
TTCTGGCGGGACGGGGGTGTTTGACCTTTCATGCATATGGTTGACACTTTGCGTAGTATTTTCAACTTCGTGTTAATAACTTCATTTTACTATTTTTCGAACCATGCTTACTTTTATTGCGTAAAGTGAAACGGAGATGGGCTCTGCTGGGGAGCAACCCATCAAGGGTTAGCTTTACAAATCGGTTTTTCAACTAAACTTCGCGTCAACCTATACCATGAAATGACAGTTTTTTCCAGCCTGTCGCGTTATTCGACATTAAAGGCAAATTTAACTGGGTTCTTTAATGCCTATTCGTCTTCAAAGGGACGGGAAACGATCAGCTGGGTATTATGATAACTAACAACTTCCACTTCCTCTCCTTTTTCAATATATCCACTTTCAGCAGTGGCATCAAAGATATCATCATCAATCTCGATTTTCCCTGAAGGTCTCAGCACCGTATATGCCACCCCTTTTCTGCCAACTAATTCTTTCATAACCGCGTTGGCACTGGTATATCCTGTTTCAGCTGTAAGTGCATCTTTTAATGCCAGATTGCCAAATATTCTGGACTCAGCGGCAAACATCCTTACGCCAAGAAAATAGGATCCGAGCAGAGCAAGAAAAGAGGCAACTATCACCATAAAGAAAGCTTTTACCAGTCCGTCCATTTGTACATTTGAAAAATCAAATGCGATATTATCAACAAGACTGAGAGTGAGGCCGGCCACCAGCAGGGTAATTCCGCTTATTCCCGCCACCCCGAAACCGGGTATGGCAAATATCTCCACGGCAAGCAGCGCCAGTCCTCCTATAAAGAGCAGTATCTCCCAGTTTTCAGCCAGCCCTTCCAAATACAGCGGGGCAAAATACAATACGGCAGCCACCAATGACGCAATGAGCGCAAAACCTATACCTGGCGACTGCAGTTCAAAATAAATCCCCCCGATTATGATCATGATCAGTAAACCACTGACCACAGGATTGATAAGAAAACCGATAATCTTATCTACAGCTGTAGCCCGGTACTGGTCAAAGGCGTAATGTTGGAAACCATATGCCTGCACAACTTCATGTTTATTATTATAGATACCTTCGCAATAACCGTTTTTCATTGCTTCAGTAGCTGTCATAGTGAGTACTTTTCCGGAATCGCTAACTCCGGCTATGTAAACATCCGGGTCCACCATGGCTTCTGCTATATCAGGATCACGCCCTGAGGCTTCAGCAGTAGAGCGCATAGTGGAGCGCATAAACGACTGGTATTTGTCCGGGGCGGCCTCCTGGTTCTGGTTTACCACTGTGCTTGCACCAATGTTTGCTCCCTGCCTCATGTAAATACTGTCGCAGGCAATAGAGATCAACGCACCTGCTGAAGCTGCATTATTATCAATATAAACAATCACAGGAATTTTCGAATTAAGGATTTTAGTGCGCATGGAATCGGCTGTTTCAACCATTCCGCCGTATGTATTCATATGCAGCAAAATAAGATCAGCATTCTTTTTTTGTGCATCATTAAAGCTCTTCTGCATCATCCGCCACACCGGCGGTGCTATCTGCTCTTTAATATTAACCACATAAACGAGCTTATCACCTTTTTCCAGGCCGGGAACATCCGCTCTTTCATCCCGTGCATCGTTCTGTGCAGCAACATTAGCTATAGAGGCAAGCAGCAGAATAACAACAATTAACAATTTTCTCATTTATGTCTGATTTATCGGACTTTTACTTTTTTAATGGCATCAATTATAGTTCCGTCCACCCATTTCACTACAGCCACAATTTCATCTTCCAGTTCGGGAGCTTGCGGAACACCGCATATTTCTTCGGCTTCTGCTTTAAGTTCTTCTATTGATTTAAGTGGTAAGCCTGAATCTTTAACTTTTTCAAGCAGATCAGCCCGCCTGGGATTAATGGCTATTCCCCTTTCAGTAACTATTACATCGATCAGCTCTCCTGGTCCGCAAAGGGTAGTAACTTTATCCCGGATTACCGGTATGCGATCCCGGAACAGCGGAACAGGAAGAATAGTTGTGCGTGCAAACAGGCAGTTTTGCCAGCCGCCAATGCCGTGCAGCATATAACCATCAGAATGGGTTACCACATTAGCATTAAAGTTCAGATCAACCTCGGTGGCTCCAAGCATTACCACGTCCACCATGGAAGCGAAATTTCCTTTACTGTGGTAGTTGTAGCTTGTAAACGGGCTTGTATTTACATGATTAGGATTCTCTCTCATAGATCTCACGCCTTCCAGATCAAATGTTTGCCCGTCCAGGATATAATCAGCCAGACCATCTTCCAGCATTTTCACTGGGTATTTATTAGAACCGGCGCGTATGAAGCGGGCACGGATATTCCGCTCTCGCATCATTTGAGCAAAAAAATTGCCCACTGCCAGTGAAGTACCTCCTGCCCCTGACTGGAATGAAAAACCATCGCGAATAATCCCTGCCGCATCACAGAACTTTGCTGTCAGCTCAGCTATTCGGAGGCGGTCGGGGCTTTTGGTGATTCGTGTGGTACCGGAAACGATTTTTTCGGGTATCCCGATCTTGCTCACTTCCACTGTGTAATCCACCCAGTTACCATGTATCTGCCAGGGAATGCATGGAAAATCGATCATATTATCAGTAACCACAATCACCTTACCGGCATGTTGCGCATCGGCCAGGGCAAATCCGAGGAGACCGCAAGCAGCATCACCATTCACACCATTGGCATTTCCAAAAGGATCAGCCTCGGGAGCTGCAATAACCGCTATGTCAATATGCACTTCCCCATCCTGTACGGACTGGTAGCGACCGCCATGTGATCGCAGCACTCCTACTCCTTTCATACCTCCTTCAGAAGCCAGCTTGCCCAGCGGGCCATTCATACTGCCTTCTATACGGTTTATCACCCCGCTCTTCAGATGCTCTACTATGGGCTCATGACAAGGAAAAGAGGCCGAGGGAAACCAACGAAGGTCTTTTACTCCCATTTCTGAAGCTATGTCAAAAATTTGATTGGCAATAACATCTCCATTTCTGAAATGATGATGCGTGGAAATGGTCATCCCATCTTTTAATCCTGCTTTTTTTAGTGCTTCCCTGAGTGAAGCTGTTCGCTTATCTCCATCATCAGGATAATCAGCACAGGTGGGTATAGGTGGAGCATATTTGTGGCCTTTAGGTCTGAATTTCCCTACTCCCTGAAAAGCCACATGCTTTTCGCCATTTATTTCCTCGGGAACAATTCTTCCCGCTGCATTTTTTACCAGCTTATTATATTTCTTTGTCATAAGGTCTTATATTTATTCCTTCATCCAGTTTTTATCCAGCAAACCTGTCTTCACAGCTACATCAATTTGTCTTTGAGCACGTTTAACCACAGGCGGATCTATCATCCTGGATCCCAGTGCCACTACACCCAGACCTTTTGCTTTGGCTTCTTCAAAGGCCAGCCAGATCTTTTTAGCTTTATCCAGTTCTTTTTCTGACGGCGCAAAAGCTTTCTGCACCACAGGCACCTGTCTTGGATGGATGCAGCCCATTCCCTCAAAACCAAGACTTTTAGAGCGCAACACATTCACTCGCAAGGCTTCCATGTCTTCTATATCAGAAAAAACTGAATCAATAGGCTGTATGTTAGCAGCTCTGCAGGCATTTACAACCTGGCTGCGTGCAAAAAACGACTCAGTACCTTCATTGGTTCGCAAAGTGCCGATATCAGCAGTATAATCCTCAAGTCCAAGTGCCATGGCCACTATAAGTTTTGATGAGGTAGCTATTTCGTAGGATTTAATCACTCCCAGCGCACTTTCAATAATCGGCATTAACCAGATATCATAGCTGATGTTATGCTCTACTTTCAGTTTTTCTATCTCCTGCTCCACAGCCCTGATCTGTTCCCCGGATTCGCATTTGGGTACGAGCACCACATTAACACCGTGTGGCACCACAAACTCCAGGTCAGCAATTCCTGCCGGAATCTGATTGATACGCACCATTCTTTCAGCGCCATAAAAGTTCAGGCATCTAAGTGCATTCCTTACCAGCAGACGAGCCTCCTCTTTCCTGTCGGGAGCTACCGCATCCTCCAGGTCAAGGATAAGCCCATCGGGGTTGTGAACCCCGGCGTTTATCATAAGTTTAGGTGAATTCCCGGGCAGGTAAAGGCGTGTAAAACGGTACCGATCGCGTGCAGAAGACCTCATATTTTCCGGCCGGCATGCCGGAAGATAGCTCTTTTGCGTACCCGTAGCCTTTTTAATGGCAGATTCTACCCTTGCTGCCAGCACAAAGTCCAGTGCGCCGGTGTCGCTGATAATAATTTTTCCCTTTTCAAATCCAAGATGAGCAGCAACCTTATTCACCACCTCCCTGATTTGCGGCCCGTAGAGCTTTTCCACCTTGCTTGAGAGTTCTGTCTGAAGCGGAGCATCAACGGGCAATACTTCCACGTAACAATCAGAACGGATTCCCGCACCCGTATTCCCTGCAGTGTATTTGTTTTCCTTCATAAACAACTTTTGATATTAAAAAAAACTTTCACGAACATAAGCATAATAAGTGGCAAATGCAACCGGCATTATTCTTTCACTGAAACGGTATCAAAAGCAGCTTCAGAGGTATCATGCATCAGGCTTTTTAATGAATCCAGTTCAGACTCTTGAATGGAATCATACCTTGCTGATCTCTCTGCACCAGACTCATCCGAACCGTCGCTCCCGGACTGATTACCACATCCCACCATTGATATAATCAGGATAATTACTGAAAACCAAAGTAGTTTGAACATATAATCAACTTTTAGACAAAAATAATCAAATACTCCCGATGTAAGTAGATTTCTTCAACCATAATTCACTCCAGTGCTTTAACTGATAGTTTACAACTGCAATTTATCAAAGATTCCAGGTCATCTAATTTATTACATGCATTTAAGCCGCTGACAGGCTAAAATCAAATAAAACAACCGTAAATGAACAGCTTAAATCTGAATAACTATTCAGCAGCAACAGAGAGTTTCATATGTTAAAAAGTTCATTTTTAGCAATTTTCCTTTGGATTAAATAACGGATTAAATTACATTTGTAAAAACCGGCAACTTCAACTAAAAACCTATGGCTGCTAAAAAGAATACCGGAGTCGTTCCGCACGAGAAATGGAAAAAACTGGAAGTTATGGAGCTACATCCTGAAGAAAATTATATGATCTCAAATTACGGCAGGTTAAAAAGCTTCAAACGTAGTTCAAAAGAGGGGCAAATTATAAGCGGCGGCAGACTGAAAGGCTATAACTGTCTTAGCATTAAGCTAAGAAACGGCAGGCGAACCACCAGATACATCCATAAGTTAGTAGCTTCTACTTTTCTTGAAAAAGATGATGTGCAGCAGGAGCATGTAATTCATCTTGATTATGATAAAAATAATAATTTTGTTGGAAATCTTCGCTGGGTAACGCGTCCTACGATGTTTGCCCATCAAAAACTTAACCCCAACTACAAAAAGAACCGCATGTATAACGCCAAGCTTACTGAAGACCAGGTAATCAAAATAAAAAAGATATTAAAAAACGGGAACTTCAAACTTTACCAGATTGCCAGGGAATTTGGCATTACACATACCCAACTCAACCGTATCCGGTCTGGCGAAAACTGGGGCCATATTAAAGTGGATTAATATTTTTGAATTCCAGCAAATATTCCGTGGCCGGCTGCCCTGAATTTATCCTTTCCAAAAAGAATCCTGACCGGATGAATGCTGATCCACCCGTGGTATCCGAAGTACCTGGTGCCTGCTGATAAATATTAAACGTATCAGACTGATATACTACCTGTTGCTGAGGAATAAAAACAGCACCTTTTACTGTCATTTCCAACCGGATGTCAGCATCCATAAAACGTGTAGCAAATAAATGATGGTTATCTGTTTCCGATACCTCAATTATTTCCTTATAGGTAATCGTTTGTAAACCATCCAGTGAATTTATCTCAGCATCACACTGGCCTCCAAAATTCCCGGCCTCATTAAAAATATCAATATCCCGGTGGGTTTCAGCCGTATTACCGCTTTTATCAGTTACTGTATAATAGATTTTATAACTGCCTGTTTTATTGAAATTAACCTGATTTGTTATTAGCACGTTACCGGTTAACTCACCATCTTCGTCGTCAAAGGCTTCGAATCCTGGCTCCTCAAAACTACTGTCCAGCGGGAGTTTAATATAATCCGCTCCATATAGCTTTATCCAGGGCGGAGTGGTGTCAGGCTTGTGGCAACCCGATATTAATGCCAAAACGGTACTGATAATTAAAATTGCTGAAATCTTTTTCATCGGCATAAAACTTTGATTTTTTTGTCAGGCGGAGGTTATTTGTCATAACTCCGTTCATCTAACAAAAATAATATTTCTGCAATTAAGTTTTAATTCGCATAGTTTCTTCCGGTTCTTATCACCTTACCCGCATTTTCATGGGTATTAGTGTGTGTCTGCGGCTAATGCTTGTTTTACTATATTTGTCATATGAATGATTTAAAAATAGCATATATCCAGTCGGCTCCATTGCTGAACCAGACTCAGGCGAACATCCTTCAGCTGGATAAACTGTTTGATATGGTAAAAACGGCTGATCTGGTGGTTTTGCCTGAACTCGCCAATTCCGGTTATAATTTCCCACGCAGGCAGGATGCTCTCTTAAGTGCAGAAGAAGCAGGGAAAGGTGCTTTTCATGATTTTCTTGCAAAAAAAGCTGCTGGAAATAACCAGATTATAATTTCAGGATTGAATGAGAAAGAAGGCACAAGGCTGTACAATTCGGCAGTGATTTATGATCATAACGGTTATCTGCGGGGATTATACCGCAAATTGCATTTGTTTCTGAATGAAAAAGAAATATTTGAGCCCGGCAACTCTGGTTTGCCATTGTATCACATTGGTGGATTAAAAATCGGCATCCAGATTTGTTTTGACTGGGCATTCCCGGAAAGCTGGCGGATATTATCACTCAACGGCGCTCATATCATTGCTCATCCTTCCAACCTTGTACTGCCTTACGCCCAAACGGCTGTGGCAGGATATGCCCTTACAGGAAATACTTTCATAATAACTGCAAACCGGGTGGGAACTGACCGGGCCTTAACCTTCACGGGTCAGTCGCTGATTGTGGGCCCTAAAGGTAATACCCTGGCAAAAGCCGGAGAAAAAAGCACTGAAACAGGGATAGCTGCCGTTAACTTAGATGACATAAATAAGAACATTACAGCAAAAAATCATATTTTTGACGACCGCAGAACGGATGTTTATGAACTACTTCAAAAAAATACATAACAACATATTGCTTTTAATCTTCGCAGCATTTTGCATTCCTGCACAGGGAACAGCGCAGGCTGAAAGCTACAGGGGAATGCAGGAGGGATGGATTATCGGCATGCATACCGGTGTTTACTTTGCTAATTCCTATACTGCAGGGTATTATAGCGGGATCGAAAGTAATGAAAACAGCATCAGTTTTGTGCTGGACAATAAATACCGCCGAAATGAGATACTGAACTACTTCAATGCTCAAACCTATGACTGGACACAGGCAGACCTGCCGCAGAATATGAAATATGAGCCTGAGATCAATATTGGTTTTCTGGCAAGAAATAACATCACTGAAAAATGGGGCGTTTTCTTTAACTTCAATCATGTGAAGCTAAGAGCCAAAGGGAACTTCACGCTGCATTTTGATCCTGATCAGATAGTTACTGAACCAAATACTGGCGTTTATGAAATTTACGGTGTGGAAGACCGGACAAATATTGATATTGGTATACACCGTGAATTTTCACTGCTTTCACCTTCCGTAGCTTATTACGGTGAAATTGGAGTGAATTTAAACAATACCCATGTACAGGAATCTGCTATACAGATGGAAGATCTGAATTATTCCATTATCAACCGCTACGGCCCCGGAAGGGGTTATGTGCCCAATCTGCCTCAAACGGAATATAATTTCCGCCTGGGTGGTATCGGAGTAGGAATCCTGGGTGGTATGGGAGTGAAGTTTTTATTTAGCCAGAAGCTTACTATTGATACTGGCCTCACCTCCTACGTTAAATACATAAACCTTGACGGTTACAAAAGCTTCAATGTGCACTGGGCTCCTTATGCCAGGATCATGTACAACGGCTTTTTCGATTTTATTGATTAATTGCCCGCAGTGGATTAGTCATACTTGCGGCTGGCCGGAAAGAAACCATTGCCACCGGAGTTGCGTGGCTTCACCACCACTTTTCTTTTCCACCTGCCGGTGCGATAGTAAATATAAGAGAACAGAAAACCAAAGAACCAGGCTACAGGAATACCCCACCATATGCCATCTGTTCCCAGCCCGACAGAATCTCTTGAAAGCAGATAAGACGCCGGAATTCTCAGAATCCACAGTGAGAACAGGGTTATCAGCATGCTGGTAATGGTATCGCCGGCACCGCGTAGTACGGCCTGATTGATGAACATAGAAGAGAATACGATATAAAATGCGCCTACTATCACAAGATAGGAGCGCCCGATGTCAATCACATTTTCATCCGAGGTAAAAATACTCATTAGCTCAGCACCAAATAAAATTACAGCAAGACTGATGATGACAGATACAACAGAAGCCATAAGCCAGGTGGCCTGCAAACCTTTTTTTACGCGCCCGGGTTTATTGGCTCCCAGATTTTGTCCAACAAAGGTGGACAGGGTTGCCGAAAGGCTCATGGCCGGCATTCCGGCAAAGGAATCAATACGAATAGCTGCCGTATAGGCGGCTACTGTGTTGGTTCCAAAATCATTTACTATGCGGAACAACGCCATCATTCCCAGAGCCACAAATGTATGCTGCATACCTGAAGGGATGCCAATTCTCATTCCCTGTTTTAAGATAGCAGAGTCGAAAATCCAGTTTTTTACCCGGAAAGAAATAATCTCATGTGTGCGGTTCAGATATATGATAGCTGTGAGAAGTGCTCCAGCCTGAGACAACACAGTTGCCAGGGCAGCACCCTGCACTCCCATTTCAAACACCACCACAAACAGCAGATCGAAAAGAATATTTGTTACGGTGGATATGATCAGGAAATACAGCGGAGTTTTGCTGTCGCCTATTCCTCTCAATACTGCACTGGTAGCATTAAAACCAAACATAAAAACCATCCCGGCAGCAAAAATGGAAAAATAATCGGAAGCGAGAGGGATTACCTCCTCCGGAAGCCGTATAAGCCTAAAAATATCATCACTGAAATAAACGCCTAATGCTCCGAAAATTATAGCACTGATTATCGCGAAAGTAAACATGGTGGTGATGGCCCGGTGAACATTGTCATATTGCTTTGCCCCAAAGTACTGGGATATGAGAATGGTAATTCCTGAAGCCACTCCGATCAGGAGCGAAACAAGTACGAAGATAACAGGAAACGAGGCTCCCACAGCAGCAAGTGCCTCCTTGCCGATATATTTACCCACAATAATGGTATCCACCACATTATACATCTGCTGAAAAACATTTCCAAGCAGCATGGGTAGAGCGAAATTTATTATTCGCCGGCTTTCATTACCTGTGGTGAGATCTCCCTTCATGGGTGTTTTCTGATTTACCTTTGCCCAACAAAGCTTTCTTTCCAAAGTTCAATAAAAGAGAAGGCAAAAATAACAATATGCTGCATCCACGGGTAATGTTTTTCCTTTTAGCCAAACATATACATTAATGCAGTGCGGGGGTGTGCCAGTATTTTTTTGTATTTTTAGGCTGTTTATATGAATACACAATTGATGTTAGTATCTAATAAACCATAAAGACATGAAAAACTATACTACAGCTTTCTTTTTAGGGATGTTTTTAATACTATTATTTCATGGATGTATTAAGGAACAAGAGAATGTTAAGGCATCATTCACTGCCTCCTCTTCTGAAGTTTTACGTGCTGACACTGTAGTTTTTACGAATCTTTCAGATCATGCATATAAGTATGAATGGGATTTTGGGGATGGCTCTGCTTCTTCAGAAAAAAACCCCATTCACTCGTATCTTATCAGCGGCAAATATACGGTAAGCCTTTTAGCTTTTGGTGCTTCAACCCGGGACGAAGTCCAAAAGGATATAACTGTACTTCCTTCCACCAATTTAAAGGTGTATGTGAATTACGGAATTAATCCCTTGGAAGAATGCACTGTCAGGCTTTATGAAACGAAACAGGATCTTTTGAACAACCAAAATACAGTAGGTGAAAAAATCACAGGAACTGATGGAATGGCTTTCTTTATAAATCTGGAAATCCGGAAATATTATGTAAGAGCATTAAAGTCAACAGGTACCGGTTACTATGAAAGCAATGGTAACGACTTGCCAACAAACCAGTTATATTATGATGTTGACAATTTACATTCAGTATTCGTAGATTTCTACGATATTACTATCTAAAAATGTAAAAACTTTCACAAAACGTTTAATTTTGCAGCAGAAAATTATCCACAATGAAAAAAATAAAACCTATACTGGGTATAATAATCCTGTCGCTTTTTATTATCAGTTGCCAGGAGCAGGCAGAGGCTTATTTCAGCTTTTCACCCAAAAGTCCTGTTCCTGGTACCGAGGTAAAATTTAAGAACCTGTCTGAATCAGCACAAGAATTCTACTGGGAGTTCGGCGATGATTATATATCATATGAAAAGAACCCGGTGCATATTTATGAAGCCGGAGGAACATATGAAGTATCACTTACTGCATATTCAAAAGATAAGAAAAAGAAGCATAGTTATACTGATTACATTAAGGTAGATTACTCCACTGATCTGCTGATCACTATTTTGCTTAAATCAAATTCCGAACCTGTAGAAGCCTGTGACGTGGCCATTTACGCCAGCCAGTCAGACTGGTCAAATGCTGTGAATCCCATAAGGACGGGCAAAACAGATGAAAATGGCAGAATAACATTCCGGCGCCTGGATACCATTCCCCACTATATTAATGCATATAAAGTAATGTCTTCATCCTACCTTTGCAATTGGTACACCAGGTATGAACTTAATTACATAACCCAGGATGAGCTAAATGAAGAAACAATTTTTGTGGAGAAGTACCACTAATCCGCTCTATTCATTCAGATATTTGGCCACCGTTTCCAGCAGCACCTTAAGTCTGATAGGTTTGGTGATAAGATCATCGCAACCGGCCTGCAGCACCTTGCCCTTTTCATTGGACATCACATAGGCAGTTTGTGCTATAATCGGCAAAGTACTTCGAAAGTTTTTGATTTGCCTGGTAGCTTCATAGCCATCCAGTTCAGGCAGGCGAATATCCATTAGCACTAAATCTATATCCGGATTTTCAAGAGCAAGCTTCACCGCTTCTTTACCGTTTTTCGCCCATAACATTTTAGCATTTGTTTTTTTCAAAGCAGATGATATAAACAAATGATTTGCTTCCACATCTTCTACAATAAGGATCAACTTTTTACTCCAGTTGAATTTTTCACTCCAGGTAACTGATGATTTGGTTGATTCTTCCACGTGTCCCCCTTTTTTTACAGCGGCTTAAAGATACAAACAATTATGTCATTTTACAAGTCATTCCACTTTAAATTCCTGTCTGGCTTCTCACATATCCTGCGTACCCTCCGGCACAGGTCCGTTCTATAAGTTTATATACTAACCACTTAGTAATAGTCAGAGGAGATTACAAGCCCTGCTTTGCAGGGTGTGTCTGGAGTATGTGTAATACGAATGTAGCTGATAGCCATATACCAGTAGCATTGCCCTGTATAGCCCGCTCCCGGGCTTTGAATTTTTTAATCGCCGGCTCAATGAGATTCCTCGGTTTGATTCTTATCCATTTCCATTGTTTCCGGCCAGGCATCCTTTGAGGATAGTTATCACCCATGCCGACACACCTAAAAAAACCGCACAGCCAACAGGCCATGCGGTTCTCAATTAATATCGGTTTGTTTTTATGATCCGAGAGTAGCCACCATCACAGCTTTAATAGTGTGCAGGCGGTTTTCAGCTTCATCAAAAACAATAGAGGCAGGAGATTCAAAAACATCCTCAGTTACTTCCATGCCATCAAGGCCGAATTTCTGATAGATCTCTTCACCAACCACAGTTTCGCGATTATGGAATGCCGGCAGGCAATGCATAAATTTCACCTTGGGGTTACCTGTTTTTTCCATTAGTTCCTTATTCACCTGGTAAGGTTTGAGCAGTTCAATGCGTTCTTTCCAAACCTCATCGGGCTCACCCATTGACACCCAAACATCGGTATAAAGGAAGTCGCAATCCTTAACACCTTCAGCAGGGTCATCAGTAACAGTGATTTTCGCGCCGGTTTCTTTGGCAATTTCCAGTGCCTGGTCCACCAGCTCTTTTTGCGGCTGAACATCAGCAGGTGCCACTGAGCGGAAGTCCATACCCATCAGGGCAGCGCCAATCAGCAATGAATTCCCCATATTATTGCGTGCATCACCAAGATAAGCAAATTTCACCTGGTGAAGAGGCTTGTCGCAATGCTCCATCATGGTGAGGAAATCTGCCAGTATCTGGGTGGGATGGTACTCATTTGTGAGGCCGTTCCACACAGGAACACCAGCATATTTACCAAGCTCTTCCACTACGTCCTGACCGAATCCGCGGTATTCAATCCCGTCGTACATACGGCCAAGTACGCGGGCAGTATCCTTCATGGATTCTTTTTTCCCTATCTGCGAGCCTGTGGGGCCAAGATAAGTAACGTGTGCACCCTGATCAAATGCGGCCACTTCAAAAGCACAACGGGTACGGGTAGAAGCTTTCTCAAAGATCAGTGCAATATTTTTACCTTTGAGCTTTTGCTGTTCCGTTCCGGAATATTTTGCCTTTTTCAAATCTGCCGAAAGATCCAGCAGAAATTTAATCTCGCTCGGGGTGAAATCGAGGAGCTTTAGAAAATTACGATTTCTAAGATTGAATGCCATAGTTGTATGATTTATTTAATGACTAATTCTGTTCAATGGTTGTTCCGGCTTCCGAATTACTAAGCTTATCCGCCATAGTAATGGTGCAGGCCCTGCCTCCTTTTTCGATAAAGTGGAGCCCCGCTCTCACTTTTGGGGCCATGGATCCTTCTGCAAAATGGCCTTCATTCAGGTAAGTTTTGATCTCACCGGCTTTTACTCTTGTCAATGCTTTCTGATCGGGTTTATTGAAATTGACATAAACCTGCGGCACATCTGTTAAAATGTAGAACTCATCGGCCTTGATGTTTCCCGCCAGATGGGCTGAAGCCAGATCCTTGTCGATAACAGCATCAATACCCACCAGCTCACCTTTATCATTCATATAAGCCGGGATACCGCCACCGCCAACAGTTACCACTATATTTCCTTCACGTGCCAGACGTTCAATAATCTCACGATTATTCACCCTCAGCGGTTTGGGCGAAGCCACTACCCTGCGCCATCCGCGACCACGGGGATCTTTATGAAACACCCAGCCGTTGATGTTCGAAAGCTGGTCGGCTTCTTCCTTACTGTAAAAAGGACCAACCGGTTTGGTCGGATTCTTAAAGGCAGGGTCTTCCCTGTCAACAATCACTTCGGTAACAATGGTTATTATGTTACGCTCTATGCCATGTTTGGCAAGTACATTGCGTAATTGTTGTTCAATCATCAGGCCGATGGCTCCCTGGGTTTCGGCCACGCAAATATCCATGGGCATCTTGGGAATTCCATATATCTTTTGTCCTGCTTCATGTTGAAGCAATACATTACCTACCTGAGGGCCGTTTCCGTGACCTATGATGATATCGTAGCCTTTTTTTATCAATTCCACCAGATGGGAACAGGTTTCATATACATTGGCTTCCTGCTCTTCGATAGTTCCTTTCTGATTGCCCTTTAATAAAGCGTTTCCTCCAAAAGCAACTACTGCTAATCTATTTTCCATTTCTATTATATATGTGTTTTACATGTTTACTTTAAGCGAACTTGCAAAACTATAAAAGTTTAGCGAAACTCCAAGCCTTTTCAACTAAGGTTTAAAGCTTTCAACCAACAACTGTTACAAGCATTAAGTTGCCGTTTCCCGGCAGTAATGATTAGTTCATATTATCCTAACTTCAGGAGAAATAAAATGTTCAGCTTTCCAACAAAAGAAAATTGCCACACAACAAACTAAACTGTCTGCCACGTATTGCACTGCCTGTGTGACACTTAAAACTGGCATGAACATTGATGTAATTACATATGTTTATATGCAAATTTGATAAAAACGGTTGCGCAGTAAAATAATCCTCTACAGGCGCAAGTTATCCTGATAGTTTTTGTCAAACAAGAAACGAAAAATTAATTATGAAGAAGTGTTTATTAATAATGCTGGTTCTTTTAACCGGTTCAATTACATTACATGCGCAAACCAGAAGCGGAGAAGAAACTGCCAGGGCCAGGGGAATAGTTAAAGGTCAGGTAATTGATAAAAGCAGCGGGCAACCCATGGAGTTCGTAAATGTGGCGCTTTATCAAGTGGAGGATTCGGTAATAATCACCGGAACCATTACGGATAAACAGGGTAATTTTATGATCAGCCCGGTCAAAGCCGGCGATTATTACCTGGAGGTGAATTTTATAGGGTTTATGAAAAAGAGAATACCCGGTGTAACCATAAAGAAAAACGAGCCGGTGGCTGATTTAGGCACTATCAATTTGACACCATCCAACAAGGAGCTGCAGGGAGTTGAAATAGTAGCAGATGAACAGCGTGTGGAATACAAGATCGACCGTAAGGTAGTTAATGTAAGCCAGGACCTGAGCTCATCAGGAGGTACGGCCGTGGATGTACTGGAAAACACTCCCAGCGTGGAGGTTGATATAGAAGGAAATGTATCGCTGCGCGGAAGCTCATCGTTTACTGTACTCATCGATGGGAAACCCACAACACTTGAAGGCAATGACATATTAAAACAACTACCTGCCTCCAGCATACAGCAAATCGAGATCATCACCAACCCTTCAGTGAAATATGATCCTGAAGGAGGATCAGGAATTATCAATATTGTAATGAAAAAGCGCAAGCGCACAGGCTTCAATGGTATAGTGAATGCCTCTGCCGGTAATCAGGATACCTATGGCGGTGATTTCCTGCTGAACTACCGTACCGGGAGTACCAACTGGTATGTGGGTGGAGAATATAACCACCGCAACTACTATATGGATGCAATAATGAACAGGGAAACTTACAGCGACACCATAACCTATCTCGTGGATTCTGAACGCGAACGCGTGTGGAAACGTAACGGAAAATCCGCACAGGCAGGCATGGATTATTATATCACTAAAGACCAAACCCTGTCGCTTAGCACACGTGTGGGGGAATACGGTTTCGGGATGGAAATGGAATCTGAGAGTAAGAGCTATAGTGAACCTGCCACTGATATCTCCTACGCGCTGGATGAAAGTGAATTTGCCAAGACGGGCTTTTATTGGGAAACAACAGCCAATTACGATTACCAGATAGATAATAAGGGGCAGAAGCTCGAACTACGGGCCTTTTACAGTATTCATGACGATGAAGAGTCGGATGAACAGGTAACCTACATTACCGGCCCGGAGTACGATCCTCTGGACAACAAATCCAACCGTGTTAAAACTTCCGAAGATGAAAATTCATACGAGATCCGTTTAAATGCAGATTACACCCTGCCCCTGAAAAATGGATCGAAGCTGGAGGCCGGTCTGCAGTCGAAGATTAAAAATGAAGATATCGACTACCGCCTGGATACCTATGATCCGCTTAGCAGCCCAATCGCCGCGGAAGAATTTGCCAGCAGGATGTTCGACTTCAGGCAAAACATCCATTCCGCCTATGCCATCTATTCCCGCGAGTTTAGCTTTTTAAGCGTTAGGGCAGGTCTCAGGGCGGAATATACTGATCGTGAACTAAGCAATAAGGATACATCCGAAACTTACGGCATCAACCGTATTGATCTCTTCCCTTCAGTTCACCTGTCGAAAAAATTCAATGACAAAAACCAGCTGATGGCAAGCTATTCCAGGAGAATCAACCGCCCCCGGGGATGGTATCTTGATCCTTTTTTAAGCTATCGCGATCAATATACGCTGCGAAGAGGTAACCCATCACTGGAACCGGAATACACGGACAGCTATGAATTGACATACCTGAGATATATGGGTAAAGGTTTTATCTCGCTGGAAACGTTCTTCAGGGAAACCAACAACCGTATTGAACGCGTACCAGAGCTATATGAAAAGGATGTGCTGATCATGACCTTTCAAAACACCGACCGCGACCAGGCTTTTGGAGCTGAGATCATGCTTAATATGCCAATAACCAAATGGTTCCGTCTTAACACTTCCGGATCAGTCTATGACTATAAAATATTTACTGAAGAACAGGGTGAAGAGGTGATACGCGAGGATATTAACTGGAGCATACGGGGTAATACCACCTTCGACATTGGCAAGTCCACAAAGCTTCAACTAACAGCATTTTACAGAGGACCATCCATCACATCTACCGGAAGCCGAGGCGATTTCTTCATAACCTCCCTGGCTCTGCGGCAGGACCTGCTGGATGATCATCTGAACCTGGTTTTCCGGGTACATGACATATTCGGCACCCGCGGACGTGAATCTATTACTGATCAACCCGATTATTACGTGTATATGGAGCACCTCCATAATATCCCACGGATATCATTAGGCATTACTTATAAAATCAACAACTTTAAACGTAAACCTGATATCCGCGGCAGCGGAGATGAAGATGTGGATATGGAGTTTTAAAACCCTCACCGGAAAAAATACTACCTTGATTATGAAACAGCCCTGGCAGTTATGTGCCGGGGCTGCTTTTTTTCAAATTCGCTAAGCATTAATATTTTCTACTCTATCAAAAACCTTATTCCAGGTAGGGTTGAAGAATATGCGTTCATAAAAAAAAGCATGAAAGGCTCTGAATTAATAAGTCAAGTAATACACAAAAATGCAGTTTGTGCAATATTTGTATCTTTGAAGATCACTATCACCTGGAAAGATAATCAAATTAAATAATCCGAAATGGCTATAAATCATCCTAAAATAAACATCCTACTGACTTTTGATTATGAACTTCCTTTAGGTGGAATCACCAAAAGTTTCGACCACAGTTTATTTCAACCCACTCAACAGCTACTGGATTTTGCTCAAAGAATGCAGGTACCTCTGGTTTTATTTGCAGATATTTTGAGCTATACACGCTTCAGAGAAAAAGGCATTAGCAGTTACACCAATGGTTTTAGGGAACAACTACAATCTGCTGTAAGCAACCAGCATGATGTTCAATTGCATCTTCATCCTCACTGGCTGGAAACTGAAGTGAATGAACATACCTTTGAACCTTCGGATAAATTCATGCTGGCGGACTTTAAAAGCAATGATGATCAAAGAAGTATAGATAATATAATCAGCACCGGAATACAGGAGTTGACAACGATATGCAGAGAAGTAGATAAAAAATATGCATCTACAGCGTACCGCGGTGGAGGCTATAATCTTGCTCCCTGTACAGCGGAAATTATCAGAGCCTTAACAGAAAACGGCATCAGGTATGATAGCTCTATAGTGCCCGGTTATTATTTTTTATCAGCGCAAAGTAAGGTGGATTTCAGGAATGTTCCCGGAAAGCCCAACTGGTATGTCTCATCTGAAAATGATCTTAGTGAAGAAGGTAACCAGGGACTATGGGAGGTACCCATTGCCAGCATACCTAAACATCTTTTTGAAGTGCCCACTTCATTTAAATTGAAAAAATATGCTCACAGGGCTCCCGAGGCGCGGGGAAGGATGATACACAGTGCTACTATCGTAAGTTTCCGGGAAAAATTCAGAACTTTAATGGCTAACCGCATGCTTACGATTGATAATTATACGTATTCGCCAGAATATCTCATGAAAATATTAAATCATCATGTCAGAAAATTCAGGGAATATGATGAAATATCCCTTGCACTTATCGGGCACCCGAAATCCATGGGAAAATACGCTTTTGAATTATTAGAAAGATTTATTTTAGATGTTTATAAAACTTATGATGAGCAGGCAAAGTTTACAACATTCAAAAGCCTTAAAACACCAGCAGACCAGGAATCATGATTATAGCGGATATAATATACAGGTTCATCCCGGAGACAGCCTTTAGGCAGCTTCAACAGGGTTATCACCGTTGGAAAAAATCGGTTTACAAGCCTGTGACTGAACAAGATTTTATTGCTATTCTTAATAAAATGGGGATAACAAAGGGTGATGTGGTTTTTGTTCACAGTTCGTTCGACAAACTAAATACCTCTTTTTCTGCAAACAAGCTGCTAAATTTATTAATCGAACAGGTAGGCAGTGAGGGTACTTTATTGTTTCCATCATGGAGCTATGTTGGACGAACAGCCGATTACGTGAGGCGAAATGAAGTCTTTGATGTAAAAAAATCATTTACCAAAATGGGTTTGATAGCGGAATTGGCAAGAAGGCGAAAATCAGCCATCCGAAGTCTTCACCCGACAGCCTCAGTAGCTGCCATAGGTAAACACGCCAGGGAGTTAACAAACAGTCATCATCTGTCAGCTTATGCTTGTGGTGAACTTAGTCCTTATTTCAAATTAATGGAGTATAATGGGAAAACTATAGGCCTTGGAGAGAAAACTGTCAGCATGTCATTCCTTCATTGTGTGGAGGATGTTATGGATAAGGATTTTCCGGTTAGGTTATATAATAATGAACCTTTCAAAGCAAAGTATAGAAACTATGACGGAGAAGAAAAAATGATGGAAGTTTTTGTACATAATTCCAGGTATAACACTGGCAACATTCCGCGGTTTATAAGAAAATACATCAGCGATAGTGCATGCAGGGATTTTAGCATCAACGGACGTAACTATTTCGTGGCTGATTCGGTGAAATTATTTAACGAATTGAAGCACCACGCAGAACAAGGAAGAACCATATATAGCACATAGCCAAATATGATTGCATACAAAAAGCTTAAGAAAGGAGAAAACGAGCAAACGCTCCATGCTGTTGCTGCATTATTCAAGGAAATGTATCATGAAATGGAAAGTACAGGCCTGAATATGTCGCTGACAAAAGATGGAGAAGAGAAATGGATAAAGGCGGCATCACAAATGCCGGGAAAAGTCAATCATCTTATTATTGCTGAAGAAAAGGATGAAATCATCGGTTTTGCGCATGGTAATATACGTTTAGCACCGGAATTTCAGGGTGGAAGTAAAACCGGATTTATATCCCACGTATTTGTGATGAAGAACTTCAGACACAGCGGTGTGGCTTCAGCTATGGTTGACCTCCTGATGGAATCACTGTTGGCTGCAGGCGCTTCCCGTTTTGATCTTGATGTACTGGTGAGTAACAAAGCAGCAGTGCAATTCTGGCAATCAAAAGGCTTCAGCAAAGAACTTTATCACATGGGTAAACCGGTGGCATCATGAATATCTTTTCATTTTTTGAAGAATCATTCAGGAAGAATTCTGAAAATAATGCCTTATATGTTGACAACAAGCATTATACTTATCAGAAGCTGTATAACATGTCGGGCCATATAGCCGGCATGATTTCCTCCGGAAATAAAGGGTTTGTTGGGGTTATGGCCCATAGAAGTGCCTGGGCATTTGCCGGAGTGCTGGGAGCCCTACGCTCCGGGAATGCTTATGTTCCACTCAATCCTAAATTTCCTGCTGAGCGACTGGCTAAAATAATTATACAGGCTAAAATGGATACCATTATAGTGGAAGCCAAATATGTTCATGTATTCAGGCAGGTAGATGAATTTATCGATAAACGGCTGACTATCCTTATACCCGATGACCAGGGTCAAAATATTGTAGTAAGCGACAGGCATAAAATAATTTATAACCCGACACAATTAAAAGCCACAAGTGAAAAAGCAGGCTATGATTACGCCTATATGCTGTTTACTTCAGGCAGCACAGGAAAACCCAAAGGAGTGCCAGTGAGTCATAAAAATGTGGCATGCTATATTCGAAACATGAATCAGCAAAACCACTTTAAATCTTCCGACAGGTTTTCCAACACCTTCGACTTATCCTTTGATCTGAGTGTACATGACATGTTTATATGCTGGTCAAATGGCGCGGAGCTGTATTCTATTCCAGAAGATTCATTAATGGCACCAGGGAAATTCATCAAGAAACATCAACTCTCCTGCTGGTTTTCTGTTCCATCTCTGGCCTATACTATGGACAAATTCAGAATGCTAAAGCCGGATGCATTTTCACACCTCCGCTATTCCTTTTTTTGTGGAGAGCCTTTGCCGGTATCATTAGCAGAAAAATGGCAGAAAGCAGCACCTGTTTCCATTGTAAAAAACATTTACGGGCCAACAGAAGCCACAATTGGAATTAGCTCCTATACATTGGGAGCCGACAAAAATAAATCATTAAACGGTTTCTTAAGTATAGGCAAAATATTCCCAAACAATACCTGTAAAATCATAAAGCCCGACAATGAACTCTTGCTTAGCGGATGCCAGGTGACGGATCAATATTGGAATGACGCAGATAGAACAAAAAGTGCTTTTGTAGAGTCAGAAGGAAAAACCTGGTATAAAACCGGAGATATAATAGAACAAGACCAGGATGGTGATCTTTTCTTTGTGGGAAGAAAGGATCAGCAGGTACAAATACGCGGTTACAGGGTTGAACCTGCTGAGGTTGATTTCGTAATTTCATCCCTCATTAAAAACTCTAATGTTATTACTTTTGCACAAGAGAGCAATGACACAACGGTGTTAATCACGTGCATTGATCAGCAACCGGAAAATGAACAAGAGCAAAAAAGGTATATCCTGGATCATTGCAGGAAAAGGTTACCGGATTATATGGTTCCGGCCTTCATTTTATTTTTAGCAGAATTCCCGGTAAATGCCAGTGGCAAAATAGATCGTGTTCAATTGGGCACAAAGGCAACAGAAATAATCAGAAAAGTGAAAAGATAAAATTTATTAAGAATGAATGATAAAGAAATAAAGGAAAAACTATTTAGTTTGATGACATCCCGATTGTCAGTATTAGGATTGAAGGCTGAAGACGTGGATGAAAATACCAGCCTGCTAACACAAGGTGTCTATGATTCGATGGCATTTATTGAATTTATCGCGAAGATTGAAGAATATTTTGATATAGAATTAGACTTTGAAGAATTGGATGCATCTGATTTTACTTCAGTGGAGCAGCTGACATTGATAATACGACAATTTATCTGATGAATCTATCCTGGTGCCAGACTCTGCTTTGGGAAACACTTACTAATTTCAATAAAGGCCCTGTTTCCAAAGAAGACAGGGCCTTTTTGTTATTCTTGGTTCGCCTGAACCACTAAATTATTTTATGATAACCGGCTTTGTATAAGAACCTCTATCCGTTTCAATTTTCATGAAATAGATTCCGGCAGGAATATTTTCAACATCCACGCTGATATTGTTTTGACCGGCAGAAATACTTCCGTTACTGGCGTAAACTACCTGACCTGTATTGCTGATCAGGCTTACTTTTGTTTCAGAAGCATTTTCTGCTGTGAATGCAATATTCAGCACATCAGATGAAGGATTGGGATAGATATTCAGATTCATGCTTTCCAGATCATTTTCGTCCATTCCAACTGTAACTGTAGAATATGCTGACTGGTAAACTTCGCCTGTGGACTGATCCTGAACCCAAACAACAGCAATAAGATCATCAAATTCTTCCACGGAATGTTCAGTGGAATGATTGATTGGATTACCTGCATCGGCTGGCAGTCTGTAATTTCCCTGGAACGTATAGTTATAGGTTTCGATTGTAGTATTGTTTTCATCCAGAGGGCCGATAACTTTTCCATTCGCATCAGGTAGCATTTTTTTCATCACCCAGTCGAATGAGGTTTCGCCGTTAGTGCCCACATTCTGTGAAGTTTCCTGCTCCACTATGCCTACGAAGAGCCTGGCTGAACCACTTAACGCAATATTATTTGTTACTGTAACATCAAGAGCCACATTTTGTGAAGACTCATCAATTACAAGATCTGCAGAAATATCCACAAAAGCCGGCGTATTGTAGG
Organism: uncultured Bacteroidales bacterium; assembly: GCA_964477095.1. Classification (GTDB taxonomy): domain Bacteria; phylum Bacteroidota; class Bacteroidia; order Bacteroidales; family PWNQ01; genus PWNQ01. The sequence continues at coordinate 32,001 of CAYZDA010000018.1, read as the reverse complement.
CTGCTATTAATTCGGTTGTACTGTAGCTATTGGAATTACCATCAAAAGCCTCTCCCCCATCAACTTTTAGGTTTGGCACCGATGTAATTCCGTAATATACTCTTCTGTCATTTGCTTCATCAGTATAATATGGGTCACCACTACCTGGCCAGCTCATCTGGTATTTGATGCACACCCACTTATTGGGGTTACTATTAAACACAGATGAAAGGTTTGCATTACCTGCTGCACAAGGTCCACATGTCGAGCTGGTGAATCCTTCATGCAGTGGAAAACGCTGAACGGCACTGGCAGGATCATAGCTTATAACATCCATGGACATAGTATCATTTCCACTATATGGGTCAGCAGTACTATTGGGATTGCTTGTCCATACTTCTACAGTATGGGAACCCGATGCAGGCACCCAGGGTGTTGAGTGGGTAAAGTTATATGTTCCGTAGCTTCCAATATTTACTCCTGTAATGTTCTCTGAAACTACAGAGCCACCATTTACCCTGTAATTCAAATCGAAAGAAGTAATGGCAATACTTCCCTGATTGGTAACTGTACCGGCTATATCAACTCCCTGTCCCATGGGCACCATGGCAGGCAAATTCAATGACTCCATAGCCAGATCATAATCTGTGGGTTGTGTGGTTGCCAGCTCATAACCAAACAGGCTCACATTTTGTATTAACCCACCCAATGTGGCTGTGCCGCTGATAAGGTTTTCCTGAATAAACAGGCCTCCACCTATCTCTCCGGGATTACACACATCGGTAGTGAGATCGTGGGAAAGCCCGGTAGGCATACCTGTGTTAACATCCAGCTGAGTTATTGTGGTGTTGACACTTTGATTAGCATTAATCACCCAGATATATGGACCACCGGGAGAGATCGTATCATAAGCTGACCCGTAAACACTGGTTTGCCCGTGAGTACTGGAGCTGATAGTACTCAAAACCACTCCGCTTCTGCTCACCAGGGTAATATCAGTATCCCAGTTTGCTACCCAAAAACCACCATTACCATTATCTGCATGAGGATCATAGCAAATATTTCTCACTGTAACACTGGGTGAGGCAATAGTACCCACAAGCGTTTTGTTGGTAAAGTCCATTTTATAGATCACATTAGCAGAAGCACCGCCGTAAAAATACTGACCATCATAAGCCAGGTCTCTCAAGCCTGTTACTCCGGGTATACTGAAACTGTCCACGATGGCGCCGGTATTATTCATTTTCCAGATCTTGTCACCATTCCATTTGGTGATATAAAAATTTGTTCCATCGGTTTCACAACCTGCCGAAGCATCCGCAGGTACCGTAGTGTAATTAAACTGCACATTCCAGGCTCCTTTCGTGGATTGTTGTTTCACACCGGGGTTGGGTGAAATTTCACCATTTACCACCGGAACCTGACCCAATGCAAATACATACATTGAAATTAAAAAAAGAGATAGTAAAGATTTTTTCATAGCTGTTATTATTTAAAGATTAGGAATCAAAACTATGAAATTAATTCACTGGACACCAATAAAAGTTAAAAATTTAAATTTCGTTCTGATAATTCAGCTAAATCTATGGAAATTTTTGTATCTTCATACTATCAAAAAACATCAGCATGGAAAACGAGCAATCCACGGCAGCCATTGCCGCGTCATACGTCAACAACACTAATTGTCATATTTTTCTGACCGGGAAGGCCGGTACAGGAAAAACCACTTTTTTACGAGGAATAAAGGAGCGCACCCATAAAAACTGCATCATTGCAGCACCAACAGGGGTAGCAGCAATCAATGCAGGTGGCGTAACTCTTCACAGCTTATTTCAATTGCCCTTTGGCACCTATATTCCTTCCAACCCGGATATGTTTACCGGACAAATCGACAGCCTGGTAAACACTCCGGATACCCTGAAGAAAAACCTGAAGATCAATAGCGCCAAGCGACGAATGCTAAATGAAATGGAACTACTAATCATTGATGAAGTAAGTATGTTGCGCGCAGATATCCTGGATGCCATCGACCTGGTGCTGCGGATCGTCCGGAGGAAAAGAAGTGTTCCCTTTGGCGGAGTACAACTGTTGATGATTGGTGATATGCTGCAACTACCACCGGTGGTGAAACACAACGAATGGCCATTACTATCGAAGTTCTACAACAGCGCCTACTTTTTTGATGCCCTGGCATTGAAACAATCCAAACCTGTATATATTGAACTGGAAAAAATCTACCGGCAGTCGGACCAGAAGTTTATCAAACTGCTTGGACACCTCCGTGATAATAAGATGGATAAAAATGACATTGAGCTGCTAAATCGCCACTACATAAAAAACCCTTCAGAAGAACAAAAAAAAGGTGCGGTTTACCTCACCACCCATAACCAACAGGCTGACAGCATAAACCGCACATATCTTAATAGATTAAAAGGAGTTGCTTATCATTTTCACGCGGAAACTGAAGGAGATTTTCCCGATTATTATTATCCGGTGGAAGAAAAGCTGACGCTCAAAGTGGGGGCGCAGGTGATGTTCATCAAAAATGATTATTCAGGTGAAAATCGCTATTACAACGGCAAAATCGGGATAATAAGCGAACTGAGCCATGATATGGTGAAAGTAAAATTCCAGGATGACCCTTATCCCGTGGAAGTGGAAAGCTACACCTGGGAAAACAAACGCTACCGGATGAATGAACAAAAAGGTGAGATCGAGGAAAAACTCCTGGGAAGTTTCACTCATTTACCACTGAAGCTGGCCTGGGCCATCACCATTCACAAAAGCCAGGGGCTTACGTTTGAAAAAGCCATTATTGATGTGTCAAAGGCCTTTGCTCCCGGGCAGATCTATGTGGCACTTTCACGCCTGATATCACTGGACGGGCTGATCCTCACAGCACCTCTTCCCGCTGATGGCATTGCTCCGGATGCCAGTTTAATAAAGTTTTCTGAAAACAAGGAAGAAGAAAATGCCCTGAGAAGCAAACTTAAAAGTGAAGCGTTTAATTACGCCCGGGAATACCTGCTGCTGGCATTCGACTTCAACGGACTGAAGTACCAGCTCAGGGAACATTTAAGTTCATATAATAAATCTGAGGGAAAATCAGAAAAGCAAATACACAAGCCCTGGGCAGTGGAATTAAGGAAAAAAATTGATGAACCGGCTGAAACAGCTCATAAGTTTTGTAATCAGATTAAAAATCTCAGCCGTGAGAATAATCCTGAATCTATTAAAAAACTGCAGGAGCGTGTTAAAGCGGCCACCGGGTATTTTGAACCACAACTTACAGGCTTTATTGATGATATTAATCACCACATAGCTGATCTGGGCAGTAAAAAAGGCATTAAGAAATATATCAAGGAACTGACGGCACTGGAAAGCCTGTTTTACGGACAACTAAAAAGTATTTTCAAAGCAGAAAAGATACTGGAATCACTTGAAAATGACTCAGAATTAACAAACAAGGACCTGCGCGGGATAAATGAAAGGCTTTCATTGAAGCGGCAGGAAAGAGAAAAGGAAGTTTCCGCCACGCTGAAGGAAAAAAAGAGAACGGAACGGCCTAAAAGAGGAGCTTCGGCTGAGCTCAGCTATGAAATGTTCACGGAAGGAAAAACCATGGACGAAATTGCCATAGAACGGCAGCTGGCTGCTTCCACTATTGAGGGACACCTGGCTCAATACGTGGCCAAAGGAAAACTACAGGCAACTGATTTTGTGGACCAAGAAAAATGTGAACAGATCATCAAAGCCTATAAAGCCGTGGACAGCTCTGCAATGGGCGATATCAAATCTGTGCTGGGTGATGAATTCACCTACAGCGACATCCGTTTTGCCCTGGCGGATTATTTCAGTAAAGAAGAGAAGGAAGTATAGACGACTACAATACAGGAAGTCTTCTCAGGTCTTTTTCTTAAAGGCCTGAGCCAGGCCCATGGACGGCCTCTCCTATTTCTGTCTTATCATTATACTGCAGCAAAGTATATATCGCCCGGATAGGAAAATTATCATACTATTTGTTATAGAATCAAATGATATTTGGGAGTTTTTTAATCTATAATTTGAAACAGTATCAATAAAAATAATTATGGCCAGATTTTTACATAAGAAGAAAGAAACCATAGGTACGGCACCCGACATACTTCAGTTTACAGGTGAGAAAAAACTGGAAAAGCCCATTTTGAGAATCATCGGATATGACCAGAAAGGAATACTGGAAGAACGTGTGGATACGGTGGATGAACTGAAGAAAAAATCCGGAGAAAAAGCAGGTAACTGGATAAATATAGATGGCCTGCACGACCATGAGCTCATGCAGCAGCTGGTAGATTCCTTCGGAATTAGCAAATTAATCATGGCACAGGTAATGGATACGGAACATTCTCCCGGCATCATGGAAACAGAAGATGCCATATTCATCTCATTAAAGATGCTGACGTATAATACTGAGTATAGAGAGGTTAGAATGGAACAATTGAGCCTGATTCTTACCCGTGGAATCCTGTTCTCTTTTCAGGAACGAAAGGGCGACTTCTTTGAAGCCTTGCGGGAACGTGTACGGAGTATGCGGCCGCGCATCATCAATTCGGGCGCCGACTACCTGGCCTTCGCACTACTGGATATCGTAATTGATAATTATATTTTCCTGCTGTCGAAATTCGGTGAGCAGGTGGAGGACCTGGACGGAAGCGAACTAACTGAGGGTCACGAAAATAAAATCGATATGATCAATAATCTGAAACGGGAGCTCATCTTCTTCAGAAAAAATATCAAGCCTGCCCGCGAACTACTGATTATCTTTGCCAAAATGCAACACCGGCTGCTAAGCAGTAAAACACTTCCCTACATTCGCGATCTAAACACCAATATCGGCCATGTATCCGACACGCTTGACAGTTACAGGGAAATACTCTCGGATCAGTTGAATGTTTACCATACCACCATCAGCAGCCGCCTGAATGATGTGATGAAAACCCTCACCATATTTTCAGTAATTTTCATCCCGCTAACGTTTATTGCAGGCATTTATGGAACAAATTTCGCGCATATTCCCGAGCTTGACTACCGTAACAGCTATTTTATCATGTGGGCTGTAATGATAGTAATTACAATTGGTATGCTCATTTACTTCAAAACAAAGAAATGGTTCTGAGAAGTTTCCTACAAGGCAGATATCAAACTGATTTGTTCACCTGAGCTTAATCAGGATGTATGACAGGGTTCACTGCAGCGTTCACAACCGTTAACCTGGTCAAAGTGGTCTTTTGCTTTATTCACGGCATCGCGGCAGTTTTCAAAGTCTCCCAGTTCTATCCTGTTTTCATCTGCAGGCAGATAAATGCAGTTCTCATGATGTACTTCATGGTCACCATTGGATTGTTGGCGTCTATTGACATAGTAATTTGGCATAGTAAAGTTTTTTAAGTTTTCTGATAATCCAACAGCAAAGCAGGAATAAATGTTTTGGGAGATGGAAGTGCAAAAAAGAGGCTGCTACACAGACAGCCTCCTTAACTATTAGTTCATTAGTTTATAATTGATTTTACGGTCAGTTATGCAGGTGAACTCGCATGCGCCGCCTGAATCAGATCATCTCATGTGCGTCCGTCTGAGGCGGATCATGCTCTTCATATCCTATAAAAAGGAGTATTTCTTTCCATACAATAGCATTTGCCCGGTATAGTCATCAGGATATGTAACTTTGATATCCACGATCTGTCCGTTTTCTTCCACTACTTCAAAATCAGGGTTCATGAAACCGCCGTAAGGAGCAACATTTAATTTCTTAAACCGCTTCAGCACTTCGGCATGTAATTCACGGTCCACTTTCACAGCGTAATTTTCCACAAGTGCCTTACCGGCTTCATAATCCCCTTCAGATTTGATACGCTGAACTTCAGCCAGCAACTCGCCAAAAAGAGTACGCAGCTTTTCATAATCATTAACCACGAAATAGGTTTTACCATCTTCCACGATCTTTTCGATCACATTGTCCTTTTGACCTTTCTCATATACCCACCTGGCTATGAGCTGGCGGTTACGCATATGAGCCTGCTCAATATTTTTTCCGGGCTCAATACGTGTAAGCTGGGTCATCAGCCCGTTGCGGATATAGCTGTTATAAGCAGCTTTGGCCACATCCAGTGTGGGCATCAGCTTAAGCTCTACCATTTTAGGATCCATCATATAATAGAGAGCAAACAGGTCGGCACGGGTTTCTTCCAACGGGGAAGCATAATTTTCGAGAGCATCAGCAGGAGTACCCTCTAACAGCTGTCCTGAGCCATGACCCAGGCATTCGTGCAGATCGGTATGCAGGTTACCGGCCAGTGGACCATGCTTTTTAGATAGTTCACGGTCTTCCTCGCGGTAAACAAATTCTTTCAGCATACCGCTGCCCTGTGAGGCTTTATCATAAGCATAGGTGATATTTTCCATGGTCACTGATTTAGAGCCATGATCTTTGCGAATCCAGTCGGCATTGGGCAGGTTAATACCGACTGGCGAAGAGGGATAGCAATCTCCACCCAGCTGGGCGACAGTAATAACCTTAGCGGAAACACCTTTCACTTCTTCCTTCTTAAACCGGTCATCAACAGGTGAATTATCCTCAAACCATTGCGCATTTTCAGCGATGATCTCGGTACGTTTGGTGGCTTCCACATCCTTGAAGTTTACCACAGCTTCCCAGGTGGCCTTCATACCCATGGGATCAGTATAGGTTTCGATGAATCCGTTCACGAAATCCACATGCGACTCCATGTCATTCACCCACAACACATTGTATTCATCCCACACTTTCAGGTTACCGGTTTTGTAATACTGGATCAGCTTTTCCATGGATTCCTTCTGAAGATCATTTTCAGCCACAGTAACTGCCTTTTCCAACCAGCCCACAATTTCCCTGATAGCAGGGCCATACATACCATCAAGCTTATAAACGTATTCCTTGATCTCTCCGTTTTCTTTCACGAGCTTTGAGTTAAGGCCGTATGAAATAGGGGTTGGATCATTGGGATCCATAATGGATTCATTGTAGGCATCCACTTCTTGTTTGGAAAGACCTTCATAAAAGTTCACACTTGAAGCTTTGATGATATCAGTACCTGTATCCTGCGACACTTTTTTGGGATAAGCATTTTTATCAAAGAGCATATAGGAAAGGTTATTAACAAAATCGTCCGGATTGCACTTCTCAGGTGCCGGAAAACCACTGGCATCAGAGCCGGCTACGAGCCGTCTAAAGTATTCTTCAGTGATCTCCGGGAAGAATTTATCGCTGGAATAATGGTGGTGAAATCCGTTGGAAAACCAAAACCTCTTCACATACACCATAAATTTCTTAAAATCTTCGTTCTCACGATCACCTTTGTATGTTTCCACAATATTATCAAGCGATTTGCGGATATCCAGATTATATTTAAAATGCTGGTCGAAAATAATATCACGTCCGCAACGGGCTGCTTCACTCAGAAAATAGATCAGTTTTTTTTGGTCAGGGCTAAGCTCATCAAATCCGGGGATCTGGTATCTCATCACCTTAATATCACCAAACTGGTCCACTTTATAACGAAAATCATCCTGCTTTTCCGCCGGGTTTTGCTCTTCACCTGGCTTTTGGTTGTGGGCCAACATCAATGCACTTATCATGAAATCTTTAGGGTTTTCATTTTTACATTGCTTTTATTTACAACTAAAAATTGATCTTGTTCAAATCAATGATTCTATTTTGCCTGCTATCGAAAACCGGGAGGACATTATACTGGTTTGGTGTGTGGCAATATTCAATTACGTCATCAAGCCCGAGTTTTGCCAGTCGTTTTTTCTGTGCCGCCTTCAGTATATACTTATACAGGTCCGGCTTAGCTGCCTGCCATAAATCCAGGGCGGCTTTGGCGCTGTCGCAGTTGGTTGAAAACTGCTCATCGCTTAAAAGGCATTCCACCACTGCACCGGCATGCACAGCATCTTCCAGGCTAAACCGCTTTTTCCAGCCAGCACATAAAATGATGACTTTACGGTTTTGCTGTTTCAGATAATCACAGCTGGCACTAAGGTTGAGCCAGGAGCCGATCACGGCCTGCCGGGATTTGCCGGCCATTTGAATAGCGTTGGTTCCGTTGGTGGTGCTATAGGCTATGGTTTTCCCTTTAAGGCTTTCTTGCATGAAATAATATGGGGAGTTTCCGAAATCAGCAAAATCAAGCACCTGTCCGTCGCGCTCAGCAGCCACTATGAAACCGTTCTCCTTAAAGCGCTTTGCCTCTTGGATGCCGGGCACCGGGATAATATCCTTCACCCCATAGGCCAGGGCCGTGCAGATAGCAGAAGTGGCCCGCAGGATATCCGTTACAAGCACAATGGCTTCGGGATCAATAAACCGGTCAAAAACAGCCGGCGAAAAACATACTTCCACCGGCTGTGTATGCTGTTTTTCCATTTCTGAAAAAGTGTTATGCTTTATAAAAAGGGATTTTTACAATTTTTGCCTTTGCCAGTTTCTTTCGGATGCGGATATAAACTTCCGTTTCTGCTTTAGCAAACTCAGTCTTCACATATCCCATACCGATGGCTTTTTTCACATAAGGAGCCATGGTTCCTGAGGTGACTTCGCCTATATTATTTCCTTCTGCATCACATATTTCGTAGTGCTGCCTTGGAATGCCCCTGTCAATCATTTCAAAGCCTTTAAGCTTGCGGCTAACACCTTCCTCTTTCTGGCGCTGCAACTTATCGCGGTTGATGAAGTCGTTTCCATCCACAAATTTGGTGATCCAGCCTAAAGAAGCTTCAATGGGCGTTGTGGTTTCAGTGATATCATTTCCGTAGAGACAGAGCCCGGCTTCAAGCCTGAGTGTATCACGTGCGGCCAGGCCAATGGGTTTTATATCATACTCCTCGCCTGCTTCAAAAATCAGATCCCAAATTTCTTCGGCATACTGATTGGGGAAATACAGTTCATATCCTTTGGAACCGGTGTAACCGGTCTGGGAAAGGATAACCTCATCACAGGAACCGATTTTCACTACCTTAAAACGAAAGAATTTTATTTCGCTGATGTCAAAATCCACCAGCTTATCCATTACCCGGGGAGAATCGGGCCCCTGTACTGCAAGCTGTGCAATATCGTCCGACACATTTTCAAGTTCCACACCTTCATCATTCTGGCTGTTCACCCATTTCCAGTCCTTTTCAATATTTGAAGCATTGGGAACCATCATCCATTTATCCTCTTCAAACCGGTAAATCAGCGTATCATCTACTATGCCATCACCTTTATTTGGCATACAAGTGTACTGAACCTGCCCGTCAGAAAGTTTGTTTACATCATTTACAGTGATTTTCTGCATCAGCGCTTTGGCTTTGGGCCCTTTAAACCAAAATTCACCCATATGCGATACATCAAATACACCCACTTTTTCACGAACGCTCATATGCTCAGCATTTACACCTTCAAACTGCACCGGCATTTCATAACCGGCAAAGGGCACCATTTTGCCTCCAAAGGCTTTATGCTTTTCGTATAATGCTGTTTTCTTCATATATATAATCTCCGGAATTATTATTTAAAATATCTTCGTGCAAATTTAAAAAAATCTGGCAGTTTTTAAGATAGTTTAGTTAGCACAGATATCAAAAACAGTTTTGATCCTGGTGGCTTTGCAATTCCAACAGCAAACAATTTAAACACTAAAACTGATACGAAATACCCAATCTGGGTAAAAAGAAAATATTATTGATATTATTCTTAGCATTGCCATCCAAAATGCCATTTTGATGCACGTTTACAGCACGCATGTATCCTACCTCTGCAAAAATGCCAATATTGTTGATATTTCCTGATACAATGAAACTACCTTTTAGTCCTAAATCAAATTCATACGGAGAATACTCCCCTCCTATCTTTTTCAGAAAAATTGGCCCAAAATTTACGCCCAAGTTTTCCCCAAATCTAAACTCAGGCAGGAGAGAAATGTATATATAGTCACTAATCCTTGTTTGTTGATTAATCCGGTACCTAATATAATTATTATCATCGATGTAATAACTCTTATATGACTCGACATCAGCCATCATCTGATATCCCGTTTCACTCCTTAGATAGATTTTTTTATATATAGGTAGTGCAATATGGATTCCCCATTGGGGAGTCATGAAGCTTTCCGTATTATAGGCTCCAGGGGCTTCATTGTCTGCTTCAAAAAAACCACTGCTAATACATGCTCCCATTCCTATTTCAGCTTTTTGGGGAAATACAGTGAAGCTTATAACTGTAAATACGGTCAGGAGTAAATACTTTTTCATAATAATTAATATTGGTGTGCTGTAAAAATAAAAATAATATTGTTGCATTTAAATATTTTTAAATTAAATTGATTATTGAAGGACATATTGAAAGATGCGGTTTAAGAAAAATTGCTTTTTTTTGCAGAAAAAAAGAAAGAGAGCTAACCGGTTAATGTTGGATATCGGAAGAAATATCAGAGATTTGTTAATAGTGATCATAGATTGGTTTCACAAGCCATTCAGCAGAATAATACCTGAGGAAACTTTTCGCTATGCTGCCACTGGTGGCGGGAATACCGTGCTGGATATTTTCCTGTATTGGTTTTTCTACAATGTAGTTCTCCACAAGCAGATACTCGACCTGGGCATAGTATCTGTAAGTCCGCATATTGCAGCTTTTCTTATTGTTTTCCCTATCACGTTTACTTCGGGATTTCTGCTGGCAAAATATATAACCTTTAGTGAATCTGTTCTCCGTGGGAGGAAGCAATTGCTTCGCTATGCTTTATCAGTTGCAGGTGCCATTTGCCTGAATTATATTTTCCTGAAACTGTTTGTTGATTTACTGCAAATGCCTGCACTGCTGGCCAAAATTATTATCACCGCTATAGTGGCTACGTACAGCTATCTGCTTCAGCGTTATTTTACATTCCAAACCGGCAGTTTAAAAAAATAAGTTTGAGCCCACTCCGAAAAGTTCATGCAACTGATTTTCAATGTTTTTTTGCCCTGAATCCCTAAAGGGAAAACATTGAAAATCAGATTCTCTTCCTGCTCTGTCTGTACAAATTAAATATTCTTTTTGACTATCCATAGTTTTCGGACTGGGCTCAAATTTTGTTTAGTACGTAAGGTATATTTCCAAAAATTGGAGTCGTCTTAATTTAATATTCCCATTTTCTTGACAAATCTATGCAGTGATTTTTAACTTTGCTTGATTTTACTATTTACATTTTTTTATATGATTACAAAATGGATAAAGCAAAACAAAACAAATCCACGGAAAGTGTAATTACACATGATTATCGTTATTTACTGCATGACGCGTTCTTTAACTATGCTCCCGATCCCATAATGATTATATCATATGACGGCTATATTCTCGATGCCAATCAAAAGACACTGGAAATACTTGAATATGACGAGAAAGAAATAAAATCACTGCACATGCTGGATATAAGTGTATACCTGCGGAAACTATCAGGAAAAAAAAAGCCACCGGATCTTCATACTCAGCCGGGTGAAGAAAGAATTATTCAGGATAACTTACTGACGAAAAGCGGCAGGGAAGTCGAAGTTGAAGCTCATATAAAAGCTTCTGAAACTAATGGAAACATATATTCCTGGGTAACATTAAGGGATATATCCAAACAAAAACATGCTGAAAAAAAGCAGAAACAGAAGCTGGAAGAAGCCAGTTTGATTAAAAAATTTATGCAGTCACTGATTGAATCACCAAACCAGGAGGATATATATAATTTGCTGAATAAATACTTGCTGGAAATATTACCCGGTTCCATTATAACTATCAGCACCTATTATCCTGAAGAGGGTACATTAACCCTAAGTAAAACAGCAGGCCTTAAAACTGCGCGTAGCGATATAATGAGCCTTATTAAGCATTCTCCTGTCAACATGCGGTTTCCGCTATCAACAAATTATTATAACAAGCTACTTTCCAGTAAATTAATAAATATTTCTGACAGCATACACCCTATGGCTGAAACTATACTTTCAGAATCACTGGCCCGGCGCATTGAAAAGCTTATAAATTTTGGTTCTGCATATGCAATGGGTATTTCAAAAGACTCTCATTTATATGGTAGTGTGGTAATTTTGATTCCCAGGGGTAGTGAAATGCATAAGAAGGAACTGATTCAAACTTTAATAAGACAGGCATCAGTAGCAATACAGCGATCATATTTCGACAGGGAACTGAGCAAAAAAAAAGGCCTTCTTTCACGCACTGAAGAAATCAGCCATGTGGGCACCTGGGAATATGATCTAAAGAGTGAAAAAGTAATATGGAGCGAGGAATTATACAGGATCTATGGGCTTAAGCCCGAATCAACTGTTATTGACAGCAATATCATCCGCAAACTCATCCATCCGGATGATCTGCAGCGTGTGGAAGGAACTCTGCTACGGTCAAAACTCAACAGTAACAACTATAATATAGAGTTTAGAATTATAACCCCTGAAGGAGAAGTACGCCATATTTTGAACGTGATAGAGGTATTGCGTGATGAAAATGGCAGGCCCGAAAAACTGTCAGGCATTTCAGTTGATCAAAGCCGGCAAAAGGAGTCGGAAATTAAATTAAAAAAAACAATTGAGAAATATGAATCAGTTGTAAATAATGCAATTGAAGCGATATTTGTTGTTCAGGGTGATTCATTCAGATTTATGAACCCCACATGCATGGAACTTACCGGTTACACCTATGAAGAGTTCATTTCATATAAATTTATGGATCTGGTTCATCCTGATGACCGTGAACTTGTTGTGGAACGAAACCGGTGTCGCCTGCAGGGTGCCGACTTTCCGCCTTATGACATCAGATTTAAGAAAAAAGACGGCAGCATGGTCTGGATCAGCCTCAATGCCACTAAAATAGAATGGGAAGGCAAAGATGCAATCCTGTGTTTTGCCACGGATATTTCGGAAAGAAAAAAAGCAGAAAAAGAACTGGCCAGAAGCCGGCAGGAATTAAACCAGTTTTTAAGTGCAGCCGACGACATGGTTTATGTGCAAAACCTCGAAGGCAATTACACCTTACTCAATAATTATTTGGAAAAGCTGGGGTATGAAATGCCTGCCGGTAAGTTAAGACTGGACTACTGGCTGGAAAATATCCATCCTGACGACCGCTCCCGGATCATTTACTTTTTCGATAAAGAGGCTGGCAAAAAAGAAAGACACCACGATGAATACCGGGTAAAAGATGCCTGGGGTAACTGGCACTGGTTCGATTTAAAGATGGTGGCTCAAAAAGACGACAAAAATAAAATTACCGGATATTATTGCATTGACAGAGACATTACAACACAAAAAGAAAACCAGGAAAAACTTGTAAAAGCAAAAAAACGCGCTGAGCTTAACGCACGGAAAAACCAAAGCCTGCTGGAAGCCATCCCGGATATGATGTTTTTATTTGATTCTAATGGCATTATTGTGGACTCTCACACAGGACATGAAAATAATTACCTCGTTCCGGGAGAAAAATTCCTGAAACAAAATATACATGATGTTTTACCTGCTGATCTTGCACAGCTCACCGCCCATAAGATCAGGCTTACCCTTGAAACCAATAAAAATCAGATATATAATTACACGCTCAACGAAAACGGGCAGGAATCCATTTTTGAAGCACGGATGGTTTGTGTGGATAAAAACCATGTGATTACTATTGTAAGAGATATCACTGAGCGTAACCGCATGATAGCTGAACTGGAGCAAGCAAAGGAAAAGGCGGAAGAAAGTGACCGGATGAAATCAGCATTTCTCGCTGCCATGTCGCATGAATTAAGAACTCCCCTTAATGCTATAATCGGATTTAGTGAACTTATTAAAAGCAATGATTTTGAAACACGAACACGCGAATTCAGCAATATCATCCTAAGTAACGGTAAGCATCTGCTGGAACTGATAAATTCAATCCTGAATATATCTTCTTTGGAGGCTGGAGACAGGAAGCTTAAGATAAAACCAACCAATATACCTGAATTTGCGGGCAGTATATTTTCTGTGTTAAAATCTGAAATTGTTGCCAGGGGAAAGAGTCATATCAAAACCATTTTTACCCCGGATGGAAGCCTTGATGAGAAAGTTATTTTAATAGACAATACAAAAGTAAAACAGATACTGGTTAACCTGTTAAGTAATGCTGTAAAATTCACAAACAAAGGCTTTGTGGAGTTTGGATACTACCATGAAAACGACTCATTGCATTTTTACGTGAAGGATACCGGAATAGGGATAAGCAAACAGGATATGAACCTCATTTTCGAGCAATTCCGCCAGCTCGACAGTACTGACAGTTATTCCACGGATGGCGTAGGTCTTGGACTTTCTATTTCAAAAAAACTTGCAGAACTGATCGGGGCTAAAATTGAGGTTAGTTCGGACTTGCACCATGGCACAACATTCGTTTTGATACTTCCCCAAATTCTAACATATGAAGAAGATGCACCTGAAAGCATTGCAAAGAAAACAAACCCCAAAAAGTCCGCTGAAAAATTACAGACTGATAAACAGCTAAACATCCTGATAGCAGAAGATGAAGATTCGAATTTCATGTTAATTGATACTCTGTTGCAAAGCATCAACTGCCGGGTGATAAGGGCTGAAAACGGCCAAAAGGCAGTTGATCTGTTCAAATCACACTCCATAGACATCGTGCTGATGGATATGAAAATGCCGATTAAGAGCGGTTATGAAGCCAGCAAGGAAATAAAAACCATAAATAAAGACGTACCGGTAGTGGCGGTTACAGCTTATGCCATGCATGGTGATGAGAAAAGGGCTTTGGATGCCGGCTGTGACTATTACATCACTAAACCTGTTAATAAAAATAAACTGTTTTCGACACTGAACGAGATCACCAGGAAAATCAATAACTGAATTTGACCTTGCTTTATTTATTTTCCGTTAGGTCCGGCAGCCTACAGCAATTATCTTTGCCGATTTATATTCTGATTGCTATGAAGACAGAGGAACCTTTGATACCGGATACCAGAATACTTCAAAATCTGGTAGAAATGAAAATGCCGTTTGGTAAGTTCAAAGGCCTGCCGCTTTACCGCCTTCCCGAACCCTACCTGGTATGGTTTAAGCAAAAAGGATTTCCAAAAGGCAAACTGGGAGTTTTGCTTGAAACATTATATGAAATCAAGCTAAACGGATTGGAACACCTGCTGCACAAACTCGCGGATATGAAGTGAGCATGAGGCAGATCATGCCCGGTTCATCTTATCCGCTTAGAGGCATGGCAAAACGTTTCACATCCTCTGCCTCTATTTTTTTATCTGTCAGAATAACCAGTCGTTCGATCACATTACGCAATTCCCTGATATTTCCTGTCCATTCATTTTTCTTCAGCTCTTCCATGGCAGCATCTGTAATTTCTTTGGGTGCCCGCCCCTGGGCCTTGCAGAAGTAGTCCACAAAGTGATTGGCTAACAAAGGGATATCCTCCTTGCGATCCTTAAGATCAGGCACGTGAATTATGATTACACTCAGCCGGTGATAAAGGTCCTCGCGAAAACTGCCTTTTTTAATCTCTTCCTGAAGGTTCTTGTTGGAAGCAGCGATCACCCGCACATCCACATCAATATCCTTATCACCGCCCACCCTTGTAACCTTGTTTTCTTCCAGCGCCCGCAATACTTTCGCCTGGGCTGCCAGGCTCATATCACCAATCTCATCCAGGAAAAGCGTGCCACCATTGGCCTGTTCAAAATCACCTTTGCGCTGTTTGTGGGCAGAAGTAAAAGAACCTTTTTCGTGACCAAAAAGCTCGCTTTCGATGAGTTCTGAAGGAATTGCAGCACAGTTTACCTCGACAAAAGGCTCTGCAGCCCGCTTGCTTTTTTCATGCAACCACCGCGCTACCAGCTCTTTCCCTGTTCCGTTTGAACCACGGATAAGCACACGTGCATTCGTGGGAGCAACACGTTCTATCATCTCCTTCACATCTTTTATTGCTTGCGATTCACCAATCATATCATTTGTATTGATGATCCTGCGCTTTAGTTTCTTGGTCTCATTCACCAGGTTTGATTTATCCAGTGCATTGCGGATAGTGATCAGCAGCCTGTTAAGATCCAGCGGCTTTTCGATAAAATCATAAGCTCCTTTTTTAATGGCATCCACAGCCGTTTCAATATTCCCGTGTCCTGAAATCATCACCACTGGTGCATCCGTGAGGACGTTAATGCGCTCCAGCACTTCTATACCATCCATTTGCGGCATTTTTATATCGCACAGGATCACATCATAGCTGAACTGCCTTAGCTGCTCTATGCCGGAAGGGCCGTCAGCTGCATCATCCACCTTGTAATTTTCATTTTCAAGTATATCTCGCAATGAATTGCGGATACTCTTTTCATCATCAATCACGAGTACTTTTTTCTTGGCCATCGGTATCTTTTTTATTCTTCTGTATAAATCTGATTTTATTTATCAAACGCCTGTTCCGTCATTTATGCGGGCAAACTCGCATGCAGCATCCGCCGCAGGCGGATCATTCCCGTATGTGTCCGCCAGGGCCTGATCATGCCTGTTTCATCAATTCAACAATAATTCCTTCTTTCATGGAGCTGTATGATGCAAATATTTTTTCCGGGTGGAATGTATTCCGGTACCATTCCACCAGCAACACTCCCATAACAATGGTATCCAGCCTGTATTCAGGCAATCCCTTCATTTTTTCCCTGTCCTGGCGTTCCGACCTTATCAGCCTGTTGAAAAGAAGATCCAGGTCTGAGCTGTTGAGTTCAACAAAATTATCCGGGGAGGCATCAGCATCGCCGGATATTTCCAGGCTGATCATATCCGAAAACGTCTCAAATGAGCCGGAGCACCCAACCAAAGGAATTTTGTCCAAAGGCAGATCAACCAACTCTTTCAATTTGCAATTCAAAAGGTCGGTGATTTTATTTTTTTCAGTGGAAGTTACCGGATCACCGGGTTGCAGTTCGCGGATCAGCCTGTAAGCTCCCAGTGGAAATGATTTCTGCCAGGCAACTACCCCGTTATTAATCCATATAAACTCGGTGCTACCACCACCAATATCCATGATAAGGAAATTTTCTGCCTGAAAATGCATACTGTTCATCACACCCCGGGCAATCAATTCCGCTTCCCTGTCGCCGCTTATGAGGTTCACGCTTATGCCTGTTTGATCCTCGATCATCTTAAGAAATTCACCACCGTTTTTTGCATCACGCATAGCAGCTGTGGCAAAAGCTCCGGCAAATGTTGCACCGGCATTCGCAGAGATTTTTTGAAATTCTCTAAGTGCTTCTACAGCCTTTTTAAATCCTTTTTCAGGAAATTTATCACTGCTGTATACTTCCATACCCAGTTTAACTCCCCGTTTTTCTGTTTTTATGATATTAAATTCTTTGTTTCCAATTTCTGCCAGAATAAGCTTAAAGGTGTTGGAACCCATATCTATCACTGAAATCAGCATGAACAAATGATTTATCCGTCAAAGGTACATCATATCCGGTAAAAACCGGAATAAAAAAATGCCGCATAAAAATGCAGCATCCTTTATTAGTTGAATAAAGCTGTCAGGTCACTTCAATTTTTTTGGAGGTATCACCGGAAACAAACTGATCCTTTTTCGGAATAATGATCCTGAGAATACCTTTTTCCTGCTTAGCTTCAATATTTTCGCTATCAGCCACATCAGGCAAACGGAAGGTACGCATGAAGTTTCCGTAGGAAAACTCGCGCCGGGTGTATTGCTCCCCCTGTCCAGCCTGGTCGGCATCTTTTTCAGACGAGATTTTCAATTGCTTGTCTTCAACATCAATTTTAAGATCGGATTTTTCCATGCCCGGAACAGCAATATCAATAATAAACTGGTTTCCCGATTCCAGGATATTCACCGGGGGGATGGTTATTGTATCTTCCTTTTTCGCGCTAAAGAAATTGGTTCCGAAAAAGTTTTCCAGGTCTTCCAGAAAACCCGGTGATAAAGTTTTGTACATGTAAACAGGTAGCATATAGTTTTCTCCTTTCTTTAAATGGTTATCAATGCAAAGATAACATATCAGCCGGCCTTTTTCAAGCCCGTTTCGAAATAATTCACTGCCGACATTCTGACATTAGCAGCGACAATCTGACATTAGAAACTACTCATATTATTATGGCAAAGGAATTGATGCAAAAAGCCCCGGAGGATAACTATGGAATATAAAGATTATTACAAAACACTGGGAGTGGATAAATCGGCAAGCCAGGATGAAATAAAAAAAGCTTACCGGAAACTGGCAGTGAAATATCATCCCGACAAAAACCCTGACAACAAGGCTGCAGAAGATAAGTTTAAGAATATTTCTGAAGCCTATGAGGTATTAAAGGATCCGGAAACACGTGAGAAATATGACCGGTTAGGTGCCAATTGGAAGCAATACGAGCAGGCAGGCGCTCAGGGCTATAGCCAGGGATTTGATCCTTTCGGTGAATATGGTGGCGGCAGGCGAAGAAAATCACAGGGATACGGGCAGGAAGATTTCGGTAGCTTTTTCGGAGGCAGCGGCTTTTCGGATTTCTTTGAGCAATTCTTCGGCGGCGGATTCAGCAGGTCAGCAGGTCAGCAATTTGGCAGAGAAGCTGAAAGACAGCAATCGCAGGCTCAAAACCTGCGTGGCGACATATACATTAGCCTGGAAGATGCTTATCACGGAACCAAACGGATCATTAACGTGGACGGTGACCGCCTGAGGGTGAGCATACCCAAAGGCATACGTGACCGGCAGACCCTTCGGATGAGAGGCAAAGGAAAACAGGACCCGCGAACCGGACAAAGGGGCGATATCCTGCTTACGATCCATATAAATCCTCATTCCATGATAGAGCGTAAAGGCGATGATTTGCACACAACCATTAACCTCGACATATTCACCGCTGTGCTCGGCGGCCATTTTACGGTAATGACTCTGGATGGGATAAAAAACATCTCCATTAAACCAGGCACCGACGGAGGGCAGACATTGCGCCTGAGAGGACAGGGAATGCCGGTGCAGGGAAGCAATCAGAAAGGTGACTTTTATGTGAAGACAAGAATCACCGTTCCCAAAAAACTCACGAAAGAACAACAGAAACTATTTGAAAAACTTGCCAATGAACTAAAAAAACAATAGCAATTATGGTTAAAAAATTTCTTACAGGAATAGGAGCACCCGGAGCGTTGATTACTTTAATAGGCGGCAGCTTTCTTCTACTGGGCCTGCTCATAATGATATTCCCCGAATTACTGGCCTACCTGGTAGGAGGATTCCTGCTGTTTGATGGTATTGTGCTGGTTTCGTTGGGATTAAAAACAAGAAGAATTGAAAAACGGTACCGTGATCAGCGTGGTGAAGATATTTGGTATAATTTAGATTCATTTTAAAAAATGATTGATTATTTTTGTTTCCAAACAAATTTAATCATCTATGAAAAAATTATTTCTATTTTTAACACTATCAGTTTTCATATTTGCATGTGGAAACTCAAATCAGGAAGGTGCTGAAGGCACTGATGGTAACGACACTGCCGCTGTGAATAACGAAGAAATGGTGGTAATGTCAGCCGCTGAGATACACGAAAACGCAGCAGAATACGTGGATAAGCAGGTCATGGTGGAAGGTACCATTGTACATGTTTGTGCTCATGGCGGGAAAAGAATGTTTTTACTGGTAAATGATACTGCCGATACACGTTTTAAAGTTACTGCGGGTGAAGGTGTTGGAGCTTTCAAAACAGAAGACGAAGGTGAAACTGTAGTGGTTAGCGGAATTATGAAAGAATTGAAGGTTGATGAGGATTATCTCAACAACTGGGAAAAAGAGATCAAAGAGCAGAGTGGCGACGAACATCATATTCACGATGGCAAACATGGCGAAGATGAATCTCATGACGATCACGACATGAATGAAGAACTGGCGAAATTAGAGGCTATGAGGCAGCAGCTTAAAGAAAGCCAAAAAGATCATCTCTCATTTTACTCACTGGAATCAACTTCTTTCGAAAAGAAATAAAGTGGATTTTTTTTAAGTTAGGAGGAGATATTCACGCATTGAGTATCTCCTCTTTCTTATCATAAAATCAAAATAATATGAAATTTCACTGGAGAAAGTGGAATAATATTATCCACCGTGATCTTGGTTATTTATTTGTAGGCATGTCCATAATCTATGGATTATCGGGTATAGCCCTGAATCATATGGACGACTGGAACCCGAATTATATTATCAAAAACAAACCGGTGCAGTTGGATATGCAGCAATACGGTGAAAGCATTTCAAAACAAGAAGCCTTGCAAATTCTGAGCAAGGAAAAACTGCAGGATAATTACAAAAGTCATTATTCGCCGGGAAAAGGCAAAGTAAAGATATTTATTGACGGGGGAACTTTGTTGATTGACATGCAAAGCGGCAAAGCTAACCTGGAAATCATGAAAAGACGACCTGTATTTTA
The DNA here is from genome assembly GCA_964477095.1 of uncultured Bacteroidales bacterium. GTDB lineage: Bacteria > Bacteroidota > Bacteroidia > Bacteroidales > PWNQ01 > PWNQ01. The sequence goes on along the minus strand of CAYZDA010000018.1, from coordinate 11,538 downwards.
TTCGGTAAACTTCATGCATTATAATCCGGGAAAACTCTGGAAATGGTATTCGGATATCTACGCGGGGGCACTAATTATACTCGCTATCACCGGCTTGTTCGTTCTGCGGGGAAAGAAAGGAATCAAGGGACGCGGTGCTGTATTAGGCATTATAGGGATTATTATTCCTCTGATACTTATTCTGATGTATATATAATCAGAAATTTTAGTAAAACAAAAACCGGCCCTGTGGTTGCAAAGGGCCGGAAAAAACCAAAAAATAATTAGATGAGCTCTCTGTAACGTTTGCTCACTTCATCCCAGTTAATCACATTCCAGAATGCACTTATATATTCAGGTCGCTTGTTCTGATACTTCAGATAATAAGCATGCTCCCACACGTCCAGACCAATTACAGGCATACCGTTTTCCTCTGCTACATCCATAAGCGGATTGTCCTGATTCGGAGTATCAGTAATGGCAAGGCTCTTATCATCTTTCACAATCAACCAGGCCCAGCCGCTGCCAAAACGTCCTGCGGCAGCATTCTCAAACTTTTCCCTGAACTCATCAAATGATCCGAAATCCTTTTTTATCGCATCCATGAGTTCACCCTCGGGTTCTCCCCCTCCGTCAGCTGACATGATCGTCCAGAACAAGGAGTGGTTATAATGCCCTCCGCCATTGTTTCTTACTGCCGCAGGGTGATCTGAAATATTGCGAAAAATGTCTCCCAGTTCTTTTGTTTCAAGATGTGTTCCTTCAACAGCTTTCTGCAGCTTGTTGAAATAACCATTGTGGTGCTTACTGTAGTGAAGCTCCATGGTTTGCGCATCTATATAAGGCTCCAGTGCATCGTATGCATAAGGTAATTCGGGAAATTGTAGCTCATTAACTTTCTTCTTCAACATGATGGTTAATTTTAATGGTTATTGTTTTTATTTAGACTGCTTTTAAATTATACCATTAAAACAAGAAATATCAGTTTTTGTTTATTGCTCCCTGACAGTATTTGAGTAATCATACGAACCTGGTAAAAGGTCACAAGATTTCAATCCCCGGGAAATTTCCGTTGCGCCTTAATATGCAGGAGATAAGAAATGACAAATCATTATAATATAGGGATAAAAAAAAGAAAATCCGGCCACTTATGATAATTTTTCAGTAGCGTATCCGGATTTTCATTCCCCCTGCTTACGGAATAATGTTATTCGGGGGAGTCTTTTCCGATAAGCATTGGAAAAAACCGACAGAGGATTCTCGTGCAACAGCCTGATGATATCCTGTCACAACCATTTAACTAATGGAAACAGTTGCCGGTATTTCAACATTGGATGCTTAGGATATAAACGAAAGGCATAGTCGTACACCCCGGCGCGGGTGGCATGAATTTCACAGCGGAATGTAGCTGTGGAATTATCAGTGCTTATCATTTCCATGTCTTCTACATGAATGTAATCCTTCACCTGGTCGTCAACTTTGTTTCCGAAGATAATCTCCAGTCCAACATCATCCGGTTCCAGTCCGCTCAGGTCAAGATCAATTTCCGCAACAAAATCCTCACCCAGCATAAGCATACCCTTTTCGGGATCAGGAAGCCGGTATTCTTTCACTGACAGCATATCCCACGAACCGAACACTTTCTGCTTCCATGCGGCAAAATCACGTGCGGGCCTGTAGTCATTATCCAGCAGATCATTTGTAGAATTAATTAAAGGCTGATAAAAGCTACTATTATATTCATTGAGCATTCGCCGGGTGGTAAACCGCGGTGCTATTTCAGCAATAGCATTTTTCATATGTGAAACCCATCCTTCCGGGATACCTTCGCTATTGCGGTCATAAAATACATCAATGATTTCGCTTTCGATTAAATCATACAGTGTTTCCGCATCCAGTTCATCCTGTATATGCTGATCGTCGTAGGTTTTATTTTCAGGCAGTGCCCAGCCGGCATTTTCCTGATAGCCTTCCGCCCACCAGCCATCAAGTACCGAGCAATTAAGCACACCGTTTAAAGTGGCTTTCTGCCCAGAGGTTCCGGATGCTTCCAGGGGTCTGGTGGGTGTATTCAGCCACAGGTCCACGCCCTGCACCAGTTTTCGGCCCAGCGCAATATCATAGTCTTCCACAAAAATGATCTTTCCCAGGAATTCATCACGATGGCTGATACTGAATATATTTTTCAGCAACTCCTGTCCCGCACCATCATTCGGATGTGCTTTGCCGGCAAAAATAAATTGAACGGGTTTCTCAGGATTATTCACTATGCGGCTCAACCTGTTCAGATCGCTAAACAGCAGGCCGGCCCGTTTGTAGGTGGCAAACCTGCGGGCAAATCCGATGGTTAGCTTATCAGCAGAAAGCTGCTGTTGCAGGCGGCGGATATTCCGTGGTCTTTCCTGCCGCCTCAGCATATCATCGCCCACACGCCTGTTCAAATAATTTACCAGGTTTTCACGCAGGTGTTCCCTGGTATGCCACAACTCGCCATCAGGCACCTCACGTATTTTTTCCCATATCTCAGCCTTATCCATTTCCTGCTCCCAGTTTTCGCCGAAATATTTTTCATATAAAGCTCTCATGCAACCGGAAGTCCAGTTGCTGTAGTGCACGCCGTTGGTAACGTATTTTATATGAATTTCTTTGGACAGATAACCAGGATACAGTTTGCTGAACATGTCTCTGCTTACTTTGGCATGAAGCCTGCTCACACCATTAACTTCCTGTGAAAGATTAATGGCAAGTACACTCATGGAAAACTTCTCATTACGATCGCCGGGATTCATCCGGCCCATGTCCATAAAAGTATCCCAGCTGATATTAAGGCGGCTGGCATAATGCGGGATATAGGTTCTCATCACATTCTCATCAAAAACATCATGCCCTGCAGGTACAGGTGTATGGGTGGTAAACAATGATGCAGCCCTGACTACCTCAAGAGCCTGATAAAAACTCAGGTGCTCCTCCTGTATGAGTATTCTAAGGCGTTCAAGCCCCATAAAAGCAGCATGCCCTTCATTGATATGGAATATACCCGGATTGATATTCAGTTGTGACAGCATCCGCATACCTCCAATTCCCAAAAGCAGCTCCTGCTTAAAGCGGTTTTCAATATCACCGCCGTAAAGCTGATGTGTGGTAAAACGGTCGTGGGGTGTATTTTCCTCGATATCTGCATCCAACAGGTATAGCGGAACCCTTCCCACATCCAGCCTCCACACCTTTGCCATGAGATTCCTGCCGGGCAATGCCAGTTTCACCTTTACCCAGTTACCCTGTTCATTTCTCACAGGCTTTAATGGCAGATGAGTAAATTTTTGAGGGATATATCGCGCTTCCTGCTGCCCATGAATATTAATTTCCTGCTTGAAATACCCATACCGGTACAGCAGTCCAACGGAAACCATATTCACATTGGAATCGGATGCTTCCTTCAGATAATCACCGGCCAGCATTCCAAGTCCTCCTGAGTAGGTTTTAAGTGTATCATGCAGTCCGTATTCCATACTAAAATAAGCTATGGCTGTAGATTGACGGTTTTTTCCTGCATCCATGTATTCCCGGAATCTGCCATAAACTTTGTTCATCCTCTTCAGAAAATCCTGATCAGCCGACAGCTCTTTCAGTTGCTCATAGGTAAGTGCCTCTATCATGTGAATGGGATTATAGTTGAATTTCCTCCATAATTCATCCATCACTGAAGCAAAAAGTAATTTGGCATGATGATCCCATGTCCACCAAAGGTTTTTTGATAGCTCCACCAGTGGCTGCAGGTTTTCCGGGATTTTGGGTTCGATAAGTATCTTTTTCCAGCGTGATTGCGTGGCTTCAGTAGCAGAAAAGGTGGCTGTAATTTCAGGTATTTGCTTGAATTTATAATACTCAAAGCGTTCAGTGCTTTTCTGCAAAGCAATATCCCATGCCCTGTAGTAATTGCTTATTAGATTTTTCCAGAGTGCTATGCGGGAGGTTTCCCAGGCTTTATTTTTAAGTTCATTGAGTTTATCGGCCTCATATCCTGCATATTTCCTAATGGCCTCAGCCAGGTCATCTACCACCTGATCACGGTTATCATCGTCCCTGTGGATCACTTCCACTCCGGGGCTTTGTTCGGGGTAAGCATCTTTCACCCATTGCCCCATGCCGGTGAGTGTGGTGGTAACAGTGGGAACACGAAAGGCTATACTTTCCAGCGGGGTATATCCCCATGGCTCATAATAGGAAGCATAAACCGTAAGATCGAAGGCAGGAAGCAGATCATAATAGCTGATGTTAAGTAAGCCATCACTTCCATTGAGGTATGCAGGAATGAACACCACGAAAATACCTGAATCCGGTTGGTTGTTCAGCTCCATATGCTTGAGGTGGTTTATCACCGGATCATTATCAGAGTCCATGAGCTGATGTGTAACCACATCGGGTTCATCAGGCTTTTCATTATTCTGTAGCCGTTTAGCCAGCTCTTTTTTAGGGCCGCTTTGACCGGCGGGAACAAGTATAAAGTTCCAAATCTGACGGTTTGGCTTTTCCTGTTTCAGCTTTTCCAGGGCTTCAATAAATACATCTATCCCCTTGTTGGCAAATTCATATCTGCCTGAAGTACTGACAAAAAGGCTGTTGTCATCGGGGCGGGTGCCGGTGAGTGCCTCTGCCAGATCACTGAGCATTTTTCTGGACAGCTCACTTTTTGCTTTCAACTGTTTTTCGTCAGGCACAAAAGCATCTTCAAAACCATTGGGAGTTACCACATCCACACCACGGTAGAAAGCATTGCATTCTTTGGCAGTTATGTTAGATACGGTTGTAAATGCATCGGCATGTTTAGCGGAAAGGCTTTCCATGGAAAATTTCGATGGAATTCCATACTGCCTGGCCATTACTTCCGGATCGAAGTTTTCAAGCTCGCGGTAAAGTGGCTGGCCATTGCCTGCCAGAGTTCTTCCCAGCATGGTGGCATGGGTAGTAAAAACACAGGCCACCTGCGGCACGTTGGCTTTAAGATAAAGCAGCCCCAGCCCGGTCATCCACTCATGAAAATGAGCTACAAGCCTGTCACGCGCAGTAACATTATATTCATAAAAATGCTCAATTATCCTGGCGGCAGCATATCCGAACATGCTGGGTTCGGCGTAATCCCAGCCTCCCTGTAAAGAATCCAGCCTGTATCGCTCCCAGTATTCCTTAAATATCTCATCCTTCTGCGAAAAATAAGGAGTAAAATCCACCAGGATAACTACTGGCTCCCCTTCAATCTTCCATCTGCCTATGCGGAAGTTTAAACCATCACGCTTTGCCTGCTCGCTCCAGTTGCGATACAGGTATGGCTCTTCCCTGAAATTAGGGTGTTCACTTGTTTCCTTCCATACTTCAGGGCCGATCATTATCAGCCGGTCTCCCAGTTTCTCCTTTAGGGTCCGGGCCTTGGTGGACAGAACTGTGTGTATGCCTCCCACCATATTGCAAATTTCCCAACTTGTTTCAAAAACATAATCAGGCTGTAAAATCTTATTCATATTTTTTTCAGAAATAAATAAATTAACCCAGTGAAAATCGTGTACTTCCACCATCAATCACGTGCATCTGACCGGTGATGTAGGCAGCATGTGGCGAAAGCAACCACACTGCCTGCATGGCCAGCGTTTGCGGATCTCCTGCAAAACCCACCGGTATTTTGGAGGTGATTTGCTCTTCAGCTTCTTCAAAAGATATCTGCTTTGTTTGTGCTCTTTTTTTAATAATACGGTCAACGGCGGAAGTCTTATGAAAACCCGGAGCCATGATGTTAACCGTGATCCCTTCGGAAGCCACCTCCAGAGAGAGCGTTTTCGCAGCTCCCGCGATGCTCATGCGCATGGCATTGCTTAGCACAAGATTTGCCACCGGCTGGCGTATAGCAGCACTTTCCAGGAATACGATCCGGCCATAGCCTCGCTTCCTAAAGCCGGGCAGTAAACCTTTAACAAGCTGCAGCTTCCAGCGCACCACAGATCGGAAGGCCTCATCCCAGTCGGACATTCCGGTTTCCAAAAACCCCATGGCTGGCGGCCCTCCGGCATTGACAAATACTCCATGCAGCTCTGTATCCTTAACCTTTTCCAGTAATTCTTCCACAAATTCCTCCCGGAAAAGATCTCCGGTGTAATATGTTATCAACTTACCATAATCGTTTTGCAGTTCCTTTAATTTTTCTTCAGACCGGGCAACAGCAATTACACCGGCCCCTTCCTCAGCAAGTATTTCAGCAACTTTTCTACCAAACCCCGATGAGGCACCGGTTACCAGAAAAGTCTGAGTTTTAAGTTTTAAATCCATAATTACTACGTGTTTTTTTCAGATGCTAAACATCTCTGAGTACTGATAGTTTGTTGCCACCGCACCAGGCTTTATCAATAGTTTTCCTTCACCAGCTGCAAAAGCTTTGCCCTGGCTGCTTCCACATCAGATGGTGAAGGATTCCTGAGCTGAAAGGCTTCAAAATACATCAGGTCCTTTTTACCCAGATGTGATAAAATGAAGTCTTTTAGTTTTTTATCCATTCCATGAAGAGCATATGCCAGGGTGGCCGTTTCCATGAACCGGAGCATTCGTTTCAAATACGTTTTTGGTATATGTTCCAGATCCGAAAGCTTGTTGATGCTAAGCTTTTCCCGTTTGGCACGCCTGGCCGGCCTTACTCTTTTAGCCGGTTTAGTTACTGCTTTGGCTCCCTCACAATGTTCATCCAGTCTTATCATAAAGTCAGAAAGAACATTCATAAAATTAATGAAGGCATCATACGGGCTTCCATATGGGTTGAAGTATTTGTGCACATCGCCGTCAGAAAACCACTTGGTGCACATATAGTAGAAATGGTCGGAGGTTTGCAGCGACATCCAATCGTATTTAAGCATATCGTTATTGCAGTTCTTCACTTTTTCCTCCAGGCTGTAGAGCTTATCAAAGGCTTCATCCTGAAGCTCGTTTCCCAGCCAGGCGGTCAGATCCCGTTCTTCATCAGCCCAACTGATGGGGTATGGCACATTAATGGCAGAAACAGGCTGCATATTTTCAGTCACCTGGGTTGGGGTCATAAATTTGAAGCTGGTATTTTGCAGGACATGGCCCGGCAGGTGCTTCAGAAACTCAAAAATACCCGTTTCAGGCCATTGATGTTCCCCGAAGGTTTCATAATCCATAAACAGGTTAATTACCTCTTCATTTTCATCAATTCCTTTAAGCCATTCAGTGTATCTTTCGACGGTAAGTGGCCATCCGGGCCAGCTTTGCTGTGAAAAGCGGAAAGCAATATCATCACTAAGCTTGAAGTTTTTCAGCAATAGCCTGAGCCGTGGATCAAGATTATTGGTATATACATAATTCGGACTTTTCCACCCCAGGATATGCCTGGCACCCTCGGTAAGCATTGTTTTGAAGCCCATAGAGGCCACCATCTCACCAATTTTATCGGAATAGATGAGCTCCGTGTTACGGAATGCTGTAGTGTCCACTCCGATAAGATCCCTGATCTTTTCACGGTGCAAAGCTACCTGACGCTTAAATTCGCTCTCACTTCTAAGGGCAGCCAGCGAATGAGCATAGGTTTCCGACAGGAATTCAACATGCCCTGTTTGCGCAAGCTTTCTGAAGCTTTCCAACACCTCGGGGGCGTATCGCTCGAATTGCTCAAGTGCAATACCTGAAATGGAATATGCTATTCTGAAGTCTCCGTTAAATTTCCCGATAAGCTCTCCAAGAAGTTCATTGGCCGGCAGGTAACACTTATCTGCCACACGTCTCACGATATACCTGTTTTGATAATCATCATAATAATCATGACGATTACCGATATCAAAAAAACGGTATGTCCTGAGCCTGTGCGGCTGATGCACCTGAAAATAAAAGCAAATGGCTCTCATATCATTACTTATTTAAAAAGTTGTTCATACACATGTTTCACTTTGAAGGCGGCATTCTCCCATTTAAGATTATCCACTTCTGATTTTCCGTACTTCATAAACATTTTGGACAATGCTTCATAATGCAAAAGCCCGTGGATGGCATCTGCCATGGCATCTATATCCCAAAAATCGACAGTGAGTGCATGTTTTAATACCTCTGCCACTCCCGATTGTCTGGAAATAACAACCGGCACATTGGAGCGCATGGCTTCCAGCGGGGAAATACCAAATGGCTCGGAAACCGAAGGCATAACATACACATCGCTGAGGGAAAACATTCGCTCCACATCATCCCCTTTCAGGAAGCCTGTAAAATGAAAACGGTCGGCTATCCTGAGTTCCGCTACACGACGGATTATTCTGGGCAACATATCTCCTGAGCCTGCCATCACAAAACGGACATTCTTATCTTTCGCAAGGATTTTAGCAGCAGCTTCCACAAAATAATCCGGGCCTTTCTGAAATGTTATTCTTCCAAGAAATGTCACGACTTTATCCCTGAAATGCTTCCTGGCTGCCACCAGGTCTTTGGTATGTGGGATAACAGCATTATGCACGACTTCAATTTTAGAAGCATCAATGCCATAATGCTTTATTAATGTATTTTTGGTGAGCTTCGACACAGCTATTATCCTGTCAGCAGCTTCAAAACCTTGTTTTTCCAGATCATATACAGCGGGATTGAGAGCTGCCTCTCCTGAGCGGTCATATTCAGTTGCATGAATGTGCACAACAAGCGGTTTCCCGGAAGTTTGCCTCGCGGCTATTCCCGCGGGATAGGTTAACCAGTCGTGAGCATGGATAAGATCAACCTGCTGATCACGGGCCAGCTTAGTGGCAACTATGGCATAGCGGTTAACTTCCTCAAACAGATCATGCCCGTATCCTCCTTTGAAATCATACCTGCGACTGTATATGCTTTCGGTGGTTTCCTGCCCTGCTTTTTGCTTTTTCTCCATTATAGAGTAGAATTCTTCCGGAGAAGCATAAGGGACAATCCTGGAGTTAACTTCCACGAATGAAATGTTATCCCAAAATTCCCGGGAGGTAAGTTGGCGGAAATCAAGTGTAACGTCTGAGGCATTTAATAGTCTCACATTCGACTGGTCTTCATCACCAAAGGTTTTAGGCACCACAAACAGCACTTCCACGCCGTGTTGAGCCAGCCCACTGGTTAAGCCAAAGCAGGCTGTGCCGAGGCCACCGGATATGTGCGGTGGAAATTCCCAGCCAAACATCAGGATTTTCATAATTGCCCCTCCTTCCTGAATTTTAAGATCATATCACGGATCCTGAGTATTTCTGCTACACTCCAGGCCTGGGATATGGCACCTTTTGCCTTGTGCGGCGGATTACCGTCATGCACTTCCGATAATGTCCCGACACCATGAAATGCCATTTCTTCTTCCAGTCCGTGATAGATTTCCTCCACCAGTGGCAGGCCCTGTTTTCCGTGGATTTTCAGGTATCCTTCAACAAAGGCACCCAGGAGCCATGGCCACACCGTGCCCTGATGATAGGCCATGTCGCGTTCGCGCTGGTCACCATAATAGTCGCCTTTATAATCGCGGTTACGGGGTGAAAGGGTTCTGAGTCCTTTCGGGGTGAGCAAATGATCCCTGACAACCTCAAGAATATCTCTTCTTTTACGCTCGGAAACTGGTGAATAAGGCAAAGAGGCAGCAAATACCATGTTTGGTCTCACTGACCAGTCTTTGTGATCACCGTCAACCACATCCGCCAGATAAGCATGCTCATCGCTCCAAAAGGTTTTGAGGAAGTTTTCAGGAATGTGCTCTGTTATCTCTTTCCATCTGGTGATGAACGCTGTATCACGTACCTCTCCGGCAACTTCAAGAGAAAACATCAGCGCGTTATACCACAGCGCGTTGATTTCAACCGGCATTCCTTTGCGTTGTGTTACAGGCTTACCATCCACCACCGCATCCATCCATGTAAGTGCATAGCCATCCTGTCCGGCCCGGATAAGGCCCTGTTCTGTCATACCTATATTAAAACTCGTGCCTGCCCTGTATCCTTCCAGTATCACCTGTATGTACTTTCCATATTGCCGCCATATTTCTTTCCGGTTTCTGGTATGTAAGCTCAGTTGTTGCAATGCCCAAATAAACCAAAGCGGGGCATCCACAGAGTTATAGGCACCGCCTTTTTCGCCTATATTGGTAAACAACGGCCCTTTCATATCGGTAATCATGGATTTCACTACCTTATTAAAGGTCTTCAGATCGCCACGTGTAAGGGTAAGGCCCGGCAAAGCAATAAAAGTATCGCGCCCCCAGCGGCCAAACCATGGATAGCCGGCCACCACAGCCGCGGTATTCTTTCTTCTCACAATAAACTGCTCGGCAGCATTTTCCAGGCAGTGCTCATAGCTGTCGCGGGGAATGCGCTTCCTGATCTCGGCACCAAACAGCTGCTTTAGCGAAAGCGGGTTTACCGGCTCAAGGCCGGCGGAAAAGACTACGCTCTCCCCTTTTTTGAGGGAAATTTCAAAAAATCCGGGAACAAAAAGATCTTCCTGGTAATCATACCCTCTCTCCTGCTCACGAAAATACTCAATATTGTAGTACCAGTCCGGCACATGCACATATTCCGGTTGCTTTGAAAACTGCATGAACACCTCTGTGTAATTTTCATAAAGCTGCATGCTGATACCGTATTTAGCAAGGCTGAATTTTTTATTCACATAGGTATTGGCCCTGCTCAGGGAGTGCCTCTGGCGGAAGGCCATGAATGGGCGGAACTGTACCCTTGTGTGTGAACTGGCTTTAAGCAGGGTGTACCTGATCATTACCCTGTCCACCCTCGATGAAAACAGTCGTTCCTTTTTCAGCACTACACCTCCCACGCGGTATGTCAGCGATGGTATGGGATCAGATTCAAAATCGGTGATATATTTATGGCCGGCAGGACGGTAAATTCCCCCCGGGTATTTATGAATACCCAGATTAAAAGCCCTGTCATGCTGGATAATTGTCTCATCCAAGGTGGAAAGCAGCACGTGTAGTTCACTGTCAACATCCGGTTGTGGGGCTACAAGCAAACCATGATATTTCCTGGTATTACAACCAATGATGGTTGTACTGGCATAAGAGCCCGAGCGGCTGACGCGCAGAAGTTCGCGGTCGAGCGCATATTCTAGATTTACCAGCTGTGTCTTATCAAATTTCAAATATCCCATTGATAGAAGAATTCTATGTTCAGGTTATATAAACTGTTGTCTTTGTCTGTAAAAGTAAGCACTAAAATGAATGAATAGATCATCAACGATGCACAAATAACCAAAATTTAACCATACAATTTCTTAACATACCAACAAGGAGAAAGGTTTAAAGAAAAGTTTGAGTCCACTCCGAAAACTGCGGATAGACAAAAAGAATATCTAATCTGTACAGACAGAGCAGAAAGAGAAACTGATTTTCAATGTTTTCCCTTTAGGGATTCAGGGCAAAAAAACATGGAAAATCAGTTGCATGAACTTTTCGGAGTGGACTCAAGGATATTCACTAATATACCGAGATGATCTTTATAGAAAATAATTGGAAAAGAGTTTGATTAAGAAAGATTGATGGAGATGGTGAGATAGCGAGATGGTGAG
>CAYZDA010000017.1:0-55307 GCA_964477095.1 uncultured Bacteroidales bacterium | reverse complement strand
GGGCAATAGCAGTTTCATCTTTAGTGGGATCGGGTGGTTTGGTAACAACCGTTGCCGTGGTATCATCCGGTTGGTGTTTTTCTGAAGCTGTAATTACCGGCTCCGGAGCCTGCATTGTATCTTTGGCCAGATGTTTTTGCTCCCGGTTAATTTGTGCTTCCCGGGCGGTTTGTTGTTCATCCTGCAATCTATCTTTACGCATTTCCTGCCTTTTGCTGACAGCAAGTGCATAATTACGGTCGATAATGATGTCATCGGGTTGGTTGCCGTTGATTAACAACAGGAGTTCCACCTGCTTGTTTTTAAGCCATAGCTTTGCCTGTTTTTCTGATTCGCCGGTTGGGAAACGGTCTTCAACTGCAGATTCAGCCTTTGCAATAAGCTCGTTATAATCCAAATGTTGCCATACCACCTCTGTTTCGGTTTTCAGTAAGCGTGCTGAATCCCGTAAGACTTCTGCCGTACCTTCCTCCGCAATTACTGCGCGATTTGATATTTCATTGGAATGCTTAAGATTTCTCTGCACCTGTTTTTCTTTCTGATCTTCTACATATGCTGAAGCAGGTTTGAGGGCGCTTATTTGACTTTCCACCTCCCTGAAAAGTATTCCGGCCTCACTATATTCACCACTGTCGACAGAAGATTTAATGCTACTGATTTTCCCGGATATCAAGGCTGCGGAATGTTCTTTTTTATCTGCAAGAGTATCCAGCCAGCCGGAGGCTTTTTCGGCTCTTATGCTATGCCTGAAACTCTCAACAGCATCTTTTCTGAAATTCTCAACTTCTGATATGGTTGCTAAGTCCGGTTTGCTGCTTACCAGCAGGCTGTCGGCTTTCCGGATTTTTTCTTTTGCCTCCTGTGCCCATTTTTCTGAAGCTTCTTCAAGTACCTTACTTTCCTTGCGGATAATTGTAACTTCTTCATTCAGGCTGCTGAGGTATTGCTTTGATTCAGATATCCATTGTTCTGCCTCACTGCCCGTGATAAGGCTGCCGGGTTCCGGTTCTTTTCCGGTTTCCGGGCTCGTTTCAAGTGCCGTTTCCGGAGTGCCGGCAGTTTTGCGCATTTCAGCAGTAAACCCGGCATTCATGGCTTCTTCAATGGCTGATTCGGATTTTGTTGCCAGTGCCATATACTGCGAATAGGTGTTGTGCTGTTCCTGCAGGCTGTCTGCCTCTGCCCGTTGATCAATCCATTGCTTTTGAGTTTTATGCGCTGCGTGTTCCAGGGCATTTAGTTCCTGCTTTGCCTCTGAAACCGCTGCCTGCAGCTCCCTTCTTTTCTCCGTATCCACAGTTCGTATTACTGATTCCTGAAGTTGCTTCAGCTGATTTTCCTTTTCTGCAACCTTATCATTAAGCTGATTGTAATTATTAAGGATGCTGTCTGCTTTCTGGCGCAGATGCTGTTCCTGTGCGATGATCAGCTTTGTTTTTTCTGATGCCACCGGTTGAAGGTCTTCTGCCCTTCTTATCAGGTCAATGGCCGCAATGTAAATGGAATCATCCTGCCTTACTTTTTGCCGGGTAATATTTTCCTGAAGCCTGACGGCTTTTTCAGAAAGCTCAGCAGAGATATCTGACAGCTGATTTATATTTTTATCGTACCCGCTGATGAGGTCAGTGGCAATCTCTTTTTTCTTTTCCAGTTTCCAGACTAAATGCTCCCGCTTTTTGTGGCTTATATTTTCCGTATCGTCTTGCTCTTTTAGCTCCCGTAGCCGGATGGTACTGAGGTCTTTGATCTTTACAATTCCATATTTTTTATTTTTTAGTTCTCTTATTTCTCTATCTATCCGGCTTTTGGCAATAAATAAGCTGTCGATATTTTCTGATTTAAGCCCGTCATCATATTTAGTAATATCCTGTTCCTGTTGCTTTTGTAGTTGCATTGCCCGCTGTTTTGCCTTCTCACGCTGCTCCTGTTCTTTCTTTTTTCTCACCACCTGCTCAAATGTTTGCCTGCTGGCATTTACATTCAGTTCTGCGCGATCACGGATATATGCTATCAGCTGTTCCCTGTTTCCACTGTCTGCAGAAAAGGCCCGGGCCAGGTTCTGCACTGAATCCTGCCTTTCCAGTCCTACTTTGTAAACATAAATAAGGTCGTTCACTGAGGAGCGGGTAGAGGAGAAGTAGGCTGCATTTCCCGAAGTGTCAGCAACGAACATGATATCATCATATGGAGTGTTGAACGGAAAATTGATGTTCTCAGGCTCACTCCATTCATTATTAAGAGAGTCAAATACTGAAACAAAAATATCGTAGCCCCCGATCGTATTATGACCCTCGGAAGAGAAGTACAGCGTTTTGCCATCTTCCATCAGGTAAGGGTAATCTTCATTATAGGGAGTGTTGATAACCGGGCTTAATTTCGTTGGCTCAGCCCATGATCCGTCTTCATTCTTACGGGCTAAATATATATCCTTTCCTGTCTTTCCTTTTTTTCCATAACTGGAGAACAACACAAAACCATAATTCTGTGAAAAGAAGATCACATCAGAAACCCCTGCTTTTCTGTCCTTCCGGGAATAAAACTCGGAGGGTTTTTTGATGATATTACCCGGCAGCTCGTTGTTTTTATAGGAAAGATAAAAGTTATTTCGCTGAACTTCCACTTTATTGAGAACATACAAATCGCGATAATGGGAAAGCAGTTCAATGCCATTAAAGCACATTTGGATTTTCCGGTTAACAGCAAACAGCTCAACATCACGGCCTTTCGCGAGCAGTTTAAATATTTTGTAGGAAGCTATGGCATCTTTAAACCTGTAGTTTTGATGATAGGCTAACCCCATAAAATAATGCAGCCTGGGGAATTTATCACCGGGCAGGTTCTCGTGGGCATATTCCAGATATTCAAGTGGCTTTTGCTTATTACGCTTATCTGCAAACAACAGGCAGGCTCCGAATTTGTAATTGTATTCCGGGTTTTTTCTGTGCAGGCTTAACAGTTGTGAATAAAGCGGGTATGCTTTGGAAAACTCACCATCATCAAACAGTTCATCGGCATGTTCCCGCAATTCTTCTTCTGAACGGTATTCGATTTGTGCATTCAAAAAATGCGGGAACAATGATAACAGGAATAATATCGATATTTTTATCGTACCGCTCAAAACTTTTCTTTTTTCAAATATAAGATAAATCCACAAGCAATGCCAGTAAGGTGCACACATAAAGCCTGCAGCTTGCCTGGCAACAAAGAATTAAGCTTTTATTTAAGTTTTAGCTTATTTTCTTCGCCCTTTACCAGCCGGCGAATGTTTTTATGATGTGTCGCCGGCACAAGGATTGCAATTACTGTGGTAAATACGATAATTTGGGGTTCAGTGTTACCATCTATGAAAAAAGAAATGAATGGCAGGGCCACGGCACCAGTAATTGAACTCAGTGAAACGTAGCGGGAGATGCTGAAAACCAGTATGAAAATGCCCAGTATGATGAGCAGGGAAAGCGGAAATAATGCTATAGCAATACCTGACAGGGTGGCAATGCCTTTTCCTCCCCGGAATTGTGCAAACAGGGGGAATAAATGACCCAGAACTGCTGCAATTGCTGTAAGCACCAGAATCAGATCACGGGGAGGCAGGTTGAAGAACTCGCGGCAGATTATGATGGCTGCAAAACCTTTTACCATGTCCAGGATTAAAACAATCAGTCCTGTTTTCCAGCCCAGCACCCGGAATGTGTTGGTTGCTCCTGCATTTTTCGAGCCGTACTCCCTCACATCCACCTTGTGAAACAATTTTCCTGCCCAAACAGCGGAAGGTATCGAACCCAGCAGGTAGCCTGCTAATAAACTTAACCATTCCATCTTCCTATCTTTCTGCGGTTATCCTTCTCAGGTTTCTCAAAAACTGTTCGCGCTGCATACTTCCGCCAAGGTTGTAGCGGTATGGTGTTTCACCTGTAGGTGTATCCATCTTACGCTCACTGTTTTTAAGATCGTTTATAATGGTCTTGAATTCATCGGAAGCACCCACTACTGTCATAGAACCGTTGGGTTTGTAGTTGAAGAAATACCACTCGGCGGAGGATGCCTCAAGCAGAATGGTGAATTCACCATCAGAGAATCCGCTGCGGCGCCCTTTGCTGAACACAATATAAGCATCCACATATTTGGTTACCTGTTCATCGCCAAGGAAAGCTATTCCCACCTGGCCGGTGGAGATAAAACTCTCAATTTCTTCATTCCATTTCAGTGAAACATTGGTAAGCAACATTGTTTGCTCCAGTTCAGCGGGCATTTTTCTGATGCGGTTATAAATTGTCAGGTCGGATATTACCTCATCGGCTTTTTCCTGTCCCAGCATTTCCATGAGCGCCATCTTAAACTGATCAGTATTTAGTTCCACTCCCTTCAGTGAAGTGTGGGTATTGATATTATCTGCCATCTTCTTCAGGGCTTTATCCGAGAACAGAAAATCAAGCGAAATCACTCCATTTATCTGGGTGGAGTCGTCATGGATATGATGTTCAATCCTGCCGTAGGTTTTCAGGTCCACCTGCCCGGTTTCTTCAAAGAAGTTGATGCTTCCATGGCCTGTGTGGATGCAGTCGCGGGTATTATATGCAGTGAGGTTGCCCGGCATCATTTCCTGTTTGAGCTTTTCTTCAGGTGCTATCCGGTATTCCGAGGAAATCTCGTCATAAACAAGTACACCGGTTGATGTAAAAACCTTGTTACCAGCCCTCAGGCGGTGCGTATTATCATACACGTAGAACGAACTGTATATTTGCTTCTGATCCATTGCATGCATAATAGCTGCGTAGGTTTCACGGCCGTTCAGGTTTTTCATGACAGTATCTACCGGTATCTGGACATTTTCCGGTTTGATCACCGATTTGAAATGCACCCATTGCCGGTCAAGGGTGTCGCAATGATTTCTGATCTGGAATCCTCCGTCAAACAATAGGTGCTCGCGGGTGGAAACCAGTTCCACATTTCCTTTATATCGGAATGCAGGGCTCAGCATAAAATTATCCTCTTCAACTATTTCACCTGTGGCATTGGTCATGTAGGTGGAGTCAACGAAAATATTGTTCAGATATATCTTCTGGATTTTTTCATTTTTGTCCACATATTCATAATTACCTCGGGCAAAATATCTGAACTTTCCTTTAATATCCACTACGGCATTCTCTATCGTATGGAATTTGGTGGTAGTGTTTGCCAGTAATTTTGCATTCTGAAGCTCTTCCATTTCAGCTCTCCGCAGAATCGTAATTCTCTGGTTACCGGGGAAAATAGCAGCATCTGCAACACGGATCAACCTAACACCAGTAGCTTTGATGGTCTGGTCTTTACGGCTGTAGATGGCATTTTCAGAATGGAACTCCAGGGAATCCTGTCCGGGATGTATAGAAACAAAGCGTGCTCCTTTAAGGTCGATATCTGCCATTTCTTTCATGCTCATCTCATCATACTTCTTCTTAATCTCTTCGGATTCCTCTGTGGAGAATGCTACTTCTTCCTTATCCATATACCAGGTAAATTTGTCAATATAGCTGACATACTGGTTTACAGGGAATTTTACCTGAGAAAAGCCACTGTTTGAAGTGAATTCTCCTTTTCTGTCAGTAAAAGAGATATTGGCTTTGTAATTGCTGGTGATCAGGTCCTGTTCCACCTTATCGCCTGCTCCAAGTCCGAATTCGGAATTCAGTGTATTTAATCTGAAGTTACAGGTATCGGCATCAATCTCTTTGTTGGAAAAACGGAATAATCTGGAATCCAGATTGGCATCAGCAATATGCATCATACCTTTACCGGTCATTGCCTTTGGCGTATATTCTATTTCACCATCGATATTTGCCTGTTGGTCGAACATATTGATGGGAATATCTTTGCTTCTCACGGTCATCAGTTCATTGTAAGGTTCCCAGTGCAACAATACGTTATTGCCATCCACTGCGGGATATTCCACCTGTCCCTGCTGTTGTTGAATGGAATATTCATAAGCCAAAGCATTGGTACTGTCGGGGAAGAAATCAAATTCCACCGATTTTGCCCTTGATGTAAGGAACTTGAGTGAGCCGCTGCCTTCCAGCCCGTCGTTGCTAAGGCTGATTTGCTCGGTGTAATGGCCTTTTCCGCCATAAGCAGCATAACCGGTGGACGGTGTCTGGTAAATAAATCCGAGAGAATAGTCTTTTTGAACGGCAAGGGGCTGTTCTATCACGGGGAAAATCCCTGCAGAGGCCAGGTAACCTTCAAATTGCAGGGCTTCTGTAACAAAGTTATCCAAACTGTCGATACTAAAAGGTTCCAGCCTGTAGTAGAATTCATTCCGGTCGTAAACACCGGGGTAGATACAGTTTTTATCGTAGTACACGTAGGAATTTTTCTCACTGTTCAGGATAGGATAGGTGGGAAATGGTTTGAGTCCGGATTTATTTTCCGGATTATCAATAAGCAGTATGCCTTGCATGTCCTGGATTACACTTTCCACATATTTCCTGTCGGCATATTTGTTTTTATGCTCTTCGAATGGTTCAACCCAAAACTGCAGCGAGTCAATCAATGGCATTTCCACTCTGAATTTGTCGTAGGAAAAGCCGAAATCACTACCATGAATTACAAACCGTCCGGCTTTAACTTTCCCGTTAAATTCAAAATCGCGGTTCTTTTTAACAGTAAGCGTGTTGTCCTTTGGGTCAATTACCACATTTTGTGAATCACTAAGTTGTATCATTCTCACCCCAAACAGCTTCAGGTTATTATCCAGGAGGCTAAGCTTCGCGTTGGCCTGGCGCCGGGTTTCAGAGTTAAAGCTGATCACGTCATAGTCAACAACTCCGCGCTGTGCATCCAGGTATGTGAAAAGGCGGTCGCGGATGGTGATAAGTTCGCGGTCGAGATCATAGGAAAGGAAGCCCATGTTGGCCAGACGCAACAGCATTGCCTTTACCATATGTGGTGAATAGCCGATGAAATTCACCATTTCCTGCAGGTAAAAGCTTCGCTGGCCGGTTTTCCGGTGGAAACTCTGGATGTGAAACATAGGGTTGACGCGATCCATTCCTTTTATCTCGGCAAATTCCCGCTCATCAAAATAATTCATGGAGCGGAAAAAGGCAGTATTATAGCCTGCTGCGGAGGGAAGGTTCTGTAATGTAATCTGCGGCTGGTCGATCTCCCAGAAAATTGCCTCCACATCAATATCAATCATATGGTAGGTGTCGTAAAACGGGCTGCGCGACAGTCCTTCCTGGTCGCGGTATATTGACAGCAGGTTCCGGTCGTGTTCATAGGTAAACCTGGTAGCAGGATGGTAGATCGAGTCTTCTTCCAGATACATGGTAATAGATGCCCGCTGGCTGACAATGCGGTTGGAGTCCATGGCAAAATCCTTTGATGTGAGCTTCATAAATGCTTTGCCATCCCTGTTTATAATAATGGAAGCCAATGCTGAGGCAGAAGATGATGCCACAAGCTTTTCGCCCAGCATGGAAAAGCCGCCCGTATAATCAATGTTGGGAAAAATATCTTCAATTACTTTCTGTCCTTCACTGGAAACAAAGCGCGGATAATTAATCTTTTTCATTCTTCCGGTTGATACCCCGGTTTCAGTTTGATTGCTCAGGCGCCCGAGCAGAGGATTTTTAAAATATTTTTTGTGATAGAAGTTTACATTCTCAATAATATACTTGGTAAAGCGCATGTTGATCTCATATTCATTGAGCCGCGCATAAACCACATCAGGATCCAGGCGGGCGTTTTCCCATGTAACAACGCCACCCTGTCCCTGCCAGCGCGATGTGCCCAGGTTGTAATGCCCGGAAGTATTGTAAATAACACTTGAATCCTGGTATGAATAGGCTATTAGGTCGGTTTTTGGGAACCGGATAATATAGCTGTGATCCTTCTCATCATAAATGATCTGATACGCATCTGATGCAGAGCGCCATGATGAGGAAACAAAGGAAGTGATATAACCATGTTTAAACAGGCCGTCATATCCCTTTATTATATCCATTACCCGCGAGCGGGGCTGTCGATTGACAAAATACTGCAATCCGCTGGTAAAACCGTTAAAGTTGTCGTCAAAGTTTTCGGTTCTTGCAAAGGCCTGCACTGTTTTCAGATAATCAAATACATCAGGATAAACACGGTATCTTCTGTCCAGCATCTGATTGATGGTGTTGATCACTTCCTTTTGCTGCTGATCTTTCAGCGTATCAGAGGCCCACATCAGGCTGAACTGTTGAACAAAAGCTTCCGCTTCTTTTTTATGGGGCCTGTTGCTGATCGACTCCACCATTCGCTCCAGTTCATTTACAAACATGGCCGGTTGAGATGATATCTCCTTCACAGCCTGTGCCTGTGATGCAAAGGGAATAGTTAGAAATATAGTTAGTATGACGAAGATTAATCTGCGGATCATAATAAAATGTCTGACTTTTAATTTTTATCTCTTTGTAAAACGGGCGGCAACCCAATTTCTTTTATCTTTGAAATCATTCATTATAAAGCCGTGATTTTCAGCCTTGTTTTTTATTGCTTCCAGGTCGTCAATATAAAAGCCGCTGGTCATTAGTGAACCTCCGGCTGTAAGCATTTCAGCATACAAAGGAATATGACGAAGCAGGATATTCCGGTTGATATTGGCCAGTATAAGATCAAATGAGCGCCCGGATACTGTATCAATATCTCCTGCCAGAACTTCAGCATCCACATTGTTTCTGCGGATGTTATCTTTGGTGTTAGCCACTGCCCAATTATCATTATCAATGGCTGTTGCTTCAGTTGCCCCTTTCAGTTTTGCCATAATTGCCAGCACTCCGGTTCCCGATCCCATATCCAGCACTTTTTTCCCTTCCAGGCTGGTAAAGGTGAGATAATCCAGCATCATGGCCGTTGTTTCATGATGCGCCGTGCCGAAGGACATCTGCGGTTCAATAATGATCTCGTACTCAATGTGGCCGAAAGACGGGTGAAATGGAGCTCTCACTCCGCAGTGATCGTTGATCTTTACCGGATCAAAATTGCTTTCCCATATTTCGTTCCAGTTTTGATCAGGCAGATCATCCGCTGTGAAACTTAAACTGAATTTCTGGCCAAATTCCTGTTGCAGTTCCCTGAGCTTTTTTTCATCAAAAGCAGCACCGGATATATAAGCCCTGAAGATGTCCTCTTCTTCCCAAAAGGAATCATATCCCAGCTCATCCAGTGCAGCCATAAGCAGCTCCCTGTTTTGCGGATTATCGGGAGTAAGCTGCAGGTTTACTTCAGTAAAATTCATGGTATATCTGGTTAAAAGCTGAAGAAGATGTCGATGAAATCCTTTGCTTTCAGCGAAGCTCCTCCTATCAGGCCCCCGTCCACATCTTCCTGGGCAAACAGTTCTTTTGCATTGGAGGGTTTGCAACTACCCCCGTATAGAATGGTGATATCTGCTGCCAGCTGCCCGTTGTATCTTTCCGCTATCTGATCCCGGATAAATTTGTGCATCTCCTGGGCCTGTTGCGGTGATGCAGTTTTTCCGGTGCCAATCGCCCATACAGGTTCATAAGCAATTATCAGCCTGCTGAAATCTTCCTTGCTGAGGTGGAAAACACTTTCCTTAAGCTGTTGTTTCACCAGTTCGTTCTGGCGGTTACTTTCCCTTACTTCCAGCGGTTCCCCACAGCAAAACACCGGCTTGAGTCCGGTTTGCAGAACGGCATCCACTTTTTTTCTCAGGAATCCGCCGGTTTCTTCAAAATATTCTCTTCTTTCAGAATGACCAAGAATCACATATCCGGCTCCGGCAGAAGCTATCATATCAGGAGATACTTCTCCGGTGTATGCTCCCTTTTGTTGGTGATAGCAGTTTTGGGCACCTGTCGAGATAATTTCATCGTCACGTGTCTGCTCCACAGCAAAAGGGATCCACGGGAAGGGGGGCATAATAATGATCCCGGAGTTCTCAGGCAGTGGCTGCTTTCTGTTCTGAAGTTCTGCCCTGATGTCAGATATGAGCTTAACAGCTTCATTCTGAAGCATGTTCATTTTCCAGTTTCCGGCAACTATTCTTTTTCTCATAGGTGTAATGATTTGCTTCAAAAATATAAAAAATTACGCGATACGCACACGCGGATCAAGTAAGCCATATAAAATATCAATGAAAATATTGATGAGGATAAGGATAACGGAGATGAATAATACGGCTCCCATAATAACCGGGAAGTCGTATTTTTCCAGTGCGGAAACTATCACTACTCCGAGGCCTTTCCAGTCGAATACATATTCCACAAATACAGCACCGGCCAACAGGGATGCAAACCAGCCCGAGGTTGCCGTTATCACCGGGTTAAGAGCATTTTTCATGGCATGGCGCCAGATAATATGTTTCTGTGCGAGCCCTTTGGCTTTTGCTGTTCTGATATAATCCTGTGAAAGTACTTCCAGCATGGAACTGCGCGTTAGTTCAATGATAATGGCCAATGGCCTTATGCCCAAAGTAAATGCCGGTAAAATCAGGTTTTTGAGGTCAAAATATTTGCCCCTGCCAAAATCATCCACGGTAAACATGCTGCCGATCATATCCAGCCCTGTGTATTCGCCCCAGACAAAGGCAAAGAGCCAGCCGATGAGAATAGCAGCAAAAAAGGAAGGAACCGACATTCCCAGCACCGAAAGCACAAGTGCAGTTTTGTCGAAGATCCCGTCTTTATGCAGCGCGCTGAAAACTCCTATTAATAAGCCGAAAATTACAGCAAAACCAATAGCTGTTACAGCCAGCAGGGCGGTTTTGGGAAAGGCTTCTGCCAGTATGCTGTTTACTTTCCGCCGGGTTTGGTATGACTGCCTCAGATATGGTTTTTTTAGCACGATAACAGAATTGCTGCCGGTACTCAGGATTTTTACAGGATCACCATATTGGTCTTTATCCAGATGGAAATAATGGTCTTCAGGCTCAGTTTTGTGCCAGGAAACGGGCGACAGGTCATTGAGATATTTCAAATACTGACTGTGTACAGGTTCATCAAGGCCCAGTTCTTTATTGATGGCTTCAACCGAGGCAATGTCTGAACGCTGCCCCAGCATCATAGTTGCCGGATCACCGGGAAGTATATTGAACAGGAAAAATACAATGGTCACCACGCCCAGCAGCACCAGGAGCCCGTAACCCAATCTTCGCAGTATAAAGCGCGCCATATATGCTATTTCATGTATTCGGTTTTGAATTGCCGGTATTCCGGGAAGTCATTATGATGCCATTTTTCGATGATCACTCCGTCTTTTAGCAATAAAAGCCCAGGATTAGAACGGATTACTGTTTTCAGGGCGATGTCATCCGCCAGGTAAAACGGATAATCCAGGTTGTTTTCCTGTTTATACTGATCCGATTTGGTGTATAATGAACCGGTGAGTGCTGAAAATGCTATGTCGTCTTTCAGGCAATTATCATAAAAATCATCCATGTCTATCATGCTTTCCTGGTCAGCTTTTTGCAGATCATGGGCAATCAGAATAAAATTGTAACCCTTCACATCGAATATCTGCTCGCTGACATTCACGCCTTCTTCATTTTCCACCCGTAGGGTGGTTTCCGGCACATCAGGTTCGATAACCCTCTGATCAACAAACTCCCACTTCTCCATAAATCCCGGTTCGTCATACGGAAGGTCTTCGGTGAGCCATGCTTTTTGTTCGCCGGTTTCTTTATTTTCATAAATCAGATAAACAGTGGGCGGTGGCACTTCGCCTGCCATATCCGCACCTTTCTTCCAGGCCCGGAAATCCAGAATGGGCAGGTGATGGTAGGAATAAAATGAAATACCGAAAAGGATCAGAAATCCTGTAATCACCAGGATGTTTTGCACCCAAGGTTTCCATGGCGGCTTGAATTTGTGCCGGCTGGAAAAAACTATTATACTAAGGGCCAGCAATATGAGGTTCTTAAAGAAAGTTTCCCAGTTAGTCATAATGATGGCATCGCCAAAGCATCCACAATCTGTAACCGGATTGGTAAGGGCGAGGTAAAATGTCAGAATGGTAAAAAATACCATAAACAACAGATTGCCCCAGGCTGCCAGCTTAATGCGTGCGTTAAGGACCAGGGCAAAGCCTATAACAAATTCAAGCGCAATGGCCAGTACAGCAAGGGAAAGTGCTGCCGGTTCGAGCCACTCCATGTGAAATGCTTCAAGGTAATCAATGATCTTGTAGGTGAAGCCCAATGGATCAACACCTTTCACGAACCCTGAAAAAATAAACACAAGCCCCAGCAGAATTCTGCTGATATTGCGTATAATTTTCATGCTAATGTGATTTTAGATTGTTTTCTTCTTCCAGTTTGATCAGTGCGAACACCGAATAATTGATAATATCACGGTAGTTGGCATCAACACCTTCTGACATTTTGGTTTTACCCTCATTGTTTTCTATTTGCTTGATTCTGAGAAGCTTCATTAGGATGATGTCAGTGAGTGATTCACGGCGCATATTGCGCCAGGCCTCGCTGTAATCATGGTTTTTGTTCTCCATCAGGCCCTTTGATTCCCTGAAATGCTTCAGGTAGAGGTCCACAGCTTTTTTGATGCTTATATCCGGTTCTTCCCTGGAAGGACCCAGCTCCAGCTGTATAAGCGCCATAACCGAATAATTGATTATTCCGGCATATTCACCGTCAATGTTTTCATCAATCTTCTGCACCCCTTTTTCTTCAAAGCTCTTGATGCGTTCAGCTTTGATGTAGATTTGATCGGTGAGGCTGGACGGCCTCAGGATCCTCCAGGCACTGCCGTAATCTTCCATTTTCGTCTGAAAGATATCTCTGCATCTGTCAATTATTTCATCGTATTGTGATGAAGTTTTATTGTACATTCCCGATTTGTTTTATCAACTAAAAAAATATATTTACTTTCGAACCAGCAAACAAAATTAAGAAAATTGGACCGGTCAGAAATAAGGGATAAAGATAGTTTTTTTTCAGGAAAGCAAAGCCTGAACTGCCGCGGCAGGCTGCTGATGCTAGATAAGCCACTGGTAATGGGAATACTTAATGTAACTCCTGATTCATTTTATGATGGCGGAAAGCACAGCAGCACGGATCATTTTATCAAACATGTACAGAAAATGCTGAATGAAGGCGCAGATATTATTGATATTGGCGCTGTATCCACCCGCCCGGGTGCCGGTTTGGTTTCTGCTGCAGAAGAACAGGAGCGATTGTTTCCTGTTCTTGAAAAGCTCCGTGAAGCATTTCCTGATATTGTAATCTCAATCGACACATTCCGCGCTTGCAGTGCACGTGAAGCTGTGAGGAAGGGAGCTGATATTATAAATGATATCTCAGGTGGCACTTTTGATACCGCGATGTTTGAAACCATCGCTGATCTTAAAGTGCCTTATATCATGATGCATATGCAGGGAACCCCGGAGAATATGCAAAATGATCCGCAATATGAAAATGTGGTGAAAGAAGTAGGCATGTTTTTTGCCCGGCAGCTTGAAGCCTTGAAACTTCTTGGAGTGCACGATGTAATAATTGATCCGGGTTTTGGATTTGGTAAAACACTGGAACATAACTTTCAGCTACTGGCAGAGCTGGAATATTTCAGGATATTTGAATTGCCTGTGCTGGTTGGGGTTTCACGTAAGTCGATGGTTAATCGCCTGCTGAAAACCCGGCCTTCTGATGCACTAAACGGCACCACAGCCATTCATGTACTGGCATTGGAACGCGGAGCCTCAATTCTTAGGGTGCACGATGTGAAGGAAGCTGTTCAGGCTGTATCTGTAGTGGAAAAGCTTAAGTCGATAAAGCCGTTAAATTTGGATTAATTTATTGCAGCTTCGGTTTTTTATTTAAATTTGTTCGGTTAACGGAAAGTTTATGGTTAAAGAAAAACAACAAGTTTTCCCCGGAGATGTTGACTTGGATAATGATGAACGTCAACTGATTCTTCATAATGATGACTTCAATACCTTTGATTTCGTGATCGAAACACTGGTGGACACATGTGATCATACTGTGGAGCAGGCTGAACAGTGCGCCTATATTGTACATTTTAAAGGTAAGTGTTCAGTAAAAAGCGGCTCATTGGATGATCTTAAGCCACGTTATGAAAGCATGAAGCGCAAATCACTTACTGTATCTATAAAATAATTTAGGAACCGGCAAATGTCATAAAACTCAAAATCATGAAAAAGACTTTACTTGTACTTACCATTATTTTTACTGTAATCTCCTGTTCAAAAGTTCCCATTACCGGACGCAAACAAATGAATCTGCTTCCCAACAGCATGATGATGGAAATGTCGCTAACCAGTTATAAACAGGTACTGCAGGAGAACACCGTATTACCGGAGACAAGCTCAGAAGTGCAACTGGTGAGAAAGGTTGGAAACAATATCACGAATTCTGTTGCAGCTTTTCTGAAAGATAATAATGAATATGATCGCATTGAGGATTTCGAGTGGGAATATAATGTATTGAATAACGATGCTGTGAATGCCTGGTGTATGCCCGGAGGAAAAATTGCTTTTTATACCGGCATATTGCCCATCACGAAAAATGAATCAGGAATTGCCACAGTGATGGGTCATGAGGTGGCGCATGCCGTGGCTAAACATGGTAATGAACGCATGAGCCAGCAACTGGCCATTGCTCTGGGTGGTATTTCGCTGTCAGTGGCAATGAAGGAAAAGCCCGAGCAAACACGCGATCTTTTTATGGCTTTATATGGGGCCGGTTCCACACTGGGTACGCTGGCTTACTCCCGGAAGCATGAATATGAGGCTGATAAGATGGGTATGGTGTTTATGGCAAAAGCCGGTTACCATCCGCAGCAGGCTATCGAGTTTTGGCAACGCATGAAAGCACAAAAAGGAGGAGCTAAAGTGCCTCAGTTTCTGTCAACTCATCCTACTGATGACAACAGAATTGAAGCCATGGAAGAGTTTCTCCCGGAGGCATTGAAATATTATAAGAAATAATAATAAAAAATGAGCTGGACTTTAATTGTTGTATTGATACTGGTGGGTATCCTTTTACTGTTGCTGGAGTTACTTGTAATACCCGGCACAACGGTAGCAGGGATTGCAGGTTTTGGATTAATGATATTTGCCATATACATGGCATATGATATCTATGGAAATACTGCCGGGCACTGGGCCGTTGGAGGAACTATTGTGTTTTCGCTGCTTAGCCTTATATTTGCATTGCGGTCAAAAACCTGGAAAAAAGCAGGACTGGAATATACCATTACAGGAAAAACCAATATATTTGAAGAAAATAGTGTGGTAAAAGGAGACACAGGGGTGGCAATTTCACGCCTTTCTCCGGCGGGAAAAGCAAGGATCAGGGGCCAGTTTTATGAGGTGCAGTCCACGGCAGGGATGATCAATCCCAAAGAAGAGATCCTTGTGACCAAGGTAGAAGGAAATAAAATATATGTAAAACCCAATAATCTCAATTAAAACTTAAGTTATGGAAGTAGAAGTAGGAATATGGATTGCCATTGGTGTAGCCGCGATATTTTTTCTGTGGCTCATCTTTTACTTTATCCCGGTAGGGCTCTGGTTTTCAGCATTGGTTTCCCATGTCAGGATATCTCTTTTGCAGTTGATCCTGATGCGCTGGCGTAAAGTTCCCCCTGGAGTAATTGTAACGGCTATGATTAATTCAACAAAGGCAGGTTTGAATCTTTCCCGGGATCAGCTGGAGGCACACTACCTTGCCGGTGGCCGTGTTAAATCAGTTGTGAATGCTTTGATTTCAGCAGAAAAAGCCAATATGGGGCTTGATTTTCAAACTGCTGCTGCCATCGACCTGGCAGGTCGTGATGTGTTTGAAGCAGTGCAAATGTCAGTAAACCCGAAGGTTATCAATACCCCGCCGGTATCTGCCATTGCCAAGGACGGTATTCAGCTCATCGCCAAAGCCAGGGTAACTGTCAGGGCTAACATCAAGCAGCTGGTTGGTGGTGCCGGTGAGGAAACTGTTCTTGCCCGTGTGGGCGAAGGTGTGGTTTCCTCTATTGGTTCAGCACAAAGCCACAAAGCAGTGCTTGAAAATCCCGATTCAATATCACGGGTTGTACTGGAAAAAGGCCTTGACTCAGGTACAGCCTTTGAAATTCTCTCTATTGATATTGCTGATGTGGATGTAGGAAAAAACATCGGAGCTCAGCTGCAGATGGATCAGGCGTATGCTGACAAGAATATTGCACAGGCCAAAGCAGAGGAAAGAAGGGCCATGGCTGTTGCCCTGGAACAGGAAATGAAAGCCAAAGCACAGGAAGCTCGTGCAAAAGTTATTGAAGCCGAAGCTGAAGTACCTAAAGCTATCTCTGAAGCCTTCCGTTCAGGAAATCTTGGAGTAATGGACTATCAGAAGTATCGCAACATACAGGCAGATACAGATATGAGAAACACCATTGCCAGGCCTGAAGAGGGTGCTGCTCCCGAAACCGATGAGGACAAGAGGAAAAGAGATTCTGATAAAGAAAAAGAATAGGTATTAAATCTGTTTATGATAAAGGCGGGGCATTTTGCGTTCCGCCTTTTTTTTATGATGCGCCCGGCATGGGCGGGTAACTACGGGGTGTAATTTCGCACCTCATTGTGGAGAATGATATTATCATAAAATTAATCATATATAGGTAACATTAAGTAAGGCTAAAACGTCAGCGCTTATGTTCCGGAATGGAAGGAAAACAGGAAAATAAACATCTGTAAATAAAATTAATAATTTCACAGCATGAAACCTGCTGATGATTTTTCAGGTTTTTTTTTAAAAAAAAAGTGACCCCTGACTAAAACCTCTGTCATTAGAAGTGAAACGAGCAAGTAAAAAAGCATTGGGAGCGAATACGGACCTACACCGGGATGTCATAGAAAGGAGCAGGCGAAATGACCGGAAAGCTCAGTATGAGTTGTACAGGCTTTATGCCGGGGCCATGCTGAATGTGGCCTTCCGGATCACCGGCTCCAGGGAAGATGCAGAAGATATGTTGCAGGAAGCTTTTTGTGATGCCTTCAGACGGCTTGACTCGTTCAGGTTTGAATCAACATTTGGTGCCTGGTTAAAAAGAATTGTAATAAACCGCTGCATTAATGAGATCAAACGCAGAAAAGCAGAATTGGAGTTCTTTGATGAAATGCCCGTAGCACATGAGTCCATAACGGATGAACAATATGCTGAAGATGGATTGAGGGTGGACAGGATTAAAATGGCCATGGCAAAACTGCCCAAAGGAAGCCGGATAATTTTTTCACTCTATTTGCTGGAGGGATATGACCACAAAGAGATCGCTGAAATACTTGATATTTCAGAATCCAACTCCAAAATGCAGTATAAAAGGGCGAAAAGCAGAATCAGAGAAATCTTAAGTCAGGAAGACTATGAAGGATAAACTTGAAAAATATGTAGAAGAGCACCGCCGGGAATTTAACGACCTGGAACCATCGGATGGTTTGTGGGATCGCATCTCGGATGACCTGCCACAAAAAACAGGGATCAACTACCCGTTGTTTGTCCGCGTTGCAGCAGCTGTTCTGCTGATGGCGGCCTCCTATATTTATTATGTCAACACCGAAAGCAACCAGCAGCCGGCAGAAACAACTGCCTCCGCCATGCAGGAGCAGCCTAAGTTATACAGAGAACTTAAAGAAGCCGAAATTTATTACACCACCAAAATCTCAGAGACTAAAGATGAATTGTTTGTGGTGCTGGATGACCAGCCCGAATTAAAACAGGATATTGAAAGCGAACTGAAAGAATTGAATGAAGCATATACCGAACTGGAAGACGACCTGATGGACAATGCCAGTAACGAAGAGATCATTGAATACATGATCCAGAATCACCGCCTTAAACTCCAGATACTGGAACAAATGCTTCACCAAATTAAAAGAGCCAGGAACTATGAAGAGGATATTGAAGATGAAAGATTCAGCCTTTAACTTTCAGAGGATACTGTTGCTGGTATTTGTTATCAGCACGCAGATGCTCAGCGCCCAGACATACGAGCTGGGCAGAAAAATAGTGAAAACCTACAAACTGGAAAATATCGCCACCGAAGTGCAGGTGATCAATAAATACGGCAACATTATGGTAATACCCTGGAATAGGGATTCGGTGCGCTTTGAAATTAACATTACCGTGAAAGGAGGAGATGAAGGCAAAATAGATAAAGCCTTTAATATGATCGATTTCTCATTTAGGAACACTCCCTTCTACGTGGTTGCACAAAGCAATCTTTCCAAAGAAGGTTCATTCTGGACCGATATAGTGGATATAGCCCAAACAGTTTTTGACAGTAAAGTGAATACTTCCGTTGACTACAAAGTGTATATGCCCGTCAGAAATCCGGTGATACTTGAGAATAAATTTGGCGATATTTATTTTTCCGATCATCATGGTAAAGTAAATGTCCGCCTGTCAAACGGCGCCTTCAAAGCCCATGCCTTTACCGGTGAGGCTATACTGAAGATCAACTTCGGAAAGGCAAGCATCCATTCGGTGGATGAGGCGACAGTTGATATTACCTATTCCAGTATGCGACTGGAGCATGCTGACAATCTCAACCTGACAAGCCGATCATCCGAATTCAGGCTCAACAATATCGAAAAGCTTAAAATTCAATCCAAAAGAGACGATTACTTTGTAAAAAATGTCGGATCACTCACCGGCAAATCATATTTTACAGATTATGAAATTGTGAACCTGGAAGATTATATGAGTATGGAAACCAACTACGGTGCCTGTGATCTCAGCCTCTCATCCGCCGCTCTCAGCCGGGTGAACATGATTTCTTCCTATTCCGATTATACTCTGAGAGTGGATGAAAGCCTGAAGTTAGATGTGGAGCTAACTTTTAACAGTTCCACGGAGCTGTTCCTCCCTGAGCAGGTGATGGATGCTCCGCAGGAAACCCTTGATGAAGAAGAGGAGATTTATAAGACCAGCTTTCGGCTGGGGCGCTCGGGCTCAGCTGTTCCGGTAATATTTAATGGCAAAGGCGGTAATTTAAGGATCGAAATTAAGTAAAAACCTGAAAATAAATATAATCATGAAAACTTTAAATCGAAAAATAACAAACGTGATGGCCCTGGCAGTAGTGATGGCTGTCATTATCAGTACCGGATGCGAGCCATGGGACAGGATAGAAGGAAATGGTGACGTGATCACTGAAAAAAGGAGTGTGGTACCTTTTAACCGGGTGGAATCAAACGGCAGCTTTAATGTGCTGATCGTACAGGATTCAGTGTTTGATGTAAATGTGCTGGCAGAATCAAACCTGATGCCTTATATCCGCACACGTGTGCATAATAACACGCTGGAAATCGACAGCAGGGGGATCCTGTTTAATACCGAACCTGTTTGGATCTATGTGTATCTGCCCGAACTTTATGAAATGGAACTCAATGGTTCAGGGATGATGGATGCTTCCAACTTCATCTGTACCGATCTTGACATAGAGCTAAATGGTTCCGGCGATATATATTGCTCTGCTGATGTTCAAAATCTGAGCTCGGAGCTGCATGGCTCAGGAAATATCGAGCTTGACCTGGCTGCTGATTACCTGGAAGCCAGAATCGAAGGCTCCGGTGACTACTACATGGAAGGCTTAGTGCCCGAGGCGGATATGGAGGTCCACGGTTCGGGAGACATCCATGCTTATAATCTGGTGATAAACCGCTGCTTTATCAATATTGCAGGCTCAGGTGATGCAGAGCTTTATGTAACCGACCTGCTGGATGTGAATATCAGTGGCAGCGGATCAGTTTATTACCTGGGGACACCCACAGTGAACACAAAAATCACAGGCTCGGGGAAAGTGGTGCACGCGAATAAATAAAAAACGACAGTTCAGATGCGATTAAAAGGAGTATTAACGGCAGTTCTTTTGCTGATAATGATCAATGCAGCAGCGCAGGAATATCAGAAACAGGTGGGTGTGCGCCTGGGTCAGCTCAACGGAATTTCACTGAGAATGATCAAGGCTCACCGTACGGCACTTGAAGCAACTTTCGGACACTATAATAATGGGTTCCTTATCAGATGCAACGGATACAGGTATATCAGCCGGGATAATTTCGATGATAAGTTCCAGATGTATCTTGGCGGCGGACTGCAGCTGGGAGCCGTGTTTCATGATTACCGTGACGACTGGTACAGCAGAGCAAATAAATCAGACTTCAGTGGACCGGTAACGGGTTTCGCTGGTGCATTAGGTTTCGAGTTCAGGCCTGTCAATTCTGATTTTATCGTGGGAATTACCTATGAACCTTTTCTGGAGTACGGACTGATCCGGCACTTCAGAGTGGATATGTTCAATTTTGGCCTGCATGTGAGGCTGGATTATTAAAACTAACCTTAAATATTTATAGTTATGAAGACCAGATTATTTATTGCGCTGCTGATGTTTGGATACGGCAGCCTTCAGGCACAGACCGACAGCCTGGAAACTGATCAAGCACGGCCTGAGCATAAAAATGTCGACATCCAGACCCTGTTTTCAAACCAGGACGGCAAAACTACCCATGGTTTTTTTGGAGCTATGACTTTTGGCTATGCTGAAATCGATGGTAACGATGCTATGATCACCGGTGGACGTGCAGGTTGGATCATTAACCACGGTTTTGCGCTGGGGATGCACGGCTACGGTTTTTTGAACAATGTCAATAAAGAAGGAACCCCGGGAACGGGAGATTACAGCCTGGCCGGTGGTTACGGAGGCTTGTTTATGGAGCCTATCATAGCTCCGAAATTCCCGGTGCACGTGAACTTCCCCATGCAGATAGGTATAGGTGGTGTTTCGGTTACTGAAGGCTATGCCTGGGATGAACCTGCTAATGACGGATATTATGATACCGGATTGCTGCTGGTTGCCGAGCCTGGTGTGGAGCTGGAATTAAATATGGTTCGCTTTTTCAGGCTGTCGTTTGGAGCTACCTACCGCTTTACAAATAATGTAAGCTTGAAGTATAAGTACAACGATGGAAACGATTACCAGACTGTTCACGTTCCAACGGATGCACTCAACGGGTTTACCTACAATATAAGTGTGAAATTTGGTTGGTTTTAACAGCTGATAATATGCCGGTTTGAAAGAGCACCGTAAATATGCCGGTGCTCTTTGTTTTTTACGATTAGTCAGAGTATAAGATATTTTACAGCTATCCCACCTGCCAGCCATATGAATGAGGCAATAGCCAGTATGCTCAGTACCTTCTCCACCCAGCCTTTGTCAGCCATTTCCATGGCAGCGGATGCTTTAAAGCGGTATGACATATAAATAAGGAAGGCGCTTACGGCCAAAAATACCATATTCAGGTAAAATGTATAATTAAGCTGGAAATGCTGCTGGTCCTTTGCGCTGTTGCCGTCTGAAGCCTGCGGGGCGATGTCGAACAGGTGGAAGCCATAGTGCAGAAGCAGGGAAGTGGCTACCAGGGCAATGAGTAAGGTCAACAGTATATACAATGCCATGCGCCAGCCATAATATTTTGCATTGATCCTTAGCACTGGCAGCACCACCAGATCACTGAAAATAAAAGCCATAACACCTGCCATGCTCACACCGTTGTTGTATAGCAGGCTGGCCAGCGGAATATTGCCCATCGAACCGATGAAAGTCATAAAAGCAGCCACCGGGCCGACTATGGTATGTTGTAATACCTGCAAGAATGATAGATTTGAATTGTCAACATCACCTGTACCTAAAAACAGCCACTGGAAAAATTCAGCAGGCACGAAAGCAGCAATTACACCGGCCACGGTAAAACCGATGGTAACATCTTTCCATACCATCAGCCATTCACTGATGTAGCGGCTTCCTACTTTACTCCAGCCTTTTTTAGAACGTATCAGCTTTTTCCAGTCCGGTATATCATTGTCATCCCCGGCTGATTTATCTTGCAGGCGCTCACGGACATTCTCTACGAGTTTTGAGGGTTTGGTGAGTTTAATAAACAGCCAGGCAATAAGGATAAGCAGTATGCCGCCTATGTATTCGCCGGCTATGAAATGCCAGCTGAGAAATACACCTATCACGATACCCAGCTCAATCACCAGGTTGGTGGAGGACAGCAGAAAGGCCATGGAGGGAATAAGGCCTGCTCCTTTTTTGAATAGGGTTTTTGTGGTGGCAAGGGCGGCAAAGCTGCACGAGCTGGAAATAAAGCCGAAAAAAGTGGCCAGCCCCACACTTTTAGCTCCCGCCTTGCCCATGGAGCGCTTCATGCGCTCACGGGTCACAAATACCTGGATCATACTGCTGATAAAATAACCTAAAATAAAAGCCCACATGGCCATCCAGAAAAAGCCCAGGCTTGTGTAAGCGGCTTCACCCCATTGATCTAAAAAATCCATAGCGAAATATGAGTTTATTTAGTTCACTTAGTTTGCTTAATCACATTAAGACAGATTCAACTTTGGAAACCTGTAGGCTTTTAAACAATCCCGGGCAGCTTATTGTTTTGCCGTGCGCTTACTCAATGCTGAGGTTATTATGATGTTATAGCAGATGCGGCGATATGATCAATTTCTACCAGCTTACCAGCCGGCAGATTACCAAGGTATAGCTTTCCGATTCTTATCCTTATCAGGCGCAAAGTAGGAAAACCCGTGGCAGCAGTCATCTTTCTCACCTGCCGGAATTTGCCTTCGGTTAACGTAATACTTATCCAGCTCGTGGGCCGGTGGCGCGATACACGGGTATTCTGCAGCGGAGGAACCTTCGGGTCATATAGTCTTTTTACCCGGCAGGGAAGGGTGGTGTATGCTTTTCCGTTGATACTAATGCGCACACCCTGCTCAAGCTGCTTAATGGCTTCATCAGTGATCAGCCCGTCAAGCTCGGCAAAGTATTCCTTTTCCACCTTCCCGCTGCGTATTTGTTCGCTAAGCCTGCCATCGGTGGTTAAAATAAGCAGGCCTTCCGAATGCAGATCAAGGCGACCCACTACCATAGTACCTTGCGGAAAATCATGCTGTGCAGTGAGCAGCTTAGTTTTCTGCTGCTTTCTTTGGTTGGTTACAAGCTGTGAGAGGTATCCCGCCGGCTTGTGGATGATAAAATGCCGGTGCTGTTTCATTTAAGGGCCGGTCAGCTAAAAGTTAAGAACCTTGTCACAGTCCACCGTCCATTGCGCGAATTCCTTCATATTGCTTAACTGCACACCTTCAATAGCTGCAAGCTCAGCAATGCCACGGGCCTGCGAACAACTGCCGCAGCTTTTTACCTCACCGCCACGCCTGATGACCGATTTTAGCATCCGCTCGATATTGTAGTAACCTTTTGCTGTTTGCTGGGATGGCAATCCGCAAAACACTGCATCTGCCAGCAGGAATATTTTTACCTCGACTTTGTCGCCATGCTCTTTTTGCAGGGTCATGGCCATCCGCAAAGCGTTATACGCCTTCTCCGTTCCATAAGGAGCATCGTTGATTATGATCAGGATCTTTTGCATAAGTTTTTTTTGCAAAGGTAAGAATTGTATTATCATGGGATTATTTAGGCTCTGCTGAAAAAACACATAAAAACTTATATGTTAGTTAACTGTATGAGTTGGTTTTGATGGAAGTGCAAGGGGTTTAAACACATTTACTTAAAAGGCATATCAAGTAAGTTCATTTTTGACAGTTTTTTTTGTTGCTCAGATGCACACATCTTTGTTAACTTATTCGTTTTGAAGTATTCATATACATCTGCAACTCAGAAGTCAAAAAATATATGCACTTATGAGCTTTTCAGCAGACCCTTTTTAGCTACTTTTGTATTAAACAACCTTTTTAG
The DNA here is from genome assembly GCA_964477095.1 of uncultured Bacteroidales bacterium. Lineage (GTDB taxonomy): Bacteria > Bacteroidota > Bacteroidia > Bacteroidales > PWNQ01 > PWNQ01. The sequence goes on along the minus strand of CAYZDA010000017.1, from coordinate 31,566 downwards.
CTAATGTACCGGTTTCTGAAAAACAGTGTTCTGATCACTCTGATTCTTATACCTGCACTAATAATTATGGTTAGCGATAATTGCAGGGGAGGAGGTGGAATAGTGCTCATAGTCTTTCCATTTATGTTTGCGGCCTTTTTTGTTATTTTTCAAATAATCGACATTATCCGGATCAGTAATGGCCAGCAGAATTACGATTTCATGCTACCATTACTCCTGCTTATTTTCGTGCTGGTGATGTTTTTTTATGTTCGCTCTCTGGAAACAGTGCCAGAGGGAACTCCTTCCTTTCAGGCTGAGCGGGGAGGTATTGTTTTGTCTCTGTATGATGATCAGGAATTTTATGCCCGTGCATATTTCACAGAGAGCTACTGTTTTTGCATTGGTTCCTGGAGAATTTCCGGTGATACCCTGATATTGCAAAAAGAAAATGATAAATGCACCGGTGTTGAAATAGCGGATATATATTATATTGATAGAAAAGACAGCATGCTGATACCATTAGATGAATACTTCGGGAAATTACGAATAGTGGATCCGCGAAATAATGATTGACACTGGCTGTAATAATTATAAAGCTAAAAATGAGCGAAATTATATTTAAAGATAATAATATGAGATTCGCTTAGGAGATAAACTCTTTGAAAGTTTCCAATTAGCGGCTTTTATAAGTAGAAAATTCAGGAGGATAGAAATTTCAGTACGAATGAAAAAGCCACGAATGCACGAATAAGTTTTCATTCGTGGCAAAAGTAAATTGAGTTTGCGACTCCAATGTCACTCCCATCTGATCGAATACTATTATCTTTATCTTTACAAAGCAATTAGCCACATTCTCATAACTATCAGATTGCAAAGATGGGAGGATTATTATTGGTTTCGGCAGAAAATTGAAACTGTAAAAACGAGTCCGATGGTTTTGCGCCAGAGATACAATCCGTTGATTTGCATTCTTAATAGATACCGTGCAATATATACATAAGCGGCAAAAAAAAATCTCCTGTAAACTTTAGGCTTACAGGAGATTGATTCATAATAAGTGGAGCTGCCGGGAATCGAACCCGGGTCCAAACAAGCAGCTAAAGTGCTTTCTACATGCTTAGTTCCGGTTTGAATTGTCGGGAGATCACTGGTACGGAACAAACCGATGACCTCCGTAGTTCCTGAATTTCGCTGCAGGGGCGGAACAGCTCCTGCAACTATCTTACCTTTTTATGATGCTCCTTCCGGGCCACCGGTAAGAGTGGTCGCCCGGGGAACAAATGGGACGCAATCCGTGTGATTACGCGGCCATTGAATAATTATAATCGTTGCCATTTATAAGGCGGTTGAGAACTGAGATTATCGAGCCAGTTACCCAATGCTCGGCATGCTTACATTTCAACTTGACTTGCTGTCGAATCCATGTCAGCCCCATGATGTTTAAGAACGCTGCAAAAATAGCAATTCTATTACTAACAAAACCCATGCCAGACTCTTTTGTTGCATCTGCTCTGCTGATTAATTGGATAACTTACATGTGTAGTGTGATTTGCAGGTGTTATTGAGCAGCGTGAATAAATTCTTCATAAAGCAGGCAACTTATTTATCTGTTGGATTGCCTAAATGATGATGGTTTTTTATTTTACAACTGTTATATTGCAATTTTTTTCAAACCGAAATTATCATGAAGATTAGAAACTTTTCTTTAATACTGTTGCCGTTGTTATTTCTTTTGTTTTCCTGTGAGAAAGAAGCAGATAACAAGAAGGATAACAATAATAAGCAGTATGAGGTATTGATTTATGGAAGAGACGTGTGCAGCAATTGCGAACGATTCATTAATAATTGCGATAAAAATAACGTCCAGTACACCTATTATAATGTGGATGAAGATTCTCAAAAGCGCAGCGAGATGCAGCAAAAATGCTGGGAAGCCGGATTTGGAAGCAGTGGCTCGGTTACACTTCCCATAGTGGATGTAATTTTGTCAGACACCTCTTATTTATTTGAGAATCCTTCCATACAGGAAGTACTTAACCTGATACCCTGACATTTCTTTCACTCGAATTTAAGAGCTGCAGCTACGTTCATACCTGCCGCTTTCAGTGCCTGCCATATCACGGTAATAAAGGTAATAAGAGCTATAGCTAACAAAGATAGTATGAATATGCCTGCACCAGGTTTAATATGATATGCATAGGATTCCAGCCAGAGGTTCATAAGAAACCATGACAGCGGGAAGGCAATAACACCGGCCAGTAGAATACTACTGAAAAAATCGCGTATAAGACTAAGGATGATTTCATGATTTCCGGCACCCAGTACTTTTCTAATCCCGATTTCTTTTGTCCTGCTGCGGGTGGCGTAGCTTGAAAGTCCCAGCAGCCCGAGGCAGCACAATAAAAGGGCCAGAAACGCAGCCAGATTCAGCAGGCTTAGAATGTCCTCTTCTGATTTATATTGCTGCTTAACCCTGTTTCCGAGCATTTCGTATTTAAAAGGCAGGCCGTCGCTGAAATTATTCCAGGTTTCTTCTATATACTGAATTACCGCCTGTGGATTATTTCCGCTTATCCTCACTGAAAGTTTTTGGGTTGCCTGCGGCATATAAAGCAGCACCAGTGGCTCCACCGGGTTGCGCAGTGAGGTATAGTTGAAGTCATTAACCATGCCGGTTACTTTTGCCTGGGGCGCATAATATGATCGCAGCTCTTTCCCTGTGGGGTCTTTCCAGCCAATGGACCGCGCAGCCGCACGATTGATCACAACTGCAGTGTGTTGTTCGGATTCATGCCCTTTAAAAAAATCTCCCTCAATTATTTCCAGGCCCATCAGTGCTGCATAATGCTCGTCCACCACAAACATGTTCATTGATTGCTGCTTATCTTCATTGTCCTCTTTCCAGTAAAACAACAGGCTGCCGGTATGATATCCCGGATAATCACGTGAGGCTGAAACATGTGTTATGGCAGAATGCTGAAGGAGTTCTTCCCTGAGGCTTCTCATCCTGCTATGGGAATCCTTCTCGAAACGAGCGTCCATAATCAGTATGTTGTTCATATTAAACCCAGGATCATGACTCTTGATAAAATCGATTTGCTGCCATACTATTAACGTGCAAATAATCAGAGTGAGTGAAATTATAAACTGGAAAATAATCAGTGATCTTCTGAAAAGGCTGCCGCCACCTTTATGCCTGGACAATATGGCTGTGCTGTTGCCTTTCAGCACATCAGCAGGGGCAAAACGTGATAATACAACAGCCGGGATAATGCCACTCAGTAAGCCGGTTACCAGGATGATCAATATGCTGAAAATGATAAAGCTGCCATTCCCGTTGAAGGTATTTCTCAGCAATGACACATTAGCTCCTGTGAGCCTGTTCAGCACAGGAATAAATATTTCAGCGATCACCAGTGCAATTATAAAAGCCATGAAGGCAGTAAATACAGCCTCCAGGGTAAAACTCCTGATCAGCTTCATGCGGTGTGCACCCAGCACCTTATTGATGCCGACTTCCCGCGCACGTTCTATGGCAAAGGCAGTTGACAGGTTGATATAATTCACACAGGCCACTATCAGGATAAAGAAAGCCACCAAAGCCAGAATTTTCAGATGATCGGGATTGACACCATTGCTCATGGAAAATGGAAGCCCTGATATGGTATGAATGTCTTTCAGCTGATGCAGCGTATAATATATATGTGTGTTGTGCTGGTATTTTTCTATCCAGGGATCTATACGTTCTTCACGCCATTGGCTGATTTTTTCCTGAAAACCCTGTGCATCTTCAGGATTGCGAAACAGCAGATAGGTATATGTGCGCAACCACACCCAGGTTTCATAATACTCACGTGCCAGCGAATCACTCAGGATGTTCATTGATCCCATAATTTCTATATTGAGATGCGTAGGGGAGTGCGGTTGCGCAAACACACCATTGATCGTATAATCTGTAGAATTTATGGTCATAATATATCCCGTGGGGTCAATATTGTCCGTGAAGAATTTATTGTATACCTTTTCCGAGATTACCAGGCTTTTAGGATCGTTAAGTATGCCGTCACGCTCGCCATAGATAAGCGGGTAGTCGAAAATATCAAAAAATGAGGTGTCCACATAATACACATTTTCCTGTTCTGCAACCTTTTCATCCACTCTTACTGTTTTATTCTGATTGCCGTACAGAATACGGGTGAAGTTTTTTACTTCCGGGAAGTTGCTGTAGAGTTCCGGGCCCACACCGAATCCACACAGTGCATATTTTTCTTCTTTTTCTGAAGTAACAGAGGTATGCGAAATGCGATATATTTTTTCACTTTCGCTCCAGCCGCTGTCATAACTAAGTTCAAACCGGATATACAAAAATATCAGAATGCATACAGCTATGCCAAAGCCCAGGCCCAGCAGATTCAGTAGTGAGTAATTTCTGTTTTTAATGGTTTTTCTGAATGCTGTTTTTAGAAAGTATCTCCACATCTCAGGTTCAGGTTTTTTTTACTCTGTATAAAAGCCGTACCATATTTTGTACTGATCGGAATAGCAGGCAGATATAAAATTGAAGGGGATAGGTCTATTTTTTTTGTTGTTACGTCCTGCTACAGTTATAGTCCGATTCCGGTCACATTACCTCCTGCAAACAGGCTTTATTTCACTGTTCAGAAAAAAAATGCATAAAAGGATAAAAATCTTTTTGAAAAGTCTTGTTTAATTGAAATATAATTCCTTTCTTTGCATCCGCAAAACGAAGAAGTGTTTTAATTCTTTGTTTTACAATAAAAAGAAACGGAAAATCATTTCGGGACCTGATAAACAAAGGCGGACATAGGTTCCATACATAACGCCTTGAGCAACAAAGCCAGAGCTGGCTTTTACCTCCCCGGTTTATCTATTTCCGAAATAATTTCCAGAATAAATAAGAAAATTAATTAGCTTTGCAGCCCTCAAAAAAGAGGTAACCAGAAGATTAATTAAATAAGCAAATATGCCAACAATTCAACAGCTTGTAAGGAAAGGTCGCAAGCAGATCGTAGAGAAGAGCAAATCTCCTGCTTTGGATTCATCCCCGCAGCGCAGGGGAGTTTGCGTTAGGGTGTACACCACTACCCCGAAGAAGCCAAATTCAGCCATGCGTAAGGTTGCCAGGGTTCGTCTGACCAATGGTAAAGAGGTGAATGCATATATTCCCGGCGAAGGGCATAACCTGCAGGAGCACTCTATTGTACTGATTCGTGGCGGGAGGGTGAAAGACCTGCCGGGAGTGCGCTACCACATTGTTCGTGGAGCTTTGGATACTTCAGGTGTGGAAGATCGTACCCAGCGCCGTTCCAAGTACGGAACCAAGAAACCAAAGAAAAAGAAATAATCAAAGGTAATTCGTTGTTCCAATGAGAAAATCAAAAGCGAAAAAAAGAGTGATCCTTCCGGATCCGAAATATAAAGAGGTGATCGTTACAAAGTTTGTGAACAACCTCATGATGCGGGGCAAGAAATCTTTGTCCTTTAAGATCTTTTATGATGCCATTGAAATAGTGGATGAGAAGATGGAAGAAAACGGGCTGGAAATATGGAAGAAAGCTCTGGCGAATGTAACTCCTAATGTGGAGGTGAAGTCACGCCGTATTGGTGGTGCTACTTTCCAGATTCCTACGGAAATTCCACCTTCACGTAAACAATCGATCGGTATGAAAAACCTGATCAAATTCTCGCGCAAGCGCCATGAAAAATCCATGTCGCAAAAACTTGCCGGTGAAATTATGGCTGCATACAAGGAAGAGGGCGCAGCCTATAAACGTAAAGAGGAAACTCACCGTATGGCCGATGCCAATAAAGCATTCTCCCATTTTAAATTTTAAGGTAACCAAGGAGCAGATTTTAATATCAAAATGGAAGAAATTAATAAACTATATAAGACCAGGAATATCGGGATAATGGCCCATATCGACGCCGGTAAAACTACTACTACTGAGCGTATCTTATATTATACCGGTAAAAGCCATAGGATAGGAGAGGTGCATGATGGCGGAGCCACCATGGACTGGATGGAGCAGGAACAGGAGCGTGGTATTACGATTACATCTGCTGCCACTACCGTGTACTGGGATTATGAGAATTCAAAATACAAGATTAATATCATTGATACACCCGGACACGTTGACTTTACCGTTGAGGTAGAACGGTCATTGCGTGTGTTGGATGGTGCTATTGCACTTTTCTGTGCGGTTGGTGGTGTGGAGCCACAGAGCGAAACCGTATGGCGTCAGGCAGACAAGTATAAAGTTCCACGCCTGAGCTTTGTTAATAAAATGGACCGGTCAGGTGCTGATTTTTTCAACGTATTGCTTGATATGAAAGAAAAGATCAAAGCAAATCCGGTGCCACTGCAAATCCCCATCGGGCAGGAAGACTCTTTCCGCGGTGTGGTTGATCTTATCGAAAATAAAGCCTATGAATGGGATGATACTTCACAGGGAATGAAATATGTGGAAGTCCCTATCCCGGATGATATGAAAGAAACGGCTGATAAGTACAGAAATAATCTGATTGAGGGTGTTGCTGAAGAAAGCGATGACCTGTTTGAGAAATTCCTGGAAGATCCGGATTCAATTTCTTCTGACGAGATCATCGAAGCAATCAGAAAAGCTACCATTGAATTACGCATTACACCTGTACTTTGTGGTTCGGCCTTTAAAAACAAAGGTGTGCAGCGTTTGCTTGATGCAGTAATCCGTTACCTGCCCAGCCCTGTTGATGCACCTCCGGTGGATGGTATTAACCCAAAGACCGGTGAACCGGAAAACCGTAAGCCAGTTGACGATGACAGAATGGCTGCCCTGGCCTTCAAAATTGCCACTGATCCCTATGTAGGAAGAATTGCCTTTTTCAGGATATACTCAGGGCAGCTTAAAGCAGGCTCCTATGTGCTGAATGCATCCACAGGAAAAAAAGAACGCATTTCGCGGATACTGCAGATGCATGCCAATAAGCGCAGCCCGCTGGAAGTCATCGAAGCCGGTGATATTGCCGCTGCCGTCGGATTTAAAACCATCCACACCGGGGATACGCTTTGTGATGAGAAACATCCTATCACACTGGAAAATATAAAATTTCCCGAGCCGGTAGTCAGTGTGGCTGTTGAACCAAAATCACAGAAAGAACTGGATAAACTGGGTGCTTCTTTGGCCAAGCTGGCGGAGGAAGACCCTACATTTAAAGTTCGTACTGATGATGATACCGGTCAGACAATTATCAGCGGAATGGGTGAGCTTCACCTGGAAGTACTGGTTGACCGTCTGCAGCGTGAGTTTAAGGTGGAATGCAGCCAGGGTGAGCCACAGGTTACCTATAAAGAAGCACTGCGCGGCAATGTTAAGCATCGTGAAGTGTATAAGAAGCAAACCGGTGGTAGAGGTAAGTTTGCCGATATCCAGTTTGAGATTTCTCCTGCCACAGAGAAGGAGGAAGGTCTCGAATTTGTGAATGAAATTAAAGGTGGAAACATTCCACGTGAATATATACCTTCAGTAGAAGCAGGATTCAAAAGTGCCATGCTGAATGGGCCGCTGGCCGGATATGAAGTGCAAAACCTGCGCGTGCGCCTGTTTGATGGTTCATACCACGCGGTGGATTCCGATCAGCTTTCCTTTGAAATTTGCGCGCGCCAGGCATTTAAAAATGCTGCCGCCAAAATGGAAAAGGTGCTTATGGAGCCTATGATGAAACTGGAAGTAGTAACACCCGAAGAATACATGGGTGACATCATTAGCGACCTGAACAGACGTCGTGGTAATCTGAATAACGTATCGGCCAAAGCCGGTTCGCAGATTATCGATGCCCATGTGCCATTGGCGGAAATGTTTGGGTACGTGACCTCACTGAGGACTATCGCATCAGGCAGAGCCACTTCAAGTATGGAGTTCTCTCATTTTGCCGAATGCCCGAAAGAGATCACAGAAAAAGTACTGAAAAAGGTACAGGGAATAGAAGTTAATTAGGTCGAATATAAAACGAACGTAAGGTGAGTCAAAAGATCAGGATTAAGTTAAAGTCGTATGATTACAATCTCGTTGATAAATCAGCGGATAAGATTGTAAAAACTGTAAAATCTACAGGCGCTGTTGTGAGTGGACCCATTCCATTGCCAACAAACAGGAAAGTCTTTACTGTATTGCGTTCTACGTTTGTAAACAAGAAGTCGCGCGAGCAGTTTGAGCTCAATTCATACAAACGTTTACTGGATATTTACAGTACTACATCAAAGACAATCGACGCTCTGATGAAATTGGAGCTTCCAAGTGGTGTAGAAGTGGAAATCAAAGTGTAGGTTACGTAAGACAGCTAAAAAATTAGAACAATGTCTGGATTAATTGGAAAGAAAATAGGTATGACAAGTTTGTATGATAGTGCAGGAAATAATATTCCCTGCACTGTCATCCAGGCTGGTCCTTGTGTAGTAACCCAGGTTAAGACCATAGAGACTGATGGTTATGAGGCTATTCAGCTGGCATATGAAGATATGTCGGAAAAACACGCGAATAAAGCACTCTTAGGTCATCTGAAAAAATCTAAAACCACACCCAAGCGTAAGCTGGCCGAGTTTACCCGTTTTGAGAACAGGAAGCAGTTTGGTGATGAACTCACCGTTGATGTGTTTGTGGAAGGCGAGTTTGTGGATGTGGTAGGGTATACCAAAGGAAAAGGTTTTGCCGGTGTTATAAAGCGCCATGGATTCCATGGAGTGGGAGATAAAACACACGGACAAAAAGACCGGCTGCGTGCCCCTGGTTCAATTGGTGCCTCCTCGGACCCCTCACGCGTATTCAAAGGAATGCGTATGGGCGGACGCAAAGGTCAGGACCGGGTGAAGATGATCAATCTTCAGGTGCTGAAAATTGACAGGGAAAATAATTTGATTATGGTAAAGGGCGCTGTTCCCGGACCCAAAGGATCATATGTAATTGTGGAAAGATGGAGTTAGAAGTATATAACATAAAAGGCGAAAAGACCGACAGGAAAGTTAATCTTGCCGATGACATTTTCAACGTCGAACCCAATGACCATGTTATCTATTTGGACACCAAAAGGTACATGGCTCATAAGAGACAAGGAACACATAGCTCCAAAGAGCGTTCTCAGCTAAGTGGCAGCAGCCGTAAAATCAAACGTCAGAAAGGTACCGGTACGGCCCGTGCAGGTGATATCAAATCGCCGCTGTTCCGTGGTGGTGCCCGTGCTTTTGGCCCGCGCCCACACAAATACAACATTAAGCTTAACAGCAAGATGAAGGTACTGGCCCGTAAGTCTGCACTCTCATATAAAATGAAAGATAACCAGATTACAATACTGGAAGACTTTACATTTGACAGGCCGCAGACCAGGCAGTATGCTGAGATATTAAATAACCTCAATGCAGCCGGGCAGAAAAGCCTGCTGGTAGTTAATGAAAAAGACCGTAACCTGTACCTGTCAATCAGGAATATTCAGAGCGCGGATACCATACTGGCAAGCAACCTTAGCACATACAATATTCTGAATGCCCAGCGACTGTTAATTACCGAAAGCAGCCTGGCTACAATTGAAGGCATCTTAAGTAAAAAATCTAAAACTGAATAACAATGGGTGTGATATTAAAGCCAATCATCACTGAGAAGATGACAGAAGTGAGCGAGGAGCTTAATAAATTTGGCTTCATCGTTGAGCGTGATGCATCCAAAGAGCAGATCAAAAAGGAGATCGAAGACCTTTACGAAGTAAATGTTACCTCGATCAACACGATGATCTATGGCGGAAAAAAGGCATCACGTTACACCAAATCAGGAGTAATTTCAGGTAAGAAAAAATCATATAAAAAAGCTGTTGTTTCCCTGGCTGAAGGAGAAACAATAGATTTTTATAGCAATATTTAATAAACGACATGGCTGTAAAGAAATTTAAACCAACGACACCGGGTCAACGTTATAAGCAGATCCTTCGCTTTGATGAAATTACAACCGCAAAGCCGGAGAAGAGTCTTGTTGAACCCCTGCACAAATCAGGAGGTCGTAATTCACAAGGTCGTATGACCATGCGATATATTGGTGGTGGCCACAAGCGTAAGTACCGCATTATCGATTTTAAACGCGATAAGGAAGATATGCCAGCCACTGTCAAGACCATTGAATATGATCCGAATCGTACTGCAAACATCGCATTGGTTTCATATACTGACGGAGAGAAAAGATATATCATAGCACCTCACGGCCTGGAAGTAGGCCAGGAGGTAGTATCAGGAAAAAAGGCTAACCCCGAAATCGGTAATGCGCTTTATTTAAGTGATGTTCCTTACGGAACGGTGATCCATAATATAGAGCTGAAACCCGGACAGGGAGCTAAAATGGCCAGAAGTGCCGGTAGCTATGCACAACTCATGTCACGTGATGGTAAATATGCTGTGGTTAAGCTTCCTTCAGGTGAATCCAGGATGGTATTACAAACCTGTAAGGCTACAATCGGTATGGTTTCCAACCAGGACCACGAGCTGGAAGTTTCCGGTAAAGCCGGGCGTTCACGCTGGAAAGGTCGCCGTCCGCGTACCAATGCTGTTCGTATGAACCCTGTGGATCACCCGATGGGTGGTGGTGAAGGCCGTGCCTCCGGTGGTATCCCCAGATCAAGGAATGGTGTGCCTGCTAAAGGTTATAAAACACGTAACCCCAAGAAGGCAAGTAATAAATACATCATCGAACGTAGGAAGAAATAAACATAAACAAGAGTTAACATGAGCCGTTCACTAAAAAAAGGACCATATATACATTATAAGCTGGAGCGCAAAGTTTTAGCTAATTCACAGGCGAAGAAAAAGAAGGTGATCAAAACCTGGTCAAGAGCATCGGTAGTATCTCCGGATTTCGTTGGACAAACAATAGCCGTGCACAACGGTAACAAATTCATCCCTGTGTTTATTACCGAAAATATGGTTGGTCATAAATTGGGAGAATTTGCCCCGACACGAACTTTCAGAGGGCACAGTGGTAACAAAAAATAATGTAAGAAATGGGAGCTAGAAAACGTATAAGAGCAGAAAAATACAAGGAAGAGCGTAAGCAGAAGTATTTTGCCGTGCTGAGAAACTGTCCTACTTCCCCCAGGAAGATGCGCAAGGTTGCAGATATGATCAGGGGTGAGGATGTGGAAAAAGCTTTGGCTTGGCTCAAGCATTCTCCGCAGGATGCCGCCGGCAGGTTACACAAATTGCTCTTGTCTGCCATTGCCAACTGGCAAAATAAGAACGAAGGAGTTCGTTTGGAAGAAGCTAATTTGTATGTGAAAGCTGTGCAGGTGGATTCCGCCAGAATGCTGAAAAGAATCCAGCCGGCTCCTATGGGTAGAGCTTTTCGCGTTAGAAAACGCTCTAACCATGTTACACTGGAAGTCGCCACAAAAAACCCGCAGCTGGAAGAACTGCAGGAAGAAATAAGCGAAGCAGTGAACGAATATACCGATAATAAATAATTGAATATACATGGGACAGAAAGTTAATCCAATAGGTAATCGATTAGGGATCATCCGCGGATGGGATTCTAACTGGTATGGCGGTAAAAGCTACGAGAAAAAACTGATTGAGGATGACAAGATCAGGAAATATCTCAACGCCCGTCTTTCAAAGGCAGGTATATCCCGCGTGATTATTGAGCGTACCCTGAAATTGGTAACCGTTACCATTCATACCGCCCGCCCGGGGATCATTATCGGAAAAGGCGGACAGGAAGTAGATAAGCTTAAGGAAGAGCTTAAGAAACTTACCTCCAAGGAAATTCAAATCAACATCTCAGAGATCAAGCGCCCCGAGCTGGATGCTGTTATTGTGAGCCAAACCGTTGCCAAGCAGATCGAAGGAAGAATCTCTTTCCGCCGTGCCATCAAAACGGCCATTGCCTCTACTATGCGAATGGGTGCCGAAGGAATCAAGGTGCAGATTTCAGGACGCGTTGGTGGTGCTGAAATGGCCCGGACTGAAACATACAAGGAAGGACGTATTCCGCTGCATACCCTTCGTGCCAATATCGATTACGCTCTCACCGAAGCCCATACCACATATGGCCGCATAGGTGTGAAAGTTTGGATATACAAGGGTGAGGTTTACGGAAAACCGGATCTTACACCGCCTGCTGCCGACAGCAAAAAGCCGGGTAAAGGTGCGGGTGCCGGAAGGAGAAGAAGAAAGAAGAGAAGATAAGCAACAATTAGTTTGTGCTAATTTAAAACACTGGAGAAATGTTACAGCCAAAAAGGACAAAATACAGAAAGCAACAGAAAGGCCGGATGAAAGGCTTTGCCAAAAACGGGCACAAAATCGAATTCGGTTCTTTTGCTTTAAAGGCCCTGGAGGAAGACTGGATTACAGGTCGTCAGATCGAAGCTGCACGTCAGGCTATCACCAGGAGAATGAAACGTCAGGGAAAGCTGTGGATTCGCATCTTCCCGGATAAACCGGTCACCAAAAAGCCTGCGGAAGTGCGTATGGGTAAAGGTAAAGGTGCTCCCGAGCTGTTTGTGGCACGTGTGCAGCCTGGACGGATCATGTTTGAGATCGACGGCGTGGATAAAGCCACTGCCCAGGAAGCCATGAGGCTGGGTGCTCAAAAGCTGCCTGTGAAAGCCAAGTTTTTAGTACGTTACGATTACTACGAAGAATAATAGAGGATAGACAATGAAACAAGAAGTTATCAACGAAATGTCAACGGCGGATCTGGTGGAAAGATTGGATGCTGAAGAAAAACAGCTCACCAAAATGAAACTCAACCACACGGTTTCTCCCCTGGAGAACCCTATGAAAATCCGGGAATACCGCAGAACGATCGCAAGGATCAAAACTGAATTGCGACGAAGAGAGTTGGAAGAAGCTAAACAAATGTCTGAATAATAATATACGAAGTGATGGAAAGGAACCTTCGAAAAGAACGAATCGGTGTTGTCGTTAGCGACAAAATGGATAAATCCATTGTGGTGCAAATTAACATTAGACAAAAGCACCCGATCTATGGAAAATTCGTCAAGAAATCCAATAAGTTTGTCGCTCATGATGAGAACAACGAAGCCGGTAGCGGCGATACTGTCAAAATTATGGAGACAAGACCTTTGAGTAAAAGAAAGAACTGGAGATTGGTTGAAATTATTGAAAGGGCGAAGTAATCATGATACAGCAAGAAAGTAAAGTTATCATAGCTGACAACAGTGGTGCCAAAACAGCCAAGGTAATCCGCGTTTTGGGCGGTACCAAAAAACGATATGCCTCCATCGGAGACAAAGTGATCGTTACGGTAAAAAGCGCCCTGCCTAATGGCAACGTGAAAAAAAGTGAAGTGTCAACTGCAGTGGTAGTTAGAACCAAAAAGGAGATCCGTCGTAATGATGGCTCTTACATCCGTTTTGATGAAAATGCTTGCGTTCTGCTCAATCAGGCAGGTGAAATGAGAGGCACTCGTATCTTTGGTCCCGTGGCCAGGGAATTGCGTGATTACAAATTTATGAAAATCGTTTCATTGGCACCGGAGGTGCTCTAAAGAAAGAATATTATGAAGCGCAAGTTACATATCAAAAAAGGCGATACCGTGAAAGTTATCACTGGCGAAGATAAAGGCCAGACAGGTAAAGTACTGTACGTGGACTTAGATAAACAACGTGCTATTGTGGAAGGTGTTAACATCATCTCAAAGCATACCAAGCCCAGTGCAGAAAATACCCAGGGGGGTATCGTACAAAAAGAAGCTCCTGTACACGTATCAAACCTGATGCTCGTGGACAAGCAGGGTAATGCTACCCGTATTGGAAGAAAAAAAGATGAGAATGGCAGGACAGTTCGCTATTCAAAGAAATCCAAAACACAGGAGGTAATTAAGTAATGGAATATACACCGAGACTTCAGGAACAGTACAAGAAGGAAATTGTACCGGCATTGATGAAAAAGTTTGAGTACACCAGCGTTATGCAGGTGCCCAGACTGGTGAAAATAACCGTGAACCAGGGTGTAGGTGAAGGTATTACCGATAAGAAGATCGTGGACAGCGCCATTAAGGAGCTTTCCAATATCACCGGGCAAAGTGCCGTTGTCACCAAATCAAAAAAGGACATTTCAAACTTTAAGCTAAGAAGAGGAATGCCCATTGGTGTGCGCGTAACACTGCGCCGAAGAAGAATGTATGAATTCCTCGATCGCCTGGTAGCTATTGCAATGCCACGTATTAAGGATTTCCAGGGAATCAATGATAAAGGTTTCGATGGTCATGGTAATTATACCGTGGGTATTGAAGAGCAGATCATCTTTCCTGAAATCAGCCTTGACAGCGTCCAAAAGATCAAAGGTATGAGCATTTCATTCGTAACTACTGCTGATACTGATGAAGAAGCATACGAACTGTTGAAATTATTAGGATTACCATTTAAAAACATGAACGCGTAATATGGCTAAAGAATCAATGAAAGCGCGCGAGGTAAAGCGCGAAAGAATGGTAGCCAAATATGCAGAGAAAAGAGCTGCATTAAAAGCTGCCGGTGATTACGAAGGTCTGCAGAAGTTACCTAAAAATGCTTCGCCTGTCAGGCTGCACAACCGTTGCAAATTAAGCGGCAGACCCAAAGGTTACATGCGCCAGTTTGGTCTTTCCAGAATTAACTTCCGTGAGATGGTTATGAAAGGTTTGATCCCGGGTGTGAAAAAATCCAGCTGGTAGAACAGTAAACAGAAAGAAAAAATTATGAATACAGATCCAATCGCAGATTATTTGACGAGACTAAGGAACGCAATGATGGCAAATCATCGGGTTGTGGATATCCCCGGTTCCAATTTGAAGCGCGAGATAACTAAAATCTTGTTCGACAAAGGCTATATCCTGAATTATAAATTTGTAGATGACGGGCAGCAGGGAATCATCAAAATTGCCCTGAAATATGATACGGCTACCAAAACGCCCGCCATTAAAGAAATGGAAAGAGTGAGTACTCCCGGTTTAAGAAGGTATGTGGGAGCAGACAAACTTCCACGCGTGCTAAATGGCCTCGGTATCGCCATCATCTCAACCTCACACGGAGTGATGACCGACAAAGAAGCCCGGGCACGCAAAATTGGTGGTGAAGTAATCTGTTATGTAAGTTAAAAAGGAGGAGTAGAAATGTCACGTATAGGAAGTTATCCAATACCGATTCCCGGGAAAGTTGAGATCACGTATAAAGATAATGTGATCACAGTGAAGGGGCCCATGGGTGAACTTACCCAGGAGCTGAAGCCCTCCATCACCGTGGAACAGGAAGAAAATCAGCTGGTACTCAACAGAGCCACCGACTCTAAAGAAGATCGCGCTATGCATGGGCTTTACCGTGCGCTGGTAAAAAACATGGTGGAAGGTGTTGCAACAGGACACACCATCGAACTTGAGCTGTTTGGAGTAGGATACAAAGCAGATGCCAAGGGACAGATACTGGAACTGGGACTGGGATACTCGCACAATATTTACATTGAGCTCCCGGAGGAAGTTAAGCTTGAAGCAAAAACCGAACGCGGTAAAAACCCGTCTATCAAACTCACTTCAGCAGACAAACAACTTGTAGGACAGGTGGCAGCCAAAATCAGGTCGATGCGTAAACCTGAACCCTACAAAGGAAAAGGTGTACTGTATAAAGGAGAAATCATCCGCAGAAAAGCTGGTAAAAGCGCTGCCGAGTAGGATATATGAAATGATCTGCTATCTTTGCAGATTGTTTTCTTTTTTAACGGAAAAAAAAACAGAAATGGCTGTAAAAAATAAAAAAGCTGCTAGCAGACAGAAGATCAAACGGAGGATACGTAAAAAGATCCGTGGCACGGAAGATAAGCCCAGATTGAGTGTTTATCGCAGCAATAACGAAATATATGCCCAGATCATTGATGATGATAATGGCAAAACATTGGTTTCCGCTTCTTCAAGAGAAAAGGAAATAGCACAAAAAGACAATGTTAACAAAAGCGAGCAGGCGAAACTTGTGGGTATTTCAGTAGCCGAGAAAGCAAAAGCCGCTGAGATCATTAATGTGGTATTTGATCGCAACGGATATCTATATCATGGCAGAGTAAAAGCACTGGCAGATGGAGCCAGAGAAGGTGGACTTAAATTTTAATCAATTATGCCAAAGGGAAAAAATAAGAAAGTAAAATCCAGTGATATTGAACTTAAAGACAGACTGGTAGCCATCAACCGAGTAACAAAGGTGACAAAAGGTGGGCGTGATTTCAGCTTTGCCGCTCTTGTGGTTGTAGGTGATGAAAAAGGTGTGGTTGGCTATGGACTGGGTAAAGCCAAAGAGGTTACCTCAGCCATTGCGAAAGCTGTGGACGATGCAAAAAAGAATCTGGTAAAAGTACCGGTGCTCAATGAAACACTGCCACACGAACAAATCGGGCGTTACAGCGGTGCCAAAGTATTGGTAAAACCCGCAGCACCCGGTACCGGTGTGATTGCCGGTGGAGCCATGCGTGCCGTTTTGGAGAGTGTTGGTGTGAAAGACGTACTGGCAAAATCTCAGGGTTCGGCTAATCCGCATTCAGTGGTGAAAGCTACCATTGATGCTTTGGTGAACATGCGTGACCCATACACCGTGGCACAGCTACGGGGAGTTAGCCTGGATAAAGTCTTTAACGGCTGATTATTAAAGAACCGGTTAATCAACTTTTGTTAAAAGATCGATCAGAGATGAAAAAGTACAGAATAACACAGGTAAAAAGTGCGATCGACAGGCCGAAGGACCAGAAACGTACCCTCGAAGCCCTGGGATTTAAGCACAATCAGCAAATACTGGAAGTTGAAACATCTCCCGCTGTGGAAGGAATGATCAACAAAGTGAAGCATTTGCTTAAGGTAGAAGAAGTTTAGTAATAATTGATATAATCGAGAATAGCCATATGGATTTAAGTAATCTTAAACCAGCAAAAGGATCAGTTAAAAACAAGAAAAGACTCGGGCGTGGAGAAGGCTCCGGGTTTGGCGACACTGCCTCCCGCGGACACAAAGGAGCTCAGTCCAGATCCGGGTACAAACGCCGGGTTGGGTTTGAAGGTGGACAGATGCCACTCTACAGACGCGTACCCAAATACGGTTTTAAAAATCCTTTCCGGGTTCAGTATGCTGCCATTAACCTGGACAGCATTCAGAAGCTGGCTGAAGAAAAAGGTATTTCGGCCTTTGATAAAAAGGTATTTGTGGAAAACGGCCTGGTTGGAAAGCACGACCTTGTGAAGGTGTTGGGAAGAGGCGAACTGAAAACCAAAGTTGAGGTGAAAGCTGATGCCTTTTCCACAAGCGCGAAAAAAGCGATTGAAGAACAAGGTGGTGTTGCATCCTTAAATGAATAATTGATGAAGAAGCTCATAGAAACCATAAAGAATATTTATCATATTGAAGACCTCAGGCAGAAAATCCTGATCACCCTGGGTTTGATCCTGATCTACAGGCTGGGGTCATTTGTGGTATTGCCCGGTATTGATCCTGCCGGCCTGGATGCCCTGAAATCACAAACGTCAGACGGCCTGCTGGGCCTTTTGAATATGTTTTCAGGTGGAGCTTTCTCTAATGCTTCGATTTTTGCCCTGGGGATCATGCCGTATATCTCTGCCTCTATTGTTGTACAGCTTCTGGGAATGGCTATTCCTTACTTCCAGAAACTGCAGAAAGAAGGAGAGAGCGGGCGTAAGAAGATCAATCAAATCACCCGTTATCTCACCATCATCATTACAGCAATGCAGGCGCCTGCATATATCGCAAACCTGGTTCGTCAGTTACCACCCGAGGCTATTATGCCTTTCGACCCTAACGTGACTTCCCCGGGGATGTTCTTCTGGATTTCTTCTGTCATTATCCTCACCTCCGGTACCATGTTTGTTATGTGGCTCGGCGAGCGAATCACAGAAAAAGGCATTGGCAACGGTATTTCAATCCTTATCATGATTGGTATCATTGCACAGCTGCCCTTTGCCCTGGCCGCAGAATTTGCCCAGAGGCTCGAGCAGCAGGGCGGTGGTCTGGTTGTGTTTGTGCTGGAAATCGTTTTCCTGATATTTGTTATCCTGATGACGATATTGCTGGTGCAGGGAACCAGAAAAATCCCCGTGCAGTTTGCCAAAAGAGTGCAGGGTAACCGCCAGTATGGCGGAGTAAGGCAATACATCCCTCTGAAAGTGAACAGTGCGGGAGTTATGCCCATTATCTTTGCCCAGGCAATTATGTTTCTGCCAATAACACTGGCCGGTTTTTCCGACTCAGAAGCTATGAGCGGTTTTGCACAGGCATTTTCCAACTTCCAGGGGTTTTGGTATAACTTGACTTTTGCCATTATGATTATCGCGTTTACCTATTTCTATACGGCAATTACGGTAAACCCCACTCAGATGGCGGAAGATATGAAGAAAAACGGTGGTTTTATTCCCGGAGTAAAACCCGGAAAACGAACCGCGGAATTCATAGATAATGTGTTGTCACAGATTACACTCCCGGGCTCTATTTTCCTGGCATTTGTAGCCATTATGCCTGCCCTGGTTAGTATAATCGGCATCAACAGCCAGTTTGCCCAGTTCTACGGTGGTACCTCGCTGCTTATCATGGTGGGTGTGGTACTTGATACACTACAGCAGATCGAAAGTCACCTGTTGATGAGGCATTATGACGGCCTCACAAAATCAGGGCGGATCAAAGGAAGATCTTCCATGGGAATGGGAGCTTAAACAACAGCTGTTGTATGATACATTATAAGAATCAGGAGCAGATAGAATTAATAAGAGAAAGTTCTTTACTTGTTGGTAAAACGCACACAGAAGTGGTAAAAGCCATCAGGCCCGGCATTACAACCGCCGAGCTTGACCGCATCGCCGAAAGCTTTATCCGTGATCATGGCGGGCTGCCGGGTTTTAAAGGTTACCAGGGTTTTCCTGCCACCCTTTGCATATCCATTAATGAGCAGATTGTTCATGGCATACCTGATGGCAGGGAATTAAAAGATGAAGACCTGGTTTCCATTGATTGCGGAGTGATTAAAAACGGATATTACGGTGATTCGGCTTATACTTATGCTTTGAATGAAGTGCCTGAAAATGTTCAGAATCTGATGAGGACAACAAAAGAATCCTTATATTTGGGCATTGAGCAGGCTGTACACGGCAGGCGTATGGGAGATATCGGTTCAGCCATACAGTCTTATGTGGAAGAAAAAGGCTTTTCCGTAGTTCGTGATCTGGTAGGCCATGGCCTTGGAAAACGCCTTCATGAAGAGCCGGAGGTTTTTCATTATGGCAGAGCAGGAAGGGGAGTACCCCTGTCGGAAGGATTGGTGATATGCATTGAGCCCATGATCAATCTAGGCAAGCGTTTTGTGGTTCAGGAGCGCGACGGGTGGACTATCCGCACTGCCGATCGTAAACCTTCTGCTCATTATGAACATGTCGTGGCTGTGCGTAAAGATCAGCAGGCAGATATTTTATCCAGTTTCAGCGAGATAGAAGAAGCTGTAAAAGAGAATGAACATTTAATCAATATTTAAATCATAGTATGGTTAAACAAAAATCTATTGAACAGGACGGAACGGTGATCGAATCACTGGGCAATGCCATGTTTCGTGTGGAGCTTGAGAACGGGCACGTTATTACGGCTCATATATCAGGCAAAATGCGCATGCATTATATCAAGATCCTTCCTGGCGACCGGGTCAAACTCGAAATGTCGCCTTATGATCTTACCAAGGGAAGAATCACCTACCGTTACAAATAGATAGAAAAATAAGGATTATGAAAGTACAGGCATCCGTAAAAAAGCGTTCCTCTGACGATAAGATCGTCCGCCGCAAGGGGAAAGTTTATGTGATTAACAAGAAAAACCCTAAGCACAAGCAGCGTCAGGGTTAAAAGTTGAAAATAACTCATAACAGATAAGCAATATGGCAAGAATTGCAGGAGTAGATTTACCGAAAGATAAACACGGAAATGTAGGATTAACCTACGTGTATGGCATCAACCACAGCACAGCAGGAAAAATCCTTGACGACCTGAATATCCCAAGGCAGAAAAAAGTTTCTGAATGGACTGATGAAGAACAGACCAAGATCAGAAACTACGTGAATGACAACCTTACAGTGGAAGGGGCATTACGTTCTGAAATTCAAATGAACATCAAACGATTGATGGATATTGGCTGCTACCGTGGCATCCGTCATCGTACCGGTCTGCCGTTAAATGGGCAAAAGACCAAAAACAATGCGAGAACCCGTAAAGGTCGTAAGAAAACAGTTGCCAACAAAAAGAAAGCAACCAAGTAATTAATTGAAAACAGAGAAAAGAGACTATGGCTAAAAGTACAAGATCAGGAAAAGGTCGTGTAGGTCGCAAGCGTAAAGTACAGGTTGACCCGATCGGGAGAGCATATGTAAGTGCCACTTTCAACAACGTGATTGTTACATTGACCAATGGCCAGGGCCAGGTAATTTCATGGTCATCGGCCGGGAAGAAAGGTTTTCGCGGATCCAAAAAGAATACACCATATGCCGCTCAAATGGCTGCCGAAGATGCTGCAAAAACAGCATACGATGCAGGCCTGCGTAAAGTGAAAGTGTTTGTGAAGGGCCCGGGTTCAGGAAGAGAATCCGCCATCAGAACCATCCATTCCATGGGTATAGAAGTAACTTCCATTATGGATATTACTCCGCTACCACATAACGGATGCCGCCCACCCAAACGCAGAAGAGTGTAATTAACTGATATTAACGAAAAAGAAATTCATAGAAGTATGGCTAGATATAATGGTCCGAGAACAAAAATTGCCCGTAAATTCGGAGAGCCCATTTACGGCCCTGATAAATATTTTGAGAAGAAAAAATATCCACCGGGGCAACATGGAAACGGACAGAGAAGAAAAAAACTGTCGGAGTATGGTGTACAGTTAAAAGAAAAGCAAAAAGCAAAATATACCTATGGTATCCTGGAACGCCAGTTCCGTAAGGTTTTTCACAAGGCCAGCCAGAAAAAAGGCGTTACCGGTACTGTATTATTGCAGCTGATCGAATCGCGCCTGGATAATGTGGTGTTTCGCATGGGAATTGCTCCCACCAGAGCCGCAGCACGTCAGTTGGTATCCCACCGCCATATCACCGTGAATGGCGAAGTGGTAAACATCCCTTCATTTGGTGTTAAGCCTGATGATATTGTTAGCGTAAGAGAGCGCTCCAGGAGCATGGAAGCTATCCAGGATGCACTCGCCAAACGTTCCAACAAGTATTCCTGGCTGGAATGGGATGATGACCAAATGGCAGGTAAATTCCTGAACTACCCTGAAAGAGAGGAAATCCCGGAGAATATTAACGAGCAGCTCATCGTCGAGTTGTACTCCAAGTAATCAGTAATTGTCGATTAAACGCAACAAAGCTAGGATTCATGGCAATATTAGATTTTCAAAAACCGGACAGAGTGGTAATGAACGAAGCCGATGACTTTATCGGAAATTTCGAATTCAGACCATTGGAACCGGGCTATGGCGTTACTATCGGTAACTCCCTGAGAAGAATTTTACTTAACTCACTGGAAGGTTTTGCGATCACCAAAATCAAAATCGATAGTGTGGAACAGGAATTCTCAACCATCGAAGGGGTTATTGAAGATGTAACCGAGATTATCCTGAATCTGAAACAAGTCAGGATAAAACAGCAAATAGAAGAACACGACGAGGAAAAAGTCAACGTTAAAATCAAGAACCAGGAGGTTTTTAAAGCCGGGGATATCAACAATTTCCTGAGTAATTTCCAGATTCTGAATCCGGAATTGGAAATCTGCCATATGGAGCCTTCCGTTAACCTTAATATCGAGTTGACCATCGAAAAGGGCCGTGGTTACCGCCCGGCGGATGAAAATAAATCATCCACTGACCCCATGGGCACCATTGCTATTGACTCGATATTCACGCCCGTTAAAAATGTGAGCTTTAAGGTGGAAAATTACCGTGTGGAACAAAAAACCGACTACGAAAAACTTCTGCTGAATATCCACGGCGATGGTTCTATTCATCCTAAGGATGCGCTGAAAGAAGCAGCCAAAATCCTGATCCAGCATTTTATGCTCTTTTCCGATGAAAAGATCACGCTGGATGATGAAGAAAAATCAGTGACCGAGGAGTTTGACGAAGGTTCCCTGCACATGCGCCAGCTGCTGAAAACGCATCTCAGCGACATGGACCTGTCAGTACGTGCACTCAACTGCCTTAAAGCAGCTGAAGTGGATACGCTCGGTGACCTGGTTTCCTATAACAAAAGCGACCTGTTGAAATTCAGGAACTTTGGTAAAAAATCCCTCGCTGAGTTGGAAGAACTGGTGAAAAGCAAAGGGCTGACCTTTGGTATGAATGTTTCAAAATATAAACTTGATAAGGATTAAGGAGCGATGAGACACCAAAAGCGTATAAACAGTTTAAGCAGAACAAGCGCACACAGAAAGTCGATGTTGTCTAATATGGCAACATCACTGATCTTACATAAACGCATTAGCACAACCGTAGCAAAAGCCCGTGCACTGAAAAGATATGTTGAACCACTGATCACCAAAGCAAAGAATGAAACCATGCATTCGCGCAGGGTGGTGTTTAGCTATCTGCAGAATAAAGAAGCAGTGAATGAGCTCTTTCGTGAAATTTCTGTGAAAGTGGGCGACCGTCCCGGTGGTTATACCAGAATATTGAAAACCGGATTCAGAAAAGGGGATAATGCTGACATGTGCATAATCGAGCTGGTGGACTACAACGAAGCTATGCTTGAAGCCAAAGAAGAACAGAAATCTACCAAGAAGAAAACCCGTCGCAGCCGCAGAGGTAGCGGCGGTGGTAAAAAACAACCACAAGCTCAGCAGCAGGAACAAGCCAAAGCGGAGAAAATACCTGAAGCAAAAAATGAAGAAGCTCCCAAAGCTGAAGAAAAACAAACCGGGGAGAATGATGAGCAGCAAGATAAGAAGTAATTTGCTTACTGTGAGAAATATTGTGAAAAGGATAAAGCAGCAATGCTTTGTCCTTTTTTTTAATGCCTGATTTATCTGGTTAACAATAAATTAAACCAGATGAGCAAATGCTTTTTTATATTTGCATATCATAAAAACCAATAATAAAGCTATGAGTAGAATTGTTGATATTGTTGCCCGTCAGATACTTGATTCACGTGGTAATCCTACTGTAGAAGTAGATGTAATTACTGAAGCCGGTGCGTTTGGCCGTGCTGCTGTGCCCTCAGGTGCTTCCACCGGAATACATGAAGCAGTGGAATTGCGCGATGGAGGTGATGACTATATGGGCAAAGGAGTTGCCAGAGCCGTTGAAAATGTAAATTATACTATCCGCGAAGAACTCGAAGGATTTGAAGTTACCAACCAGATAGGCATTGACAGGGCCATGCTTGAGCTGGATGGCACACCAATTAAATCAAATCTTGGCGCCAATGCTATCCTTGGTGTTTCGCTCGCATGTGCACATGCCGCTGCTCAGGAAACCAATCAACCCTTGTTTCGCTACGTGGGCGGAGTAGGCGCTACCACTATGCCTATCCCGATGATGAACATACTTAATGGCGGTTCGCACGCAGATAACAGCATCGACTTCCAGGAATTTATGATTATGCCCGTGGGAGCTGATACTTTTTCAGATGCAATGAAGATGGGAACCGAAATTTTCCATAACCTTAAGAAGGTTCTGAAATCAAAAGGATATTCCACGAATGTGGGTGATGAAGGTGGTTTTGCTCCCAACCTTAAGTCAAATGAGGAAGCCATCGAGATTGTGATCCACGCCATTGAAGAAGCAGGTTACAAACCCGGGGAAGAAGTTTTCATCGCCCTCGACCCGGCCTCATCAGAATATTACGATGAAAATGAAAATGTTTATCACCTGAAGTGGTCAACCGGCGAAAAACTATCACCTGATGAAATGGTTGACTTCTGGAAAAAATGGGTAGAAAAATATCCGATTATCTCACTGGAAGATGCTATGGCTGAAGATGACTGGGATGGCTGGAAAAAGCTGACTGATGCTGTTGGCGACAAGGTACAGCTGGTGGGTGATGATATTTTCGTTACCAATACCGAGCGTTTGTCTAAAGGAATCGAAAATGGTGTGGGTAATTCCATTCTGATAAAAGTGAACCAGATTGGTACGCTTTCAGAAACCATTGAGGCTGTAAATATGGCGCACAGAAATGGTTATACTGCTGTGATGAGCCACCGTTCCGGTGAAACTGAAGATACTACCATTGCTGACCTGGCAGTGGCTCTGGGTACCGGTCAGATCAAAACCGGATCAGCAAGCCGCTCTGACCGTATAGCCAAATACAATCAGCTTTTCAGAATTGAAGAGATGCTTGATATTGACGCTTATTACCCGGGAGAAGATTTTAAATTCGCAAATCTGAAATAAAACCTTTTTTTTAAGAGGATAAGGTTGAATGATCCGGTTTTACCCGGACATTCAACCTTTTTTTTATACAAATTCAGTGGGTGGTAAACGAGACTCCGGGTACATGTTTTTTGAAGAATTTTTTATCTCCCATTTCTCCGCTGTATTAAAAATCGTACTTTTGAATGAAATTCATCAAACGATTAGTCTATGCGAGATATCCAAATGGTTGACCTGAAAAGTCAGTATGAGAAAATAAAGCCGGAAGTGGATCAGGCTATGCAGGAAGTAATCAGTTCTTCTGCATTTATTAATGGCCCTGCTGTAAAGAAATTTGCAAAAAATCTGGAAGATTACCTGCAGGTAAAACATGTAATTCCTTGTGCCAACGGAACGGATGCCCTACAGGTTGCGTTGATGGCGCTTGATCTGAAACCGGGAGATGAGGTGATTACAACCAGTTTTACCTTTATTGCCACAGCCGAAGTTATTGGTCTGCTTAATCTGAAGCCTGTTTTGGTAGATGCCGATCCTGATACCTTTAATATGGATCCGGCTAAAGTGGGAGAAGCAGTTACAGAACGCACCAGGGTAATAATTCCGGTACATTTGTTCGGACAATGTGCTGATATGGACCGGCTGATGGAAATAGCAGATAAACATAAGCTTGCGGTGGTGGAAGATACCTGCCAGTCAATAGGAGCTGATTTTTTGTCGAAAGACGGCAGCAGGCGTAAAGCCGGAACCATAGGAAATATGGGCTGTATGTCGTTCTTTCCGTCTAAAAATCTTGGTGCTTTTGGTGATGCTGGTGCGGTTTTTACCCATGATGATGTGCTGGCAAAAAAACTACGGGCTATAGTTAATCACGGCTCTTACAAAAAATACTACCATGAATATGTCGGAGTAAATTCCCGCCTGGACTCGCTGCAGGCTGCAGTGTTGGATGTGAAGCTGAAATATATTGACAATTATATTGAAGCACGCCAAAAAGCTGCAAGAGTTTATGATGAAAAACTGGGTGATCATTCAAAAATTGAGATCCCTGCCCGCGCGGCTTTCAGCACTCATGTATTTCATCAGTACACACTGAAACTTGATCCTGAAATTAACCGTGATGATATGCGGGAATTCCTGTCGGACAACGATATTCCTGCTATGGTTTATTATCCTGTTCCGCTACATTTGCAGAAAGCATACCGGGTAGAAGGAAAAGGAGAAGGATCGCTTCCGGTAGCCGAGGAGCTTGCAGGCAGAGTGCTTTCTTTACCCATGCACACCGAACTTGATGAAGAGCAGCTGGACTATATTTGCACCAAAGTAAAGGAATATCTAAACCGCTAAATATATACAACATGCAAGAGCAGAAATACTTTGCCCACGAAACCGCAGTGATTGATGAAGGTTGCACCATAGGTGAAGGAACAAAAATATGGCATTTTTCTCATATCATGAAAGACTGTATCATAGGAGAGAAATGTAATATTGGTCAAAATGTGGTGGTTTCCCCCCAGGTGAAGCTAGGACGTAATGTAAAGGTTCAGAATAATGTTTCCATCTATACGGGTGTGGAATGTGAGGATGATGTATTCCTGGGCCCATCAATGGTATTTACCAATGTAACTAACCCCAGAAGCGCAGTGAACAGGCGCGGAGAATATACCCGCACCCTGGTGAAAAAGGGAGCCAGCATTGGAGCTAACTCCACCATAGTATGTGGTCATGACATCGGAGAATTTGCATTCATCGGTGCCGGTGCGGTTATCACCAAAGAAGTGAAACCATATGCACTGGTAGTTGGAAACCCTGCACGGCAGATCGGATGGATGAGCGAATACGGACACCGGCTTAGTTTTGATGAGAATGGAATAGCTGCCTGCCCTGAAAGCGGTGAAAAATACCGGCTGAAGGATGATATGGTAAAAAAGATATCCTGAAAACCAGCAGCAATATTATTTTTCTGCACCGCAATACAAAGAACATGCTTTTATAAATTTTTTGGGCGCAAACTATGGCTTCTGGTGGATATATTTTTCTTAAATTTGATATTTTTTTACAAGAAGTTCACGAAAGCAATATAAGCAATGGCAAAAAAAGAGTCTGTGAGGGTGCCGGACCTTAAAAAGTATGGTATCCACGATGTGGAAAAGATCTATTATAATCTTGATTATGATGAGCTTTTCGAGCATGAAACCGATGACAAGCTGGAAGGGTATGAACGGGGATTTGTAACAGATACCGGAGCAGTGGCTGTGGATACCGGGATATTTACCGGCCGCTCACCCAAGGACAAATATATTGTCAAAGAGGAAGAATCGGTTGATAAAATATGGTGGGCCGATCCGAATAAGAAGGGATCCGACAACAAGCCCATTTCGCAGGAAATCTGGAATGACCTGAAGGAGATCAGTCAGGAACAGCTCAATGGCAAAACGCTCTATGTAATGGACGCATATTGCGGCGCCAATGAAAATACCCGAATGAAAATCAGGGTAATCACTGAAGTGGCATGGGTGGCTCATTTTGTGAAAAACATGTTTATCCGGCCTTCTGAAGATGATCTGAAGAACTTTGAGCCGGATTTTGTGATGTTGCACGCCTGTAAAGCTACCAATCCTAACTGGATGGAACATAACCTGAACAGTGATGTGTTTGTGGCTTTCAACATTAAGGCCAGGATGGCTGTTGTTGGCGGAACCTGGTATGGAGGTGAGATCAAAAAGGGATTCTTTTCCATTATGAACTACTTTCTTCCGCTTAAAGGCATAGCGGCCATGCATTGCTCAGCCAACATGGGCAAAAACGGAGATACCGCTATTTTCTTCGGATTGTCAGGCACAGGAAAAACAACCTTATCCGCTGATGCGGACAGATACCTCATTGGTGACGACGAACATGGCTGGGATGATGAAGGTGTATTTAATTTTGAAGGTGGGTGCTATGCCAAATGCATCAACCTGAGCAAGGAAAAGGAACCCGATATCTATAATGCCATCAGGCGTGATGCCCTGCTGGAAAATGTAGTGTATGATGAGCAGACCGGCGCCATAGATTTCACTGATGACTCAAAAACAGAGAATACGCGTGTTTCATATCCTATTCATCACATTGAAAATATTGTAAGGCCCGTTTCCAAAGGTCCGCATCCTAAAAAAGTGATTTTTCTCACTGCTGACGCCTTTGGTATATTACCACCCGTGAGCCGTCTTTCCGAAGATCAGGCAAAGTATTATTTTATGAGTGGATATACGGCAAAACTCGCAGGAACAGAACGTGGTATCAAGGAGCCGCTCCCTACATTCTCTTCTGCATTTGGCGCTGCATTCCTGTTGTTGCATCCCACAGTTTATGCCAAAGCTCTGGCAGAAAAAATGCGCGAGCATGGTGCCACTGCCTACCTGGTGAACACAGGCTGGACAGGTGGTGCTTATGGTGTGGGGCATCGCATTGATTTGCCTTCCACAAGAAATATCATTAAAGCCATATTGAACGGCTCGATAGATGAAGAAAATTACGAAGAGCTCCCGATTTTCGGACTGAATATTCCAAAGAAGGTGGAAGGAGTTGACCCGGCTATTCTGAACCCGAGAAACACCTGGAAGTATCCCAAAGCCTGGGATAAGCAGGCGCAGACGCTGGCTGAACAATTTATTGAGAACTTTGAGAACTTTACAGATACTGATGAAGGTAAACGGCTGGTGGCTGCTGGGCCCAAGAACCACTACATGAAGCAGTTCTATCAGTATTATGAAAATAAGCTCAATGAAGCTACCGGTGAGTATCAGAAGGAAATCAGGCATTTAAAAGATCAGATTTATATTCTCCAGAATGCCTTCAACGAGTATATCTCATTTAATTCTATCAATACTTTTTACAAAAAGCGTTCATTAAACCGCCATCTTCCTGTATATGTTTATTTTAACATAGATAACGAAGAAGTTATTACTGTGGCGCATGATGCAATGCTGAATATCCTGGATGAGGCCGGATTTATCTTTTATCATCCTGATAAGAAACCTCAACGCGAAAATCAGCGCATGGGCATATCCAAGTCGCCCATGACCATGAAGGAAGTATATGCTTCCACGGCAGAGGTGGAAAAAGCTTTTTGTAAGCCGCATGAAGTACGCGAATCTCTCAGGGAGGTGGTGCAGAAATTTAAGGATAGCGCTAAAAGCATTCCTGAGCTTACCGTTAAATTCGGACCTGTGCTGATTGTGAAGCAAACCGTAGAAAATGGTGTGGGTAAATGGACCGGAACTGATATGTCGGTTTCAGCTATGATCCATGTGGATAAAAAACCTGAACTGCTAAGAGATCCGGCGCAACTGCTGAAGGAAATCAATACATTCTGATTTATTCCGGACATGTCATAATACAGCTCCTTTGCAACCGGCAGGGGAGCTGTTTTTTTGCTTCAACAGTATTCTTCATGAGTGTATATATCGGCATACAGTCCTTTAACTAAATTGTTGTTTGCCATCATGAATTTCCTTATTTATAAATTCATGATCCCCGTCTTCAGGCTTCGACCCATTCTGGTGGTTTTTGGCCGGGGGATGAAATTGAAGGCTACAGTAGACAGGAAAATGATCCGAACCGATTCCCGGTAGCACTTTTAGCTTGTTTAGCATAAAATCCTCACTGGCAAAGATATGGTCCAGAGGATAGCGGATTAAAGGAATTTTAGCGTTAAAAGTATTATAGAGCCCGCGTCCTGTTCTCACGTCAATCAACTTGCTGATTCTTCTGAATGCCTGGGTGGCTTTTGACCAGGGCACATCATTAAAATCTCCCATAACCAGGGTTGAACGATTGTTCTTGCTTATTTGCTTTGCTACCAGCAATAATTCTGCATTTTTCTGCAGTGAAGTGGGATGTTCTGTTGGGCTGGGAGGCATGGGATGAATGCAATACAGTTTTATCACTTCATCCGAGCGAAGTTTTACCCCTGTTTCAACAGAGGGAATATCATCACTGATCAGGAATTTAATCCGGGGATTTACCAGGTTTAGGCGCGAATAAAGGTGTAAGCCATATAAATTATCAAGAGGGACTTTCAGATTGCGGTTGTATCTGGTTTCTATTTCCTGCAGTTCTTCTTCCCACCATTTATCCGATTCCAGTAAAAGCAATATATCCGGCTGGTATTCTTCCACAAGTTTGATTAGCTTTGAACTGTCACGGTTAGTCATCAATACATTGCTGATGATTACAGAAATGCTCCTGTCTTTATCAATTTTGCTGAAATTTTTTATCAGCTTCTTCTTTAAAGGGCTGTAATGATAGAGTTTATAGAATTGTACGCCTATGCTCATTAAAAGCAGAAGCTGTATAATCAACAGGAGATCATTTGGTTGAAAGAAAATGAAATTCAAAACAAATAAGATCAGACCGAGAAAGAAAACCTGCGGCCGGGGGAAGTCGAACACCCTGATCCACCAATCCCTGAAACGGATGAAAGGTGCAGCAGTGGCCAGGACTACCATGACAGAAAGGAATAGCAATATGATCTGAAAAACATTCACCGGGGATCGTGTTTGGCTATAATCCATACCGCATGTATGATGCCAGGCAGAAAGCCAAGTATAGTAAGAAGTACATTAATCCAGAAATCGCGGTTTAAGCCGGTTGTAACATACACTCCCAAAGGAGGCAGGATAATAGCAAGAATGATGCGTAGTATATTCATAGATTTATTTAGATAGGTTAGAAAAACAGTTTAATTATACTGAAACATTTGCCGGTGAATAAAAGTTCGAATGAAATTGTTATGGTAATTAGTTGAATACGGCTTCGAAATTTCGTATATTTCGGCAAACCAAAAATCATAGATTATGCAAACTTATATTTTATTGACGAAATTATCTCCTGAACTACTGAAACAAATGCAAAAACGTGAACAACATGGAAGAGCGTGGCTGGAGAGTGTAAAGAAAAAGTGCCCTGAAGTAAAATTCAAAGAGCATTATGCATTGCTGGGTGATTATGATTTCCTGGATATATATGAAGCACCTGATGCTGAAACAGCAGCTAAGGTTTCAATGATCAGTCATCAGCACGGCGCATTAAATGCTACCAGTATGGCTGCCATTCCATATAAACGTTTCGTGGAACTGACCGAACAGGTTTGGTAATTAATGTTATGAATAACCGCCTGATAGAAATCTACTCAGGCGGTTATTTGTGACCCCTGATTTTGTTCCGGGCAATTCACACCTGATGGTAAGCTTCTGCTTACTCCGGCAGAGGCCAGCATCACGGTGC
Source organism: uncultured Bacteroidales bacterium (assembly GCA_964477095.1). Taxonomy (GTDB): domain Bacteria; phylum Bacteroidota; class Bacteroidia; order Bacteroidales; family PWNQ01; genus PWNQ01. The sequence goes on along the minus strand of CAYZDA010000017.1, from coordinate 907 downwards.
TCTCCCTTATAAATGCCGGTTTTTTTCTGCCATGTAGTGACATTTTGTCAAGAGCTGTGTATTTTCCAAAAAAACAGGCAGGCCTGTACACCGTATCAGTTGTTGGTTTTTATTCGCTTGGCCAATGTTTTCCAGGTATTTGTTATCAGGAAGCTTTCGTCCATATTATGGATCATTTCTGAAAAGCGCTTGTAAGGAGTGGCGAAAGAAAGGATGTTTTCTTTGACATATGGCCTGGCTGATGGATCAAACATCCCCAGGTAAGCCTTCTGATGTTCTTTTTCAATTTCCAGATATGGATAGAGTATGGTTTGTGAGCAACCAGAACCCATCCTGCTGATTACATTATCATTGGATGCACGGTCGTAATTAGCCAGCATGAACAGCCCCGAAATCACATCAGGATTCGCGAATGATATTACCACTTCAGGCTGATCATCTTCAGTGAGTTTATCCCAGCGCTTAAAAATCAATGACTTTCCTTCTGCTTTTACTTCCGGGAACCCCTGCATCATCTCACGCACTGTTTCAGGATCTTTTTTATATCGCTCGCCTTCCAGTTTACCTTCAATACCACAAGAAAGAAAAAATTCGAAGTCGGGACCCTGCCCCTCACGGTAACCGGCATACTTTTGTCCGCCTCCACACCCGATGTTGTCCTGGTTGAATGCAAGCGATTCACCCTTTCTCACTTGAGCGATATCGGCAAAAATGCAACGGTGGCCAGAGGGCTTTTGGGCATATGGAACATCTCCAGGGTCATTGGTATAAAAGAGAACCACAGGCAGTTCTGCACCTGGAAAATACTTGTTCCATGAGTCTGTCAGCTGATCGCGTAATTGAATTTCCATAGTTTTCGTTTTTGATGAGTTTTATTTCACAAAGTAAATACCAAATACATATATCT
>CAYZDA010000016.1:46866-55572 GCA_964477095.1 uncultured Bacteroidales bacterium | reverse complement strand
TTTAACAAGTGGGAAACTTTAGTTACAAATATTTGAAAACGATTGTATGACATTATGGTTTAGCCTTTTAATTATCAATACTTTGATGTTTATTGACAGACTCTAGCTAAAATGCCTTATCAAAACAGAAAATCAATATTTTTTGAAAGAGAAGACATTAGAGATTTTATCTATAAAGGATACATAATCGTATACAAAATAAACGAAGAGGAGATCATAATTAATTATTTGGTTTTGCCAAAATGGACTGAAAAAATTTGATTGTAATATAAGCCCGGTCTTGCTTTTCCCCATCCCTTCGTTTCGCCCAGGGATTGGTAATGTTTATTGTATTGGAAATGCCTGTGTACAAAAGGCCACATCAACCCCCGGGAGATCCCTCGGGTCGTTTTTTCCTCGCTTCGCTCCAAAAAACTCTCCTGCGAAATGTCAAGGTCTGAGATGAGGGCTCACCTGTTATACCAAAACAGTAAAAAATAACATTAAGATTATTAACAAATAATTCGGTTTTTTGTTATTCACCTATGACTCAGAAATACATGACTATAGTTATGTTATCTGAACTTGAAACCGATTGTTGTTCAAAAAAAAATTGTTGGATATCTATATTTTTGCAAAAAAAAAATGGTAAGCGAAAAAATACAGAGAAAGTACATTCTATAACTAAATATATGAACAAAAAAGATAATAAACGCACAGGCAGTTTAATCAGCATCCAGGATTCGCTTGTGCAGGTTCGTTTTTCTGGTGAAGTAATAATGGGTGAAACAGCAGATGTACTGGTTGACGGAAAATCACTACAGGGAGAAGTATTGCAGATAAAACCCGATTATAAAAACCCGGAGAATGGAATTGTAGAAATGCAGGTATTTGAGGATTTAACCGGTGCGAAAATAGGTGACCGGGTGGAATTCACCGGTCAGCCCCTATCCGTATTGTTAGGTCCTGGACTACTTACCAGTGTATGGGATGGGCTTCAGAATTCACTTTATTATCTTAGCGAAATTGACCCATACCTGCGCCCTGGCATGAAAGCTCCGGCCCTCGACGATCAAAAAAAATGGAACTTCACCCCAGGAGTTAAAACCGGCGACAAAGTAAAAGGCGGCGATATAATAGGCTCTGTACCAGAGGGAATGTTTGAACACAAAATTTTGGTACCTTTCTCTTTTGGAGAGTGTACCATCGAATCAATAATAGAAAAAAGTGAAGTAACAATAAAAGAGGTGGTAGCTACTGCTATTGATGCTCAAAGCAACAAGCACGAGTTAAAACTTGCCTTCCGCCATCCTGTGAAATCACCTATTTCATTTAAAGATCGCAGCATACCTCAAAAACCAATTTCAACAGGTACACGTATCATCGATTTACTGGCACCGGTGGCCTATGGCGGCACTGTTGGTAATCCGGGGCCTTTTGGTGCCGGTAAAACAGTTTTGCAGCACACCTTAAGCAAATATGCACTTGCTGATATTATCGTAATGGCTGCCTGTGGCGAACGTGCCGGTGAAGCAGTAGAGGTATTTAAGGATTTTGCGGAGCTAAAAGATCCATCTACGGGTCAGTCATTGATGAATCGTATGTGTATTTTTGGAAACACAAGCTCCATGCCTGTTGCAGCAAGGGAAGCCAGTGTGTTTATTGCCCTTACGGTGGGCGAATATTACCGGTATCTAGGCTATAACGTGATCATGCTGGCAGATTCTACATCAAGGTGGGCACAGGCTTTGCGCGAACGTAGCGGCAGGCAGGGAGATATCCCCGGGCCTGAAGCGTTCCCCATGGATATTCCCGATCAGATTAAAGGTTTGTACCAGCGCGCCGGTTCCGATGCCGGCACAAATGGTTCGCTTACTTTTATCGGAACCGTTTCGCCGGCTGGGGGGAACTTCCAGGAACCCGTGACACAAGCAACCATGGATGCCACCGGTGCATTTTGGGGACTGTCGCAAGACAGGGCCGATGCCAAAAAATATCCCGCTATTGACCCGCTTACCTATACAACCTCGGTTTATAAAGGGTTCATCTCATGGGAACATAGAGAAAAAATATTAGATACTCTTAGGGAGTCTAATAGTATAGATCAAACAATTAGTACAATTGGCTTGAAAAAAGTCCCTATTGATAAATACATACTGTATCAAAAAGGTATGACCATCGATTTTTGTGTGCTACAGCAGGATGCCTTTCACGAAGTTGAAGCATGCACGCGCCCGGACCGCCTGGAAGTGATTAATAAAGCAGTGCAAACCCTTATTGACAGTGACATACATTTTACGCAGGGCAACCTGGATGATGATGACTTCAAGCAACACATCAAGTCTAAATTTGATTTATTCCGTCAGAACTGGAGGGACTGGAATTATAATGCAACCACTGAAAAGCAGATATCCATGCTGACACTTAAAGTCCAGAATTTCATTTTACAAAAGAAGGATACATAATGATAAAAAAAGAGATACGAAAGATCAGTGAAATAGGTAAAGCCCTGGCATCAGTGGAAGGAAATCCCGGTGTTGCACTTAACCATGTGGTAGAACTGATCAATGCCAGTAATGACCAGAGCATATCCTTTGCAAAAGCCATTAATATCACAGAAGATTCAACACGCTTCCAGGTATATAATGGCACACGCGGAATAAGCACCAAAACCAAAGTAAGGTTGCATGAAGTACCAACAACAGTAGGTTTTTCACAAAATATGCTCGGGCGGAGTTTTGACGGCACTGGTGATGCAATAGACAATGGGCCCGGGATTATGTATGAAAAACAATTGCCTACACAGCTTGACACCCTAAACCCGGCAGTGCGGCTCGTACCAAAACAAGCGCTTTGGACAGGTGTCCCTATGATTGATGTTTTTAATACATTGGTGAAGTCACAAAAAATTCCAATTTTCGCTGGCCCCACCGAACCTTATAACCGCTTACTGGCACAAATTGCCAGAGGGGCACAATCTGATGTAATCATTTTTGCCGGCATAGGCTTGAAGTTCGACGAATATCATTACTTTAAAGAGGAATTGTCAAAGTCGGGAAACATGAGCAAAACCATAATGTTTACCCACCTGGCAGGCGAATCGCAAATCAAAGGCCTGATGCTTCCCGACGTAGCGCTGACCGTTTCACGTGAATTCGCAGATCAGGGCAAAGATGTGCTGGTACTCCTGACAGATATGACCAACTGGTCTAACATTCTGCGTAATGTCGCTAATTATCAGGATATGATCCCCTCATTACAAGGGTATCCCGGATCTTTGTATTCCGAGCTGGCACGCCGGTATGAAGTGGCTGCAGATATTGAAGGGGCCGGATCAATAACCATTATTGGCGCAACCACACTGGAGTCTTTAGAAGACCCGGTACCCGATAATACAGGTTATATTACAGAAGGACAGTTTTTCCTGGAAGGAGGAAAACTTAAGCTGGCGCGCTCATTATCGCGATTAAAGCAACAGGTCAACGGAAAAACCCGAAGCGACCACAGGGCGATTATGACAGCCATGGCCTCGCTGCTGGCCGATGCAGAAAAGGCATATGAAGCCTCCGAGGTTGGAGCTGCAAACGACGCCTACTCACAAAAACTTCTTAGGTACCGTAGCGATTTTATTAGCCAGATAGAAGAACCATTTGGCACTCCAATTGAACTTAATGAGGCTCTTGATATGTGCTGGGATCTGTTACGAAAACACTTTAAGCCTTCAGAAACAGGGATTACTCAAAGCATACTTTCCGAATATTGGAACAAATAGTATGTACAGCCTGGTAAATAAAACAGAAAATTTGAATACTTGAGATATGAAAGAAAATAACAGCAATATAGAAAACCTGGAAAGCATTATCTCGAAGCTTAAGAGCCAGGGTATTGAAGCTGGGGAAAAAGAAAAACAGCTCATTATCAACAACGGTAAGGAAAAGGCAGCTAAGATAATAGCAGATGCAGAAGCAGAAAGAAAACAGATGCTCGACAATGCAAAAAAGGAGAGCGATCAGATGGAGAAGAATGCAAAGGCTGCTATTAATCAAGCATCCCGGGATGTTATTGAAGCAACCAAAATCGCCATCCTTAACATGCTAAAACAAACATTCAGAAAACATAGCGATAGCCTTCTAACACAGGAAGAGTACCTGAGAGAAATGTTAGATATTGTATCACAGGTAATCCCAGGCAAAAAAAGCGTAGAAGTGACACCTTCGCTTGCGGAAAAAATGCAGGAATATTTGGTGAGTGATGCGATTGGTAAAAAAATGGAAATAAAACCATTGCCTTCTGAAGAAGCCAAAATAATTGTTTCACAGGATGATCAGGACGAAGTACAGTTTGTAATATCGTCAAAAGATATTGAAAACGCTGTATTTTCTCTAATAAATAAAGATTTGGTTGAACTGATAACCAAAACACGGGAGGAATAGTATGTCTAATGTTGTGTACCTCATATCGAGTTTGCCATCGCTGACTTATGGCCAGCCTGCCCCCATATCACTTGAATCGTTCATGCTACAGGCTTCTTTCCAGCTATCTGAATCTACATTTAAAAAACTTGAAAATCTCGATGTCCGCAAACTTAGTCGGGCTAAAGATTATGGCAACCTTAGTAGTGCGATTAGCTTATCTGAAGACATAGAGGCAGATAAGCTGGAAATAAGATCAGCCAAAAGACAGTCGCGTACACCCAACATTATTACATTACCGGATAAGATAATGGAAAAAAACCCCCTCGAACTGGAAAAATACCTGATGAAAATACTATGGGACGAACTTGATTCCATAGATGACATGGAACACTTCACAGCAACGGAGGTTTTTGTTTATAAATTGAAATTGCAAATATTGGAAAGGCTTGATTCTTTTGACAAAGAGAAAGGTCTTGAAATCCTTGACAAGGTGGTTTACCCAGCCATTGAAAAGATGGAAAATTAATTATGGCAGGACTTAAAATAAAATATACTAAAACAGAACGGGCCAGGCAACAAAAAATCCTGAAAGTATCCTTGCGTATGCTCCCCTTATTTGAAGCTATGGAAAAATCTTTAATGGTTACCATAAATTCAATTAGTGAAGCCATTGAAAGATTACACTATGCTATTGAGGAGAATAAGGCACAGGCCGAACCATGGATCGCAGTGTTAAGTGATAAATGGGTGGATATAGACAGCTTCATCAATATTAAAAAAATCAAAACAAAGCCGGTAGATATTGCCGGTGTACAGGTAGAAAAATACGAAGGCGTAGAGTTTGACGTAAAAGAAGTTACCGACGAGATGGAATTATGGGTGGATGATGCGGTAGAGCTGATGCAAGAACAGCTACAACTGATTGCAGAAATTCAAATCCTTCAAAAACAGATTGAATTGCTGGAAGAAGAATTGCTGGAGGTAAGGGCAAGAGTTAAATTATTTGAAAACAGGCGGATTCCTAATGCAAAAAAGGCTATACGTAAAATCAGCCAAAAGCTGCAAGATGACGAACGCCTGATGATTGCCACAGCCAAGGTTATGAAAACTAAAAAAGAAGAGGAGGACCGGGCATGATCGTAAAAATGAAAAAACTTCTTCTATTTGTTCCTGAATCAACAATTGAGGCGGACCTTACATTGTTAGGGAATCTGGGTGCAGTGCATATCATTCCTTTTAAACCAGCAAAAGACGAATCAATCAATCGTGTGTATCAGAAGATCGAAAAAATGACCAAAGCCATCTCCATACTGGAAGAGTTTGAGCCAGTTGCATCAGACAAACAAGAGCTAACTGAAGAGTTTCATGGAGAAGTCACCCTCATGGAAAATATCCTGAAAGCTGATCAGAAAAGGAGCGAGTTAATCAGGCAACTTAACATGATGAGGGAGTGCGAGAAATGGTATGAGGAGTGGGGAAACATCAGTGGACGGGACATTAGGAAACTGTCCAGTGCCGGTGTTTATGTTAAGTTTTACCTGCTGTCAAAAAAAGAATATAATAGTATTAATAATCGCAACGATATTTTTTTAGACGGCGAATCAGGTGGGATTTACCGTGTGGCTCTAATAACCACGAAACCTACGGATGAATTGCCTTTTGACGAGGTAAAAGCACCAAAAATAAGATTGAAATACCTGAAAGAAGACTTAAAAGAAAATCATCATGAACTTAAAAAGAATAAGGAGTTACTGCAAAGCTATCATGTTAAACTAGACCTGCTAAAGGACGCCCTGGATGAACGTCATCGCAGGCACAGCGTTCGGACAGTTCAACACAGCGGCCATCAGGTAGATGAAAGATTCTCTTGCTGGAAAGGTTATCTGCCTCAAGAGTCAATAGACGAATTTATAGAAACAGCCAATAAAAATAACTGGGGGTATGTCCTGCAAGACCCTACAGAAGAAGAGCTTGAAGAAGTACCTACTTTGGTAAAAAATCCGAAATGGGCCGCGAGCATTAAACCCGTTATGAATTTCATGGGCCTGGTACCCGGATATAATGAAATTGATGTGTCTAAGATATTTATGATCTTTTTTACTTTTTTCTCGGGTATTCTGGTTGGAGATGCGGGATATGGACTAATATTCTTGTTAATTACCTTATTTGTACATTACAAACAGAAATTTAAGCCTCGTATAGAATTTAGTCTTTTATATACACTTTCCGGCTCAATTATGCTATGGGGCATACTCACCGGAACTTACTTTGGGGTAGAAGAAATTGCTCATTTACCGGTAATCAGCTCATTTGTTATTGATAACATTGCCAGCTTTAGTGAAGACGACCTTTTTATTCAAAAATTTATGTTTATAGTTGGTGCCGTCCACCTTACTATAGGACATTTACAACTTGCCTGGAAATATCGTAAGAGTGTTAAAGCCATTTCTGAAATAGGCTGGATATCTATTGTATGGGGGTTATACCTTTTTATAAACGAGATGGTGTTACAAATTCCGGCACCGGATTCTATGATTTATTTATTTATTGTTGGTGGCGTATTGGTAGCTTTATTTTCAAATCCGGGAAAAAATGTATTTAAAGGCATTTTAACATCTATAGCAAATATTCCTTTGACAGTAATAAATGGCTTTTCTGATATCATATCCTATATCCGGTTATACGCTGTTAGCCTGGCTACTGTCCTAATGGCGATAAGCTTTAACGAGATGGCCATTGGTGATGGTATTACTACGGTTTTCTCAGGCATCATCGCTGTTCTTATTTTGGTACTGGGTCATGCTTTAAATATGATATTGGCTGCCATGGCCATCATTGTTCATGGCGTGCGCCTTAATATGCTGGAATATGCCAGCCATGCAGGAGTTGAATTTGCAGGTAATGAGTATAGTCCTTTTAAACTTAAACAAGAAAATCAAAATAATAATTAATAACAAAATAGATTATGATTTTAGCAACAATTTTAGGACCCTTAAGTTTTGGCAGCCATGCCATAACGGTTGGGCTCGGTGGATTAGGATCTGCTATAGGCACAGGCATAGCTGCTTCAGGGGCAATTGGCTTGTGGAAACAGTCCATTAAAGAGAATAAAAAGCTCCCACCATTGGCACTGGCTATGGTAGGCATGCCATTAAGCCAGATTATTTATGGTATGATCTTTATGAACGTTGTTTCTGGTGCAGAAATTCCGGTCACTTCGGATGTTAACCTGATGATTGTTTCCCTGTTCGTTGGTATTGCTATTGCAGCTTCAGCCATTATGCAAGGCAAAGCAGGAGCCGCAGCATGCTCCAACCTGGCAGTTGACAGTAAACAGGGAGCAGGTATGTACATTGCAGTAATGGGTATTATTGAAACCGTAGCCCTGCTGGCCATGGTGTTTGGAATGGGAGCAATTCCGAGTATATAACATTTTTATTTATGAGTCCAATCCGAAAAAACTTCTTTTTACCAGGCAAAGGTTGTTCTTCTGTGGTCTGAACGGGAAATATTGAAAACATAGCTTTTGCCTCAGGAAATCCGGGGGTTGAGTAAATTTACTTATTCATATTTTTCGGAATGGTCTATTTTATTAGTGTCATATGTTTTCAATCTATTCCTTACAGATGTAAGTAATACATTGCAACAGGCAATGGCTATAATACCTGTAACCAGTACGGGTCTGATATTAATCCCTGTACTGGTTATATTTAGTCACATATTAAGGCGTGTATGAACATTTTATACTTTTTTGCTTTTTCCCACCCCTTTAGCTTCGCCCAGGGTTTGGTACTGCTTGCGATGTGGAAAATGCCTTTACGCAATGACAACAAAACCCCGCCAGGAGATCCCTCGGATCGTTTTTTCCTCCGCTTCGCTTCGGAAAAATCTCCCTCGGGATGACAATGGTTTTTGGTGGGCGGAGGTTTTACGACACAATTATTAAAGTTTTGCCTTTTCATTTGAACAATTATGATTATTTTTGATTGAAAATTAATAAATAACATTTATGAAACGATGTTGAATTTGTAAAATTTAATAAATTGAGTGATGGTGTTAGCGATAAATCCAACACCCATATAGCTAATGCCCAATAGCTAACGCGGAGGGAAGCTGAGAGAACGAAGCGGCTTAAGAGGTGAAGTAGATAGCAGATAGTAAATAATTGAAAGGAAAAGGTTTACAAAGAAGGATCAGAGGCTTGCCCGTGGTTCTGTTTTAAACCACCGGGGTCAGAAAGTAGCAGAGAATTTGGAACGTACGCCGGCTTTAGGCTGGGAAAGGTGTCGCGGAGGGATAGCATGCAAAGCCT